>NZ_JAVDXI010000007.1:0-245041 GCF_031457805.1 Caulobacter sp. BE264 | reverse complement strand
CGATCAGATCAGCCATTGTCGGTCAGCCTTTGCGTGTCGCGCAAAACGAGGGCGTCGCGCATGATCGTGAGGGTGCGGATGACCCCACCACCCTTGACTGGGGTGAGGCCTAGCCCCCGGGTGAAACCCGGGTTCAGAAAATGCCGGCTCATAGGGTGACCAGGGCCAAGGTTTCGCCCGCCTCTTCGCATTTGATTGGGATGGTCTCGCCCTGCAAAATCCGCCAGCCCGTACCCGTCTGAGCGTTGGGGGCAGCCCCGGAGACCACCTTCATGTTCGCGTCCACGGCCGTCACAAACCAGGCATAGGTCGCGATCTCGCCCTCCGCATCGTCCGGAACCGTGAACCCCGCGCCCAGCGGCGTATTCGTTGCACCAACCGTCACGGCAGCGTCCTTGAGCGGACGTCCGCGCAGCAGCGGGATCTCGTTGCCGTTTCGGTCCTTGGCGCCGATCGGCGCGAGGGTGACATAGGCCGTGGCCATGGGGTCTCCTTTCGTAAGGTTCAGATGCGCGACTGCGCGCCGCCAGACGAGCTGGCGACGCGACAGCGTCGGGTTGTCAGCGAGATCTCTGGCCGTCAGGCCATGCTGTCGGCCAGAAGCACCAGGTCGCGGAACTGCTGGTCCGTCATGCCCAGCGCCGCCTTGGTGTTCTGGGTCGTGACGCCGGCGGTGACAAAGTTCGGGGCGCGTTCATACTCCGCCAGGGCCAGCACGTTCTGCGGATGCGGCAGCGATGCGAACGCCACTCGTATGGCCGCATCGAGGTTGGCGTGACCCGCCCACGGCGTGATCAGCGCCGCCTTCAGGATCTTGTGCATGGGCACCTCAGGCGGCAGTGGCCGCTGGCCATAGACGCCGACCTCCACCAGCTGGCCGTCAACCAGCTCGAGCTCGATCGACATAAGGCTCTCACCTTCCGGAGGCGCGGCGGCTGGCGTAATCGCCAGCACCCCAATCGCCGCCAGGTCCTCAGCCGACCAGAGATCGATCACGTTGCCAGGGTACTGCACGCCATCGAGGGCAAAGGGCTGCCCATAAAGACGCTGGAAGCCGCCGTCAGCCGGAATCGCGTATTTCATGATACCTCCTAGAAAGTCCAGGTGAGGCGGATGTAGCCTCCGGCGCCAGAACCGGGATCTCCAGGGGCGTATCCGCCGCCGCCTCCGGGTCCGGAGCCTGCTTCCCCTGGGGCGCCACCCACACCTCCGACAAGCGAGCCGCCTGACGCCGCCGCGCCACCTGACCGAGGGTCATCAGCTCCGCTGTTGATGTCGGTCGTTGCGCCGTTTGAGCCGCGGGTAAACTGCTCGACGACCACCCCCTCGATGCTTGTTGAGTAGCCTCCGTTGGAGGCGTAGGCGTTGGCGGGCGCATTGCAGAACGCGAGGTAGCCGCTGCTTACCCCGTATGTGTACATGTAGATGTAGCTGTTGTTGCCATAGGCTGCTTGCTCAAACTCAGCCGCCTTTAGAGCCGCGACTGAAAGCTCAAAGGACTGCCCAGCACCTAGCTGAAACGACACGCGCAAATAGTGCCCGCCGGCGCCGCTTCCCGCTTCATCGGGGTTGCCGTTCTCGTCTTCATCCGCCCCAATGAAGCCCGGGGCTCCGCCGCTGAGCAGCTCGGCGATCAGCTTCTTTGCCCCAAGGGGTGGGGTGATGCCAGTGGCGGTCTGGCCGGCTGTGAAATTCTGGATGACGGGCGGCCGATCCCCGCCCGACAACGGCGGGCTTTTAAAGGGGAACATCAGGCGTGCCCCTTAGAAAGCATCGCATAGATCACAGAGGTGCTCTCGACATAGTAGGAGATCACGTCGACCGCATTGGCCGCCGTCGAGAGCGTGGGCGCGCCCCCGGGGAATTTCCAGGCCGAGGCATAGGCCAGCGTGCGTGATCCCGTGCCGTCCTGCTTGACCACGATCACCCCGCTCGCGCCCGGCTTGGCGTTGGTCGGCGCACCAAGCGTCCGGTTCCCCCCCAGGGTGACGGAGAAGTTCAACCCCGTCGCCAGGTCGACGGCGATCGTCGCGCCATCGGTCAGCGCCACAGCCGCCGAGGCGTCATAGAGCGACTTGGCCGTCAAATATTTGGCGTCGTCGGTTCCGGTTCGAATATCGCCCGCGACGGCTTTGGTCAGGGCGTCTTGCTTGGCGGCCAGCGCAGCAGTCAGGCCCGATACATCGCTGATCGCCAGGGCCAGGCCGGCCTTGAGCGCCGTATAGTCAGCCAGTCCGATTAGCGTGCGCCCAAAGGCGGTCAGGTCGGTCAAGCTCAACGCATTGGCTGCGGTGAAATAGGCCAGCTTGTTGGCCGCGCCGGTCAGGCCCGCCAGAGCGGCGAGATTGGCGTTATACGCCTGGACATCGCTGCCGATCGCCAGCCCCAGGGCGGTGCGCATGGCCGCATAGTTCGCAGCCGTGACCAGGCTCGCGCCATTGGCCGACAAGCCGAGACCCGTGGTCAACATCGCCGATTGGGTGGTCTGGGCCAGCAGCGTGCGCGCCACGCTGGTCAGGTCGGCCGTCGACGCCGTACCTGCGCCCGTGAAGTAGAACAGCTTGTCAGCCGCGCCGGTCAGGCCTGCCAATGCAGCGAGATTGGCGTTGTAGGCCTGGACGTTCGTGCCGATCACCAGGCCTAGGGTGGTGCGCGCGGCGCTCGCATCGGCGTCGTCGATCAGCGATCGGCCGAACGCGGTCAGAGACGTGGTCGCCAAGGCGCTGGCGCCGGTGAAGTAGGCCAGAAGGTCGGCACCGCCGGTAAGCCCTGAAAAGGCCGACAGCTTGGCGCTGTAGGCCTGAACGTCACTGCCCAGCGCCACGCCGAGATTGGTGCGCGCCGTGGCCTTATTGACCAGCTCCGACAAGTTATTGGCGGCGATCATGTCGCCTGACCCCGCTCCCGCCGCGCCCTGAGGGATGGCGAAATCCAGCACAGCAGCGCCGGCGGTCCCGACATTGGTCACCGTCGCCGGCGAGCCGGGCGTCAAGGTCGTGACCGTGCCGATAGAGATCGTCGCGGCCGCGCCGGTCGACCCCGTAGGCCCTTGCTGCAGGGTAAAGTTGAGGGCGTAGTTGGGCGACGACCCCGTGATAGTGACCGCCGGCGAGCCGCCGCTTGAAACCGTGCCGATCGTCAGATTTGGCGCCGGCCCCGTTGGACCGGTTGCGCCCGTCGCTCCCGTGGGGCCGGTCGCGCCCGTGGGCCCAGTCGGGCCCGTGGCACCGGTCGCTCCAGTGGCCCCGGTAGCGCCCTTGGCCGCCACCTTGATCCATCTGCCCGCCGCAAGGTCTGTCGCGAAGGTTCCCGCCGTGTGCGCGATGGCGCAGACGAACGTCTCGCCGCCCTGAGTCACGGCGCTGGCGGGCGGGCCTACCACATAGTTCTCGCCTTCGACCCAGGCGCTCACAGCCGTCCAGGCCGCTGGACCCGTCTGGCCGCGCACCGGCCCAAGGCTTTCCCAGCCCAGGCCCGTCTTGATGTAGCCGTGGCCCGCGAACTCGCCGGTGGTGACGATATAGAAAGCGCCCAGGACTTCATCGGTCGGCAGCTCAGAGACAAGGTCAACGCCACCTTTCGGCGTAAACAGCTGCAGCGCCGAGATGATCGTTTGATTTTCAGTGATCAGATCCTCGATCCGCTGGGCCAGACCGCCGATGTCGTCATAGTCGGCCAGGGCGGCCGCCAGGGCGGCCGCCAGCGCCGATTGCGAACCGCCGGCGTGGAAGGTCGCGATCGCGGCGGCGATGGCCGTCGCGTGCTGGGTAGGCGTGGTGGTCATCAGGCTGCGCCCTACGAGGTTTCGGAGATCAGGATGTGGACGTCGGCGAAGGCGACGTGGCCGGCGGAGTCGCGGGCGGTCACCCGCCAGTAGCCATCCAGGGTCTGGCCGAGCGACGAAATGGAGCCCGTGAACGACACCAGCGAGCCCGTCGTGGAGCTGATGGTGAAGCTAGCGCCTGAAAGCGAGGCCCAGGAGTAGCTCACCGAGCCGTCACCGCCCGTCGTCGAGACGCTGACGTTGTCGGTCGTGGCCGAACCGACGCCCGAGCGAGATCCAGTGACCAAGGGCGTTGAGAGGTTGACCTCGAAACCGGCGCCGCCGCCGCCGGTCGGCAGGGCGCTGCCGCCCAGATAGGGCGTGGTCTTGGCCGTGTAGAAATAGGCGTTGGAGCGCGTCGCGCTGCCTGTAGGCACCGAGGCCGGGCCAATCCAGGACAAAAGGTCCCCGTCGACGCCGAACGCTTCGCCCCAGGCGATCACGTAGGCCGTTGAGCCGGTGACGGTGCGCAGCGTGTCGGTGGCGTCGTTAAAGACCGTGTTGTCCCCGAAGTAGATCTTGGCGGCCGAGAGCGCGATGTTCGATCCGCCCAGGCTGTCGCTGGTCAGCGCCAGGCGCGCCGGCAGACCGCCTGAGGCGGCCGCCTCGACCACGAAACGCGCGACAGCCACCTTGCTGCTGACGTCGGCCAGGGTCGCGGCCTGCGAGGTCACCGTCGCCGACAGAGAGGTCGCGTTCGACTGCAGCGTCGTGATCTGGGTGGCCTGGGTCGACTGGGCCGATGACAGGGTCGTCAGCGACGCGTTGGCGCTGGACTTGAACCCGCTGTAGTCGCTGGAAAGCGCCGTCACCGTCGAAGAGACGGACGAGACGCTCGTGGTCAGCGTCGAAATGCTCGAGTCGGCGCTGGCCTTGTTGCTCGACACCGTCGAGCTCAAGGTCGTGTACTGGGTCGACAGGGTGCTGACCCCATTGGTCAGCGTCAGCAAGCCTGCATCGGCGCTGGCCTTGTTGGCGCCCACCGTCGACTCCAGCGTCGTCAGGCTGGCGGCCGTCGTGCTGATCGCGGTGCTCTGGCTGGCCAGCGTCGAGGTCGTGCTTGATTTGAAGCCGCTGTAGTCGGTCGACAGCGTCGTCAGGCTGGCCGCCGTCGCGCTGGTCGTGGTCGACAAGGTCGCCAGCGAGGTCTCGGCCGAGGCCTTGAATCCGGCATAGTCGGTCGCCAGCAAAGTTCGAGCATAGGCCTCGGCTGACACGGCCGTCTGGCGCGCCAGGGTCTCGGCCGTGATGGCGGCCGTGTTCTCGCCCACCGTGACATTGGTCTGCACCAGGATGTCGCGCTGCTCGACGAGCACCTCACCCATGGGGCGGCCTTCCAGGACCGCGCGAATTTGGGCCATGGCGGCGTTGAGATCCGCCAACGCCTTGAGGCGCGCGTTCATGACGTCCAGCTGCGCCTTGCGGGCGGCCGCCTCGATACCCTGGATCTGGTCCGCCGTCAGGCCGCCAAAGGCTTTTGTGTCGGTGGCGATCAATCCGGCGGTCGACAGCGAGATCCAGCTGCTGGGAATGACCGCACGGCCGGGCAGGCCGATCGGATAGAGCCGCACCTGGATCGACGCGGACGGCGGCACGCCGTTGGTCACGACCAGCACGCCCTCGTTGACCTCGTCGGTCGTGGTCGAGGCCACGTCGGTTTCGCCGGTAAGGCGAACCTCGGCCCGGATCCGGTCGATGGCGCGATCGACCGGCGTGGTCCAGGACAGCCGCACCGCCGGTGTCAGCTCGTCGTTCTCGCCGGCCAGCTGGATGGCCATGGCGCTGACACCCGTCAGGGCCAGGGCGCCGGGCGGCAGCGCCGGCGTCTGCACCTCGACCGGCGTGTACTCGCCGCCGAAGCCGAAGACCTCATAGGCCGTTTCCTCGACCGAGAGGGTGTTGCGCCAGCCCTGATCCAGCGCATAGGCCGTCACCCGGAACAGCTTGGGTGCATCGCCCCAGCGGGCCGAACTCCACTCGATCCAGTCGCCCTCTTCGATGAACGCAAAGCGCGGGCCGAGGGTGATGCTAGCCAGGCGCTCCAGGCGATGCTGGCGGCGACGGTATTCGGCCAGGCGCTCGGCCTGGGTGCGGTAGGGCACCAGAGGCAGCGACAGAACCTCTTCCATGGGGCCGCCGTCGCGGACGATGTCGGCCGGGTCGCGCTTCACGCCGGCGGCGGTGTCAGCATATTTCTGGCTGGGCTCGATGTAGCGGGCCACCACGGTGTTGACCCGGTCGCTGTCAGACCGGAACGGCGTGACGCTGATCGGAAAGCCGGCCAGGATCTCGTCGTCCGTGATCGACGCCACCGGCGTCTTGGCCTGGCCAGGATCGACCGCGACGCCGCCCTCGGGCTGGATGATGTAGCCGCCCATGGCGTCGGCGAACATCTGCTCGACCCGGTCGAACGACTCGTTGGCGCGGATGACGCCGCCGACCCGATAGCGCGGCTCGCTGGTGGTTTCGTCGATCTCGACCAGCTCATCGCACAGATTGGCCGCCGCGATCACCCGCTCGGGCGGCGCTTCATAGGCGCTGAGGCCCCGGCCGACCCGCAGGCGGTTCTGATCATCCACCTGGTTGAAGGCGTAGAAGCCGCGATTGAACCCGTAGCGGGCCAGCTCGGCGTTTTCAGACCAGGTCCAGGTCGACGGATCATCCCAGCGCTGGGCGCCTTCACCGCCGACCACGGTATCGTCCTCGCGCGGGTCGTAGAGGCGAGCCCCGCGCACGACCCACAGGAATTGCGGGCGACCGGCCGTCCAGATCGGGTTCTTCGAGTCCGGCGCGTCGGCCTTGTAGGCGACGAACACCCGCGCCACGCCCTTCATCGAACCGGCGGCCGTCGCCGGCCCCAGGCCCTGGACGTTGCTGGGCAGGTCAGCGTCGTCGGCCTCGCCCGGCCGCCAGACCACGCGCAGCTGGCCGCCATAGCCGGTCACCTCGCCATCGCCGGTGAACGGCACATAGGTGTCGTTGACGTAGAACCCTTCCAGGGCGTCACAAGGGTGGTCCGCGATCGCGATGACGAAGGCGTTCCAATCGGTGCCGTTGGTCCCGCCGTAGTAGTAAGCGTCGGCCAGGGATCCGCCAGTGGCCGCGCGGCCCACGATCGCCTCCCGCGCCACCTCGCCCAGGGTCAGCTGGGTGACGGCCGCTTGGCGCTCCTGCGAAGCCGACGAGACCTTCGGCGCCGTCAGCTTGCCCAGCGCCCAGCTAGCGGCCGTGGCGTAGATCCCGGCGCCATAGGCGACCAGGAAATTGCCAATAGACGCGGCGACGGCCGCGCCACCGACTGCGTTTACGACCGCGACAATCGCCGTCGTGATCGGATCCGCATGCGCGACGCCAGGCGCCAAAGCGATCGCGGCCGCCGTGGCCAGCAGGGCCAGGCGACGTTTCAAGGGCTTGGGCATCCGGGTCAGTCCAGCGACCAGGCCTTGCGCGCGTCTGCGCGCGGGCGGCGCATCAGGCCGGTCGGGCCGGGGCCGACCAGGGCGGCCCCTTCGAAAATCATCAACGCCGGGCCGGTGCGCGTCTCGACCAGGGCCACATCGCCCCGCCGCGCCTTGGCCGGCGCGATCGTCGGCAACTGGGCGTCCACTGCCGCTTCCAGGCCGCCCAGGCGGCGCAGCACCCGGCCCGCGCCCCGCGCGCTGCGCCAGGTCACATCCGCCGGCAGCACGTCGCGGCCGGTCTGGACCAAGGCCGCAGCCGCCGCAAACGACACGCAGTCATTGGCCTCACGGCCCCATGCGAACGGCGCTCGCATCCGCGCGGCCAGAAAGGCCACCAAGGCCAGATCATCGCGCATGGTCAGAAACTCATCATGTCGGTGAAGACGAACTTGCCGCCGCCCACGCCGCCGCCGACATAGGCGCCGCCGCTCGAGGCGTTGGCCGGGATCTTGCCGCCCAGGTACAGCACCTTGGATCCGGCATAGGCCGTGGCGCTGAACCCCGCATCGTCGGGCTCTTCCAGCCGCTGATCGGCGTCGCTGCGCGTGCGGGCCCGGTTGCGGCCCAGGGCCTTGGCCGCGCCCTCGACCGATGCCGTCAGGGTCGAGGCCCCGCCGACCGTCGAGGTTTCGACCACCTTGTCGAGCCGGCCGCGCGTGAACACCGGATAGTCGAGCAGGGTGCGGCCGGTGGCGTCGAACAGAAGCCGCCAGATGATCACCGGAGCCTGGGCGATCGCGGCCTGGTCCAGCAGCGCCAGCAAGGCGGGTTCCACGCCTGACAGCTCCAGCGTCACGCCTTGGGCCGCGCCGCCCAGCTGGCCGCCGGACGCCCGGATCAGGCCGTGGTCGCCGACGCCCTGGAAGGTATAGGCCGGGCTTCCGAACGTCAGCTCGCCATAGCCGCCCCAGACCTGCACCGGGGTGGGCGTCGTGCCGATCAGCACCGCGCCGCTCGACACCGCCGTACCGGCCTCGATGGCGGCCTGCGCCTCTGAGGAAAGCAGCTTCATGGCAGCAGATCCTGGATGGCCGCGACGGTGACGGCAGGGGCCAGGCGGCGATCCATCGCGCCGATGACCGTCTTGTCCGGGATCAGACGCATCAGGCACCCGGGCAGATCGAAATGCGCCGTCGCGGTCGGCGGCACGATCGACGGCACCGCCGGCTGGATCGGCAGCAGCCCCCAGCCCTCGCCGGTGCCCGTGTAGTCCTTGGCCAGGCGCACCAGGGCGCGGCGCTCGACCCCCTCAGTCGTCCAGCGGAACCCGACATAGTCGCGGCGCGACAGGCGGAAGAACGCCGGCAGGCCCGACAGGACCAGGATCGGCGCGCCGTCGTCGTCGGTGTCGATTGACCAGGCCGAAGCGGCCCCATTGAAGGCCCCGCCCGCGGCCCGCGTCAGGCCAGCCAGCGCCGTGTCCTGATAGGCCAGCGGGTAGGGACGCGACAGGTCCCGACCGACGAACAGCCGCTTGGAACCTTCCAGGCTGTCGACGAACGCGACCCACTCGTCGGCGCGGCGCGGACCGCCCTGGCCTAGGCTCCACTCCGCCACCCAGACGGGCGGGCCCACAGCGATAGAGCCCACCCGGCCGCCAGTCTCCGGCGAAAGGAAATCTCGACGGCCCAGCTCGAACGTCTGTCGCGCGGCGCCGGCTTCGGGCATGGGGCGGGGGAAGGTGATGGCCATCAGTTCGCCTTCAAGATCCGGCGCGAGAGCGCGTCTTGCACCGTCGTGATGGTCCGGGCCGCGAACTCCGCCCGATCCTGCGCCTGGGCGGCTTCCAGGCGCTTGATCGCCGCCTCGTCGCCGCCATTGATCGTATAGGTGGGCGCATAGGTGACGTTCAGCGCCTGGCCGGCCATGCCGGCGCGGCTGGCGGCCGCCAGGCGGCGGGTCTCCTCAGCGGTGAACACCCGCGACCCGCCCGGCAGGTCCACGATCTCCGGCCCCTTCTCGCCCACCAGGGCCAGACCGGCGGCCGACGACAAGGTGCCGGCGGCGTACTGGTTCTTGGGCAGGAAGAACTTCATGGCGGCCGAGATCAGGCCGCTCTTGCTGCCGTCGCGGTTGCCGAACAGGCCATCGGTGGCGATGCCGACCAGGGCGCTGGCGGCGGCGTATTTCAGGCGGCTGGTGAACACCTTAAAGAAGTCGCCGCCCTCGGCCGCTTCCATGAGACCGTCGCCGAAGGCCAGGCGGGTGTTCACCCGCAGATCCTCGAACAAGGCCGTCTTGGCGCTGAAGGCCTTCACGCCGCTCATTTCCGCCAGGGCCTTGGCCATGCGCGCCTCGGCCGACACAAAGCCATCCTTATCCAGGTTGACGTTGCTGTTCTCGGCCTTGAGGGCGGCGGCCTGGGCCAGCAGCTCGCGCGAGATCTGGCGCTCGGCTTCCAGGCGCGCGGCGGTGGCGCTCATGCCGTCTCGCTCGCGCTGGATGATCGTCTCGCGCAGGCGCAGTTCCTGCTCGGCGGCGGCGATGATCGACGCATCGCCGCCGATCCGCGCCACGGTCACATCCTCGCGCAGGCGGCGCAGCTCCAGGTCATCGGCGTCTCGCTTGGCCTCGGCGGCCTTGCGAGCGGCGTCCCGGCTGTCCTTGGCGGCTTCGCGCTGGGCCTTCGACAAGGCCGAAGCGGCGGCGCCCGCGTTCTTGTAGCCCTTTTCCAGGGCGGCGATTTCCTTGTTGAGCTCGCTCAGGGCTTTGCGGCTGGCTTCATCTGGCGTGCCCAGCCGCATCAGGTTGTCGCGGTCGGCCTTGGCTTGCGCCAGGCGGGCGGCGCCGGGGTTGTAGCGCGTGACGAGGGCCTTTCGGTCCGCATCGGCCTCATTGGCCATCGTCTGCTTGGCCTTCGCGGCGTCTGCCGCTTCCTGAGCGCGCAGCTTGGTCAGTTCCGCCTGCGCCTCTTGCCGGCGCTTCTCCCAAAGCGAGGCGGCGCTTCCGGGGATGCGGCGGGCCCATTCCGGCTCGTTCTCCAGCGCCTTGGCGGCGTCCTGGATGGTCTTTTGCGCGGCGGCGATGCGGTCGGAACGATCACCGCCCGTGACCATGCGATCGACAGCCCTGCCGACCGCCTCGGCGACCCGATCCCACTTTAGCTTCAGCGCGTCGGCGGTGCGGCCCCATCCCGTGGTCGCATCCGAGGCGTCGATCAGCGAGCCTTTTAGCTTGTCGACCAGGATCGCCTGGGCTTCGGCCTCGCGACCCGCGCGAGCCAGGTTCTCGATATGCTCTAGCTCGGCGCCGCTCAGAAAGCGCAGCTTGTCGTTCAGATCCGACGCGCCCCGCGCCGGGTCCGAGAAGGCGGCCGCCAGCTCCTTGGTCGCTCCGGCGGCGTCCTGGCGCGTGGTCGCCGCATAGTCCTTGGTGATGCCCACCAGGTCCTGCAGCACGCCCATGCCGATCTTGCCCGTCGAGACATACTCCGCGGCGAACTCGCGCGCGGCGCTGCGCGAGATCTCGTTGGCGTCGGCCGCCGCTTCGGCCTGTCGCGTCACCTGCTCGGCGGTGAGCCCTGAGGCCGCGCCAAGGCCCTTGGTCGCCACCTCGACACCTTTCAGGCTGGACTCATACTTGGCTTGCGACACCGCCGCGATCGCCACGGCCGCCGCGACCCCGCCGACTGCCGCGCCCACGCCGATCAGGGCGGGCGTGGCTTTGATACCCGAGGTCGCCAAAGCGTCGATGATCTGCGGCCCCTGCTGGATCGCAATCATGCCCGGGTTCATACCCATGAACCCCGTGGTGAAGACGTCGGCGCCTTGACGCGCCAGATTCAAGCGACCGGCCAGCTGCTGCTTGGACAAAGAATTGCCCATGAAAACCTCAGCCGAAGCCGCCGCCGACTTGCCGCCGCCGCCGATCCCGAGAATGGCGTCAAGCTTGGCGCGGCTCGCCGCCGCAGCTTCTTCCTGCGCCTGGGCCGCCTTGGCGGCGGCGGCCATGGCCCGCCACTTAGCGGTTTGCCGGTCCAGTGCCTGGGCCTGCTTGTCCAGCGACGTCGTCCCGGCGTTCATGCCGGTGACGATCGCCTGGCCTGCCGCCTTGCCGTCCTGGGCGATTTCCTGGAAGTCGCGGCGGACCTCGGTCTTGCCGTCGGTCTTCAGGCGGATGCCGACCTGTCTAACCGTCATCTTGAGGCCTCCAAGCGTAGATGATCAGCGGCTCGAGCTCGTCGAGCAGCTCGGCGATCAGGGGAAGATCAAGGCCCAGGACCTGGGCGGAGAGCAGCACCGCCGCGAAATCCAGGGCGTAGGGGCCGGACATGCCGACCCGCAGCTGGCGCTCGCTGCGGACGAAGTGATTCCAGACCGCCTCGCCCTCGGCGGTCTCGCAGGCGTGGGTTCGGTCCGGGCAGTCGTCGCACACCGCCGGGCAGTGCGCGCAGAAGTCCCGCCCGCCCCAGGGCGCGCCCAACTGGCTGTCTTCGGGTCCTACGCCTGCCCAGCGCCATCTTGCGCGGACCCGGATGCGTTTTTTTCCCGCTCCAGCGCCATGCCCGGCAGCACATAGGCCCGGTCCAGCGCGTCCATGGCCTCCGGCAACTGGGTCACCATCACGGTCACCCACCTCTCCTCGAGGGGCAAAGGCTGGCCGCTCTCGAGATCCTCGACGCCAGTCCAGGCAATGGCGGCCCACGCGACCGCGCCGGCGGTGAAGGCGACGTCTGCGTCGGCCTTCTTGCCGGTCTCCGCCAGGGCGGCGGCATAGGCCGCCCGGGCGGCCGCCACGGCGCCGGACGCCCAGGGGCGCAGGGTGATGGTTGCGCCATCGGGCAGGGCGACCGTCAGAGGAGCCGCGACAGCGTGGGGATTAAATTTCATGGAAGCGCTCATGCGAAAGGGTGCGAGCGGCGCTCGCACCCAGGCTGCAGTTGATAGGGAAGGGCAATCAATCGTAGTTGGCGACGTCGTTGACCAGGATGACCTCGAGCGCCTCATTGGCGGCGTCGGTCTCGCCCATGGCGGTGAACGAAGCCTGGATCGACCCGGGGCCGGAGACGGGGAATTTCGGCTTGGGCAGGCGCACCTGGCTGTAGCGGAAGGTCAGGGACGCCGCGCCCTGCGCCCAGCCGAAGCTCAGCGTCACCGGCGTATCGTTCGTGGCCAGGTCCAGCAGGTACTGATCGCCAAAGCGCGCCGTGAACTGCGGCTCCAGCGTCAGCTCGCCCGGATCCGCGCCGTCGATGCGGCCATCGCGGCGGATGTTCTCCGCCACGTCCAGCCCGTTATTCACCACCACCTGGCCCGAGACGACATTGCCGATCGGCGCGCCGAAAATGTCGATCACGCCGGCGAACTGCGAGAAGCGGTCGATGGCGAGAACGGCCGGGGTTCCGGCGCCGGTCGAGCCCGTCGCGGCCTTCTCGCCTTGCGCGATGTAGGCCAGCGTCGCGGAGAGATTGCCCGACCGGGCCAGCGGGATCGACAGGCTGTCGATCATGATGCCGTAGTTCATGCGGTACTGGCCGACATCGGTGTTGCCAACCTCGACCGACGCGCTGGGCAGGCTTTGCGAGCCGGCCTTGAAGACATGGTTGTAAGGGCCGCTGGTGGAACCACCCGACAGGGTCGAGCCCGAGGGCGTCGCGACGGACGCCGCCAGGGCGAAGCTGTTGCCTGCCGTGCCGACCGTCTTGTGCGTCACAACGATGGCGTTGAGGTCGGTGTTCAAGGCGTAGCGGGCGGCAGCGACGCCGGCGACGGCGCTAGTGTTGAGCACCCGCACCGCATTGCGAAGGGTCTTGGCCAGATTGCTTTCGATCAAGATCTGGTTGGCCGTCGGCGCCGACGACTTGAACGTGAAGGCTTGGCCACCGACCGTGATCGTGTCGTTCGCAGCCGGGTTGGCGGCAAAGGCGATCTGGCCAGTCGCCGCAACGCCCTGGGTGGTGGTGGGGGCGCCCAGCAGTTGCTTCAGCCAGACGCCGATCAGGCGTTGATCAACCGGCACGACCAGACTGCCGCGATTGTTGATCACATCCAGGCTCGACGGCTGGGGCTTGCGACCACGCCCCAGCAGGTCGGATTTGACCCGGCCCTGCTCGTCGCCCAGGTCCTGCGACGAGACCGAAACCAGGCGATAGCCCGAGCCCGGCGAGACGCCGTAGTCGGCCTCGAAGGCGTGAGCCAGGACGATGTTTGCGCCGCGCGCGCGTGAAGCATAGGAACCCATGATGATCTCCGGGGGCTAAGGGGGCCTTACGGCATCAGCCGAGCGGCGAGGTCGTCGCGTAGGTCGCGATGATGATCAGGTCGGTCCAGCGGTGGACCTCGGTGCCGGGGGCCTCGAGCGGATCGGGCGAGGGCGCCTCGGCGTCCAGCCACTCGCACAAGCCGCCCAGGGTGCGATTGGCCGAGATGGCCACGCCGACCGACTTCAGAACGGTGTCCAGCAGGCCCCGCGGATCGCCGCCGCGCGCCCCGACCGAGACCGGGATCCGGTGGGTCCAGGTGTAGCGCAGCGGCGAAAGGTCGATCTCCGGCTCGCCAGGGTCGCCGTCGAACACAACGAAGGTCCCTGCCGGGTCGATCTCGTCGGCCTTGACCTCGTCGCGGCTGACGCTGGACAGCGGAACGGCTGATTGCAGCAGGGTCTCGACAGCGGCCAGGATCGCTTCGCGTTTCGTGCCCATCTCTATCTCCAGTGCTTGGTCAGCAGGGCGGGCATGCGCGCTTCGGCGCGGGCGGCCGCGCCGTCGACATCAAGGCGCTTCTTCAGCTTGGCCTGGGGCACCAGGATGAAAACCACGATGGTCTTTCCGCCCTCGCGATACAGGCGCGCGTTACGTCCACGCGCCTTGAGCTGCGCTGCGCGACCCCGGCTGTCATAGCGCGCGCCGTCGACCACCAGGAGCGACACGCGACGCGACTTGAACACGAACCTCAGCTTCAGCCCGGTGCGGCGCTCAAAGCCGCCCGGCGTGACGCGCTCCATTTTAGGCCGAGCGCCATAGGCGCGACCCACCGAGTCGCGGGTGTAGCCCTTGGCGCCGGCGGCGGCCGTTGGGATGGCTAGCCACAGACCCTGCGCGGACTTGATGGTCACGCCGCGATCAAAGGCGTCGACCAGTTTTGGAACCTTGGTCCAGACCCAGCCTGCGGGATCCATGCTCGACTGGCCGGCGGGATAGACGCGTGAGCGCCAGCTCTTGGCCAGGCGCGGGCTGAGATGATCCGCCGTGTCGGACCGCAGGTCCTGCTTGAGCAGCTCGGTCCCTTCGGCCGTCGCGTCCGTGATCGAGGCGGCGACATCGCGCTCGAGCTCGGTCATCACGTCGCCGAAATCATCGATCTCGACGCGCGGCATTACAGCTTCGCGACCTCGCAGATCCAGACCGAGAAATCCTCGCCCCGGCGCGGCTTGCCTAGAACCTTGTAAGTGACCGAACCCAACTGGACCTCCTGGCCCTTGGTCGGGTTGGCGACGTCAGCGACCCGCACTTCCAGGAAGGTGGCGGCGGCGATGGCTTCCGCGCCGCCCATTTCTAGCGTGGCGTCCTCGCCACGGATGATCACCGGCACTGGGTTGGCGAGGCCGGGCCAAGTCGCCAGGCCGTCCGCCAGCTCGGCGAAGACGTCGGCGTTCATCGCCGCGAGATTTTCTGACCAGCTCATGATCTGAGACAGGCGGAAACGAGAAATGCGGCGGCGATCACCAGGACCGCCGCCGCAAACTCATTCACAACCCGAAGGGCCTTAGCCGATCGGATCGGTCGAGCTGCCCGAGCCGGAGTCGAGCTCGACCAGCAGCCTCACGCGACGCCAGATCGGCACGCAGTTGGCCTGACCCAGCATCTCCACGCCCTTGCCGTGCTTCATCTGCTCGGTCGTGATGTGGATCCAGTCGGTCACATCGGCGGCCGAGCCGTCGAGGACGGCGATGTCCTCGGGCGGCGCGACATAGGTCACGTGCGTGTCCATCGTGCCGGACGGATAGGCATGGCCCTTGCCCGAGGCGATGATCTGGGTGTTGGTCCCACCCCACATCGGCACGACAGCCGAGTACTCCTGGAACAGGATGTTGCCGAACTCGAACTCGCGCACGCGATAGGCGCCGTCCTGGCGACGCTGCACATTGGCCAGCTGCAGGGCGGCCTGGTGCTGCAGCCAGAACTTCTCGACCTTCGGATGCGAGATCAGGGCGTTGAAGAACTGGCGCGAGACCTTGGCGACGATGCCGGTCATGGTCTCGTCGCTCAGGTCCTGGCTGATCAGCTGATAGACCCGATCGCACTGGCCGGCGACATCGGCGTTGGCGTTGCTGAGGTCGAAGTACACGGTCTTTTTGGTCACGCCGAAGGCGGTGAACAGATTGACGACTTCGACGCCCTTGCCGTCGACCACCACGCCCTTGATCGCCGAGGTCCGCATCAGCTCCAGCGTCAGGTTGAACTTGCGCTTGAAGATCAGCAGGCGGCGGTTGACCAGGTCGGCCAGGGTGTCGGGATTACGCGAGCGACCTGCCAGTTGGGTCCAGCCCCGAATCTCGTTGGCCCGGACAGAGTCCAGGTGCTCGATCTGCGGAACCTTGAAGATGCGCGACTCGGAAGAGCCGTGCTTGGCCAAGGTGGCGGGAGCGCCATCCGTCACCGGCAGGGCGCTGACAACGCCGTTGTCGATGTCGATCGAGAAGTACTGGGTGGCCAGCGGTTCAGCCGGGAAGTAGCCGTCAGCCTCCATCTGGCCGAACGGCGCAGGCAGAACGTTGATGGCGGCGGTGAGCTCGACGGCGCTGAACGGCATCGAGACCGGGCCCGTATCGGGCGTGATCACAGCAGTAGGCATGTGTCTGGGTCCTTGGAAAGGGGAAACGAGGGTCGAGAGGCGGGCTTAGGGTCAGCCGCTGGTGCGGACGACGATGCCCAGGCTGGCAAGCTGGGCGATGGCGCCGGCCTTCTGGTCGGCGGTGGCGCCCGCCGGCCAGACCAGCTCCTCGCTGCGCAGCAGGATCGGACCGCGACGAATGGCGGGACCGGTCAAATCCGTGCCGTCCGGAACGGTGAGCGCCTGGGGGGCGACGCCTACGGCGTTGGCGCGACCATCCACCGCGGAAAAGTCGATTTCGGTGAACTTGCGCGCGCCGGTCACAGCGTAGTCCACCGTCACTGGGATGCGGTCGCCCGACACGAAGTCGGTCGAACCGTCGGCGAGGGTGAAGTTGATGGCACCGTTGTAGGCCGTGCCGATCGCGCCGGCGCCATCGATCTGGCCATCCGGGCGGTGCACCTCGAACACGCCGCCATTGGCGGCCGGCTCGATGATGATCACCTGATAGACGCCCTCGGGCGCGCCCGCGTCGGCGGTGACCGTGCCGATCGCGCCGTTGCCCGGCGTGCCGCCGCTGGCCGAAACGGCCGAACCGGCGGTGACCGTGACCGTGCCCGTCAGCAGCGCGCCCAGGACGGCGAACTGGCGAACGGCGCGGGTTGCGCCAGAACCGGCGAGAAAGGTGACTTCATCACGGCAGTAGTTCGGATCGAACTCCACGGCGATCAGGTCGCCTTCCGTGCGCGGCTTGGTGAACTTCACAACGTCCATGGGACTTGTTCCTTCAGAGGTTCATAGGGAGGCGCCGGCGCAAGAGCGCTCGCCGGCCAGCGTTGAGCGATCAGCGCTTGGCGGCTTCCCGCTGACGACGCGCCGAGGCGACCAGAGGCGACTCGGCATGGGTGGCGGCCTGAGCGTCCGGGCCCAGACGGCGCGCCCCGGCCATCGCCTCGGCCAGAGGCGAGCGTTTGGCCGAGGCGGTGAGCGCGCCCGAGCCCGACATGGCCTTGAACTGCGCCAGGGTCAGGCCCGACTGGATGGCGGCGATGGCGCCGGCCGGATTAGCCTTGGCCTCAGCGCTGGCGGCGATGGCTTCAGCCTCACTGGCGCCTTCGGGAGCGTCCGGGGCGTCCTTGGGCTCTTTGTCGCCGTCCTCGTCGTCGTCTTCGGAGCCTTCACCCGTGCCGGCGGCCGTTTCAGCGCCAGCTTCGGCGCCTTCATCGTCGGTTTCGCCTTCCAGGGCCTGGATCTCGGCGTCGATCTTCGCGCGCTGAGCGCTCAGCGCCTTAAGAGCAGCCGCCTTGCGCGTCTGGGCCGCTTGGGCCGCTTGATTAGGGGCCGAACCGGCCATGAGCGTCTCCTTTCGGGAGGTTGAGGCGTCCCTGGCCTGGCCAGAGACGGGTTGCACGGCGCCAAGCGCCGGTTCCGGGGGCGTTACCTCGGCGTAGAGATCCTCGAAGGCCTCTTCTTCGCTTCGGATCGCGTCGACGAAGCCCAAGGCCAGGCCCGAACGGGCCGCCTCGTCGTGTTCGCCGAGAAAAACACGGGCTTCGGTGCCGATCAGCGCCTCTTGGGTCAGGATCGGACGGCCCAGGTTGACGTCGGCGACGAAATCGCGGCCGACCTGGTCAATTTCCGCCTGCAGGTCCGCCTTCGCCTCGGGCGTCAGCTTCGACCACCAGTTGCCGGCGGTCTTCTGAGCGCCGAACTGGATCGCCGTGACCTCGAGGCCGTATTCCTTGAGGGCCTCTTCGTAGCTTTCATGGACCAGGACCGCGCCGATCGACCCAACAAGGCCGACCTTAGGGGCCGTGATCCGGTCAGCCTGGGCCGAGATCCAGTAGGCGGCGCTGCAGGCCATGTCCGCATGCACATGGATGGGCTTGCCGGCCGCGTTTCCAGTAGCGCGAACCTCGCGCATGAACTTGGCCAGGGCCGCCAATCCGCCGGCGACGACGCCGCCAGGGCTGGACATGCGAATGAACAGGCCGCGCACGCGCTGATCGGCGATGGCGTCGGCGATCGCGGCTTTGAGCGTGTCATAGCCGTGATAGACGACGCCGCAGAATTCCTCGCCGCGCTCAACCAGCGGGGTGTCGCACTGCATCAGCGCAATGCCGTCTTTCAGCGCCCAGCAATAGCCTCGGTCATCGACCTCGCCCGCCCAGCGCGGCGAATAGGCCAGGCGCTCCTCGAGCGGAGGCGGCGGGGCGTAGTCATCATCTTCCATCGCCTGGATGCGAGCGGCGCTCGCACCGTCGCGGCCGCCAAACGCCAGACCGACCTGACGCATGAACGCGCCGAGCCGGCCAGGACGCGAGAAGGCGCGACCGTCGATGGTCCGGAGCTGCTCGGCCAAGCGCAGGGCGGCGGCGGGCTCAAGCAGAAGCGGGCGGCGCGCATAGCGCGTCGCCAGAAGGGCGGCGTTGGTCATCGGGGGCCTCAGGCGGCGGGACGGGCGTCCAGGAAGGTTTCGTGCGCGGGCGAGTCCGCGATGGCGCGCAGAGCGGCCAGCGCCGAACGCGCGGCCGGGCGGGCGTCCTCAGGCGCGACCTGGCCCTCTGCGACCGGCTGAGCCTGGCCGGTCATGGGGTTCATGCCCCGCGCCAGCGCCGCGGCCAGATGCGGGCGTTCCGCGATCATCGCCAGCTCGTACTCGCGCTGGTCCAGGACCTCGACATAGTCCTTGCCCTGGTCGGCGCATTCGTCTTCCAGGGTCGAGATCCCAGCCTCGAGGCGACCGGCGGCGGCCGCGACTTCCTTGGTCTGGTCGATGTAGCCGCGCCCCGGTCCGATCCAGCGACCCTTGGCGTAGGCCTCTTGGGCCTCATACCAGCTGGGGGCGTTGTCGTTGGCCGGAACGATGTGGCCCTCTTCGAAAGCCTCTTCCAGCCAGGCGGCGTGGAACGGCGTCGCCAGCATGGCGTCGATCGTGCCCATAAAGGCCTCGGTTTCCTTCCAGGCCGGGATCATCGCGGCGCGGGCCGAGGAATAGTTGGTCGAGGAATAGTCCATCGACCCTTCCTCATAGGTCACGCCCAGCGTGGCGCAGATCAGGCGATAGATGGACCGGAAGAACGCATCGAACTGGCCGACATCCTTGCTGGCCGTGGCCAGCTTCAGCTCGTCACCCAGCGGCAGCACCGGCAGGATGGCCTCGCCGATCTTGACCGGGTTCGTCTTGTAGAACTCCTCGCGGTCGCCCTCGAAGCCCGCCAGGTCATCGACCGTGAAGCTGTCGCTGACCGCCTCCGGGCCCGCGCTCGACTGCATGAAGCCGACCACCAGGGCGTTGATCACTGCGCTCTGCAGCGTGGCGTCCTGGAAGCGCGAGAGGGCGCGGAAGCCCTTCAGCGCGGCGGCGAAGGCGCTGACGCCGCGCGATTGGCCGGCGCGCTCGGGATCGAACCCGTGCAGCACCTGGGGACGGCCCAGCGCATGGGCGAAGCGGTCCCAGCGGCGGGGCTCTGACATCGCGACCTGCAGGCCGACGTCGCTGGGGTGCTGCTCGCGGATCCAGTAGGCGACGGGAATGTCGTTCTGGTCGTACTCGACGCCGCCCCGGATCTTGAAGCCCTGGCGCACACTGCCGTTGTCAGGAACGCCGCGCGGGTTGCACAGGCGGTCGGGATCGACCAGGCGCAGGCGGGTCTTGTACTTGGTCGCCTCTTCACCGGCCCATTCGACAATCGCCAGGAACTCGCCGTCCTGCATCAGGTGGGTTGCGGCCACGCGCAGCAGCTGGCCGAAGGTGAAGCGCCGCTCAGCGTCGCAAGAAAAGCTGTGGCCGTAGGCGTAGAGATCCCATTCGACCTCGATCGTCTGGCCAAGGTCGCGGGCCTGCTCCTGGGTCATACCCAGGGCGCGGGCCGCCGGACGCGACGAACGCCGCCAGCCACGGCCGATCGCGGCGTTGCGGCGACGCGAGACAATCGAGCGACCGCCCAGCTCGTTGTTAATCAGGTCGCGTGCGCGAGCGACCGACATGTTGCGCGCCGGCAGCCAGTCACGGTCGGCCGACTGCAGGCGGGCCGGCCAGTTGGCGGTCCAAACGCCGTTCGTGTCCGCGCCCTGATAGGCATGGCCCTGCCGACCCTCTCCGGCATTGGCCGAAGCTCGCGCGCGGGCGACTTCCTGGCGGGATATTTCCCGACCGCTGGGGTGCAACAGGGCCATGGTGCGTTAAGCCTCCGGCGTCGGGGCGGCGGCCGGTTCGTCGGCCGGGGGATCGGCTTGCGGCGGGTCGGCCTCGGACGCGCCCGCTTCCGGCTCCTCGCTGGCGGCCGGAACGCTGCGCGCGGCGGCCTTGGCCTTCAGCGCCTTCAGCGTCTTAGCCAGGCCATCGATGTCCTCGACTTCAAGGCGCAGCAAAGAGACCAGCGCAGAGGCGTCAGGCAGGCCGACAAGCTCGCGACCGAACTCGGAGAAGATCGGCAGCTCGACTGCCGCTGGCGGCATCGACACGATGTCACCGGGCACGCCGTCCAGAAGATCAGCGATCAGCGCCTCGTCCTTGGCGCGCAGATCGTTTTCGGTCTGCAGAGGCAGGCCGCCGAAGCCGGTGAACATGCCCTGCGGCACGAAGTCCTCGTCGTCGAGCCCCGCGATCAAGTCGCGCAACTGGGCGGTCGAGGCCTTCAAGCTGTGCTCGGCCTGCAGCAGCTGGCGCGTATGAGCCGAGCTCAGCGGCAGCGCGCCGCCGACCAGGATCTGGACGACGACGCCGGCGAAGGCGTCCAGGTTGTCCAGGATCTTGTCGGCGGGATTGGCCACGGCGAGGGCCGGGGCTTCGGGGGTGTCATTCATGGAAGTCTCCAGGGGCTAGAGGCGGAACCGAAGGGCGCCGCGTTGACGGCCACCGTCGGTGGCCTTGGCTTGCAGGCCCTCGATCTCAGCCTTGAGCTTGGTCAGATCGACATCGCCGTATTCGACGCGACGGCCGCCCGATTGGGTGACCTTGGCCCTCTGGCCCGACAGGGCCTTTTCGTAGGCGGCCTCGAGGCGCGCCAGGCGGGCCTCTTCCTGCAACGTCAGGGGCATCAGATGTCGCTCCGGCGGCTGAAGAGGGACCGGCGCTCGGTCCCGGGGTTGGGGGCCGTTTCGGCCTTGGGAACGCGCGGCGGCTCGGCCGACCAGAGCGCGGCCAGCGGCGCTTCCTCGGCCTCTTCCTGAAGGCGAGCGCGCTGCTTGAAGACCATTTCCCAGCGGGCGGCGTCCCAGGTGTGGATGCGCTTCTGATAGGCCAGCGCCCAGCCATAGACGGCCAGGTCGAGCTGTTCGTTGGCGTGGATCTTGACCCACTCGCCCCGCTGGCCGGGCTTGGCGTCGACCGGGCGCTTGAACACCTCGGCGGTGAGTTGGCGGAAATCTTCCTCGGTCGCGTCGTCTTCAAACAGCAGCGCGCCCTGCTGGGTCGCGCCCAGATCGCCGCTGGCGACGAACTGCTGAAGGCTCAGCGCCACGTAGCGCTTGATCACGTAGCCATCGACCAACAGCAGATCGACGGTGATGGTCCGCTGGCGGGTGTCCTTGCCCTTGATCTTCTTCAGCTCGGTGGGCAGGCCAGAAGGGATCGGCCGGGACGCGCCCTTGATCGCATACACGTTGGATCGGCCACGGCAGAACTCGTACACGCGCGGGGTCACGCCCTCGACGCCGCCCGAGTCCACGCCGACAGCGTCAAAGCCCAGCGGGCGAACATGCGGACCTTCGTAGCGGCGCTCGACGATGCGGCCCAGCTCGGCCCAGGCGTCGATCGTCAGCGGGTCCTTGTCGATGACGCCGTTGTCGAAGCGGGCCGAGAACAGCGGCCCGTGAGCCATAGCCGACCAAACGATGCAGTCGCCCTGGACGTCGGCCTGCAGGCTCAGCCAGCAGGTCCCCTGCGGGATCTGCTTGGGGATAACGCCGATCTTCTTTGCGGTTTCCACCAGAACCTGGTGGTCGGGAGCCTTCACGCCTGTGACGGTCGGCAGGCCCAGCTTCTGCTGACGGAACGAGGCCTCCTCGGCCGGATTGCCGCGAGCGTCACGCCAGTCCTGAGCAATGCCCCGCCAGGTCTTCAGCGGCGAAAGGATCTGCCAGAAATGATAGCTGCCCAGGCGGCCTTCGGTCGGGCGCTGGCGCCAGCGATTAAACTCCGATCGCGGCACCGAATTGCCCGGCGCAGGGTTTTCTGGATTGTCGGATTTGAAGGTCGGCAGATAGCCGGCCGCCAGATGGTCGCCGATTTCATGCAGCCGATCCGGCCCGAGGGTTTCCTCCAGCTCGAGGCGCTCGCGGATCAGGCGCTTGAGGGCGGGAAGGTCGCGCTCCTCGACAATGGCCCCCGTCTCATGGCCGCAGCAGGGCGGAATGACGTAGGGATCCTGTGAACCATCGTCCGGCACCACGAAATCTTCCCAGTCGATCCGGAAGGCGTGGTCGCAGTGCGGACAGGGTAGGTAGATTTGGCGCTGGTCGCCGGCCATGTACTCGGCCGAGATCGGGCACTCGCCCTCTTCGCCGGGCGTGCTTTCGTGCAGTTCCTTGGTGCCGGCGGCTTCCCAGCCGTCCATCCGCGAGCGGGCCTGGCCGATCGGCGAACCGCGCGAGCCCAGCTCTGCCTTGAAGTTCGGCGTTTCGGTGAGCCAGAGCGCGCCGTAGCTTTCCGCCTGCAGATCGTTGACCGACGCGGCGCTGAAGATCGTCAGCGAGCCGCCGGGATAGTTCTTCTGGATCGACGTCGAAGCGCGGGCCTTGCGCGAGCCCTCCGGCACGACA
This sequence comes from Caulobacter sp. BE264, assembly GCF_031457805.1. Lineage (NCBI taxonomy): Bacteria > Pseudomonadati > Pseudomonadota > Alphaproteobacteria > Caulobacterales > Caulobacteraceae > Caulobacter > Caulobacter sp. BE264. The sequence continues at coordinate 222,221 of NZ_JAVDXI010000007.1, read as the reverse complement.
CGCTCGCGCAGGATCGGCGTCTGGTCGATGACCGGCTGCAGCTTCTTGCTGTTGAACGCCTGAGCCTTCGGGCGGCTCGGAACGCCCAGACCCATCGGGCGCGGGGCGCGGACGATCATCCAGGATGCCCAGGTAACGCCGATGTTCGACTTTCCCGTCTGGGCGGCGGCCATCACGAGCACGCGCAGGCTGGGGTGATCGAACTTCAGGCGCTCCAGCGGCTCCAGGCAGTACTCGAACCCATCCCAAGACAGCGGGCCGGGGCGCGCGGTGTTCGCCTCGGCCGGAATCACCACCCGACCTTCCGCCCAGGCGTAGATCGGCTCGTCCGGCGGAGGCGCGACGACCTGCGCGAGAGACAGAAACAGGGCGGCGACCTGGGGGCCGGCGCCGATCAGCGCCGGGTTCATTGCGCGGCGAGGGCTTCGGGCTGGGCGGCCAGCGCTAGGTCATTGAGGGCGTGTGCGAACGCCGCTCGCACGTCGCGCTCATAGGTCCGCATCGCCTGGTCAGCGCCTCGGGCGTCCTGGGCGGCGCGGATCGCGTCGACGACGCCCCGGCGCTTGTCCTCCATCGCCCGCAGCAGGGCGACGCCGGCGGCTTGGAACGCCAACGAGACCTGATCCTTGTCGATCAGGCGGCCTTCCAGCTCCTGGGCGCGGATCTTGGCCGAGCGCGCGTTGAACTCGGCCGTCTCGGTGTCAGCGATGGCCTTCCGCTTCGCCAGCTCGGTGCTGAAGGTCGCCTCGCGAGAGGGCTTCTCTTCGGCTTCGGGCTCAACGGCCGCGACCACCAGGTTGAGCGTCGGCGTCTCGCCGATCGGCAGCTGGTGCACCGGCGTCGGCGTCGAAGACGGACCGCGACCACGGCGAGTCGCCCGAGACCGCACCAGGCTGGCGAAGTCGATCATCTGAGCCTTGCCCGGGCCCAGGTCCTTCCGCGCAACCTCGGGGTGCTTCTTCAGGTACTGGCTGAGCGCGGGCTGGCTGATCTCGTCTTGACGGGCCGCCAGGAGGCGGACCGCCTCTGACTGCGAGACCCATTCGGTTGTTTCGGCGGTCATAAGGGCGACCTCCGGGGTTATAAGTGGTTGTCACTCATAATGTTTTTCCACAACGAGCGATCTTTTGAAGGTCACGCTCCGCTGTACCGTATACGCCCGGCGGCGGGGGAAGGACCCGTCGACCCCAGGGGGTGCGGCGCGAGGGGCGGGCAAAAGGCCTTGTGGTTCAAGGGTTTGGCGAGGGCAATGCTGCGCTAGCGTGCTCGGGATGGCTCTGGCGATCGCCGAACCTCCGAACCGGGTGGCCTGCCGCTCTCTGGCGGTCGGTCTTATCGGGGCTAAGCCCTGGGCCATCGTCCGCGACCCCGAATAGCAGGGCCATTGGTCCATGTTGTGCCGCTATTCGGGCGCGAACGCAATAGGTTGCGTTATGGGGTTATGTCGGGTGACGGCGGCCAGAGGTTCTTGGACGGGTCGACCGGCAGTGGATTGGCCGGCTCGACCGCTTCCGGCTCGACTTTGACCCGGATAGGCTGGCCGTTCGCGATGGGCTGACCTTGCGCGTCGATCGGCTCGAGCAGCAGCTTGAGGCGGCCGCTCTTGTTGGCGACGAACTGAGCGATGCGACCCGCCATGGCGCCGGTGACGATCCGAACCTCGTCGCCCTTGGCGTAGTTAGGCCGCCCGCGCGGCTGGTAGTCGAAGGCGCCCTTGGCTTGGGCCGCTTGCAGAGCGTCGATCCAGCGATCCGAGATCGATCGCACCTTGCCCGCCACCACCACCAGGCCCTTCACCATCGGCGAGGCCTCGCGCAGTGCGTCGCGGTCCAGCGTCGGCAAACCAAGATCCGTCACCGGGAGGCGGACGAACACATAGCCCGGCAGCAGGGGGACCTCATAGCGCTTGCGGGCCTGCTTTCGCGAGTGGCGGGTCAGATGCGTCTCGACCGGGCAATAGGCCTCAACGCCAGCGTCTTCCAGCTGGGCCAGGGCGCGCGGCTCTTCCTTGGAAACGACCTCAGCGACGAACCACGCCGAGCGTTCCGGGGCGTTCCGGGGGGCGTTCCTATCTATCTCTTTGATAGTCTTAGAAGAAATAGAAGGTGGAACGGATGGAACGCATGGAACGGACATGTACACTCCCGCGCCCGCCTGCCCATGTGCATGCAGGAGACCATCTGGCGTTCCATGCGTTCCACCCGTTCCAGGTGGAAGATTGTCGTTACCAGTCAACGCTTTCCTCCGGAACGCTGGTCGGAACGGCCCTGGAACGGCCGCCGGGCAGATTGTCGAGCAAGGGGGTGAGGGGGATCGCTAGGCCGCGCTGTTTGACGCCCGCGCCATAGCGCAGGGGCTTGGTCGGCCAGGTCTGGAAATCCGGTCCGAGGTCATCCAGGAACGACAGCGAGCGCCGCCAATCTCGCCAGACCGTGCCGGCGAAGATCTTCTCCAGCGCAGGGTGCTTGTTGGCCACGATCAGGAACGGCCCAGGACGGCCGCCAGGGCCGCCGCTGGACGCCTCCCAGGCCGGAGGGTCGCCATCCTCCCAGAGCTGGATCCCGTAGCCCCTGAGGGTCTCGGCGAACTCTCGCTCGTGCTTGGCGATACGCTCAACCATGGCGCCTATCGAGAGCCGCCTGTCGGACCTGTAGAGCGAACTCTCCGCAGCCATCATGTGCGCAAAGGCGTCGGCCCCCACGTTGGTCACCAGATCCTGCGATTGGCGCTGATAGATCAGAGGCGCCCAGAACCGGACCTCATCGTCGGCTGAGGCCTCATCGAGCGGCTCGTCGACCAGCAGTAGCCTTCGCCCCGCCGCCAGCATGGCCACCAGGTCGGCCGTGCGCGGGCTCTGACCGCTTCGTCGCAAGGCCGCCTTCATGGCCGCCACGTCGGCCTTGTAGCGCCCCGCATTGGCCAGAGCGCGCCCTAGCAATGCAGGCGCCAGCTTCTTGGCCTTCTCGCGGGCCTCGCGGATTGTCGCGTCCGGATCCCGGCCGTCCTGGGGGAGCGGGGGAAGGGGGCGAAGCCGGATCTCGACCATGCGCGTCGCGTCGGCCGACTCGAGCTTTGGCGGCGTCACAGCCCCCAGCATTGCAGCGCCCACAGCCGTCTGGGTGGTCACACCGCCGTCGCCGCCGCCCTGCTTACGCACCGAGCCGTCGCCGGTGGCCATACGGCGCAGGAGGCCTAGAGCTTGCTCCACAGGCCCAGGCCCATGGCCGTCAGACGCCGCTTCGGCCTCATCCAGGAAGGCCGCTCGCGCCATGCCCGAGATCTCGGCGCGGAAGCCGGCTTCGGAGAAGCTGTCCAGCAGCGGCCCAGCGTTGGCCGAGACCAGATCGCGCGCTAGTTTAACCAGGGTGGTCTTGCCTGCCCCAGGCGGGCCGTAGACGATCAGGTGACCCCGGAACGGGGCGACCGCGCCCAGCAACGCCGGCAGCAGCCAGCCGGCCACGATGTCAGCCCCGCTCAACCCCTCGTCGTCGAGACGCTCGAACCCCCAGTGGTCCAGTTGGTCGCGGACCCAGGCGCCGTCCGCCGCCGTTGCAGGCTTGGCCGGCCGCATCGCCGGCGGCTGGACGCGATACAGCGGCCCGTTCCTGTGGCGCAGCATGTCGGCGATCGACCGCTTGACCGCCTTCTTGCCGCCCAGCAGCCAGACCTCGTCGCCTAGGTGGATCACCGGCGCGCCGTCGTCGCCGGGCCATACCCCCAGCAGGCGGACCTCGCGGCTGTTATCCCAGTAACCGGCGTCGCGGCACTGGCGCACAAACCACACGACCGCGAGCTCGCGGTGAAACTTGTCCTTCTTGTCGCGCCAATAGGTCAGGAACGATCGCGACGCCTCGCTGGCGAAAATGTCGACCGTGATCATCTGGCCCAACTTCGCGGCCGGCTCGATGCGGATCTCGCCCTCTGGCATGGCGAACACGACGTTCTTGCCGAACCAGCCCAGCGGCACGACGGGACACTCGCTCAGCGGAGGATTCGGGAAGCCCTTCAGCCCTTCGCCGCTGTCATTGTCGGCGTCACCGCCGTCCTGGGGCTCTTCCAGGTTCAGCGGCTCATAGTCCGCCGCCAGGGGCTCTTGCCCCGCGCCCAGGTGATCTTCGTCCATGCCCTCGCTCACGCGCACGCCCCTATCCGCGCCTGGTCAGCCTCGACCCGGCGCTGCAGTTCGTTGTTCCAATCCTTGTTGGGCGGCGGCAGCAGAGGGCGGACGCTCGGTTGCCCGAACGCCCGCCACTGCTGCTTCACCAGGATCCCGCACAGGGCCGCCCGGGCCTGCGCGTCCAAGACCATCTGCACCGGCTTTCCGCGCCCGGTGCGGCCCATGGTCTTCCAGGGCTTCATGTCGTGATCGATCCCGACCAGGATCTCTGGCCAGGGCTGGGCTTCAGGCGCGGGCCAGAGGAACGGCGGATGCTCGAGATCCGCCTTCGGCGCATCCAGATCCATGCAGCCTTCGGCGTCGCGCGCAATCAGGCCCTGCAGCCGGTCCAGCGACAACGCCGCGACAGCTCGCACGCGACGCCCCTGGGTCCAGGCCAGCGAGGCCAGAGACAGCGTGGTTTCCAGCCCTTCGGCAAGCACCAGCGGCGTGCCGTCATAGCCCTCGCGCACGGGCCCGATCAGCCAAGCCCCCGCCCGCCGACCGTCCTGATCGGCGTGCGCGCCCCACATCTTCTTGCCCAGCGCCTTGTCGCGACCTGAGCCGTCGCGCAGCAGGTAAGTCGCGTGAATCCCTCCGGTGGGCCCGCTCACCGTCTCAACGCGCAGCAGCAGCGCCGGCGCGGTCACCCACACCCGCAGCCCCTCGTCGAAGCTATGCAGAGCCGCAGGGTGGAAACGCAGCGCCGGCGCGGCCGCCACGATCACCGCCGGGTGGATGAACCGCGCCAGCAGGTACTTTTCGGCCAGGGTCCCCAGGATGGGCTTGGCCTCGCGCCACATGCGCTCCGCCAGCTCGAGGCGCTTGCGATCGCGCGCCTGCTCTTCCACCGGCGTGTAGACCTTGCGCGGGGCCGAGGGCTTGAAGTGCTCGCCCAGCAGCCGCCGCGCCGCATCCGACGCGGTTCCGCCGCCCAGCTGCTGCTCAAGATCGATCACGTCGCCCCAGACGCCGCAGCTGTAGCAGCGGAACCAGCCCTTGGCGGGCCAGACGGCGAAGGGCGAGGTCTTGGACTTGGTTCCGCAGCCCTGCACCGGGCACACGCCGCGCTGCTGAGTCTGGCCGCCGCGCAGCTTCGATCCCGCATGCGTGGCCAGATCGGCGACCGACACGCGATCGCGCGCGCGTGCGAAGAGGTCTTCCTCGCGCATCACGCCCCCACCATGCGAGCGCCGCTCGCATCCCGGCGAACCAGCTCTCCGCTTTCGAGATCCGCCAGCCAAGCCTTGATCGCGGGCGCAGCGGCAGGCGCGATGCGATAGCCGTGACCCCAATAGGTCTCGATCACGTCGTGAAAGCCCGCTACCCGCAGGAGCCGCCGCAGGCGCGAGATCCGCACCTTGACGATCTCGATGCTTGTGTCGCTTTCCAGCCCCCGACTGGCGACCGTAAACAGTCTCGGGTGCGGGCAGATTTCGGGAGAGGCCTGCAGCAGCGCCAGGAGCACCCGGAACTCGGCCGGGCCAAAGTACTTCAGGTCTTGCTTGAGAACCCTGACCGCCTGGCGCACCAGGGTGGCGATCTGAATGTCCAGCGCAGACGCCGCGACCTGGTCGCGCACACGCCACTCGGCAAGCTCTTCCTGCAGCTCGCGGATCTGCCGGCGCAGGCCGTCGCAGTGGGCGCAGCCGATCATGCAACGCCCCCGTCGAACAGCGGCGCCGGAGCCAGCTTGGCGTATTTGCGCACGTCATCCGCATGCCACAGGCGATCGCGGGTGCCCGGCGGAAACAGCCCGTGCAACCACAACCCCTCAGCGCGCGCCGCCTCGATCGCCAGCGCCAGCGGCGAGGCCGCCTCAGCCGCCGGGTGCATCCAGTAGAACCAGCCGTAGGATGTCGCCGAGCTGGCCTCCGGATCCCAGCGGCCAAGCACCATCGGAACGCGCTCGCTGAACGTCACCTGCACCGCCAGGCGCTGCATGATGTCGTGGCGCTTGATGCTCTCGACCGCCGATGTCCTCAGCAGCAGAGCCACGCCCGCCTTGGAGGCCTCGAGGCCTCGCGCCACGAACGCTTCCAGATCCTTGAACGGTGGATTGGTCTTGACCCAGTCCGCCTTCCAGAATCGTCGCGTCGGGCTGGGCTGCAGGAAGTCCTCAACCAGGCCAAAGCCGTGCGGATGGATGTCGGTCACGCAGACCGCGAAATAATCCTGCAGCGGTCCGGCGATATGCCCCTCGCCGCAGGCCGGCTCCCATATCGTGCGCGCCGTCGGATCAAGGCGCAGCAGCATCTCGGCGCCAGCCCGAGCCGCCCAGGGCGGCGTCGGCAGATAGTTGAGCGCGCGATAGAGCGCGGTCTGCGCATCGTCGGTTTCGACGAGGGCGGGCGCGTGGCCTTCCATCACGGCGCGGCTGGGCTTGCGGCTCATGCAGCTTCACCCAGCGCCGAGGCCAGCGCGTCTTCCGACACATCGAACAGATGGGCCACTTCCTCCAGGGACCAGCGCGCCCTGCGGAAGTGGCCCGCCCACGCCGCCACCCGTGGGCTGACGGGCTTCAGCCGAACAGCGCCGAGGAGGGCGCGCCGTGCGGCAGGCGGCGGGGGAACGGATGCGGCGACCGGCAGGGGCGTCTCGCCCTGGACGGCCTGGCGCGATGGACGCGGCGCCGCCGGCTTGCTGCGCTCGACCCGAGGCGCAGGAGGCTTGGGAGCGGAGCGGGGCGGAGCGGGGCGAGGCTGAGCCCTGACGGCTTCCACGCGGACGGCCGCCGGCGCAGGGGGCGCGGGGACCGCCGTCGCCTGCGCGATCACCTCGACCATCGACTTGAGCAGCAGCGCGAACGCCTCGTCGCCGAACGCCGCCAAGCCCGCCAGATTGACCGCCGTCTTGCCGGCGATGCGATCCAGCGCATCGGCCGCCGAATAGACCTTCAGCGCGTCCAGCCGATTGTAGACCTTGGCTTCCGACCAGCCGACCATGACGGCGATCGAGGCCGACGACATGCGCGCGGCCCTCAGGTTCAGGATCTCGAGATCCTTCTTCGACAGTGCGGTCATCCGCGTTGCTCCTGGAAGAAATCTTCGACCAGCTGCGCTGCCGCGATCAGGGCGGGTGCAAAGGCCCGCCGGCGGCGCGAGGACGCGGCGACAAAGGCCCGGCCGGCGCTGACCAGCAGCGCCCAGGCCTGTCGGCCGTCAGGGTCGCTCAGGGCCGGGGCGACGGCGCTGCAGCCGTGCGCCAGCTCGTCGTTGAAGCGGATCAGATCCCAGCGGGCCGAGCCGCTGGGGTCGGGCTGCGCCCCGTTCATTTCACCCAGCGCCGCGCCGCCCAGATGCAACGCCGCCAGCGCCAGCTTTCGGCAGCGCACATGCGGATCCATCGCTTCCTTGCGGCGGGCCTGTTCGACGGTGAAGGACCGGCGGCGCGTCATCTCAGCCATCCAGATCCGCGCGCTTGCGGGCTGGGCGCGAGGCCAGGGCCTGGTCAACCTCGTCGGCTAGGCACAGCAACTCGGCCGCCTTCGCGGCGCGCTGGTCCTGATGCAGGCCGGCAAACACCTTGCCCAGCTCGACCAGGCGCTGGAACGGCGAGCCCTTCACGCAATAGGCGGGCGGGATCTGAGCGCGGCTGGCGACCTTGGCGCGCTTACCGAGATCTCCAGCCCAGGCCATGGGCGAGGCGGCTTGCTCGCGCGCGGCCTTGGTCAGGCGCGCCCACTTGGCCAGGTCTTCGGTGCTGGGTTCGGGCAGACGGCGGCTCATAGCGCGGCGCCCTCGTCGGCGGAGGCGGTTTGGCCGCCCCCGCCGACTCGGCTTTCCATGAGGGAACCACTACCCACGGAGAAGCTGAAATGAGTGAAGCCCCGACCCAGACCGAGATCGAGCTGCGCGCCGATGTGCTGGCGCTGAAGATCCTCTTGGGAAACCTGCTGTTGGTCTTGGCCGCCGAGGAACCGGTCGAGCCCCACCTTGAGCGCATGGTGGCTGTTATCGGGGATCATGAGCTATCCCCCACTCGTCTTCCCCTATCGGCAGGATGGGGAGACGCACACCGTCAATTGCTATCCGCCCGAGTCGTGGCGACAGCGCGTGAGATCGTCGATATGGCGCAGCACCAGCTGAGGGCGCAGGGGCGCTGAAATTGGAAAACTGCAGGCGCTGTCGGATCCGGGCCGTGGCCTTGAAAGCCGCATAGTCCGAAGCCAGTAGCTCGCGGGTCCGAGCGATCGCCTGCGAACGCGCGGCGACGTCCAGCCGTAGCCGCTCAAGGCGGGCCTCGAAAGACCTTCTCCAGTGAAGGTCTGAGATCGCGCCGGGGCGGAAGCCGGTTAGCGTAAGCCGGGCGCTCATCGGCCGCCCTCGCGACGCGAGGATTTCGCGGCCCGCGCGAGATCCGGCTTATGACTCGGAATGCAACCAAAGGTCAATTGAGTCACACTGTCGCAACCGAAGCGTTGCCTTTTAGGTTGCACGCAATTCAAGTATCGCCTTGAATTACCCGTGCGACGAGTTGTCGCGGCAGGAGTAAAGCCAGTGTTGAGTGAGAGAGAAGCCGCCGTTGAGCGCGTGCTCAGCGACTTGCGCGTGCTGCTGATCGGCCGCGCCGATACCGCCTGCCCCTGCGGAAGGGGCGAGCGATACACGGTGACGCAGGGGGAGGTCTTGGCGGAGCCCAAGACGTTTAGTGCCGGCGAGCATGAGACGCGCAGGCGCCAGATCGGCCGCGCGCGACTGCACCTAGAAATCGCAAGCGAGCAGCTGGATCGCGCTTTCGACCAGGTGGACGCGCTGGGCGACCGGATGGGCATTTGAGCAGTCACGCCAACAACCCCGCCAGGCTTGGGAAGAGGATGTCCGGTCGGATATCGAGCTTCTCAGCCCTGGCCCCGGCGACGATTTTCGCCGCGTAGTCCAGCGGGATCGGCTGTTCGTCGCCATTCCTGCTAAGCCATTGATAGGGTGTTGCGTCGCTGACGCCGCACCACGCGGCAAGCCGCTTTGCTCCGATCACCTTGAGGATGATCTCACGGGCGGTCGGAACAGCTTCCGACGCGGGCGCGTGACAGGCGCCATCGGTCATGACATAAGCTCCTGACGAAATGTCATGACGAGGGGTGAAGTGATCCGCGCGAGTCGTCAACGACTGCGTTCTGACATTTCGTCAGAGTCCGGCTCCATGATGGATCCGGAAATCGCCGCAATTGACGCTGCCATGCAGGAGCAGGGCAAGACGAAGGCCGACCTCGCGCGTCTGCTCGGCCTGGATAGCGCTTCGGTCAGTCGCATTTTTGGCGGCAAGCGACGCCTACAGCTTCACGAGGCGCGCACCATTCAGGAATGGCTCGGCGGTCTCCCCAGCACAGTCGCGGCGGGCGGCAAGGTAATGCCGATGCCTGGCCTGGTGCCCCTCTACGGATGGGTTGGGGCGGCCAGTGAAAGCCGACTGACGATCGCGGAGCAGAGCTTGCGTGGATACGTGCCCATGCATCCAAACCAGCAGCACGTGCGCGACGCGTTTGCGCTTGAGGTGGCGGATATCAGCATGAGCCCCCGGTATGAGCCGGGCGAGATCATCTATGTTGCTCCCAACCGCTGGCCGTCACGAGGGCAGGATTGCGTGCTCGTCACGACCGAGGGCGGCGGGTTTCTTAAGCGGTTTATACGTCGCGAGGCCGAACTGCTCGTCCTGCATCAGCTCAATCCGGACCAGGATCTTGAGTACCCAATCACTATTGTGCAGGCCATGCACAGCGTAGTGGGGCGGGGCTAGAAGGCCGTGGTGCTGCGAGCGATCTCGCGCGGTTTGGATGTCATTGAAAGCCAGCTTTTATCGTAAACAAAGAAGCGAGCATAATCCTCTACCAACCACTTGCCTTCTACTTTCGTCAGAACGACTTTGAATCGGTCGCCAGTAGTGGCGTCTTCTTTGCTATATTCAGAAAGGCTGTAGCCCTCAGGAATCGGTGTTTCATCGTAGACGGTGTAGAATGCAACAGCCCTGCTTTCGGTCTCCGTCTTTATTTCATTGATTTCTCGACGCAGTACGTCTGGCTTGCAGCTTTCGGTCAGCGCCCTCGCCGCCAAGAAGCTTTCTTTTGCTGCGCCCGTCAACGTGTCGGCTGGAGGGAGTGGGCGCACAAGTATGCCGAACCGCTTTGCCTCCGCAGTCTCCCCCTTAACTAGCTCGTTCCGGACCGTGCAGGACGATGCTCGGTACCAATCCGCGTAGGCCCATTGCGACTTTAGCGCCCGGTCAGGTGTGGACAGGTCCATGGCCGGCGCAGCTGCGGGCGCGGCCACGCCTTGAGCCGTCGGCTCTTTGGGCTTTGCTGCCTGCGGCGCTTCGCAGCTCATCAAGCCGATAGTGGCCAACCCGGCGAAAACGGCCAGCGCCCTCATATTCAACCTCTCGGAAGCTTGAGCAGCAACGCTATCGCCAGGGCCGCAACGCGTCTCCTGACATGATGTCTTGACAGAATGTCAGAATAGGCGCTGACAATCCCTCAACCTCCCGCCGACTCACGACGCCCCAATCGTCGTTTCGGAGAGGCCGACCAGGTTCCCGCCAGCCGCCGGGAATGTCTGGCGAGCGGCGGGAGGCCTGAAGGAGAGCAAGATGACGGAACAAACTCAAACCACAGGCGAGGCCCACGGGCTGGCGCTGGTGGTGGCCGACCGGGGCTTTGTCTGGGTCGGCAAGGTGATCACGACGCCGGATTGGGTCGAGATCGAAGGCGCCCGGCCGGTGCGCCGCTGGGGCACCAAGGAGGGCCTGGGCCAGCTGGCCAAGGAAGGCCCGCTGCCTGACACCCGCCTCGACGCCGCCGCCGACCTCAAGGTCAGCCGCAAAGCCCTCATCGCCATCATCCCGTGCGAGGCCGAGAAGTGGGCCGCTTAGCGACCCTCGACGGCCAAGGAGTGGGCGGTGCCCGCTCCGACGGCTACGGCGACGGCTACGGCGACGGCTACGGCTACGGCGACGGCGACGGCTACGGCTACGGCTACGGCGACGGCGACGGCTACGGCTACGGCTACGGCGACGGCTACGGCGACGGCGACGGCGACGGCTACGGCGACGGCGACGGCGACGGCTACGGCTACGGCGACGGCTGGTGAGCCGGAGGGCCGGCCAGGGCTCGGCGTAGCCCTACCGCCCTGGCCGGCCCTCCTCATTCCGAAAACTTCAAACCCCGGAGCGCCCAGCGCGCGCTCCTACAGGAGACCCCCATGGCCTTCGACGATACGAGCGACGCTCGCACCGCCAATCCGGTCGACGAACACGTCGGCCGCCGGATCCGGATGCGGCGCAAGCTGCTGAACATGAGCCAGACCGAGCTGGGCGACGCCCTCGGGCTCACCTTCCAGCAGGTCCAGAAGTACGAGCGCGGCGCCAACCGCGTGAGCGCCAGTAAGCTGTATGAGACCGCGCGGACCTTGAAGGTCGAGATCGGCTACTTCTTCCACGGCCTGGCGGACACGGTCGATCCGGACGCTGAGTTCGATCCCGAAAACCCCTGCCTGGCTCTGGCCGGGCTGTCGCACGGCGCGGATCTGGCGCTGGCCCTGCAGCGCATCGATGGCCGCCTGCGCGGCAAACTGCTGGGCCTGGTCGAGCAGATGGCCGCCGACGCCGAAAAGGCGGCTGCGTGATGGCCCGCCCCGCCGCTCTCTACGCCCAGGGCCAGCACGTGGCCGACGCCATCGCCGCCCTGGCCAGCGCCCCCGCGATCAGCATCTGCGCCGCGCCGCTGGTCGTGCTCTCGCCCGATCGTGACCCGCGCCAGGTCATCGGGCTTCACGCCGGTGGCCGAACCATCCGCCTGGACGCCGACGAAACCATCCTGGTGGCCGTCACCTTGGAGCAGGAGCGCCCGTTCGTCGGCGCCGAGGCCTTGGCCGCCGGCCTGCGCAGCGCGGTGGCATTGACCGACCTGCTGGCCTTGGGCGCGCGCATGAAGGTCCTGCGCTCGCCGACGGGGCAGGGGTGATGAGCGCCGACGTCGTTTCCTTCGCGGCCGCCGCCGCCCAACTGGCCAGCGCTGGCGAAGTGACCGAGGCCCGCGGCCCTGCCGGCGCGGATTTCGGCGCGGCCCCGCCGGCTGAGGTCAAGTTCGCCGAGGGCGACGACGTCACGATCATCTATCGCGCGGTTGAGGGGCGGCCCGAGATCCGCTCGGTCCTTTACGGACCGACCACGCGGCGGGTGGCCTGGGGCCTGTGTCGTGAACTGGCCAAGCGCGGCGCTGACGACGTTCCAACAGCCCAGGCGATCGCCCAGACCGCCGACCGCATCATCGCCCGCCCGGCCGGTAACCCGCGCCCCTTCGACCTTACGTGGATTGAGATCGCCCCGGGCCATCCGGACGCCGGCCTGCGTCTCGCCCGGGTAAGCGGCGTCACCCACACCCAGCTCAACATTGCGCTCGGCCGACCCGTCGCGCGCCTCGAGCACAGCCACACCGGCGGGCGCGCCGTGCCGCTGTTCGATCCCGAGGGCCTGGCGATCGGAGCCGAGCCCGCGCCCTTCCACATCGAGACCGGAGAAGACGAATGACGTCGCTGTCGCCCACCACACTGACCTTTGAAGACGTGCTGCGCGCCCTCAGCGGCCCTTGGACCGGCACCGGCAACACGCTCGACCAGTTGGTCGACAGGACAGGCCGCGTGCGCTCCAACCTCAAGCGCGACCTGGGCAAGCTCGTCGAGCTGGGCCTGGTCCAGGGCGATGCGGATCTCGGTTGGACGCGCACTCCGCAAGGCACGGAAGCCCTCGACGCGATCGATCGCGCCAACGGCTTCGTGCCCGCCGGAGCCATCGCGCGCTTTGCGCTCGACCGCATCGACTTCAATCCGGACAATCCGCGAAAGTCGGTCGACCAGGACGCCCTGGAAGGCCTCGCCGACTCGATCGCTGAGGCGGGCGACCTGCTGCAGCCGATCGTCCTCTACAAGGCCAGCCCCGGTCAACTGAACCGCATGCTGCACGCCGGTGAGCGCCGCGTGCGCGCCTGCCGCCTCCTGCAGGCGCAGGGCCGTCTTCCCGAAGCCCTGGCCCAAGGCCTGCCGTTCATCCAACGCGAGGCCAGCAAGGCCGAGGCGCTTTTCATCGGCCTGGTCGAGAACGGCCAGCGCGAGGACCTGTCGCCCTGGGAAGACGCGCAGGCGCTGAAGGCCTACCGCGACGAGACTGGCCTCTCGGCGCGCCAGATCGCGCTCAAGCTGGGGCGCGCTCAGGAGGGGAGCGAGAAGGGCGTGCGCGACGTCCAGGAGAAGATCGCCACCCTCGACCGCGCCAAGCCGGCAGCGATCGAAGAGGTCCGTAGAGGCCGCCAGAACTTCGACTGGCTCAAGCGCCAAGTGCGCAAGCGGATCGAAGAGGTCTCGTCGCAGCTGCGGTCGATCGACCTGATGACGATCGCCGAGGTCGTCCACAAGGGTCGCAACACGCCGTTCACGCGCTTCACCTATGGCCTCGAAACCGAGTGCGACCATGACGCGCCCAAGGATCCTGTCTTCAAGGGTCTCGTAAGCCAGGGCGTCTTCCGGTTCACCGCTCTCAACTACAACGACCCCAGGTCATCGGTGAACTTGGGCAGCAGCGACCAGCTGAGCGAAGTCCTCATGTCCGAGGAGTTCCTGCCGATCTACACGCCCGGCAGTAACGCTGCTGACGCCATCGCTGCTCTCCACGCGCTGCGCGTGGCGGCCGTGGGCGAAGAGAAGGCGAACGCCGCAACCGAGGCCGGCCAGTATGTTTCGAGTTGGCTGAACGCGCCCTTCGCCTACACCGAAGAGCAGCAGACCAAGATGGCCGCGCTCAAGACGGCGAAGGCCGCCAACCGCGCCGAGACCAAGCGCATCAGAGAGCGTGACGCAGCCAGGCTCGAGCGCGTGATCTCGGTCGACGAACAGGTCATCGCCAACGGACTTAAGGATCACATCATCAAGGGCCTGCGCGAAGAGTTCGCGGAAAAGGCTGTTGATTTCCCGCTGCGGCCAAAGCGTCGGGGAATTGTCGACGCGCAGGGGCGCTACCTCGTCATGAGCGGGGGCATTGGCCACCAGTATCAGCCGCGCGAGACCGAACTTCTCCACCTGATCTGTACGGTCATGAACGCCGCGCTGGCGCCGACGCCGCTTGAAGCTGCGATCAACAAGGCCGCCAGCCAGGACGCGTCCGATGCGGCTGCTTAACGCCCCGGCCGCCCAGGCCGCCGCCGACATGGCTGCGCGCTACCAGCTGGTGGCGTCTGGTCACCGCTTGGCGGCGGCCGTCGCCCACCCCGTCCGCGCCGAACGCCTGCAGGCCGCCGCGCTGGAGGCGGGCCGGATCTCCCGGCGCTTCGCCCAGCTCGCCCAGGCCCTGCAGGGCCGCGAGCTCGGCCGCGCCACGCTGCGCCAGCTCAGCCTCGACCCCGCCGCCGGCGACGAGCTGCTGCGCCTTCTCGCCGATCTGTCGATGCGAGCGCCGCTCGCACGCCCCGCCGCCTAACCCACAGGAGACTGAGCCTTGGCCTACGACGATACCTCGCCCTATCCGCGCCTACCCGATCCCGCGCCGCGGCCGGCCAGCCGCCACGAAGGCTGGGTGCGGTTCTATCTCCTGGTGCAGTTGGGCCTTGGCCTGCTGCTCGGCTTCTATTCGGTGCTGCTGGCGGCCTCGACTTTCCTGCCGATCATCGCCGGACGCGGCGCCGACGCCATCAACGTGCTGCTGCTGGCCACCTGGAGCATCGCCGGCCTGGTCTGCGCCACGCGCTGCATCAAGGCCTGTTGGCGGGTGCTGGCTCGCTCCTCGCGCGGGGAGGGCTGAGCGGTGCAGGAAATGGATTTTGAAGCCTGCCAAGCGATCGCAGCCGTGCTGGTCCAAGTTGCAGGAGAAGCCGCCGAACGGCTTGGCGGGGAGCCAGAGGTCGGCAGCGTCTTCCTGCTGATCAATGCGCTCTCGCAAGCGCTTGTCACGCTAGCCGGCGACGGCGCGGACCAAGATCGCCTGCAACAGGGCATTGACCTGGCGACGTCTCAGCTCGGCGAGCTCACGCCGTTGGCGTTTCAGATGCGCCAGCGCCCCACCTTGCACGCCTAGCGCTGCGGTCGAGCCATCGGCCCGCCGGTGGTTCCTCCGCATCGCTCGGATGCGAACGGGAGACCCCTATGAAGAACGTTCACCGCTGGACGGCCAATCGGTCGGGCCCGGCCATCACTATCACCGGCGACGACGACCAGGGCGTGGCCGTGAAGATCACCGGCGTTAAGGCGATCTCGGCCGACGCCCTGTGGCCGATCGCCACCGACGAGCACGGCCAAAGCTGGCGCCTGCTGCCGGCGAACTACGCCCAGATCCGCGCGGCGATCGCCGCCTCGGTCTCGCCCAGCGAGCTGGTGGGGTTCCTGGGCGAGGACGAGGACGACCTTGAGATGGCGGAGGCCTGAGCGATGGGCTTCGGAAATCCTGCCGGCCTGATGAAATCGGGCCTGGAGTTCGCGGCCGAGAAGATCGCCGACCACATGGACAAGATCCTCACCCACTTCAAACCTGGGTCGAAGATCACCGTGCTGGTGCGCCAGCCCGACAACGACCAGGCAGACTTCTGCTTGTCGAACGACGACATCGCCCAGGCCCTTGCCGCCCTGCAGCGCCGACTCGACGCCGGCCAGACTGGGGAGGTCTGAGCGATGGACCTTGCGAACCTCCCCCTAGGCCACACCGCGTGGCACTCGAGCGACGAGGACAGCGGGCCTGACGTGGGCCTGCAGCTGGGACTGGGTGACGGCGCGTCGATCTATGTCGGCGAGCTGGCGACCACGACGGTGATCGATAACCTGGACAACGCCGGCGAGTTTCCTGACCGGTCGTGGATCGCCCTATTGGACGGCGACGAAACCCGGATCGCCGGCGCGGTTGCTGACGACGAAGCCGCCAGGGCCGTGTTCGACATCGTCGCGAGCCTGGCGCGGAAGGCCGCCGCCTGGGACCGGATCGACTTCGAGGCTTTGGCCCAGGAGCTCACCCGAGCCGCCGCCGATCCCGGCGCCTTCGTCGGCCTCAAGGACAACCGAAGCCTGATCCAGTGGCAAGGGGACGCGCTGCGCGTTGCACTTAAGCAGACGCTGATGGCGCAGGCCTCGAGCGGGGAGGGGCCGACCCATGGCGAATGAGATCACCAAAGACCCAACCATCCAGCGCTGCCTGGACCTTGGGGTCACGCCCCTGGAACTGGATGCGCTTCGCCGATGCGTTGAACGCGGCTCTACCCGGACCAACGACGGCGGCATGACCGACTGCCTCCTGAGCGGGCTTTGCTCGAAGCCTGCTGACGGGCCGCTCGTCGCTTGGCGGGTCAATCCTAATAGCTGGATCGACGGCTATATCAGCCTCTATGAGCCGACAGAAGCCGGCCGCCGCGTCGTGGCCGCCGCCGCCGACTTGGTGTTTCCGGAGGCGCCCGCCCATGGCTGACGGAACCGCCAAGAGCCTGGGCGAGAAGCTGCTCGAGGCGCTCGTCATTGCCCGCGCCGAAACGACGACGTGGTTCGCCCTGTCGGATGCCGAGCGTACGATCTGCGAACAGGCTGGCGTCGCTTTCGCCGCCAGCATCTCTCACGACGAGACCGCGAACGCAGTCATCACCGATCTACGCGAGCGCCTGCAAGCTACCGAGGTGCGGGCGCAGAAGGTAGAGGCGGCGCTGAAGAACGCAGCCGCCTATGTAGATGAAGCGGGCGGGATCTGTCTCGCCTTGGCGATGTCCGGCAAGGATCATCCACGCCTAGACGAGTTGCTGATGGGCCTGCAGGCGAAATCGCAGGCCATTGCCCCAACGCTCCGCGCCGTCCTCAAGACTGAGGGGGCTTGATACATGAGCGACGAAAACTGCCACGAACAGACCGAGTTCACGGCGCGCCTCAAGGCGATGTCGGCCGATGAACAAGCCGAGCTGCTGCGCTTTGCCAACATGGTGCAGGCGTGGTCGCTAAGGGGTCACCGACGGACACCGCGCTACGGCACGTTCGCCCAAGCAGCGCAGCACTTCGGAACCTCAGTCGAGCGGATCGCCCTCGCCGTCGAGGCTCACTACTGGATGTTCGCCGACGACCCGACCGCGCCGCCTGGCGAGCGCCAGATCGAGCACGAGGGGGAGTGAGCGATGGATCAACACGTCAAAGACGCCATCGCCGATCTCAGCGCGTGGGCGGCGACCGCGCCCAGCAAGTTCAAGCTCCGCAAGGCGCGGATGCGCGATGAGCGCCTGGCGAACGCGATCGCCGTCGTTGTCAGCGAGCTGAAGCGCAAGGATCAGCTGGTCGAGGACATCGTGTTCGTCCTGACGCATCCCCATGAACCCGCGGACTACCAGCCCACACCGTTTGAGCGCGCCAGCATGACCATGCGCGGCTATTGCCACAACCTCGCCCTGGTCGATGACGCACTCTACGGCCCTCAGCTGCTGGACATCGGCTGCAGGCGCACCGAGGCCGCGATGCGGGCGCTGTATCAACTCAATCCGGTGACGGAAGAACCATCGAGCCCAGACAGCAATCCGACCGGGCCGACCAGGCCGGTTCCCTTCGAAGCCCTTGAGGCGGCCTATCCGGGCGCCTGGAGACAGCTTCGGGCCGAGGCGGTGGCCGTGACTGTGGCCCTTGGGCCTCTCTGGATCCCCGGAACAGCGAAACCCTCCGAGCGGGAGGCGTAGACATGGGTGATGCAGTCAGCCGCTTCATCGTCGCAAAGTTCGGCCATGAGATTCGCCATGATGAGCCCCTGGAGTTCACCGTCGACGAGTTCCGCCAGGCGGCGCGCTTAGCTGCGCTGGCTGGCGACGAGGAACGTATCGCTCTGCGGGCGGCCCTCGAGGCGATCAAGGATCTGTCACCGGCGGAGATCAATCACCGGGCGCGGATCATCGCGCGCGACGCGCTAAAGGCCTTCGCCTAATGCCCGCCCGCCGAGACCCCCTTGCCCGCGCCCACCGCCGGCCGGATCCGGCCGACTGGGCCGACGACGACCAGATGACCCTGGCCGAGTATGTGGCTGTGTTCTGGCCGCACGGGCCGGTCACCGTCTCGTCGCTGCGCACTGAGATCGCGCGGGGTCGATTGACCCCGGCGCGAGTCCGTGGACTTTTGTGGGTGACTCCAGCGAGCGTAAAAGCGCTCTTTCAACCCGCAGAAGCATGCCCCGTCCGTCCAAAGGCCCCCGGCTCCACCTTCGCAGTGGTCGCGTCCACCCCAGGACCGGCAAGCCGATCCCAGACATCTACTACATCCGAGACGGACAGACTGAGATCAGCACAGGCTGCGGTCCTGATCGCCTCTCAGGCCCTGAAGGGGCAGAGGCCCAGCTCGCCGCCTACATCAGCCAGAAATGGGCGGTTCGGGCCGAGGAAGAAGAAGCTGCAGATGATCGGCGGCGGCGAGGTGACCCGTCTAAGGTCCTGATCGCCGAGGTCCTGGCCTACTACCTCAAGGGCCGGGCGCCCAAGCTGGCCGACCCCAAGGCCACCGCCGTCCGGGTCGATGCCCTGATGCGGTTCTGGGGGACCAAGAAGCTGAGCGAGGTCTATCGCTCCGAGTGCGAGGCCTATGTGGCCGAGCGCATGACCCACACGATCAAGGCCGCCCGGCGCGGCCCGGCGCTGGAAAAGCGCGTCACCGACCAGGGCGCCCGGCGCGAGCTCGAGGACCTGTCGGCCGCCATCCACTACTGGAACGGCGAGTACCCCCTGACGGTCCGGCCGAAGGTCTGGATGCCCGAGAAGCCCGACAGCCCCCGCGACGCCCTCACGCGGGGCCAGGCCGCCCAGCTGCTGCGCGCCGCCATGGGCTACCGCAACGAAGGGCTCGACGCCCAGGGCAAGATCATCTGGAAGCGCCTGGGCGCCAGCGCGATCGCCAACCGCATGCACCTGCGCCGCTTCGTTCTGATCGGCCTCTACACGGGCAACCGGCCGGCCGTGACCATGGCGATGCTGTGGCAGGAATCGCCGCTGCAGGCGTGGGTCGATCTCGACAGCGGCATGATCTGGCGGCGCGGCAAGCGCGAGAAGGATCACAAGACCAAGCGTCGGCCGGTCGTGAAGATGCCGCGCGGCCTCCTGGAGCACATGCGCCGCTGGAAGCGCCTGGACGAGGCAAAGGCGGCCGAGATCCGCGAGCGCGACAGCCTGGAGATGGCCAACAGCGTCCTGCACCACGGCGGCGCGCCGGTGGCCAAGGTGCGCAAGGGCTTCGAGGCGATCGTCGCCGACGCCGGCCTGCCGGCCGAGATCACGCCGCACTGGCTGCGGCACACCTGCTGCACCTGGTTGATGGAAGCCGACGTCCCTGCCTGGGAAGCGGCCGCCTTCGCCGGCATGACGGTCAAGGCCCTCGAGGACAACTACGGCCACCACCGGCCGACCCACCAGGCGCGCGCGCGAAAGGCTTTGGGATGAAGGCGGAGCTCACTGTCATCAACATCAACGGCGCGGCCGAGTACCTAAAGTTCATCGCCGAGATCGTCAAAGCCATCGCTTGGCCTGTCGTCGTTCTGCTGCTGGCGGCACGGTTTCACACCGCCATCCAGAATTTCGCGGCCGAGCTCGCGAAGAGAATTAAGCAGCTCACAGGCCCTGGCGGCATCAGCGCTGACTTTGACATGGGCAAGGCGGTCGAGGAACTACAGGAGGATACAGAGAGGGCGCAGACCAATCGGCCCGGCGAGTTTGAAGGGCAGCAGGAATTCATCGTCGCAGGGACGCTTCAGCCGCCTCAAATAAAGAGCGATGCCGATATGATGGCCACCGTTCTAAAGCACCAGCCGCTCAGCCCACGCGAGGTGAACGCGTATGTCATGGTGCTCGTTGTCGCTGCTTGGACCTCGATCGAAAGCGAGTTGCGGCGAGTTTGGGCGCCGATCGAGTCTTGGAAATCGAGCAGCAGCCCTGATGTCATCACCATGCTCTCGGATCTAGTGGCGCAGAATAGACTGGCCGAAACAACCGCGGGTTTGATCTCCCGGGCCTACGAGATCCGGAACAAGGTCGTCATCAACGATCACGCCAACATGAGCAGGAGCGAAGGTCTAGCTTACTACCGCACGGCTCGAAAGATCTTGAGGCTGCTGCAGAGCAAATGAACGCCCCTGGTTCCCAGTTATTTCCCAGAAACCCCACGAAAAGACGTGAACAAAACGGGGAACCAACGAACGCCAAGCGCTGAAAATTCAATGCCTTAGCGCCATGTCGCTACGTTGACATCGTAGGGGTCACAGGTTCAATCCCTGTCGCGTCCACCATTCCCCCCCACTCTCAAAGCCGAACGCTCGCGCATTTCGCGCGACTGCGTTGCCGTGCAGGTCCGGGCTGCCTCTGGCGCTTTGAGCTTTGAAGACGAGGGCGGCTGGAAGCCCGCTTCAGCCTTCCAGCATGAGCATTGTCCAGCCGAAGCGCGCCACGCCGTCGGCGCCGCGCTCCAGGGGACGGGCCAGGGTCATGGCCAGGTCGGCGGGGCTCAGCGGCGTGACCACGCGGTCCTGGGCCAGCAAGGGGTCGTCGAACATCATCTGGAAGGTGCTGCGGGCGGCCTTTCCGGTGGCGTCCATATGGATGTGCGGCGCCCGCATCCAGCCGGGTCCCGCCGGGTAGGGCGCGGGTTTGATGGTGGTGATCCGGAATTCGCCGTTTGAGTCCGTGGTCAGATTGGCGAAGCCCTGGAAGTCCGGATCCAGCGGCGCGGTGTGGGTGTCGGACGGATGGGCGTAGCGACCGGCGGCGTTGCACTGCCAGATCTCGACCTTGCCGCCCACGATCGGGCGTCCGCGCTGGTCGACCATGCGGCCCATGACCTGGATCACTTCGCCCTTGGCGCGGCCGCTGCGGCCGGCGATCCGGGTCAGATCCGCGTCGGTGTCGGTGGGGCGCAGCACCGGATAGAAGGGGCCCAGCTCCAGCGCCGGCGTGGTCGTCAGCGGCTCCTCGCCGCGCGCGGCGCCGCCGACCAGGCCCAGCGCCAAGCCGCCGGCCAACACCCTACGCCTGCTCCGATCCGTCATCGCCTTGCCCCCTAAAAGCCCGCAGGCAGCGTAGCGGCGTTCCGTCTCTCGTCAACGTGGCGCCGGTGAGGGGCTGTCGGATGAGGGCCCGAGACGCCGTGCGGCGCCTCGGGTCTTGATCGCGGACTATTTCAGCAGCCCGCCCGGCGGGGTGTAGTGAACCTGGGCCGCCGGGCCCAGCGGCCAGTCGAAGGCCACCCAGGCCAGGGTCATCAGCACGCCGGCGACCATGAAGGCCAGGGCGTAGGGCAGCATCAGGGCCAGCAGCGAGCCGACGCCCATGCTGGGATCCCAGCGCCGCGTCATGGCCAGAACCAGCGGGAAGTAGCTCATCAGCGGCGTCATGAGGTTGGTGAAGCTGTCGCCCATGCGGTAGGCGGCGGTGGTCATCTCGGGCGAGACGCCCAGCAGCATGAACATCGGCACCACGACAGGGGCCAGGGCGCTCCACTTGGCCGAGGCCGAGCCGATGAAGAGGTCCAGCACCGACGAGAAGCCCAGCACGCTGACCAGCAGCAGGGGCGCGGGCAGGTTCATCGCCTTCAAGGCTTCGGCGCCGTGGATGGCGGCGATGGGACCCAGGCGCGACCAGTTGAACATCGCCACGAAGTGGGCGGCGAAGAAGGCGAAGACGATATAGGGGGCCACCGAGCGCACCCCGTCGGCCATCATGGTCACGACGTCGCTTTCGGACTTCACCGATCCGACCCCGACGCCGTAGGCGACGCCGCTGGCCAGGAACAACATCATGAAGGCGGCGATCAGCGCGCCGTAGAATGGCGTCAGCTGGGCGGGACCGGTCTTGGTCTCGTCGATCAGCGGGGTGAACCCGGGAATGAGGCTGAGCGCCGCGAACAGGGCGACGATGGCCAGGGCTGCGAGGCCCGCGAACTTCAGGCCGCGCTTTTCGTCAGGCGTGACGGCCGACTTGGCCAGCTCCGCCTTCAGGGCGTCGTCGGCCTGACCGCCCCAGGGGCCCAGGCGCGGCTCGACCACCTTGTCGGTCAGGAACCAGGCGATCGGCGTGAAGACGATGACGATGGCCAGGATGAACCACCAGTTGCCCAGCGGGTTCATCGTCCAGGTGGGGTCGATGATCCGGGCCGCCTCCTGGGTGAAGCCGAACAGCACGACATCGAACTGGCCGGGCGTCAGATTCCCGGCGAAGCCGCCCGAGACGGCCGCGAAGCCGGCGGCGATGCCCGCCAGCGGATGGCGGCCGACGGCGGCGTAGAGCAGACCGGCCAGCGGGATGAACACCACATAGGCCGCGTCCGAAGCGTGGTGCGAGACCATGCCGATGATCACCACCAGGGGCGTGAGGATGCTCTTGGGCGCCTCGCGCAGGCTGGCGCGGATCAGGGCGCTGAACAGGCCCGAGCGCTCGGCGACGGCGGCGCCCAGAATCACCACCAGCACCAGCCCCAGTGGGGCGAAGCTGGTCAGGGTCTTGGGCATCTCGGTGAACAGGCGGGCCAGATTCGCCTCCGAGAACAGGCTGCTGGCGGCATAGGTGAGGACGCCGTTCTCAAGTTCGCCGAACTGTGGAGCTTCATCGCCCGCATAGGTGATGGACGCGGACCAGCCCAGAGCCTGCCCGATCGCCGACAGGACCATCAGGCCCAGGATCAGCCAGACGAAGATCATCACGGGTTCGGGGAGGAGATTGCCCAGTCTCTCGACGGCTCCGAGAAAACCCTTCTGGCGGGGCGGCGGAGACGTGGCGGGGGGCGCGGCGTCGCTCATTCGGCGTCCTGATCCGTTGTTGGAGCCCCCTCCATCGACATGGCTAGCGGGCGCCGCGCGCAAGGTAAAGCTGCCCGGGTGCTGAAAACGACGGGCCCTCATCGGTGAGCGGGTGATGAGCCTTGCGTCCGCTGCGCTTGGCGTGGGCAAAGCGACGCCAAACTCCATTCTGGGTATTTTGGGCTTGCTAGTCATGGCGGCCTGCGGCTAGCTCTGCGTCCCCTTCACCACCCCACCGGTGAAGCAACTCGGGCGGCGACCTTTTCGGGGGAGGGCCGCCCGCCCTTGCCCAAAAATCAGTTTTCGCGAGTCTGCGGGCGCTTGCCGTCGCCCGCTCAGGTCAGGGCGTATTCCGGCCTAGCGTAGACGCCGATGAGATCCACCCCATAGACGTCCTTGGTGGCCTGGTCGGCGAAGAAAGCCTCCGCCGACTTGGCGTACACGCCGATATCGGCCTTGCCGGCCTCGGCCATCAGCCAGCCGACCATGGCCGCCTTGGTCCCCAGGCCGTCCACGCCGTCCCGTCCGTAGGCGGCGAAGTAGTCGGCGCGGCCGTCGATCAGGGCGCGCACCTTCTCGTCGGTCGGTGTCAGGCCGAAGATGGTCGCATAGGCTTTGCGCGTCGCGTCGAACAGGCTGAGACCGCCGTAGTCGGCCGAGAACTGGGCCGCGCCTTCGCCGATCTTGCCCAGATTGACCGCGAAATTGATGTAGCGGTTCTCGAGGTTGAACGACTGATAGTAGGCGCTGTTGAGGTTGTTGGCGTTCACCCCGTCCGGATTGACCAGATAGTCCATGCCCGCGGCTGTCGGCGTCTTGCCGGTGAAGAACTGGTAGGCCAGCACAGCGACCGCGCTGGTCGAGAGCGCAGCCTTGGACACCTGATCGATCGCGTCAGAATAGCTGGTTCCGGCCGCCATCGCGGTCGCCAGGCTCTTGGTGATCGGCTCGGCTGCGGCGCTGAAGGTTTGAAGGCGCAGGATGTTGCTGATCGCGGTCGCGACGCGGCTGTCGACCAGCGCGACGGTCCGGTCGGCGAAGGCCATGAACTCGATGTTCAGCAGGCTGTCGGTCCCGTCGCCGCCGGCGCGATCCAGCACCGTCCAGGCGCCGTTCGCGCCGGCGGTGAGGGTGTAGCCGCCATAGGCGCCGGAAAAGACGGCCGTATCGACGCCCCGTCCGCCGTCCAGGATATCGGCGCCCGCCCCGCCCGTGAGCCGGTTGCCGACCGCGTTGCCGTTGATGGTGTCGGCGGCCGAACCGCCAATGGCGTTCTCGATCACCGCGTTCATGGCGATGGTGACGTTGCCCTTCAGCCCGCCGACGCTGGAGAAGTAGCCCGACCGCAGGTCGATGGTCTGGGCGACGCGGTAGCCGGAGAAGTCCAGGGTGTCGACGCCGCCCGCGTCCCAGACCGCGAACACCAGACGGCTCGAGGATGAGGTGGCCAGGAACCAGTCGCGCTCCGCCGTTGAGTTGAAGCCATACACCGTATCGCCGGTACGGGTGGTCATGTTGGCGCCATAGGCCAGCTGGGCGGCGGCGATGTCGTCGAGCAGAGGCGACGACGCGTAGGCCCCGGAGAAGGAGCCTCCCGTGTTCGCCTCCCCGAAATAGGACATCACCGTGTACTGGCGGCTGTCTTGGTAATAGGTGGCGTCCTTGGAGTAGGTCAGGGTTTCGTCGGCGCTGGCGTTGTATTCGCTGGGGTGGGCCAGGCCGATGGCATGTCCCAGTTCGTGCACCAGCACCATGCCGCCATAGTTGGAGCCGGTCGGATTGGTGTTGTAGCTCGCCGTCGACTTGATCCAGACGTCGCCGGACCGACTGCTGACCGCAGTGTTGCCAGGGTAGTAGGCGAAACCGGCCGAGCCGTCGCTTCCCGTGCTGAAGTTGGCGAACAGGATCGAGGCGTTGTTGCTATAGGCTTCAGGGCCGGACGTGCCTTCTCCGACCCGCACGAACGTGATGTTCGCCACGTCTGACCAGGACTGCAGCGCCTTCTCGGCCTGGAGAATCTGGGCGGCGTTGAACTGGGAAAAGCCGCCGGTGTCGGTCGGCATGGTCGCCGGCGCCGTTTCGCGGAACGCGTAGGTCACGGTGGCGGGTATGAGGAATTGGTTCGACCAGCCCGGCTCGCTGCGCAGCAGCTGCAGGGCGGCCTCGGGGACCGTCAGGCTCTTCTTGCCTGCGACGGTTCCTTCGCGCGAGTCCGCGTCGACAAAGGCGTGGGGACCCTCGCCGCCCCAGACGGCGGCGGAGATGTCATCCCCGTGGAGGTTCAGGCCAAACCGCTCGCACTGAATACACACCGACGCGCTCCACTCACCAACCAGGCGAGTATGGAGAAACCGATTTTCTTCTGCAATCTTAGCTATTTGCGACAGTTTCGCACGGCGCCGAGCAACCCATAGCTTCGCTGTGGCATGGCGCGTCTCGCCACATTTTTCGCAATTTCGCCGATTTTGTTGCTCTGGCGCCACACCTGAATCCGCGCATGGCGCGTTTGTGCTCCAGGTCCCGGGGAAGATGTCGGGTCCGCGACTTTCGTAGGAAGAGGGTTTTCAAATGAACATGCGGTTGCTGGTCGGCGTCGCGGCGGTAGCGCTCTGCGCCGCCTCGGGCGCTTCGGCCCAAAGCGCCCTGAGCGGCTGGTACGTCGCGGGCGACGCCGGCTATCACGAGCCGAAGGACGTCAAGGCGACGTCCTCGAACGGCTATCAGTGGAACTTCAACGCCGACAAGGATTGGGCCGCCTTTGGCCGCTTCGGCTACAAGTTCTCTCCGAACTGGCGGGTTGAAGCCGAATACGGCTATCGCCCCAGCGATATGGAAGGCGTGCGCGGCGCCGGTCTGAGCGGCGCCCAGCCAATCGGCCTTTGCGCTCCGGGCGTGGCCCGGACCTCCGCCGCTCCGGATTGCGTCGCGCCGAACGGCAAGCTCAAGGCTTCCACCCTGATGGCTAATGTCATCTTCGACATGGGCGGCGACTCGCGCTTCAGCCCGTTCATCGGCGTCGGCGCCGGTACGGCCTGGGTGCACAACAAGGTCTATGGCCAGCTGTCGGGCGTTCCGGCGGGCGCGGCCATCTACCAGAACACCAACTTCGACGACGTGGACCAAGCGTTCGCCATGCAAGGCCTCCTGGGCGTGGCCTGGAACTTCGCCGACAACTGGTCGATGGACCTGACGGGCCGCTACCTGCGGACCTCGAAGCTCGACTGGGGCTCGGTGACGCAGAACACCGGTCCGGCCGGCGGTTCGATCACCGACGTCGGCACGTTCTCGGGCCGCTACAAGGACACCTCGGTGACCCTGGGCCTGCGCTACACCTTCGGCGCCCCGCCGCCGCCGCCGCCGCCACCGCCCGTGCTGCCGCCGCCGCCGCCTCCGCCCCAGCCGGCTCCCCCGCCGCCGCCTCCGCCGCCGCCGGCCGCTCCGGCCTATGAGGCGCGTGAGTTCGTGGTCTACTTCCCGTTCGATCAGTACGTGCTGACGCCGGAAGCCCAGGCCGTGGTCCAGCAGGCCGCCGAATACGCCAAGGGCGGTTCCGCCACCCGCGTCGTGGTGACCGGCCACACCGACACCTCGGGTTCTGACGCCTACAACCGCAAGCTCTCGGAGCGCCGTGCGCGCGCCGTGGCCGACGGTCTGGTGAGCATGGGCCTGAACGCCACCACCGTGGCGGTCGACTGGAAGGGCGAAAGCGCTCCGGCCGTCGCCACCGGCGATGGCGTCAAGGAGCCGCTGAACCGCCGCTCGGCGGTCTCGATCAACTTCCAATAAGGATGTTCTGATCGACGGAATGGGGGGCTGGCCGCAAGGCCGGCCCCTTTTCTGTTGCGTGAGACCGTCCAACGAAAAGACGCTCCCGATGGGGCGTCGGGAGCGTCTGATCCGGCGGGCCAAGAGGGCGGCGGTCCGCCGTCACGTGGCCGGCTATGAAGGGGGCGCCGGCCAGATGTGTTCTCGTGGGGCCCGGAGCGCGCCAACGTCGCCAACGACGCTCCGATAACCGTGTTCGACTATACGCCGATGCGCGTCACAGGCGAGTCGAAACGCGTCAGTTTGAGCAGGTGCGACAATTGGCGCGGAAGCGGTGAGGGAACGCCGAGCAACCGGGCGACCAGATGCTCGGCGAGCAGCGGCGCGAGGCAGAACCCGCGCGAGCCCAGGCCGGTCAGGACGATCACGCCGTCTTCGCGGACGTCCGCCAGCGGCAGCCGGTCGGGCGTGGTGGCGCGAACAGCCGCTCGCCCCTCGAAGGTCGACCCCGTCAGGCGCTCGGCCAGGGCCGGCAGGCCCTTGGCCAAGGTCGCGAGGTTTCGGGCATGGTCCTCCGGACGCACGTCGGTCTGGACGTCGTCCCGGTCGTGCGTGGCGCCGAACAGCAATCCGTCGCGGGTGGGGATCGCATAACCGCCGAAGGCGGCCGGGGGCGTCGCCTGGCCGCGCGTCCAGCTGGCCTGGCCTCGTACGGGTCGCAGCGGCGCGTTCGCCAGCAAATCCGCCCCCGCCGCGCCGCCGGCCAGGGCCAGCCGATCGGCGCGCGTGATCAATTCACCGGCGGCATCGAGCAACCGCCAGCCTTCGCCGTCGCGTTCAACCTTCGCCACCCCGCGCCGTACGACGGGACCCGCCCAGGCCGTCGTCACCTCGGCCGGCGCGATCACCCGCGCACCCGCCATGGCCAGAGCCGGTGTGGGGGTCTCCAGGCGAGCGTGGGTGTCTTCGGCGTCCAGTGTCCGCATGTCGCCCGGTTCGAACAGGTCTTGTCCCGCCACCGTGGCGAAACGGGCCGGATCACGCTCGCCGGCGGCCAGTTGCAGCACCTCGCGCGCGATCACCGCCTGGGGCTCGGCCTCGTACAGCGCCACGGCGCGGGCCAGGGCCTGGGCGTAGAGCGCCGCGCGCGGACCGCCGCCGGCGTCCAGCGCCGGGGTCACCAGAGCGGCGGGATTGCCCGAAGCGCCGAACGTGTCCGGGTCATCGACGACCACCACGGAGAGGCCCTCGGCCCGCGCCGCTCGCGCCAGCGAAGTCCCGGCGATTCCACCCCCGATGATGGCCAGGGTCTCGGGCCGCCGCGCCGCTGGACGAACGCCGGGGCGCCACGCTTCCAGACGTTCGCGCTTGCGGCCAAAGCCGGGGCGCTTGGCGATCTCGAAACCCGCCGCCGAGAGGCCGCGACGCACCGCGCCAGCCACTGTGAAGGTGGCCGCCCGCGCGCCGGGCGCCGAGCGCGCGCCGACCGCCGCCAGCACCTCATCGCGCCACATCGCCGGGTTAAGGGCCGGAGAGAAGCCGTCCAGGAACCACGCGTCCGCCAGGCCGTCCCAGGCCTCCAGCGCTTCGATCACGTCCATCACCGCCAGGTCCAGCACCGCGTCGAAGCCAGGAAGGTCCACGCGATGGAAGCCTCGCGCGCGGCCGGGCCAGTGGTCCAGCAGCACCCGCGCGGCCTCCCCCAACTCAGGCCAGTACGCGAGAATCCGCGCGGCCTCGTCCCGCGACAAGGGGTGAGCCTCGATCGAGAAGATGTGCAATCGCCCGCCGGGCGGCTTTTCGCGACGCCAGAGGTCGAGCAGGGCGGCGATATTGAGCCCCGAACCGAAGCCCAGCTCACCGACCACGAAGTCGCGTCGCTCGGCGAAGCGTTCGGGCAGCCCGCAGCCGGCCAGGAACACCGCCCGCGTCTCGGCCAGACCGTCGACGCTGGAGAAGTAGACGTCGCCGTAGAGGCTGGACTGCGGCAGGCCGTCGTCGCGCCAGACCAGCGGGGAGGGGGCGGTGGGATCCATGGGGTTGCTAGAGCGCGGCGCGGGGGACGGGGTCAAGTTGGTTCCTGGCGAGGCCATCCCAATCCGAACTCCCCGGCGGAGGCTAGGGCCCAGATCCATCCCGAGCGTCAGACGCAAAAGCGCCCTCCGCCGAGGATCGACGAAGGGCGCTGTGGTTTCGATCTGGGCCCCGGCCTCCGCCGGGGAGATCGGTATTTCGCTGAGGGCTTAGTGCGCGGCCTTCTTCTCTTCCGGCTTGGCGGCTGCGGCCGGGGCGGCCGCGTCAGCGGGCGCGGTGGTCGAGGCGGCGCCCGTGGCGGCGGCGTCGGCCGGATCGACCGGGGCGGCGGCGGCGTCGGCGGCGGCCTTGTTAGCGTCGGCGGCGGCCTGGTCCTTGGCCGAGGCCGCGTCGGTCACGGTCGAGGCGTCAGCGGCGGCGGCCTTGGCGGCGGCGTCTTCAGCGCCGCCTTCTTCCTTCTTGCCGCAGGCGGTCAGCGACAGGGCCGAGACGGCGACGCCTGCGATCAGCAGCTTACGGATCATGGTGGAGGTCATGCGGTTTCCCCTTCGACTGGCCGCGTCGCCTTGGCGGCGACGTCTTCGCCCCGATAGGAATACCGGTTCGAACGACCGCGCAAGTTACGAGTCGGTAGGGAGCCGTCGACCTATTCGTTCGGCATCTGCGACAGGGCTTCTTCCAACTCGGCGAAGCTGGGCTGGCAGGCGGTCGGCACGTTGCCGCGACCGATTTCGACCGAGATCTGCGCGGCGTTGCCGTGCAGGTGGGCGACCAGGACGGCCTGGATGATCTTGTAGAAGGCGTGGTCCTCGTCGAGCACCGCGCCCAGGCGCGTGGCCATCGGACCGACCAGGCCATAGGCCATGAACACGCCCATGAACGTACCCACCAGAGCGCCGCCGATCATGGTGCCCAGCACCGCCGGCGGCTCGGTGATCGAGCCCATGGTCTTGATGACGCCCAGCACGGCGGCCACGATGCCCAGAGCCGGCAGACCGTCGGACAGCTGCGTCAGCGCGTGGGCCGCCTGGTGGGCTTCGTGATGGTGCTTTTCGAGCTGCTTCTCCATCGCGTCCTCGACCTGGTGGGGGTCTTCCAGGTTCATGGTCATCATCCGCAGCGTGTCGCAGATGAAGTCGACGGCGAAGTGGTCGTGAGCGATCTTGGGGTAGCGCGAGAAGATCGAGCTTTCCTGCGGCTTCTCGATGTGGGCTTCCAGGGCGATGACGCCCTTGGACTTCATCGTCTTGGTCAGCAGGAACAACAGGCTGAGCAGGTCGCGATAGTCCTGCGCCTTCCACTTGGGGCCTTTGAAGATCGTGCCGAAGCCCGACAGGGTGGCCTTGATCACGGTCATCGAGTTCGAGATCAGGAACGCGGCGACGCCGGCGCCGCCGATGGCCATCAGTTCGTGCGGCGCGGCGTGAATGATCACGTCCATCTTGCCGCCCGAGATGATGTACGAGCCGAACACCAGTGCGAACAGCAGAACGATGCCGATGATCTGGAACATGGCCTAGGCGCACCCCGAGTTTGACGGCGCATCATCGCGGTTAATGATTAATCCAAGGTTCTCGCCGTTCAGCGCGTGGCCCGGCGGCCCGCGACACGTTGCGCGGGCGGGGACGCGGGTCTAACGGTTGTTTGATGACTGCGAAAACTCAAGACGGCCGGAGCAACCGGCGGGCGTTCGCCATCCTCTTCGGCGTGTCGGTGGCGACCGCCCTGGGGAACACCGGCATGTTGTCGGTGCTGCCGGCGATCGGTCGCGAAATTGGCATCCCCGACGCGCTGGTCGCGGGGATCTTCTCGCTGTCGGCGGTGCTCTGGGCGGTGACCTCGCCGTTCTGGGCGCGGCAATCGGACCTGCGTGGGCGCAAGCCGCTGATCATGCTGGGCTTGGCCGGCTTTGCGGTCTCGATGACGTTGTGCGCGATCGTGGTCTCTGCGGGCCTGCACCATCTGGCGCCGCCGATGGTGATCTTCGTGCTGTTCCTGCTGGCGCGGGCGCTGTTCGGCGGGTTCGGCTCGGCGGCCAATCCCGCCACCCAGGCCTATCTGGCTGAGCGGACCAGTCGCGAGGAGCGCACCCAGACGATGGCCAGTCTGGCCGGCGCGTTTGGCCTGGGGACGGTGGTGGGGCCGCTGCTGGCCCCGCTGTTCGTACTGCCCATCATCGGATTGGCGGGCCCGATGGTCGCGTTCGCAGCCCTGGCGGCGGCGATGCTGGTGGTGGTCCACCGCGGCCTGCCCGAGACCTTCAAGCCGGGCGGCGGCGAGACTCCGCCGCGGCGACGCAGCCTGGGGCTCCCCTGGCGGGGCGAGAGCGCGGCGCTGTGGAAGGATCCGCGCCTCAAGCCTTTTCTGATCTTCGGCTTCCTCGTCGCAACCTGCCAGACGGCCCAGACCCAGACCCTGGGCTTTCTGATCATCGACAAGCTGGGCCTGTCGCCGATCAAGGCGCAGGGCTTCATCACCCTGGCCATGGCGGCCGGCGCGGTGGCGGGTCTTCTCGCGCAATGGGGCCTGATCCGGATGTTCCGCATGGGGCCGCGCGAGCTGATGCGCTGGGGCGTCGGGGCCGCCGCCTTGGGCAACATCATTGTCGCCTTCGCGCCGGACTACGCGGCCGTGGCCATTGGCTACGCCATCGCCAGCCTTGGCTACGGCTTCGCCCGGCCGGGCTTCACGGCGGGGGCGTCGCTGTCGGTCGAGGCCAAGGACCAGGCCGGCGCGGCTGGGGCGATCGCCGCGATCAACGGCCTGAACGTGGTCGTCGCCCCGCTGTTCGTGCTGCTCTACGAGCAGATCGGCTGGGCGCCGTTCGTGCTCAACACGGTGATCCTGCTGGCCATGCTGGTCTACGCGATGCGGCAGGTCATGCTGCGCTCGGTCAACCAGGGCGACGCCGACGAGGAGGCCGCCATCGCCGGCCTGGAGCGGTCCGACGAGGGCGGGGTCTAACCCGCCGGGTCTTAGAGCCTGTCTGGTTTAGATGGAGTCATCTAAACCAGATAAACAGGCTCTATTTCATACACTTAGAGCGCGTTCGAGCGGTTTAACCGCTCACAGTTAAACCTAACGCGCTCTAGGCGACCAGGCGCTCCAGCGCCCGGCGATCCTTCAGCACCATGTGGCGGACGGTCGGCAGCGCGATCAGGCCTTCCTCCTGCAGCGCGGTCAGGGTGCGCGAGACGGTCTCGATGGTCAGGCCCAGATAGTCGGCCATGTCCTGGCGGCTCATCGGCACGTCCAGTTCGGCGTCGGCGCGGGTGCGGGCGGCGATGTCCAGCAGCAGGCCCACGACACGTTCCTGGGCCGAGCGGCGGCCCAGCATCAGCACGTGGTCCTGGCAGCGCTGCAGGCCCTCGGCGGTCAGGCGGAACAGGGCCCGGGCCGCGTCGCCGCGCTGGGCGGCCAGGTCGCTGAGCGCGCCTCGGCGGATCATCCGCACTGTGGCGTCGGACATGGCCTCGGCGTTGATCCGGTGGGTCTCGGTCATCTCCAGGCCGAAATAGTCGCCTGCGAAGTGGAACTCGTCGATCTGGCGACGGCCGTCCCGCAGGATCCGGTAGGTGCGCACCGAACCCGACACGACCTGATAGACGTAGTCGGCCGCCTCGCCCTCGCCGAAGATTTCCTCGTCGCGGTGAAAGCGCGCGCAGGCTCCCGGCGCGGGCAGCACGGCGTCGAAGAAATGGTCGTTGTCGAGCGTCTTGGCGCGGATCGGAGACAGCATGGGAAACCCCCTCGTTTGTTGTGGGTTTTTTGCGCCATCTCAAACCGATCCGATATTCGGGGCATGCGCCTAAGGGGGGCTCGCTAAGGGGAGTCCCTTAGGCGGCGACTCGGAGGCGAACGATTTTGACTCCGATCAAGGCCGCTCCGACCCGAGTGTGACGTGATGCGGCTATGTGCGACCGGCCCGACCTGTCGGACGGCGAAACAGACCGTCCCATGATCCTCCTCCTGGTGGAGGACGAGGCCCTGCGTGATGCGTTGCGGTTTTCTCTGGAAACCGACGGTTACGCGGTGCGCGCGCCGGTGGACACCCATAGCTGTCTGGCCTGTTCGGAATGTCGCGCGGCGGCCTGCGTCGTGATCGACGACGGCGACGCCAGCTTGCCCCCGCCAACGCCAGGGCGGCCGACCATCGTGCTGACCGGCGACGCCCAGCGCCTGACCCGGCGGGGCGTGACCGGCGTCACCCTGGTCGAAAAGCCGCTCCTGGACGACAAACTGGGGCGCGAGCTCTCGGCTCTTCTGGCCCGCGCAGCGCCCGGGCTTTAGGCCTCGGCGACGCTACGCCTGATGAGTTTGGCCAGATGGCTCGCCAAGCGGACACCCCCTAGGATGAAGATGACCCCGAGGTGCATCAGCAGGGTCGCCAGGGCCAGCGCCGCCAGAAGCACCGCCACCGGGGCCTGCGGACCCAGCAGGAAAACCATCAGATTGCCGAACACCAGGTCCTTGTTGGCCAGCAGCGGAATGCGCGAGACCAGATAACGGACGGCCATCAGCACCAGCCAAAGCTCGGATGCGACCTCGGGCAGGGCGATCCGCCAGATCATCACGGTCAGGGCGGTCGAAACGACGATGCGCAGCGCATGGGCGCTGGTGACGAACAGCAGAAGACGGGCCGACAACGAGAACACCCAGCGGCCGAAAACCACCAGTCCGATCGAGATGGCGACGGGGATCAGACCGGACCACAGCGCCGGTCCGAGTTGCTTGACCAGGCCCAGCTCGGTGAGTTGCGTGACGCTGACGGCGGTCAGCGCCAGGGTCAGGAGGTTGCCCAGCAACGCCGATATGATGCTGGCGTCCTTGATGGCCGCAAACGGCGCGACACCCGTCCCGCTCATCCGGCGGGCCCATACATAAAGATAGGCCTGGCCGCTGTAGCCCAGCACGGTCTCGTTGATCACGTTCTTCAGCAGCAGGACGCCAAAGCCGGACCAGGGCAGGTTCCAGGTCCGGCGATAGACGGCGAAATCGCAGATCGGCTGGGTCAGATACAGCAGCACCATGGCCGGCCAGACGGCGAGCGGCAGCTGAGCGATCATCTTCAGCGCGTGGGCCGTCGCGTCGTCCAACTGGAACAGGATCGCCACGACCAGGCCCGCCGATACGGCGACGCCGGCGATGTTCCACCAGAGCGAAGGGCGCTTGGGCGTCCAAGCGTCCTGGCTCTCCGATGGAGACATGGGAGCTTCGGATGGCGCTGTGGTGGTCAAGGCCTGGCGCCTCGGGCGGTGGGGGCTTTGACCATGGCGGTTGGATCCCAGGCCTGCTTCGCGATCGACTGGTAGTGATCGAAAAGCTCGGCGAAGTGGTCGATGTCATGCCTGACGCCGTCCGCCGCCGCCAGCGCGCCAGTCTTTAGCGTTTCAGGATCGCGCGCGAACAGGCGGAGAAGGGCGGCGGCGGCGGCGTCCGGATCGCCTGACCGGTAGATCTCGGCGCTCTCGGGGCGGGCGAGATCGGCGAAACCGCCGCGATCGGGGCCGACCAGGGGCAGGCCGCTGGCCATCGCTTCGGCGGGCAGCAGGCCAAAGGTCTCCGAGTCGCAGCCGTGCGCCAGCACGTCCGCGCTGGCCAGGTGGGCCGCCAGCAGGGGCCGATCCCGGATCGGCGGGATGATGTGGACGTTCGGTTGACCGGCGGCCGCGCGCCGGACGCGGGCGCGATCGATGCCGTCGCCGACCACCACCAGACCGATCGGCGTGGTCTTTGAGGCCTTCACGGTCGCTTCGATCACCATCGGCCAGCGCTTCTCGGGATGGAACCGTCCAACCGCCAGGGCCAGCTTGGCGTCATGGGGCATGCCGCAGGCCTCCAAGAGACGCGCCCGGAGCGCCTCGTCCCGTAAGGTGGGCGAGAACGCGCCCCGATCGATCCCCAGCGGGATGCCCGCGACGGGACCCAGGCCGTGCTGCTCGAAGCGCTGGGCCAGCCAGTGTCCGCCGGCGACGGCCGAATCGAAATGGCGACGCAGGGACCGCAGATACCGCCAGAACCACGCGAACCATTGGTCGATGCGCTCGGGGCTGGCGATGCGGCCGAACCAGCGCTGCGGATAGATCGCCACGGGGTCGGCGTGCATGAACATCGCCCGCGCGGCGCGCCCGCGCCACCGAGCGACGACCCATGCCCCGCGCCAGGGCGACGAGCCCTCCACCAAGTCCGGAGCCAGGGCGTCCAGGTGTTTGTGCACCGGCGCGGCGTCCCAGAACATGTAGTAGTTGGCGTCGAACGGCAGGCGCGGTGCGCGCACCCAGATCACGCCGCCGGACGGGCGCGGCTCGAAGCGGTCTTCGGGCCCGGGGGCGATGACGAAAAGCTCGTGGCCAAGCTGGGCGGCCACTTCGAGCTTGCGGTCGATGTAGGTCCGAACGCCTCCGCCCGTGGGCGAATAGAACTCGGCGACGTCCACGATCCGCATCCGGCGGTCCCCCAGAACAACACTTCCGCCACCGGTAGATCAGTACCGTGACGGTCGTGCGTCGGAGACCTTCACAAAACCGACGGCGTTGGCTGCTCTAAGTCGCGATCTGAGCTGCTTCCGGGGGGGAGCGGAACCGCCTGGGCGACGTCCGAGGCGCTCACAGGAAAGCACGGCGATGGACACCAAGGCCTCGATGTTCGCCCCTGGCGCGCGCCCGGCGCGGATCGCCCTGTTTTCCGGCAACTACAACTACACGCTCGACGGGGCCAACAAGTCGCTGAACAGGCTGGTCGACCACGTGCAGCGCACGACGGGCGCGCAGGTTCGGATCTATTCGCCGACTTCGTCCACGCCGGCCTTCGCCCCCGTCGGCGACCTTGTTTCAGTGCCCTCAGTCACCCTGCCGTTTCGCAGGGACTATCGCTTGGCGCTGGGTCTTCCGCCGTCTGTGCGGCGTGACATCGAGGCCTTCGCCCCCGACCTCATTCACCTGTCGGCGCCTGACCTGCTCGGATCGGCCGCGCTGAAACTGGGGCGGAGCCTGAAGACGCCTGTGGTCGCGAGCCTGCATACGCTGTTCGACTCCTATCTCGACTACTACGGACTGGGCGGTTTACGCGCCCTGGCGCGGCGTCGGCTCTGGCGGTTCTACGGCGCATGCGACTATGTGATGACGCCCACCGAGGCGATCGGCGATGAGCTCCGCGCGCAGCGCCTGGGCGTTCAGGTCCGGACCTGGGCGCGCGGCGTGGACGCCGAGCTCTTCAATCCGGCGCGACGCAGCAAGACCTGGCGCGCAGCCCAGGGCTTTGACCCTGATCGACCCGTGATCGTGTTCCTCGGGCGTCTGGTGATGGAGAAGGGTCTGGCGGCGTTCGCCGACACGATCGACCGGCTCGCGGCGGCGGGGCCTGCGCCGCAGGTGCTCATCATCGGGGATGGACCCGCCCGAGCCTGGTTCCAGGACCGGCTGCCGACGGCGACCTTCGCGGGCTTCCTGACGGGCGAGGCGCTCGCTACGGCGCTGGCCAGCGGCGACATCTTCCTTAATCCCAGCACGACCGAGACTTTCGGCAACGTCAATCTGGAGGCGATGGCGTCGGGCCTGGCCATGGTCTGCGCCGACGCGCCCAATACCCGGGCGCTGCTGCGCGATGGCCGGGATGCGATCCTCTGCGCGCCGAGCGATCCGGCGCGCTATGCGCAGGCGGTGCAGGGGCTCTGTCAGGATCACGACCGCCTGCGTCGCATGGGCGCCAAGGCTCTGGATCGCAGCGCGGCCTATCGCTGGACCGAGATCCTCGACGAGGTCGTGCAGGTCTACGCCGAGGCCTTGGAAGCGCACGCGCGGACGCCCAGCCGGTCTGAGACGACGCCTGAGGCCCGGCTCTGGGGGCAGGGGCGCGCGGGGCGCGTCGACGCCCAGGCCGCCGCCTTGTCCGTCCGCTAGCGCTGCATCCTGAAAGGCTCTCGAGACGACGAGCTCCGCCTTGATGTTTCCCAACACGCTCGATCGTTACCTGCTGCGGCGGACCCTGGCGCCGATGTCGGCCGTCCTCATCAGTACGATGGTGGCCTTCCTGATGGAGCGCCTGATACGGTCGTTTGATCTGCTGTCGCAGACGACGGACGGCTTGCGATATCTCACCGAACTGCTGGTGAACCTGACACCGCACTATGTGGGCCTGACGTTGCCCGGCGGCTTCTTCATCGGCCTGTTCGTGGTCGTGAACGGCTTGAACAAGAGCTCGGAGATCGACGCGATCCTGGCGAGCGGCACGTCGCTGACGCGCTTCACCGCGCCCTTTGTCGCCCTGGGCGCTGTGCTCATGGTCCTGAGCGTCTTCCTGTTCGGTTTCGTGCAGCCCTACAGCCGCTACGCCTATCACGCCGTGTTGCACGCGGCCGAGAACGCCGGATGGAACGGCGACGTGCGGCCCAAGGCGCTGCTGTCGGCGGGCTCGGACTTCTTCCTCACCGCCGATCGGACGGACGCCAGCGGACGTCATCTGCAGCAGGTCTTCATCCGGCGCATCGAGCCGAACGGTCGCGAAGACATCGTCACCGCCGTGTCCGCCGTCGTCCACAAGAGCCCTGCGGATAGCCGGATCGCGCTGGAGCTGACGAACGGACGCCAGATCAGCACCCTGGCCGGCGCTCCAAGTTATGTCGTCAACTTCTCGCGCTTGATGTTCAACGTGCCCGCCGGCGATGCGGGGTTGCTGCGGCTGCGCGGCGAGGACGTCAGCGAACTGACGCTGATCGAACTGGCGCGCCAGGGTCTTGGTCTGGAGCCCGCCGTCTTGCCAAGAGAAACCTTGCTCGCGGCGCTCTACGCGCGTCTCGCCCGTGCGCTGATCCTGCCGCTCCTGCCGATGATCGCCGTGCCGTTTGGCCTGAGCGCCAAGCGCGCGGGTGCGGGCGCGGCGGTCGCCACCGGCGGCGTCCTGTTGTTCGCCTTCGAGATTCTGATGGTCCTGGGACAGGCGACGGCCACCCGCGCCACGGCCCTGGTCGCCGTGGCCCTGCCCGCCCTGATCTTCGCCGCGATCTGCATCGCCACGTTCGTCGTCAGCCAGCGCCGGCCCGGCGAGAATCCGGTCAGCTGGTTCATCGAACAGGTCGCTACCGTGGCCGAGGCCGTGATCACGGCGGTCCGTCGCCGGCGCGCCCTCCCGATGTGAGCGGTGGAGCTTAGCCGCCGCGCACCGACAGGGTCATGCGCACCAGGGCCGCCAGGTTGTCGGCCTGCATCTTGGTCATCAGCTTGGCGCGATAGATCTCGACCGTGCGGGGGCTGATGCCCAGGTCGCGGGCGATGACCTTGTTGGCGTGACCGGCCACCACGCCGTCCAGCACCTGACGCTCGCGCTCGGACAGGCTCTCGATCCGCTTGAGGATCACCTGCTGGTCATCCGAGACCGGCGCGGCCTCGACGGTGGCGAAGGCGCGCTTGAGGGCGTCCAGCATCCGCGATTCCGAGAAAGGCTTCTCCAGGAAGTCGACCACGCCCGAGCGCATCGCCTCGACGGCCATCGGGATGTCCCCATGACCAGTGATCATCACGATCGGCATCTTGATCTTCAGCGCCGACAGGCGGGCGACCAGGTCCTGGCCGCTCATCTCGGGCATGCGGACGTCGGTGATCACCACCCCGGGCTTGGCCTGCGGCAGGGCGTCGAGGAACGCCGGCGCGCTGGCGTAGGTCACGACCTCGAAGTCGGCCGACTCCAGCAGGAACGCCAAGGACTCGCGGGCGCTCTCGTCGTCATCCACCACGTGGACCACGGGGGCGTCAGTCATCAATGGTCTCCTTCTCGCCGGCCACAGACTCGGCTGGCGGCAGCGTAAATCGGAATAGCGCGCCGCCGCCAGGATTCGCCTCGGCCCAGATGCGGCCGCCGTGCGCCTCGATGATCGAGCGCGAGATCGACAGGCCAACCCCCATGCCCTGCGGCTTGGTGGTCATGAACGGCTGGAACAGGCGCTCCAGCACCTCCGGGGCGATGCCGGGCCCGGTGTCGGCGACACTGACCTCCGACCAACCCTCTTCGGTCAGGCCGGTGCGGATCAGCAGGGCGCGCTTGCGCGGCTCTTGCGCCTGCATGGCGTCGATGCCGTTGCGGATCAGGTTCAGCAGCACCTGCTGGATCTGCACCCGGTCGGCGAAGACGTCGTCGGCCTTCGGATCCAGCTTCAGGCGCACGTCGACCTGGCGTTCCTTCTCGCCGATCAGGGCCAGGGCCGAGGCCTCCTCGATCAGCTTCGACAGGCTCTCGGCCTCGCGCTCGCTGGCCCCGCGCCGGGCGAAGTCGCGCATGCGGTGGATGACCTCGCCGGCGCGTAGCGCCTGGGCGGCCGCGCGGTCGATGGCGTCGCGCACCTTGGTCTGGTCGGCTTCTCGGCCACGATCCATCAGGCGGCGCGAACCGGTCAGCAGGTTGGCGATCGCCGACAGGGGCTGGTTCAGCTCGTGGGCCAGGGTCGAAGCCATCTCGCCCATGGCGGTCAGGCGCGAGACGTGAACGAGTTCGTTCTGCAGCTCTTGCAGGCGGGTCTCGGTTTCCTGGCGCTCGGTCAGATCACGGATGAAGCCGGTAAACGAGGGCGTCGGGCCCCTGGTCTCGCCGACAGCGAGCTCCATCGGGAAGGTCGAGCCGTCCTTGCGCTGACCCACCACGACGCGGCCCGCGCCAATGATCCGCTTCTCGCCTGTGCGGGCGTAGCGGTCCAGGTAGCCGTCATGGGAGGATTGATAAGGTTCGGGCATCAGCATGCTGACATTGCGGCCAAGCACGTCGGCCTCGGTCCAGCCGAACATGCGCTGCGCCGCCGGGCTGAACGAGGTCATGATCCCCGCGCGGTCGATGACCACCACGGCGTCGGGGACGGTGTCGAGGATCGAGCGCAGGTGGTCGTTGATCGCCGCCGCCCGCCGCCGCGCGGCGTGGAACCAGCCGCCGCCGACCGCCATGCCAAAGCCGACCGCCAGAAAGATCGCCGCCGACAGGCCG
This sequence comes from Caulobacter sp. BE264, assembly GCF_031457805.1. Taxonomy (NCBI): domain Bacteria; kingdom Pseudomonadati; phylum Pseudomonadota; class Alphaproteobacteria; order Caulobacterales; family Caulobacteraceae; genus Caulobacter; species Caulobacter sp. BE264. The sequence continues at coordinate 182,557 of NZ_JAVDXI010000007.1, read as the reverse complement.
CTGACCAGGTCGAACGGGATATCCCGCGTCACCCACCAGACCGCCGCCCAGGCGAAGGTGGTGCCGAACACGCCGGGCCCGACGCCGCCCAGCGCCGCGCTGACCAGCACCGCCGGCACGAACAGCAGGAACGACGACGGGGCGGTGAACGCCTCAGGCAGGTAGAGACGCGCCACCGCCGTGGCCATCACCGCTGCGAAGGCGGCGAGGTAGGCGCCCGGATGCGGGTCGCTGAACAGGCTCGAAGACAGGCCTCGGGTCGGTTTCATCGTCGCCTGCGGCTCCCTGAATCTCATGCGGTTATAGCCGCGCGCGTTTGAGGCAGGTCAAGGCCGGGCGAAGCGGATGCGCGCAGCCTGACGGTCTCTAGCAAGGGAGACTGTCTATGTCGGGCGGACAATTGGCCTATCTGGGACTGGTGATCGGCGCGTTTGCGACCTTCGCGGTGGTGCTGTTCACGACCCATATCCGGGTGAACCTGAAATAGGGATCCGATCATAGGGTGGGGACGAGGCTCGGCGACGCGGTCGCCGGGCCTTTTTCGTGCGTGTCGAACCGAATGCTCCGCGCGCAGAGACCCAGAGGCGCGGCGCGATGGCTGACCACCACGAGGCCTTGGCCGGTCCGCTTCAAGCGAGAGTCCAGTCGCGCCACGACCGACGCCTCGGTGGTGGGGTCCAGGCCTTCCGTCGGCTCGTCCAGCAGGAGCCAGGGCGCCTCACGCAGATAGGCCCGGGCCAGGGCCAGGCGTCGTCGCTCGCCGCCCGACAGCCGTTCGCCATCGTCGCCGACATAGGCCGACAGGCCCTCTGGCGCGGCGCGGATGCGGTCGGCGAGACACGCGTCTTCCAGCACGGCCCAGAGGTCGGCGTCGCTGGCCTTGGGCGCGGCGAGGCGCAGGTTCTCGCGCACCGTGCCGGCCACCAGACCGGCGTCCTGCGGCAGCCAGGCGAAGGCGTCGCGCGTCATGGGCGCCGAGGCCTCCCGAAGGCCCAGCAGCGTCTCGACCGCTGTGGTCTTGCCGCAGCCCGAGGGGCCCGAGACCGCCAGCCGCTCGCCAGGATTCAGTGTCTGGCCCAGCAGGGTCAGAGGCTCGGCCTTGGACGGCGACGGCCGCGACGGGCTGGGTCGATGTCGTAACACAGCGTCGAGGCGCTGGCGGGCTTCGTGCGCGGCGCCATCCTGGTCGAAGGCGTTGGCCAGGCCGGTCAGGGCGTCCAGGCTCATCACCGCCGCCAGGCCGGCCAGCGCGGCCAGGGCCGCGCCTGCAGGGGCGGCGCAGGCGACGGCGGCGGCGACGGCGAAGCCCGCGATCACAGACTGGCTGGCGATGATCAGGCCCTGCGCGCGGGCGGCGGCGTGTCGGGCGTCCTCCAGGCTGGCGGCCCGGGCGTTGAGCGTCTCGCCCGCCCAGTCGGCCAAGCCATAGGCCCGCAGTTCCGCCGAAGCCGAAACGAGGGCCGCGACGGAGTCTTTCAGCGCGCCGGTGCGCGCCTGAACGGCGGCGCGGGCGGGGGCGGAGTAGCGCTTCGCTAGCGCGCGGGCCGACAGGAGCGCCGCGCCGGCGGCGGTCAGGATCGCCAGGGCCGGAACCCATCCGGCCAGCACAGCCAGCGCCACCCCCGCGCCCAGGCCGGCCGCGGCGCTCCATGGCGCGGACAGACGCACGAAGCGAGTCTCGATCGCGTCGACGTCCTGGACGAGCCGCGCCGAGGCTTCACCGCGCGACAGGCTCAGGGACTCGGAAGGCGGGGCGGCCGCCAGGCTCTCGAACACCGCCGGGCGGATGGCGGCCAGGGCGCGCAGGGCGGCGGCGTGTCCTGACACGCGCTCCCCATAGCGGGCGGCCGTGCGCAGGATGGCCAGGAAACGAATGCCGGCGCTGGGCAGCAGCACGTTGAACGCATGGGCCGCCGCCAGGCCCGCCGCGCCGGCCGCGGCGCTGGCGACGATGAACCAGCCCGAAAGACCGAGCAGCAGGGTCGAGGCCGCGCCGACGGTGACGGCGCTGAGCGCCGCCAGGCGCAAGGCGCTGGCGCGCTGGCGCTTCTGGGCGCGGATGAGGGCGTCGAGCGGGCTGGTCACAGGCGAGTGCGTCATAGGCGGATCACCTGGTCGGCGAGGGCGGCGACGGCCTCGGAATGGGTGGCGATCAGGGTGGTCCGGCCCTTGGCGGCAAGGCGGATGGCCTCGACCATGGCCGCCTCGGCCTCGGTGTCGAGATTGGCGGTCGGCTCGTCCAGCAACAGGATCGGCGCGGGCTTGAGCAGGGCGCGGGCCAGCGACAGACGCCGCCGCTCGCCGCCCGAGAGGCCCGAGCCGCGTTCGTCCAGCAGGAAGTCCAGACCGCCCGGACGGCTGGCGAGGGCGGGGCCCAGACCGGCGCGCTCGGCGGCTTGCGCGATCTCGGCGCGGCTGGCGTCGCGGCGGGACAGAGCGATGTTGTCGGCGATCGAGGCGGGCAGGATCAGCGGGGACTGTCCGGCCCAGGCGATATCGAGCTCTACGTCTGTATGCGGACTATTATTGACGCGGATGGCGCCGGCCGTCACCGGCGAAAGGCCCAGCAGAGCGTTGAGGATCGAGCTCTTGCCCGCGCCGCTGGCGCCGACGAGGGCGGTGATCGAGCCGGCGGGGGCGACCAGATCGAACGCCCGCACGGCGGGGGCGTCGGTGTCGGGATAGCGGATCTCGACACCCTGGAAGCGAAGCGTCGGAGCCGTCGTGAGCCGCACGCGCGCGGGGCGCGGGGCGGGGGGCTCGAAGGTGACGAGGCTGGCGGCTGCGGCCTCGGCGGCCTGGCGGTCATGATAGGCGGCGGCCAGTCGACGCATGGGCGCATAGACCTCAGGCGCGAGGGCCAGCACGAAGAAGGCGCGTTTGAGGTCCAGCTGCTCTGGAACCGGGAAGGGCAGCAGGCGCAGCAGGTTGAAGCCGCAATAGACCGCGACCAGGGCCACCGACAGAGCGGCGAAGAACTCCAGCGCGGCCGACGACAGAAAGGCCACGCGCAGGACGCGGATCGTCCGCTCGGCGAGGTTCGAGGCCGAACGGGTCAAGGCCAGCGTGGTCGCCCCCTCGGCCTGGAACGCCAGCACCACCGGCAGGGCGCGGACCCGGTCGAGGAACAGCGCCGACAGCCGCTCCAGGGCCTGGAACTGGGCGCGCGCCTCGGCGGCGGCGGCGGCGCCCGTCAGGATCATCGCCAGGATGAACGGGATCAGCGTGCCCAGCATGATGGCGGCGGCGATCGGACTGGCGACGGCGGCGGCGGCGATCATCAGCAGCGGCAGGACGCTGGCGGACAGGCGGATGGGCAGGAAGCGGGCGACGTGACCGTCCAGCGCTTCGACGCCCTCCAACAGGGCGGTCGTGGCCTCACCCGCCGGGCGGCGTGGGCCGGAGAACACGGCGCGGGCCAGCGAGATCCGAAGCGAAGCCTTGGCCTGCGTCGCCGCCTGGGCGCCGATGACGCCCGTCGCCAGAGTCAGACCGCCTCGGACCGCGAGCGCGGCGGCGGCCACAAGCAGCCAGCCGAAAAGCGCTGTGGGTCCAAGCGCCCGGGCGATCGCATCGACGCTCAGCGCAAGACCGGCCGCGAAGGCGATCGCGGCGATTCCGTCCACGAGACCCAGCAAGCCCGAGCGGCGGACCGTCGGCGCGACGGTTCGCTCCCATTGCTTGAGCCAGACCTTGGCGGAGCCACGAGGATCAATCTGCACTATGCGGGCGCCCATGAGTTGAGTGTAGGGTGGGGTTATCCGCTTGCCTTGATCCGGATCAAGGAACGGACGGTCGGGCGGGTCTAGGGCATGGCTCTCGATCGGCCTGATCATCGGCCGTTCGCCTCGGAGTTGTCCATGGACCCCGCTGTCGTAGACCTGTCGCGACTCCAGTTCGCGCTCACCGCCCTCTACCACTTTCTGTTTGTGCCCCTGACGCTGGGGCTGTCGTTCATGCTGGTCATCATGGAGAGCATCTATGTGATGACCAAGCGTCCGATCTGGCGGACGGTCACGCGGTTCTGGGGGACGCTGTTCGGCATCAACTTCGTGCTGGGCGTGGCGACCGGGATCACCATGGAATTCCAGTTCGGCATGAACTGGTCCTACTACTCGCACTATGTCGGCGACATCTTCGGCGCGCCGCTGGCGATCGAGGGCCTGATGGCCTTCTTCCTGGAAGCCACGTTCGTGGGCCTGATGTTCTTCGGCTGGGACAAGCTGTCGCGCGTCGGCCACCTGTTCGTGACCTTCATGGTGGCGCTGGGCACCAACCTGTCGGCCCTGTGGATCCTGATCGCCAACGGCTGGATGCAGAACCCGGTGGGCGCGGTGTTCAATCCCGACACCATGCGCATGGAGGTCGAAAGCTTCCGCGAGGTGCTGTTCAACCCGGTGGCCCAGGCCAAGTTCGTCCACACCGTCAGCGCCGGCTATGTGATCGCCGCCGCCTTCGTGCTGGGGATCTCGGCCTTCTACCTGTTGAAGGGCAAGTATGCGGGCGTGGCCAAGCGCTCGATGACCGTGGCGGCCGCGTTCGGCCTGGCCTCGTCGCTGTCGGTGGTCGTGCTGGGCGACGAGAGCGGCTACGCCCTCACCGATAACCAGAAGATGAAGCTGGCCGCCCTGGAGGCCATGTGGGAGACCGAGCCCGCGCCGGCCGGCCTGACGGCCTTCGGCATCCCCAGCATGGCCGACCGCAAGACCCATCACGAGATCAAGATCCCCTATGTGCTGGGCCTGATCGCCACGCGCAGCCTCGACAAGCCGGTGGAAGGCATCTTCCAGCTGGTCGCCAAGGCCGAGGATCGCATCGAGTCCGGCGTCATCGCCTACGGCGCGGTCGAGGCGCTGAAGGCCAATCCCAACGATGTCGCCGCGCGCGCCACCTTCGAGCAGCACCGCCGCGATCTGGGCTATGGCCTGCTGCTCAAGCGCCATGTCGCCGACCCGCGCCAGGCCTCGCCGGAACTGATCAAGCAGACCGCCTGGGACGTGGTGCCGCCGGTGCCGGTGATGTTCTGGGCTTTCCGCATCATGGCCGGGATCGGCTTCCTGATGATCGCCCTGTTCGCCACGGCCTTCCTGCTGGTCACCCTGCGCAAGCACGAGACCAAGTGGTTCCTGGTCCTGGCGGTCGCGGCCATCCCGCTGCCCTGGATCGCGGCCGAGATGGGCTGGGTGCTGGCCGAGGTAGGTCGTCAGCCCTGGGCCGTGGAGGGCGTGCTGCCCACCTTCCTGGGCGCGTCCAGCCTGACCGTCCCGCAACTGCTGACCAGCATCGCGGTCTTCACTCTGCTCTACGGCGCCCTGGCGGTGGTCGAGGTCGGCCTGATCCTCAAGACCATCAAGCGCGGCCCGTACGCCCTGCACGATCCCGCCCCCGACGGTTCGCCCGAACCCGAAGCCGCCGTCGCCTGAAGGAGCGCCTCACAATGGAAATCCCCGTCGATTTCGCCACGCTTCGCGTGATCTGGTGGGCCCTGGTCGGGGTCCTCCTGATCGGGTTTGCTTTGACCGATGGCTTCGACATGGGCGTCGGCGCGCTGCTGCCCTTCGTCGCCAAGACCGACAAGGAACGCCGGATGGTGATCAACACCGTCGGCGCCACCTGGGAAGGCAACCAGGTGTGGTTCATCCTGGGCGGCGGGGCGATCTTCGCGGCCTGGCCGTTCGTCTACGCCATCAGCTTCTCGGGCTTCTATCTGGCCATGTTCGTGGTGCTGACCGCCATGATCCTGCGGCCCGTGGGCTTCAAGTACCGCTCCAAGCGGCCGGATCCGCGCTGGCGCGCGTTCTGGGACTGGGCGCTGTTCGTCGGCGGCTTTGTCCCGGTGCTGTGCTTCGGCGTGGCGCTGGGCAACGTGCTGCAAGGCGCGCCCTTCCGGCTGGATAGCGACCTGCGCGCCTTCTACGACGGCACGTTCCTGGGCCTGTTCTCGCCGTTCGCCCTGCTGTGCGGCCTGTTGTCGGTGTCCATGCTGGTGCTGCACGGCGCCACCTGGATCACCGTGAAGGGCGAGGAAGGTCCCGTGGCCGAACGCGCCCGCCGCATCGGCGAGCTCGCCGGCCTGGCCAGCATCGTGCTGTTCGCGGCTGGCGGCTTCTGGGTGGCGTTCGGCGGCATGGGCTTCCGGATCGAGGGTCTGGCGGACGCCGCGGGCCCCTCCAACCCGCTGCGCGGCGCGGCCGCGGTGCGCGACCCGGGCGCCTGGCTCGACAACTACGGCCGCCACGGCTGGATGATCATCGCCCCGGTCCTGGGCTTCGCCGGCGCCGCCCTGGCCCTGCTGGGCCTGCGCCGGAAGAGCGCCTGGATGGGCTTCGCCGGGTCCTCGGCCTCGGCCACGGGCATCATCGCCACGGTGGGTCTGTCGATGTTCCCGTTCATCCTGCCCAGCAGCGTCGACCCGCGCTCGAGCCTGACGGTGTGGAACGCCTCGTCCAGCCACATGACCCTGTTCATCATGCTGGTGGTGACGATCGTCTTCCTGCCGATCGTGCTGGCCTACACCGCCTGGGTCTACAAGGTCCTCTGGGGCCGCAGCACCACGGCCGCCCTGGCCGTCAATCCAGACCTCTACTGATCCCTAGAGCCCTTTAGCTTTAGATGGAACCATCCAAAGCGTTACAAAGGGCTCTAAGTGTTTGATTTTCGAGCCTGTTTATCGAGTTTAGATGGAACCATCTAAACTCGACAGGCTCTAAGGAGACGAACCGATGTGGTATTTCGCTTGGATCCTGGGCCTGGGCCTGGCTGTCGCCTTCGGCGTGCTGAACGGCATGTGGTACGAGTTCGGCCTGTCCGACGACGGCGATGAGGGCCTGGACGAGGCCTGAAGCCTCCTCTCCCGGACCCGAATTGAGGGGGCGCGACATTCGAGCGCGCCCCCGTCGTTCACCAATTAACGGTTGTTAAACGCGATGTGGGGTCTTGTGGCATAGGCCCAGAGCGCGTCGATCGCCGCTCCGGGTCGCGTTATTCGAATCGGGGACTCGTCATGACCGACAACACCGCGCCCGCTCTGGAACTGATCTCGTTCTGCATCGGCGAGCAGGAGTTCTGCATCGACGTGAAGACGGTGCGGGAAATCCGTGGCTGGACGCCGGCCACGCCGATCCCTCACGCGCCCAACTACATGCGCGGCGTCATCAACCTGCGCGGCGCGATCATGCCGGTCATCGACCTGCGCAATCGCCTGGGCCTGGGCGTCACCATCCCCGAGACCCGCCACGTGATCGTCGTCGTCGAGTGCCGCGACCGTCTGGCCGGCATCCTGGTGGACGCCGTGTCGGAAACCTTCACCGTGCCGCGCGAAAGCCTGCAGCCAGCGCCGGACGTCGGTGTCGAGGAGCTCCGCTACATCCAGGCGATCATCTCGATGGAAAACCGCCTGATCACCTATCTGCGCATGGACGATGTGTTCCCGGCCCAGGTCAGCGAAGCCGCCTGATCCGTCGAGACATCGGAAAAGAAAAAGGCCGCCGGGGCGATCCCGGCGGCCTTTTTCTTTGGTCTCAGCCCTGGCTGACGATCCGCGCCGCCTGGGCATGGAAGCTGGCCTCGGCCTCGGCGGCGTCGGCCACCGCGCCGTGACGGTCGGCCGCGACGCTCATGTTGTTCTTCGCGTAGCTCTCGGAAACCTTGCGAGCCTCCTGCGCGCGCAGCGAGGCGTTGGCGGAGGCCGTCTCATGCCAGGCCGCCAGGTCCTTGGCGGTCAGCGCGCCCTCGGCCGGCGCCGTCGGGTGGGTCGGGACGTCGCCAAAGCCGATCGCCACGAAGCCGTGGATGACGCCGCCATAGTCTTCTTCCGACAGCAGGAAGGTGATCTGCCGCTCTTCGGACTGGCCGGTATAGGTGTCGGTGGCCGGGTCGAACTCGCGCAGGACCAGGATGTCGCCCACCGCAAACTCGCGATCGTTGCGACGGATTTCGAAGCGCTTCTGGCCGGAGCGAACAGCGGCGAAGTACTTGGGCCAGGTCTTCAGGTCGTGGCGGTTCATGGCGGGGAGACTTTTTCTGGAAAACGGGGAGGCGGGGGTTCTGGCGTGCGAACCCTAGCGTGGGGTTAATCCGACGGACATATCCCCAATAACCGATTTCCCCGGCGAATGCCGGGGCCCAGATTCATCCGGACCGGCTGGGGTGGGCGCGCCGACCGTCTGATCGGCGTCCCATAGACTGGCGGTTCCGATCTGGGCCCCGGCATTCGCCGGGGAGATCGGTTTATACGCTCACTCGTCGATGCAGAGCCGCACGATCTCGGCGCGCAGTTCCGGCATGCCCAGGCCCTTCTCCGAAGAGGTGGCCAGCACGCGGGGGAAGGCCGCGGCGCGCTTGGCGATGGCCTTGGTGGTCTCGGCCACGACCTTGTCGACCTCGGCCGGCTTGATCTTGTCGGCCTTGGTCAGGACGATCTGGTAGGACACCGCCGCCACGTCCAGGGCGTCCAGCGCCTCCAGGTCGACCTTCTTGAGACCATGGCGGGCGTCGATCAGCACATAGACGCGCTTGAGGTTCGGACGACCGCGCAGATAGGCGCGGCCCAGGTCCTGGAACTTGTCGGCGACCGAACGCGAGACCCGCGCGAAGCCATAGCCGGGCAGGTCGACCAGGCGAACCTTCTCGGCCAGCAGGAAGAAGTTGATCTCCCGCGTGCGGCCCGGCTCGTTCGAGGCGCGGGCCAGGTACTTCTGGTTCACCAGGCCGTTGATCAGGCTGGACTTGCCCACGTTCGAGCGGCCGGCGAAGGCCACCTCGGGCAGGTCGGACGGCGGCATGGCGTCCATGCGCACCGCCCCCATGATGAACGAGACCGGCTGGGCGAAGAACACGCGCGCCGTCTCGATCTGCTCGTCCGTGAAATCGGCCGCGCCTGGCAGAAGGACTGGCGGTTCCTTGGGGAGCTTCTGGTCCTCGCTCATCAGGTCGCGCTAGCCGTCTTGCCCTGCAGGCGAGCGATGATCTTGTCGATCGGGTTCTCGACCTTGTAGCGGCGCATGATGATGTACTGCTGGACGATGGTCAGCACGTTGCTCCAGCACCAGTAGATCACCAGACCCACGGCGAAGCCCGACAGGGTGAAGGTGAAGATCACCGGGAACCACTGGAAGATCTTCTGCTGGATGGGGTCGCCGGCCGGCGGGTTCATCGCCGTGGTCAGCCACATGGTGAAGCCGTACAGCAGCGGCCACACGCCCAGGTGCGCGATCATCGCGCCGATCAGCGGCAGCGAACCCGGATCCCAGGGGATCAGGCCGAACAGGTTGAACATCGTCGTCGGATCCGGCGCCGACAGGTCCTGGATCCAGCCGAAGAACGGCGCGTGGCGCATTTCGATGGTGACGGTCAGCACCTTGTACAGGGCGTAGAAGACCGGGATCTGGATCAGCATCGGAAGGCAACCCATCATCGGGTTGATCTTTTCCTTCTGATACAGGGCCATCATCTCCTGCTGCTGCTTGGCCGGATCGTCCTTGTGCTTGGTCTTCAGCTTTTCGACCTCGGGGGCGATCTTCTTCATCTTGGCCATCGACTCGTAGCTCTTGTCGGCCATCGGGTAGAGGACGAGCTTGAGCACGACGGTCAGCAGCAGGATGGCCAGGCCGAAGTTGCCGACCAGCTTGTAGAAGACTTCCAGGATGTTGAAGATCGGGCGCGTGAAGAAGCGGAACATGCCCCAGTCGACGGCGTCGTCGAAGCGCGGGATCTCCGCCTTGGTCTTGTTCCAGAACTCCCAGATGGCCGGGGCCGGGGTCGCGCCGTACTCGTACTTGCGCAGCAGCGGCACGGTCTTGGCGCCGGCGAACAGGCGGGTGGTCTGGCTGACGGTGGCGCCGGGGTTGAGCACCTGCACCGGGCCCAGGAAGTTGACGTCATAGACGTCGGTGCCCGCCACGTTGGTCACGCGGTATTGGGCCTTGATCGCCTGGTCCTGGCCGGGGATCAGGGCGGCCAGCCAGTACTTGTCGGTGATGCCGGTCCAGCCGCCGACCGAGTCGAAGGACTGCAGCGGCTTGTCCTTCTTCCACTTGCCGTACTTGGCCATCTCCAGCTTCTGGTCGTCGACCCCGCCCAGCACGCCGATCGCGCCCTCGTGGACGATCTGGTTCTTGCCCAGGCTGTCGTGGACGCCCTGGCGCTGGACCGTGGCGTAGGGGGCCAGCTGCAGGCCGTTGGTCCCGTTGTTCTTGACGCTGTCGGAGACGGTGAACATCGCCTGATCGTCGACCGAGATCACCCGCGTGAAGGTCAGGCCCTGGCCGTTGTCATAGGTCAAAGTCACCGGCGCGTTGGGACGCAGAACTTGGCCCGGCGCGGCGGTCCACACGGTGCGGCTGTCGGGCAGGCCCGGCAGGTTCGCGCCCGCCCAGCCGAAATCGGCGAACCAGGCGTGCTCGGCGCCCTCGGGGCGGAACAGCTCGACCGGCGGCGAATTTTTCTTGGTGGTTTCGTCGTACTTGCGCAGGAACAGGTCGTCGATACGCGCGCCCTTCAGGGCGATCGAGCCCGACAGCGAGGGCGTGTCGACAACGATGCGGGGGCTCAGCGCCTTGGCGGCGTCGCGCGACAGGCGCAGCGGCGCCGGGTTGCCGTTGGCGTCCAGCGTCACGCCGGCCTTGGCGGCCGACTGCTGTTCGGCGGCCTTCTTGGCGCGGAACTCGGCCTCAGCCTTCTTTTGCTGCGGACCCAGGACGAAGAACTGGTACCCGATCAGGATCGCGAACGCGCTGACGATGAACATCAGCGTGTTTTTGTTGTCGTTCTGCATGGAGCGCTTAACCGGAAACTGTGGGATCGGGTTGAGAGGGAGAGGCGGCGTCGTCTTGAGCGCCGCTCGAACGTCGGGAAACCTTGGGTCCCCCGCGATCTTGGTCGGCGGCGAGGCTTATCAGCGCGGTTTTGACATCGTCAAGCAAACGCGCCCATTCGCGAGTGCCGGTGCCGCCTCTGGCGATGAACACATAGTCATGCGACGGGCGCGCATGAAGGGGCAGGACCAGCCGGGCGGCCTCGCGGAGGCGGCGCTTGGCGCGGTTGCGCTCGACAGCGCCGCCGATCTTCTTGGTGGCGGTGAAGCCGACCCGGACCGTCGGATCGCCGTCGGCGCGCGGGCGCATCTGGATGAACACCGCGCCGCGGGACAGGGCCGGGGCCTTGGCGGCCAGCAGGAAGTCGGGGCGCTTGCGCAACCGCTCGAACTTGAGATCAGCCATGAAAAAAGCCGCCTTTCCGGCGAGAACCTGAGGACAGGTCTGTGGAAAAGGCGGCTTTGATCATCGTCTCGCCTCCCGAGGGAGGAAAGAGAATTAGGCGGTCAGGCGCTTGCGGCCCTTGGCGCGGCGACGCGCGACGACCTTTTGGCCGTTCTTGGTGGCCATACGCGCGCGGTAGCCGTGACGGCGGGCACGCACGAGCTTCGACGGCTGGAAGGTGCGCTTCACGACGTGGCTCCGAATAAAAAACGTTGAACGCGGGCCGGGTGGCTCGCGAGTGAGGCGCGGTGGATAAAAGAACGTCGCGGGGATGTCAACCTGAGTCGGTTCAGGGGGTTAGATACTTGCCCCCTCCGGGCCTGCAGCCCTCCTCCCCCATAGGGGGAAGAAGGATCACCGCCCACCTTCTTCCCCCTCCGGGGGAGGAGCGCGAAGCGCGGAGGGGGCCAGTATCACGGCGTGATCACCGCCTTGCCCACCACCTTGCGGTCGGCCAGCAGGTCGAACGCCTCGCGCCAGCGCTCCAGCGGCAGCTCGGCGTGGACATGGGGCCGGATGACACCCTCATCGGCCATTTTCCAGATCGCGTCGGCGTTCTCGCGGCCCTTCTCGGGAAACTGGCGTCCGTATTCGCCGGCCCGCACGCCCATGACCGAGAATCCCTTGATCAGCGGCATATTGACCGAGACGTTGGGAATCCGGCCTGAGGTGAAGCCGATCACCAGAAGCCGCCCGTCGAACGCGATGCAGCGCACGCTCTCGTCGAAGACGTCGCCGCCGACGGGGTCGTAGATCACGTCCGCGCCGTGGCCGCCTGTGATGGCCTTGACCTGTTCGCGGAAGCCCTGGGTGACGTTCACGACCGCGTCCGGGGCGTAGAGGGCCTTTACCTGCTCCAGCTTGGCGTCCGAGGCCGAGGCGGCGATGACCCGCGCGCCCAGGGCCTTGGCCAGGTCCACAGCCGCCAGGCCGACGCCGCCGGCTGCGCCATGGACCAGCACCCATTCGCCCGGCTCCAGCCGCGCGCGCCGCACCAGGGCGACATAGGCGGTGAGATAGGCCGCGCCATAGGCGGCGGCCTCGGCGAAGGACAGCCGCGCTGGCTTGGGCTTCAGCGCGCTGGCCGACAGCACCGCGTACTCGGCGAAGCCGCCCAGCCGTGCGCCGCCCACGACGGCGTCGCCGACCGCCAGACCGGTCACGCCGCCGCCCAGCGCCACGACCTCGCCGGCCAGATCCAGGCCCGGCGTGAAGGGCAGGGGCGGCTTCAGCTGATACTCGCCGCGGGTCATCAGAAGGTCGGGAAAGTTGACGCTGGCGGCCCGCACGCGCACCAGCGCCTCGCCCGATCCGGGCTGGGGCGTGGCGACCTCGTGGATCGCGCAGCCGGCGTAGTTCGGGGCGAGCTCCTCGACGACGAGGGCGCGCATCACAGCGTCCGCTGCTCGAACATCTCGCGCACCAGCCAGGCGATCTCGCGGCAGGCGTCGTCGGCGGCGGGGATCGCGCCGGTGAAGGCGGTGAAGCCGTGGGCCAGGCTGTCGTAGCAGCGGTAGCTGACCGGCACGCCGGCGGCCTTGAGGCGTTTGGCGTATCCCTCGCCCTGGTCGGCCAGCGGGTCGAAGCCGGCGGTCGCGACTACGGCGGGGGCGAGGCCCGTCAGGTCGGCGGTCTTGTCGGGCGACAGGCGCGGATCGGCCGGGTCGGCGTCGGCGCCGATATAGTGACCCATGAACCAGTCCATGGTGGCGCGGGTCAGCGGATAGGCGTCGGCGTAGGTGGTCATCGACGCGGTCTCGCTGGCGACGTCCACGGCCGGATAGATCAGGATCTGCACGGCCGGCTGCGGCTCGCCCTTGCGCATCATTTCCTGGGCGACGATGGCCGAGAAATTGCCGCCCATGCTGTCGCCGCCGATCGCCGGAGGAACGGCCGCCGCGCCGAAGCGGGCGGTGTTGTCCCGCGCCCAGCGATAGGCCGCCAGCACGTCCTCCAGACCCGCCGGGAACTTGTGGTCCGGGGCCAGGCGGTAGTCGACCGAGATCACGGTCGTGCTGCAGATGCTGGAGAGGATCGAGCAGAAGGCGTGGCAGGTCTCCAGATCACCGATCACCCCGCCGCCCATGTGGGCGTAGACGATCAGCGGGGCCTTGGCGTCCGTCTGGGGCGGGCGATAGGCCCGGCAGGGAATGGGGCCGTTGGGCCCTTCCACCGACAGGCTCTCGGTCCGCACGCCGGGCTCCAGCGGCCCCTGCACGGCGGCCAGGCCCTTGGCGCTGCCGGCGACCGCTTCGGCCGGCGACAGGCTGGTCATCGGCGGCAGTTTCTTGGCTGCGTGGGCGAAGAACTGGAAGCGCGGGTCCAGGGTGCGCCCGCCCTTGTAGACGACCCCGCCCCCCGACATCGCCCGCAGGATGGGGCTGGGCAGGGACAGGATCAGTTTCAGGATCGTCTTCTGGGCGGCGTCGGATGCCATGGTTTCCCCCCACGCGTTGGTGGTTTTGTTGTCGTTGCGTCTAAAGTCTCGGCAGGGCGGGCAGGCCGCCCAGGATCAGGTGAACGGCGAAGTCGGCTGCGCCTTGGGTGTCAACCGGGCGGCGCTCCAGCATCTTGTCGCCGATTTCGCGGGCGACGGCGATGCAGGCGGCGGTCAGGTAGTCGAGGTCGACGGGCGGAGCGTGCTCGCGTTCCAGCACGCGCGCCAGGGCCTCGTGGACCTCGTCGAACACGGCCACGACCTCGGGCGTCGAGCGCGCGTGCGGCAACGGCTCGCCGGGCGGCCGATCCAGGCGCCAAGCCTCCTGCTCAAGAGCCACGAAGTTGAAATAGGCGAGGATCGCGCCACGCAGGAACGACTCGAAGTCGGTGGCCTTCTCGGACTCGGCGCGCAGCAGCGGGCGGAACCGGCGCGCGCCGTCGTCCGCCAGGGCGTCGAACACCTCTTCCTTGGACTTGTAGTAGTTATAGAAGGTGCCCGACGCCAAACCCGTGCGGCGGATGATGTCGCGCACCGTGGCCGCGTCATAGCCCAGCTCGCCGAACACCTCACGCGCCGCGTCCAGGATCGCCTGGCGGTTGGCGGTCTTGGTGCGCTCCCGCTTGCCCGGTCGCTGATCGACGTGGGGCTTGGGGAAATAGGCGATGTTCGACATGGAAAACGACTCAAGCTCGGGACGATCGTGACGCCCCGTCATGATCGTGGCCCTACTCTGGGTCGGGATGCAAGCGTTTGGCGAGCGCTCCCTAGATGTCCGACCTTCCCGGCGAACGCCGGGACCCAGATCATAAGGCTGTGAGGGAGCCGGCTGAAGTACCGTTCCGGCCTTCATCTGGACCCCGGCGTTCGCCGGGGAGGGCGGAATGGGGAGGGCTGTCACAACGGTTTCACTGGCTGTTCGATGTCCCACACCGCCTCGGTGATCGCCTCCAGCTTCTCGCGATACAGGGCCGCAGCGTCGTGGAGGCCCTGGTTGTAGTAGTAGGGGCCCAGGCGCTCGCTGATGAAGTCCAGCAGGAACTCGGCGTCGAAGCCCTTCACCTCCAGATCAAGCTCCGACCGCAGATAGTCCGAGAGGCCGCCGACCAGCTTGGCGCGGGTGTCCTTGTCGAAGGTGATCTTGGGCATGCCTTAAATCCTGTCATCCCGGACAAGCGCAAAGCGCGCTGATCCGGGACCGCCGGAAGCTCCGAGTTCGTGGCGGTCCCGGCTCTTCGCTACGCTACGGCCGGGATGACAATCAACTCTCCGCCAAAGCTTCCGCCTTCCCCTCCGCCCGCGCCGGCACTGGCAACTTCCCGCCCGCGTTTCGCGCCCGGGCCTCGCCCTTGGCGATCTCCTTCTTCAGGTCGGCGCAATAGACGTTGAAGTCGACCTGAATGGTGTGCCGGGCCGAGTCATAGAAGTGGCCGGTATGGCGGTGCTCGTCCTTGGCGGTGATGCGGGCCATCTCGGCGGGGCTGGGAAGCGCGTACTTCCCGGCCAGATAGGCCGCCGCCAGCTTGGCCTGCTGCTCGGCGAAGTTCACCAGGGTCGGCAGCGGCTGAGCCAGGCCCATATAGAAGAGGTTGGGGATCTCCGGCTTCATCATCCGCTTGAACAGCGGCATCCGGTGATCGGCGTCGGGCAGCAGGGCCGGGTCGTCGAAGAACGGGAAGCTGATCTTGTAGCCGGTGGCGAACACGATGGCGTCGACGTCCTCGACGCTGTCGTCGGCGAAGCGGACGCGCTTGCCCTCCAGCGCCTTGATCGCCGGCTTGAACTTGATGTCGCCGCAGCCCGCGCGGGTCAGGAACTCGCCCGAGACCGACGGGTGGGCCTCCAGCGGCTCGTGGTCGGGCTTGGGCAGGCCGTAGTCCTCCATCCGGCCGATGGTCTTCTTCAGCACCGAGCGCGACAGGGCCACGCCCAGCTTGCGCGGCATCCAGGCGGGCAGGGCGGTCTTGTCGGCGGGTTTGCCGTTCAGATATTTGGGGAACACCCAGACCCCGCGCCGGGCCGAGACCCAGAGGTTCTTGGCGATCGGCCGCTGGGAGAGCTCGCTGGCGATGTCCATGGCCGAGTTGCCCATCCCGACCACCACCACGTTCTTGCCGCGCATATCCACGGGATCGAACGGGTCGCAATAGGCGTGGGCGTGGAAGGCCGGACCGTCGAACTCGCCGGGATATTCCGGCACGCGCGGGTCCCAGTGGTGGCCGTTGCAGACGAACAGCACGTCATAGAGCCGCGTCTCGCCGCTCGCCAGGGTCACCGCCCACAGGCCGTCGGCGGTGCGTTTTGCGCTCTCGACCTTGGTGTTGAAGGTGATGGTCGGACGCAGGCCGAAGTGATCGACATAGTCCTTGAAGTACTGAAAGAGCTGCGCGTGATGGGGAAAGTCCGGCCAATCCCTCGGCACAGGGAAGTCCTCGAACGCCAGCCGCCACTTCGAGGTATCGATATGCAGGCTCTCATAGCAGGCCGACATCCCGTTGGGGTTCTTGTAGTACCAGTTGCCCCCGATCTCGTCGGACATCTCGAAGCAGTCGTACGGGATCCCGTAGTCCTTCAGCCGCTTGATGGTGGTGAAGCCGCTGCAGCCCGCGCCGATGACGCACGCCTTGGGAAGCCTGCCGGTCATGTCCCGCCCTCTGACTTATCGTTGTTCAGGTGAGCGTATCAGCGTTATCTGATGCGGCAAGCGGCCGTTGCGGAAGGGAAGGGGCGCTTTCTCGCTACCGGCCGAACCGCGCGGCGGAATAGGTCGCCGTGCAGGCGGCGTTGCACTGGGCCCAGCGGGCGCCGCAGCCGTCGTCTTCGGTGGACTGACAGAAGTAGAGCGTCCGGGCGCAGGTGGCCCTGCACTGGGCGACGTCGCCCCCGGGCCGCCCCACGGCCAGCGGGATCGGGGCGGGCAGCACGATGCTGGGCGCAGCGATCGGGGTCTGCGCCGGCGGCGACTTGGTTGTCGCGGGAAGCCTGGCCTGTCCGGCCAGGGCCGGGGCGGCCATGGCGATCACGATCAGGGCGAGCAGGACGCGGCGCATGGCGGGATCATGCGCGATCAGGGTAAAGGGGCGATTAACCATAAATCTTGTCATCCCGGCCAAGCGCGGAGCGCGCCGAGCCGGGACCGCCGGACGCTCTGAGCCTGTTGCGGTCTCGGGTCTCCGCTGTGCTCCGCCCGGGATGACAGGTGAGCCTAACCCCGCAGCATCTCCCGACCCGCCCAGACGCTGTGGGTGCCGCTGCTCAGCTTGTGGGGCAGGGCGACCCGGCAGACGACCTCGAAGGCTCGCGCGTCGACGATCAGGCACTCGGACGTTCCCTTGTTCTCGTCGATGATGAAGCTGACGAGATAGCCGTCGTCCTCGTCGACCGCGCCGACCTTGGGCGCGAACGGCGCCTCGCTGGCGTAGCGGCCTTCGGGCAGGCTGATCGACCAGCTCTCGCCGGTCTCCAGGTCGTGCTTGACGAAGCCGTTGAACAGGAACCAGCCCGGCTTGGCGGTGGTGGAATAGGCGTAGCGATACGGCTTGCCGGCGTATTTCTGATTGAACATGCCGAACTCCAGCACCCGGTCGTCCAGGTGCTTTTCGGTCGTCTCGCCGGTCTTCAGGTTGAAGCGCCAGCGGTGCAGCTTCGGCAGGAAGCTGTGCTCGTCCAGATAGGCCATCAGGTGGCCGTGGCCGTCGGGGGCGCCTTCCAGCGGGCGGGGGATCGGCTTTTCCTGGAAGTAGCCGTCCAGCACCACCTCGTCGCCGTCCTCGTACGCGTTCAGCCAGTGCAGCACATAGGTCGGCTCGGCCTCGAACCAGCGCGGCTCGCCGCCCTCGCGCGGCACCAGGGCGAAGCGGCTCGGGACGCCCTTGTGCAGGCGCACCGCGTGGATGTCGCGCGCCATCAGGTCCTGGTCCCAGAACACCGGCAGGTCGTTGAGGATCGCGTACTTCGACGAGAACGCCATGTCGTGCGGCAGGCGCGGACCCGGCAGCGGCACGCCCTGATAGACCTTGCGCTTCCCGTCGGCGCCGACCACGCCGTAGTGCATGTAGGGCCAGGCCTTGGAGTAGTTGAAGAACATCAGCTCGCCGGTGGCCTCATCGACCTTGGGGTGGGCCGAGACGCCCTCCAGCGGCGCCCAGCTGGCGACGCCCAGGTTCTCCAGGGTCAGCGGATCCAGGCGATAGGCCTCGCCGCACTGGTAGAAGGTGGCGATCGCCTCGCCGTTATGGACGACGATGTCGGTGCTGGCGCTGTCCTTCAACGATCCGTGGGCGCCGAAGCCCGGCCGCTTGGAGACGCCCGGGCCGTCCATCAAGCCGCCCCACAGGCCCTCATTGACCTCCTGCTCGGCCTCGAAGCAGCGGGTGCGGACAAAGCGGTTGCGATAGGTCGCCTGACCGCCCTTGAACTCGATCTGGTGGATCATCCCGTCGCCGTCGAACGGGTGGTAGCGGCCGACCGGGTCGTGCACCGGGTTTTCGGTGTTGCGCAGATAGACGCCGTCGAGGTCCGCGGGAATGGCGCCTTCCAGCACTTCCAGGTCCCAGGCGTTGACCTCTTCGTGCTGCGGCGTCCAGGGGCCGGTCATGTAGGGATGGTTGGTCGGCCCCAGCGAGGTCCGCACGGGCGGCAGGCGTTCGACTTTCATGGGCGGATCCTCCGATTTTGGGAGGAGCTTACGGTCAGTCAGTCTTGTTGTGCAAGTTTCCCTGTGGGGCGGGGGAAACAGAATCCCTCTCCCAAAGGGAGAGGGCGGGGCCCGCCGCAAAGCGGTGGGAGGGAGAGGGGGTACAAGGCTAGACGGCGTGCCGGCGCTCCGTCGAACGCCGTAGCCCCTCTCCCCAACCCTCTCCCTCTGGGAGAGGGCGCTTGAAACGCCTCCTACTTCGCCGCACTCACCCGCCAGACCACGTCGCCCACATCGTCGGCCACCAACAGGGCGCCTTCGCTGTCCACCGTCACACCGACCGGTCGTCCCTGGGCCCTGCCTTCGCTATCGAGGAAGCCGGTCAGAAAGTCCTCCACCCCGCCCGCCGGCTTGCCGCCGCTGAAGGGGATGAACACGACCTTGTAGCCGGCCTGTGGATTGCGGTTCCACGAGCCGTGCTGGCCGACGAACACGCCATCCTTGTAGCGGGCCGGGAAGCTGGCGCCGGTATAGAAGGTCAGGCCCAGAGAGGCGGTGTGGGCGCCTAGCGCGTAGTCAGGGACGATGGCGCGCTCGACGAGATCGGGGCGGCGGTCCTTGTCCTTGATCCGCTTGTCGACGTGCCGGCCGAAATAGCTGTAGGGCCAGCCGTAGAAGCCGCCGTCGCGCACCGAGGTCATGTAGTCGGGCACCAGATCATTGCCCAGCTCGTCGCGTTCGTTGACCGAAGTCCACAGCTGGCCATTGGCCGGGTTCCACGACAGGCCGACGGGGTTGCGCAGGCCCGAGGCGAAGACGCGCTTCTGGCCCGTGGCCAGATCGACCTCGAGGATCGCGGCGCGGTCGATCTCGTTGTCCATCCCGTTCTCGCCGACATTGCTGTTGGAGCCGACGGTTGCGTAGAGCTTGGTCCCGTCCGGGCTGGCGATGATGTTCTTGGTCCAGTGGTGGTTGATCGGCCCGCCCGGCAGGTCGGCGATCTTGCGGGGGCCGTCCGAGATCGTCGTCGCGCCCTCGACATAGGGGAAGGCGACGATGGCGTCGGCGTTGGCCACGTAGAGCGTGTTTCCGACCAGGGCCATGCCGAACGGCGAGTGCAGATTGACCAGGAACGGGGTCTTCAGATCGGCGATCCCGTCGCCGTCCTGGTCGCGCAGCAGGCTGATGCGGTCAGCGCTGGGGACGCCCGCGCCGGCCTTCTTCATCAGTGTGGCCTCGGCGAAGGCGCGCAGACCCTTGGGCTTGTCCTGGCGGGCGGGCTTGTTGCTCTCGGCGACCAGCACGTCGCCATTGGGCAGGACCAGCAGCCAGCGGGGGTGATCGAGGCCCGTCGCGAACGGCTGCACGGTGAAGCCGGCGGGCGCACGGGGCTTGGCGTCATTGGACCAGCCGACGACCTTGGAGATCTTGACCGTCGGCAGCAGGCTGCGGCTTGGCTCGGGCAGGGTCGGATTGGGCCCGTAGCCGACCGTCGTGTTCGGCGCGCCCGGGCTCTGACCGCAGGCGGTGAGCGCTCCGGCCGCCACGCCGATGATCAAGATTTCGCGAACCTGTCGGCGCATCGGCGCTTCTCCCCTTCAGCCTGCGTTCAACGCGCAGGGTCATGATTATGTTCTGAAGGAGAACGATACGGTTTGCCCATGGTGATGTCCCAGCCTTTGTCAGCCCCCGATCGCCGGCGCGTCCTGGCGACTCTTCTGGCCCTGTCCATGCCCGGGGCGGCGGTGGCCGCGTCGCGCAAGCCCAAGGCGCCGCCGCCTGCGCCGGTGGTGACGGTGCTGGGCGACTCGATCACCGCGGGGCTCGGGCTCACGACCGACCGTGCGCTCCCGGCCCGCCTGCAGTCGGCGCTGGAGCAGAGGGGCGCGCGCGTGCAGGTCCGAGGACTGGGGGTTCTGGGCGACACGACGGGCGGGGGTCTCGCCCGCGTGGGCCGCGTGCCGGCCGAGACCCGTGTCTGCGTTGTGGCGCTGGGCGGCAACGACCTGCTGCAAGGCGTCGACCCGTCCAGGGCCAAGGCGAACCTGCGGGCGATCATCCAGCACCTGAAGTCGCGGGGCGTTCGAGTCGTGCTGGCGGGCGTCAGGGCTCCGGCGCTACTGGGCGCGGCCTACGCCCGGCGGTTCAACGCCATCTATCCGGATTTGGCCCGCGAGCAGGGGGTGTTCTATGCGCCCGACTTCTTCACTGGGGTGATCGGCATGTCGCGCTACATGCAGCGCGACGGCATCCATCCGAACGCCGACGGCGCCCGCGTCATCGCCGAGCGCCTGGCCCCGGTCGTGGCCCAGGCGTTGCGGGGGTGATGGGAAAGCCTCCGATCTCCCTGGCGAATGCCGGGGCCCAGCTTCATTCGGTGAGTTGGATGTGCAAACGCCCTCCGCCGAGAGCCAGCGAAGGGCGTTGGTGGATTCGATCTGGGCCCCGGCATTCGCCGGGGAAGCCGGATTTACACTACTCCACGATCGGCTTCTTGGCCGCCACGTGGTGCTGGCCGCCGAACATGCGGGCCATCAGCCGTTCGGCGCGGACCTTCAGGCCGTCCATCAGCACGAACACCACTGGGATGTAGAGCAGCGACAGCAGGGTCGAGGTGATCAGGCCGCCGATGACGGCGATGGCCATCGGGGCGCGAAACTCGACCTCGGCGCCCAGGCCGACGGCGGTGGGCAGCATGCCCGCGCCCATGGCCACGGTGGTCATCAGGATCGGACGGGCGCGCTTGTGGGCGGCGTCGATGATCGCCGTGCGCTTGTCCATGCCCTGTTCCTTCATGGCCATGATCGCGTACTCGACCAGCAGGATCGAGTTCTTGGCCGCGATGCCCATCAGCATCAGGATCCCGATCAGGGTCGAGATCGAGAAGCTGGAGCGGGCCAGGACCAGCAGGCCAAACGCGCCGCCGATGGCCAGCGGCAGGGCCACCATGATCGTCACCGGATGGGCGAAGCTACGGAACAGCAGCACCAGCACGACGTACATCAGGAGGATGCCGGTGATCAGCGCGCCCAGGAAGCCGGTGACCATCTCCTGGATGAACTCGGCGTCGCCGGCGGCCACTTCCTTGACGCCGGTCGGCAGATTCTTGACCGACGGCAGATCATGGACCCGCTTGGAGGCCTCGCCCACCACGATGCCGTCGAGTTCGGCGGTGATGGTGGCGACGCGGGCGCGATCCTGGCGGTTGATCTGCGAGGGACCCGCGCCGAAGCGCACGTCGGCCACCGCGTTCAGCGGCACGGGGCCGTTGGGCGAAGGCACCTGCAGGGTCTGCAGCACGGCGATGTCGGCGCGGGCGCTGTCATCCAGGCGCAGGCGGATCGGCACCTGGCGGTCGCCCAGATTGTACTTGGGCAGGTTCTGGTCGACGTCGCCGATGGTGGCCACGCGCACGGCCTGGGAGATGGCGCCGGCCGTGACGCCGGCGCGGGCGGCCTGGTCGGGCCTGGGCGTCACCACGATCTCGGGACGGGCGATGGCGGCGGTGTTGACCACGTGCGCCAGGCCCGGGACCGAGCGCATCTCGGCCTCGACCTTGCGCGCGGCGGCTTCTAGGGCCGGGCCGTTGTCGCTGACGAGGCTCAAGGTGTAGCTGCCGCCGTCCGACGGGCCGCCGCCGCTGTTGCTGCCGGCCCCGATGCGTGCGCCGGGGATGGCGGCGAACTGGTCGACCATCTGACGGCTGAACACCTTCTGGCTGATCCGCTCGCCCTTGTCGGTCAGGTCGGCGGTGACGCTGGCCTTGTTGACCGCGTTGTTCTCGCCGACGGCGGCGTAGACGCTGACGACCTCCTTGCGGGCGCGCAACTCGCGGGTGACGCGCTGAACGATGGCGTCGGTCTCATCCAGCGTGGCGCCGGGCGGCAGCTCGATCGAGAACTCGGCCCGGCCGCGGTCGACCTGCGGCTGGAACTCGAACGGCAGCAGGGTGGCCAGGTAGATCGACAGGCCGAACATCGGCACGCCCATCCACAGGACCTTCCAGCGATTGTTCAGGCCCCAGTTCAGGCTCTTGAGGTAGGGGCCCATCCACGGCGGGTCCTTGTCCTCGTGCTTGGCGTCGGCCTTGAGCATGTAGGCGCCCATCAGCGGCGTCAGCAGGCGGGCCACGACCAGCGAGAACAGCACCGAGATACAGGCCGCCAGGGCGAAGGCCTGGAAGAACTTGCCGATGATCCCCGGCATGAAGCCGACGGGCGCGAACACCGCCACGATGGTGAAGGTGGTCGCCACCACGGCCAGACCGATCTCGTCGGCCGCCTCCATCGCCGCCGCGTAGGGACTCTTTCCGCCCCGCATGTGGCGGACGATGTTCTCGATCTCGACGATGGCGTCGTCGACGAGGATGCCGACGGTCAGCGACAGGGCCAGCAGGGTGATGCCGTTCAGCGACTGGCCCATCGGCGCCAGGATCGCGAAGGTTGGGAACAACGAGGCCGGGATGGCCACCGCCGCCAGCAGCGTGGCGCGCCAGTCGCGCAGGAACAGCAGCACCACCAGCACGGCCAGGATCGCGCCGACGATCAGGGCTTCCATCGAGGCGAGATAGCTCTCCTCAATGTACTTCACGTTGGAGGTGATCTCCTTGATCTCGAGCTCGGGGCGGGCCTCGTCGAGCTTCTCGATCGCCTTGCGGACCTTCTGGGCGGTCTGCACCTCGGACGCGCCGCGGCCGCGGACCATGTTGAAGGTCACGACCTCCTGGCCGTCGAAGCGGGCGCGCGAGCGGGGCTCGGCCCAGTGGTCGGTGACCGTGCCCAGGTCCGCCAGCCGCACGGTGCCGCCGGACGACAGGGGCACGCGGGTCTCGCGCAGCTGCTCGATCGAGCCGGCCGCGCCCAGGGTGCGGATGGCGCGCTCGGAGCCCGAGACGGTCACCCGGCCGCCGGGCAGGTCGGCGTTGGATGAGACCAGGGCCTGGCTGACGGCGGCGGCGGTGACGCCGCGCGCGGCCAGACGGTCGGGATCCAAGGCGACCTCGATCTCGCGATCGACGCCCCCCTGTCGGTTGACCTGCCGCACGCCCTTGATGGCCAACAGGGTTCGGCTGACCTCGTTGTCGACGAACCAGCTGCGCTGCTCGGGCGTCATGGTGGGGGCCCTGACCACGTAGGTGATCAGCCCGCCGCCCGTGACGTCGATGCGGTTGACGATCGGCTCCTGCATGTCCTGGGGCAGAGCGCCCCGCAGGTTGGACATGGCGTTGCGGACGTCGTTGGTGACCTGCTCGTGGTCCACCCCCAGCTCGAACTCGATGAAGGTGGTCGAGGCGCCGTCCACGATGGTGGAGTTGACGTGACGCACCTGGCCCAGGCCCGAGATCGAGTCCTCGATCAGGCGGGTGACCTGGGTCTCAAGCTCGCTGGGGGCCGCGCCGGGTCGCACGGCCGTGACGACGACGAACGGGAAGTCGACGTCGGGATTGTTGTTGATCCGCATGCTGCGGAAGCCCGCCAGACCCGCGATGGTCAGCAGCAGGAACAGCAGGATGACGGGGATCGGGTTCTTGATCGACCAGGAGGAGATGTTGCGCATGGGGCGCGTCCTCAGCGGGCGGTCGTGGCGGGCGGAAGGGTCTTCTCGCCGCTGACGCGGACCAGATCGCCTTCGCCCAGGAAGCCTGCGCCCTCGACCACCACGTGCTCGCCGGCGGTCAGGCCGGCGGCGGCGATGCGGTCGCTGGTCGTGGCCAGGATGGTGATGCGGCGGAAGTGAGCCTTCCGGGCCGCGTCGACCACGAACACGCCGGGCCGGTTCTCGCGGTAGAGCACCGACTCGCTGGGAACGACCAGGGCCGGTTGGTCGCCGGCGTCGATCGTGGCGCGGGCGAACATGCCAGGGCGGAAGCCGCCCATGGCGCTCAGCGAGATGCGCGCCGTGCCCAGGCGGCTGGTGGGATTGACCTCGGAGGTGACCAGACGCACCCGGCCGGTCATCTCGCCGACCTTGTCGGAATAGACGCGCGCGGGCATGCCGGCCTTGATGGCGGCAAGGTCGGTCTCAGGGATCTCGGCGTCCAGCTCCAGCCGGCTGTCGCGGACGATGCGGAACAGTTCCGAACCGGCGCTGACGATCTGGCCCTTGGTGACGCTGCGGCGGCTGATCAGGCCGCTGACCGGGGCGCGGATGGCGGTCTGGGCCACGCGCGCGGCGGTCTCGCCCCGGCCCGCTTCGGCGGCGGCCAGGTTGGCGGCGGCGGTCGCCTGCCGGGTGGTGGCGGTGTCGAGACCCGCTTGCGACAGATAACCCTTGGCCTGCAGTTCACGCGCCCGGTTCAGCGCAGCGTTGGCCTCGGCGAGCGTCGCCTTGGCGCTGGCCACGGCGGCCTCCTGCTGGCGCAGTTGGGCGCTGATCAGCGCATCGTTCAGCTTGACCAGGACCTGGCCCGCCTGGACGACCTGGCCTTCCTCGGCGTTGACCGAGAGGGCGGTGAGGCCGCCGGTCTCGGCGCCGACCGGCACCTCTTCCCAGGGCGAGATGGTGCCCGTGGCGTTGATCTCGCGGGCGATCGTCTGGCTGGCGACGACGATGACGCTGACGGTGGCGGAAGCCGACGGTGCGGACTTCGGGGCCTTGGCCTTCTTGTCCCCGCATCCGGCCAGAGCGATCGCGCTCACGCCCAGAACCAACACCAGCGCGCTCAAACGGGGGCGACGCCCGTTGATCCCGTGCAACACGACCATATCCCCAGCCCAAGTTGGAAGTCCGAGGGCCTTCTAGCCGACAATGCCCGTGGCGCTCAGTTAATTTGCCGTAAGACGATAAAGCTCGGCTACAGGCTGGGCAAAGCGTCCTGCTGAGCGGCCTGGGCGCGCAGAAACGCCGGCCGTTCGCGCATCCGCGACCAGTAGGCCGCGACGGCGGGCGGGAAGTCTCCGTCGAGCTTCAGCGACTGGGCCAGCAGCAGCGCGTAGGCCACCGATATGTCGGCGCCGGTGAAGCGGTCGGCGGCCACGAAGGGGGAGCGTTCCAGGATGGCCTCGAGCCCCCGCAGCCGCGCCAGGAACCAGCGCGCGTAGTCGCTGGCGACCTGTGGCTGGCGGCGTTCTTCAGGCTCCAGCCGCGTGTAGCGCAGCACCAGGGTCTGGGGGAACGTCAGGGTGGCTTCACCGAACAGCAGACCGTTCAGATAGGCGCCGTAGCCGGGCTCCTCCGGTCGCACCGAGAGATGGCCGTCGCCATGGCGCATCGACAGGTACTCGATCATCGCCGAGGACTCGGTCATCCGCGTCTCGCCGTCGACCAGCAGCGGGATGGTGCCCAGCGGGTTCTCGTCCAGATATTCCCGCGCCAGGAAGCGCGGCGGGAAGGGCAGGAGCTTCAGCGCATAGGGCAGCTCCAGCTCCTCCAGCGCCCACAGCGGGCGGAAGGAGCGGGCGTCGCGGCAGTGCCAGAGGGTGATCATGGGGGCTTCTCCAATCCCTCTCCCCTTGCGGGAGAGGGTGGCCGCCGAAGGCGGTCGGGTGAGGGGTTTCTCGGCGGCGCCGGAGCCACCCCTCATCCGTCATCCTGCGGATGACACCTTCTCCCGCAAGGGGAGAAGGGGAAATCAGAGCCGCTCGACAATCGTCACGTTCGCCAGGCCGCCGCCCTCGCACATGGTCTGCAGACCATAGCGGGCGCCGCGGTCCTTCAGAGCGTGGACCAGCGTGGTCATCAGCTTGGCGCCTGAGCCGCCCAGCGGGTGGCCGAGCGCGATGGCGCCGCCGTTGACGTTCAGCTTGTCCGGATCGCCGCCTGTCACCTGCAGCCACGCGGTCGGCACCGAGGCGAAGGCCTCGTTGACCTCGTAGAGATCGATGTCGTCGATCTTCATGCCGGCTCGTTCCAGCGCCTTCTGGGTGGCGGGGATCGGGGCCTCCAGCATGATCACCGGATCATGGCCGATGACGGTCATGTGGTGGATGCGGGCCAGGGGCTGGACGCCCAGGGCCTTCAGGCCGCGTTCGTTGACGATCATCACGCCGGCCGCGCCGTCGCAGATCTGGCTGGAGGTGGCGGCGGTCAGGCGGCCGTCTTCGCTGAGCAGCTTCACGCCGCCGATCGACTCCAGCGTGGCGTCCCAGCGGATGCCTTCATCGGCGTCGTGGGTCTCGACCGAGCCGTCGGGCAGGGTCACCTGGATCGGCACGATCTCGGCGGCGAACTTGCCGCCCTTGGTCGCGGCCATGGCGCGCTGGTGGCTGGCCAGAGCGAAGGCGTCCAGCTGCTCGCGCGACAGGTCATACTTCTTGGCCAGCATCTCGGCGCCGGCGAACTGGCTGAACTGGATGCCCGGATAGCGCTCTTCCATGCGCGGGCTCTTGTAGGTCCCGAAGCCGTTCTTGTAGGGCAGGGCCGAGGACAGGCCCATCGGCACGCGGCTCATGCTCTCGACGCCGGCCGCGATGACGATGTCCATCGCGCCCGACATCACGGTGGCGGCGGCGAAGTGGATCGACTGCTGCGACGAGCCGCACTGACGGTCGACCGAGGTGGCCGGCACGCTCTCGGGCAGCTTGGAGGCCAGCACGGCGTTGCGGGCGATGTTGATGGCCTGCTCGCCCACCTGGCCCACGCAGCCCATGATCACGTCCTCGATCAGGGCCGGATCGGCGCCGCTGCGGTCGACCAGGGCGTTCAGCACCTCGCCCGCCAGATCGGCCGGATGCCAGCCCGAGACCCGTCCGCCCTTGCGTCCGCCGGCCGTGCGCGCGGCCGCCACGATATAGGCTTCGCCCATCAGTTCCTCCTCTTGGTTGGCGGGAGGAAAACAGGCGCTGACGGCTATGTCAGCCGTGACGCGGCGTCACGCGTTGGCGGCTGGTCAGGCCGTCTCCGGCCGACCGCGCCGAGGAACAGCGCCAGCATCGTCAGATAGCTGAACAGGCCGCTGGCGATGAAGCCGGCGCGGCTCCAGATGCGCGGATCGGCCAGCATCGCCAGCGCCAGGACGACCGAGAGGCCATGGAACGCGCAGGCCCACATCGGCCACCAGCGCTCCGACTTCAGCGCGATGACGAGCAGCACGAGAAAGAGGGCGATGTCGATGACCATGATGATCGCCTGCGGACCCAGCCGCTGGTCGGCGTCATGCAGCCACGCGCTGGCCAGCCAGGCGAGGATCATCGCCACGGCGGCGGTCCGCTCGGGCCAGCGTCCCCGCCACAGGGCGACGCCGGTGGCCAGCAGGAGGGCGAGCAGATTGGCCCATTGGTAGAGTGCGCCGAAGGTCATCGCCGGCAGGTTGAGGCTTGGCCGCGGAAATGCAACTCCCCTCCGCCGGCGCTGGAGGGGAGCGATGGCGTTCAAGCCGCGTCGACGACGGTCAGGCGACCTTCGGTCGGAGGCTTGGGCTTTTCGCCGCCGGTGCCGAACGCGATGGCGCCCAGGCCGATGTCGCGCTGTGCGATCGACAGCTGCTTGTGCGTGGCGACGATGTTCTGGCGCGCCAGGGCCAGGGCCTGCATCGTCTCGACGGCGCCCATCAGCGCCTCCTGGCCGACCATGGCCGACAGGTTGGCGGACTGGCGGCTGGCGGGCATCAGGCCCGCCAGGGCGGCGGTCTGGGTGATGGCCGCGTCGATGGCCTTTTCTGCGGCGAACAGAGCTTCGGCGACCGTCTCAGCCGCCAGGCGACGTTCCTTGAGCATGCGTGGTCTCCTCGCGCCGATCGGCGTCGGCGCGTTGCAAGGGGTCATGGGGGGCAAGCCCGGCTCCCTGGGCGAGGGTTAGGGGAACAAACCTTCGAGCGCGTGGAGCCCAGCCAGGATCGAACCAAACGCCAAGGCGGTCACGATCATCACGGTCGCGATGAAGGCCAGTCGCAGGGGTAGACTCAGATGGTTTGGTCGTCCGCTTCCGAATCCGAGCAGGACAAGTCCGGCGGAAAGGTCTCGTCCATCACCGCGCTGGCGATGCACAGGATCTCCCGCATCACCAGTTCGCTGGGCTTGAACGTGGCCTGCTTGCGGGTGGCCGACACCAGGTCGTGAACCATCGCCGCGCCAGCCGCCGTCGCTGACAGGCTGGCCAGTTGCCGCTCCAGTTCGCTCCAGGTGATCGGCGGCAACAGATCCGCCGAGTTCAGCCGTGGCCAATCCTGGTGGAAGCTCGCCACCTCCCGTCGCAGATGGGCCGCCTTGCCAATGGCGTCCTTCTGATAGGGGTTCAGTTCCGGGTGCGGGGTCGACGCGTTCACGGGGGTCTCCTTCCTCAACGCCCCGAGCAGAGCGTGCGGAAGTCTCCTCGCCTAGCCGCGCCGGATCGGACCCCGACGCGATCGGAGGGGGGGCAGGGCCCTGATGCGCGCGGTCGGACATCCGCCGCGCGGCGTCGTAGCGATCGGTCGCGCCCAGGCGGCGGCGCGCCTTGTCCAGGTGCCAGTCGACGGTGTGCTTGGACAGCCCCAGCTCGCGCGCGATTTCCTTGGAGCTCATGTGGCGGTCGACGAGTCGAAGGCATTCGCGCTCACGCTCGGTGAGGCGATGGAGGCCCTCGGCCTGATCCGAAAGGATGTGCTCGCCCTTAGCCATCGGAAGAACCTTATGCGAACAGTCCGGTTCGGCAAGCGCCGGAACATTAAACCTTGGCCGCTACCGTTGCGGCAGGTCGCTTCCTGCCAGGTCCGACGACACCTTCCACAGGTCCACGCCGCCTTCCGAGGCGTGGAGGTCGATCTGGGCCAGTTCCTCGGTGGTGAAGCTCGGCGTCTTCAGGGCGGCCAGCGAGTCCTCGAGCTGCGCCACCGTCCGCGCGCCGATCAGCGCCGAGGTGACGCGCGGGTCGCGCAGGGTCCAGGCGATCGCCATCTGGGCCAGGGTCTGGCCGCGGCGCTGGGCGATAGCGCCCAGGGCCTGGATCCTGGCCAGGTTCTCCGGCGTCAGCATCCGCCCGTCGAAGGAGCCGGCCTTGGCCACGCGAGAGTCGTCCGGCACGCCGTTCAGGTACTTGTTGGTCAGAAGCCCCTGGGCCAGCGGCGAGAAGGCGATGCAGCCGACGCCGAGATCGGACAGGGCGCCCAGCAGCTCATCCTCGATCCAGCGGTTGACCATGGAGTAGGACGGCTGGTGGATCAGCAGCGGCACGCCCTCGGCCTTCAGGATGGCGTGGGCCTGGCGGGTCAGCTCCGGCGAGTACGAGGAGATCCCCACATACAGCGCCTTGCCCTGGCGATGCAGGTGGGCCAGGGCGCCCATGGTCTCCTCCAGCGGCGTCGTGGGATCGACCCGGTGCGAGTAGAAGATGTCGACATAGTCCAGCCCCATGCGCTTGAGGCTCTGGTCGCAGCTGGCGATCAGATACTTCCGCGAGCCGCCGATCCCGCCGTACGGGCCGGGCCACATGTCCCAGCCGGCCTTGGTGGAGATGACCAACTCGTCGCGATGGGCCTTGAAGTCGGTGGCCAGGACCTTGCCGAAATTCTCCTCCGCCGAGCCGTAGGGCGGGCCGTAGTTGTTGGCGAGGTCGAAGTGGGTGACGCCCAGATCGAAGGCCCGACGCAGGATGGCGCGGCCGGTCTCGAAGACGTCGGCGCCCCCGAAATTCTGCCACAGGCCCAGCGAGATCGCCGGCAGGTCCAGCCCGCTGCGCCCTGTCCGGCGATAGGGCATGGCGGCGTAGCGGTCGGCGCTTGCGACATAGGGAACTTGCACGTGAAAACGCTCCGAGACGGGCATGGGTGCGACAGCGTTGTCATGCTGGCCCGCGACCTGGCCGCGCGCAAGCCCGTTCAGGCGTCCCGGCGCGCGCGCTCGCTCTCGGTGGCGGGAGACGCCGCGCGGATCAGCTCCAGGACGTCGGCGATGATCTCGCGCATGACCGCGGCGGCGCGATCCGCGTCACGGGCGATGATCGCGTTGGCCACCGCCTCGTGCGACGGGATCGAGGCGGTGCGGCCCTTGATCCGGTTGGTGAAGCGGATCGAGATCCGCAGCGCGGTGTTCACCAGTTCGTGCAGCTCGCGATAGAACGGGTTCTTGGTCGCGTTCAGGATCGCGATGTGGAACGCGATGTCGGCCGACAGCGGGTCGTCCTCGCCCTCGGCGGCGGCCTTCATCCGGCGCAGGCCCTTGCGGATCTCCTCCAGGCCCGCCTCGTCGGCGTGCCGGGCGGCCAGGGCGGCGGCGGTGGGCTCGATGCCCATGCGCATCTCGGTGAAGTCGGCCAGCAGGCGCAGCGAGAACTTGCGCTCCAGCAGCCAGCGCAGGACGTCGGGGTCGAGCATGTTCCACTCGGCCTCCGGCTCGACGACGGTGCCGTGCCGGGGACGGGCGCTGAGCAGGCCCTTGGCGGTGAGCATCTTCACCGCCTCGCGCGTCACCGTGCGGCTGGCGCCGAACTGCTTGGACAGCTCTCCCTCGGTGGGAAAGCCGCCATTGGCGTACTCGCCGGTCACGATGGCCTGTCCGAGCTGCTCGACCAGGCCATAGGTCAAACTCAGGCCGGGCTGAGTGCGCATCTACGGCTCTTCTTTCCTGCGACGGCGAGGCGAAAGGGCGCTCGCCGCTGTGTACCTTGGTTTGCTCCGTCCGCAACGGGACGGTTGCCATGACTACAGCCGCGACCGTGGCGTTCGGCAAGCGTGTTCGGGCCGGACGTCATCCCGCGCGGCGAAAAGGACTTACCCATGCCACGCGGCCACCAGGCGCGCGGCCCGTTCGGCCACGTCGGCGGCGCGATCGCCAGGACGATAGAGCTCCCCGCCCACGCCGATCCCGTCGACGCCGACCGCGCGCCAGGCGTCCAGATTGCCCGCGCCGACCCCGCCCACGGCGTAGACGGCCACGTCGCGCGGCAGCACGTCCTTTACGGCCTTGAGGTGTCCGGGTCCGAAGGTTCCGGCCGGGAACAGCTTCAAGGCGCGGGCCCCGGCCTTGATGGCCGCGAACGCCTCGGTCGGCGTGGCGAAGCCCGGCATGACCGTCAGGCCCAGCGCCGCGGCGTGGGCGATGACGGCGGGGTCGGTGTTCGGGGTCACGATCAGCATGCCGCCCGCCTTCGCCACCGCATCGACCGCGTCCGTCGTCAGGACGGTGCCGGCGCCGCACAGGGCCTGGTCGCCGAAGGCCTCGCATAGCCGGCGGATGCTCTCCAGCGGGTCTGGCGAGTTGAGCGGAACCTCGATCGCGCTGACGCCGGCGCCGACCAGGGCGGCGGCGATATCGACCACCTCGTCGGGCTTCACCCCGCGCAGGATGGCGACGATGGGGGGCAGGGGCGAGGCGCTCATGTCGAGGCGTCCTGGTGTCGGGTGATCGTCGAAAGGCCCGCCAGCACGGCGGCGTCGCCGTCCACGGCCGACGCCGTGACGCCGGCGGCGGCCAGGGCCTGAACATAGAGCGCCGCGAGGGCGCCGTCGCCGATCACGGTGGCGGCGGGCATGGCGCCGAACCAGTCCCTCGCGGCGGCCACGTCGGCGCCGATCAGCAGTCCTGACAGAAAGCCCATGGCGTCGGCGGGCGACATCGCGTCCACAAGCTGGCGGGCGCGGGTCTCGAACATCAGGTGGGTCAGGCGTTGCGCGCCCTGTTCGGCGATGCGGGCCAGGCCCAGCGCGAAGCCCGAGGCCGAGCCTTCGGCCAGGCTGCCGCCGCCCGCGCCCAAGGTGGAATGGGCCTTGAGCAGGGCGAAGGTCTCGCCGATCGGCGCAGTGAGGAACGCGGCGATCCGGCCGTCCTCGACCACCACCCACTTGTTGTGCGTGCCGGGCAGCACCAGCAGATGACGGCCCGACCGCAGGCCTGCGTCCAGGGACAGGGCGCCGAAGACTTGCGTCTCCTCGCCGCGCATGACGTCGGGTCCGCCCAGCGGGTTGACGCAGGACAGGCCCGGGACGATCCGAACCGGCAAGCCCTCGGCCTCGAGGGCGACGGTGCGCGCGGCGACCTCGGCCGCGGTAGCGGGACAGGGCGCATAGGGCGCCTCGATCCAGCCCATCCGTGATCCGACCATGCCGCACAGGATCGCGTGGGCGGGCCGCGCCTCGCGCCAGTCGCCCACCAGATCCAGGAAGGTCTTCTCCGGGCTGTCGGTCAGCGCCGTCACGCCGGGGCCATCGCGGCGATGGATCACGCTCTTGCCCTGGCGCAGCCACAGGCGCAGGCGCGAGCCGCCCCAGTCCCCGACGATCACGATGTTCTGGTCCATCAGGCCGATTCCAGTCTCACGGCCCAACCGAAAGCGCCAAGCGGGAAGTCCGTCGGCGCTCGTTTATAATATAATATCGGAGCCAGCAATCGGAGGCGCCGCCTCTGTGGGCGAGCCCGCAGGCCTCCGAATCTCTTACAGGCGACCGGTGTCACGGCCCGGACGTGGCAAAAACGACGCTAGGCGGCCCTCGAAATGATAGCGCTATCAAATTCGGCTTGAAGGTATCAATTATACGATTATAGCTTGCCGACATCGAGCAGCGGCGGAGGGCCGCGCGCCACCGGTCACCCAAGAACGGACCGGGGCGGCTCCTGACAGGGGGAAGGGAACGGCCATGCAGCGCCTTGATTCGACACATCGCAAACTCATGCTGACGGGCGCGTCCGCGCTGGTGCTGTGCCTCGCCGCGCCGACCGCGGTGTTCGCGCAGCAGACGGCGCAGGACGACACATCGGTCGAGGCGGTGGTCGTCACCGGCCAGCGCGCGGCCATCCAGTCGGCCCAGAAGATCAAGCAGAACGCCTCGGAAATCGTCGACGGCATCAGCGCCGACGACATCGGCAAGCTGCCCGATCGCTCGGTCACCGAGGCGCTGCAGCGCGTCGTCGGCGTCACCATCGACCACACGATGTCGCGCGGGGATCCGGAGCACTTCTCGGTCGAGGGCTCGGGCGTGAACATCCGCGGCCTGACCTATGTCCGCTCGGAGCTGAACGGCCGCGACAGCTTCACCGCCAACGGCGGCCGGGCGTTGTCGTTCGAGGACGTGCCGCCTGAGCTGATGGCTGGCGTCGACATCTACAAGAACCCCTCGGCCGAGCAGATCGAAGGCGCCATCGGCGGCCTGGTGAACCTGCGCACGCAGATGCCGTTCAACTTCCCGGGCCTGAAGGTCGGGGCCTCGGCCTCGCTGGGCTATGGCGAGCTCTCCAAGGGCAAGGCCAAGCCGTCGGGCTCGCTGCTGCTGTCCAACCGCTGGGACACCAGCCTTGGCCAGTTCGGCGCCCTGTTCGATGTGGCCTATTCGGAAAGCCACACCCGCACCGACGCGATCCAGCAGGAAGCCTATTTCCCGCACCTGCCCTCGACCCAGGACGCCAGCAACAGCTGGAACACCACCGGCAAGACCGTCTGGCTGCCCAACGGCCTGCAGTGGCGCACGCTGGACTTCGACCGCCGGCGCCTCGGGCTCTACGGCGCGCTGCAATGGAAGCCGAACGACAAGTTCCAGACCAGCCTCACGGGCTTCCGCAGCGACTACAAGATGGACTGGGGCGAGTTCGCGATCTTCTCCCAGATCGGCAATCCCGGGAACGTCGTCGTCGCCAACGGCAAGTATGACGACAAGGGCGTCCTGACCTCGGGCGTGCTGTCTGATCCGGCGGACGGCGGCATGCCGTTCAACGACGACGTCCGCACCGCCAACCGCAAGTCGGTGACCACCGACTTCGCCTGGTCGGCGCAGTTCACGCCCGACGACAAGCTGACCATCAAGACCGACGTGCAGTACGTGCGCGGCACGACCAAGGGCTTCGACTCGACGGTCGCCACGGGTCTCTTGATCCCGTCCCAGACCATCGACCTGACCGGCTCGCTGCCGACCATCGGGGTCGACAAGGCCTTCATGACGAACCCCAACAACTACTATTGGGCGTTCACCATGGACCACTTCGACGAAAGCGTCGGCAAGGAGTGGGCCTGGCGGGGCGACGTCGAGTACGCCTTCGACAGCGACGTGCTGAAGTCGCTGCGCTTTGGCGCCCGCTACACCGACCGCTCGGCGCTGAACAAGAACACGCCCTACAACTGGCAGGCCGTCAGCCAGACCTGGATGCTGGGCTGGTACATGAACAGCCTGGCCTCGGTGGGGACCTACAAGGCGCCGACCACCACCTACGACTTCCCGAACTTCTTCAACGGCGGCGCCTCGCTGCCGTCGGCGGTGGTGTTCCCGGCCCTGGAGCTGGCGACCGGCTGGCCCGCCAGCTACCAGACCCTGCACAAGTTCCGCGCCCAGAACAGCATCTATGACCAGGGCTACACCTGGTCGCCGGCAACCTATGGGCCGGGCGCGATCAACGAGCAGTCGGAAAACACCTACACCGGCTACGCGATGCTGCGCTTTGGCTGGGACCAGGCGAAGTATCCGGTCGACGGCAATATCGGCGTCCGCGTGGTCAAGACGCGCTCAGAAGCGATCGGCTCGTTCGTCGGCGCCGCCACCCCGGCCGTCGATCCCAGCATCCCGGCCGGCAAGATCCCGATCTTCACGGCCACCACGACCGAGGGCACGTATCACAACGACTACACCAACGTGCTGCCCAGCCTGAACCTGCGGGTGAAGTTCACCGACACGCTGCAGGCGCGCTTCGCGGCGGCCAAGGCGATCGCGCGTCCGGACTACAGCCAGCTGCAGGCCTATACGACGCTCAGCGTGGGCATCACCGGCTCGGGCCCCAACGCCGTGGCCGACCTCACGGGCAATGGCTCGGGCAATCCGTACCTGAAGCCGACCCAGTCCAACCAGTATGACGCCACGCTGGAGTGGTACTTCGCCCCCACCGGCTCGCTGACGGCCGCGGTCTTCTACAAGGACCTCAAGGACGTCGTGACCAACGCCCTCTACAACGTGCCCTATGCGGCCACGAACGGGACGGTCTACCCGTTCGCCACGACGGCGCCGGTCAACGGCGCCAAGGGCACGGCCAAGGGCTTCGAGATCGCCTACAGCCAGTTCTTCGACTTCCTGCCGGGCTGGCTGAGCGGCTTTGGCGTGCAGGCCAACTACACCTATGTCGACAGCGACCAGACGCTGTACGGCAACCCGCAGAACGCCACGACCAGCCAGCTGACGACCTACGTGCAGAACACGTTCGGCGTCGACACGGACGGCTCGACGTTCGCCACCCTGCCGCTGACCTACCTGTCCAAGAACAGCTACAACCTCGCCCTGATGTACGAGAAGGGGAAGGTCTCGGCGCGCCTGGCCTACAACTGGCGCTCCAAGTACCTGCAGGCGGTGAACGTCAACGGCACCAACGGCGGCAACGGCTTCAACAAGGCCACCAAAGGCTATGACCAACGTTGGGCCCTGCCGACCTGGGCGGACGACTACGGCCAGCTGGATGGCTCGCTGTTCTACAAGGTCACCCCCAGGATCACCCTGGGGATCGAGGCCCAGAACCTGACCGACAGCACCTACAAGCAGCTGATGCAGCAGAACATCGGCATGAAGGGCCGGGCCTGGTTCGTCACTGGCCGCCGCTTCAACGCCCAGATCCGCTACACGTTCTAGGTTTGGCGAAAACGGAAACCTCGCCCTTCGACAGGCTCAGGGTGAGGTTTCCGATGGGTTCCGGCGCGAGATCGTCCTCACCCTGAGCTTGTGGAAGGGCGAGGGCGATCTTGCTGTCGAAGAGGCGGTCGGCATGAACGACAGGCGCATACGCAAGGTGGTGATCGTCGGCGGCGGGACCGCCGGCTGGATGACGGCCGCCGCGCTGGCGCGTTTCCTCGAGCATCAGCCCGCGGCGATCGAACTGGTCGAGTCCGAGGCCATCGGCACGGTCGGGGTGGGGGAGGCGACGATCCCGCCGATCCGCAATTTCAACGCCGTGCTCGGCATCGACGAGATCGACTTCATCAAGGCCACCCAGGCGACCTTCAAGCTGGGCATCGCCTTCGAGGACTGGCGGGTTCCGGGCTCGCGGTGGTTCCACGGCTTTGGCGACTATGGGCCCAAGATCGACGGGGTCTCGCCGCACCATCATTGGCGGCGGCTGCGGACGGCGGGCGATCCGACCAGCCACGAGGCCTATTCGCTGACCACCCAGATGGCGGCGCTGAACCGCTTCCGGCCGCCGGTTCCGGATCCGCGCTCGGTCTATTCCAACTACGCCTACGCCTTTCAGTTCGACGCCGGCCTCTACGCGCGTTACCTGCGCGGCTACGCCGAGGCGCGGGGCGTCACGCGCACCGAGGGCAAGATCGCCAAGGTCGACCTGCGCGGCGCCGACGGCTTCGTCGAGGCGGTGGTGCTGGAAGACGGCCGGCGCATCGAGGGCGACCTCTTCATCGACTGCTCGGGCTTCCGGGGCCTCTTGATCGAGGAGGCGCTGGGGACCGGCTATGAGGACTGGTCGCACTGGCTTCCGGTCAACCGCGCCCTGGCGGTCCCGTGCGCGCGGGTCGGCGAGCTGACCCCCTATACGACCGCCAGCGCCGACGCGGCCGGCTGGCGCTGGCGCATCCCGCTGCAGCACCGCACGGGGAACGGCTATGTCTTCTGCGACGCCTTCATCTCCGAGGACGAGGCGGCTGCGACCCTGGTGTCCAAGCTGGACGGCGAGGCCCTGGATACGCCCCGACCCTTGCGCTTCGTCACGGGACGCCGCCGCAAGATCTGGAACCGCAACGTCGTGGCCGTGGGGCTGTCGTCCGGCTTCATCGAGCCGCTGGAAAGCACCAGCATCCACCTGATCCAGAATGCGATCGGCCGCCTGATCGAGTATTTCCCCGACCGCGACTTCGACCCCAAGCGCTCCGAGCGCTTCAACACGCTCAGCGCCGCCGAGATCGAGCACATCCGCGACTTCATCGTGCTGCACTATGTGACCGCCCAGCGCGACGACACGCCGTTCTGGCGGCATGTTCGCAGCATCGATCCGCCGGACGCCCTGAAGGAACAGCTGCAGCGGTTCCGGCGCACCGGCGAGGCCTTGCTGAAGACCGAGGACTCGTTCCTCGAGCCCAGCTGGCTGGCTATCTATCTGGGCCAGGACATCGTGCCCGAGGCGCACGATTCGCGCGCTGACCAGATCCCGCTGGCCGAGCTGTCGGACGGTATGCGTCGGCGCCGCGAGGCGGTGCGGCAGGCCGCCGAGGCGCTGCCGCCGCACGCGGCGTTCATCGACCGCTTCTGCAAGGCGACGCCGCTCTGAAGCGACCTGACAACGTTATCAAATCCGCTTGCTGGTCTGAATTATATGATTATAGTTTTGCCGTGTCGGGCCGGGGCCACTTACCGGTTCGTCGGTGCGGGGAAGGGCTCACCGGCCTTCGCGCGCCTCGCGCGGCGCCTCTCCCCGAGGCCGCGCGATGTCCTGACCCGCGCATCGTCACCTGCGACGGTGCGCGGATTTTTTTGACTGGTGGCGAAGCCCGGACTTGCCGACGCTGCAGAGCCCGGCGATCGTCCATCAAGAACTGGTAGCGCTACCAAGTAGAGCGCGCCGTGAGTGGAGGAGGCGATGGGGATTTCACGCTTCGCGACAGCCATCGCGCTGAGCCTTGCCTTGGCCGGCGGCGCGGTCGCAGCGGACGCCGAGCGGCCGCTGCCCAAGCTGGTCAGCAAGGACGGCCGCCACGCCCTCCTGGTCGACGGTGCACCGTTCCTGATGCTGGGCGCCCAGGTCAACAATTCCAGCGCCTGGCCCTCGCAGATGCCAAAGGTCTGGCCCGTCATCGAGAAGATGGGGGCCAACACCGTCCAGGTTCCGATCGCCTGGGAGCAGATCGAGCCGGTCGAGGGCCAGTTCGACTTTTCCTACCTCGACCTGCTGCTGACCCAGGCCCGCGAGCGTAACGCGCGGCTCGTCCTGCTGTGGTTCGGCACCTGGAAGAACTCTTCGCCGTCCTATGCGCCCGAGTGGGTCAAGCTGGACAACAAGCGCTTCCCGCGCCTGAAGAAGGAGACCGGCGAGCGCTCGTACTCGATGTCGCCGCTGGCCAAGTCGACCCTCG
This sequence comes from Caulobacter sp. BE264, assembly GCF_031457805.1. Lineage (NCBI taxonomy): Bacteria > Pseudomonadati > Pseudomonadota > Alphaproteobacteria > Caulobacterales > Caulobacteraceae > Caulobacter > Caulobacter sp. BE264. Next base: position 144,333 of record NZ_JAVDXI010000007.1, on the reverse strand, counting down.
ACGCCGACCGTAAGGCGTTTGTCGCCCTGATGACCCATCTGAAGGCCAAGGACTCCGCCCAGAAGACCGTCATCATGGTCCAGGTCGAGAACGAGACCGGCACCTACGGCACGGTGCGCGACTTTGGTCCGGCGGCTCAAAAGGTTTTCGACGGCCCCGCGCCCGCCGCTCTGGTCAAGGCGCTCGGCGCCAAGCCGGGGACGTGGTCCCAGGCCTTCGGCAAGGACGCCGACGAGGTCTTCCACGCCTGGCACATCGGCCGCTTCGTCGACCAGGTCGCCGCCGCAGGAAAGGCGGTCTATCCGCTGCCGATGTATGTCAACGCCGCCCTCCGCGATCCGATCAAGCCAGGCGATCCCAAGTCCTATTCGGCCGGCGGCCCCACAGACAACGTCATCGGCGTCTGGCAGGCCGCCGCCCCCTCGATCGACCTGATTGCGCCCGACATCTACATGAAGGAGTCGGTGAAGTACGAGGCGGTGCTGGGGCACTATGGCCGTCCCGACAACGCCCTGTTCGTCGCCGAGACCGGCAATGATCCGGCCTATGCCCGCTATGTGTTCTCCACCCTGGGCAGGCAGGGGATCGGCTGGTCGCCGTTCGGCATGGACTATACCGGCTACGCCAACTATCCGCTCGGCGCGGCCAAGGTGGACGAGGCGACAATCGAGGCCTTCGCCGCCAACTATCGCCTGCTGGCGCCGATGGCCCGCGCGTGGGCCAGGCTGTCCTTCGAGGGCAAGGTCTGGGGCGGAGCCGAGCCTGATGACCGCGCCGCGCAAACGACGACCATGGGCGACTGGACGGTCAGCCTTCGCTACGGCAAGTGGCAGTTCGGGGCCTCGGACTGGGCCTGGCTGAAGGATCGTGCGCCGGGACCGCAAGGTCCTGAGGGCGGCGGCCTCGTCGCCCAGCTCTCGCCCGACGAATTCCTGGTCACCGGCCGCCATGTCCGCGTCGAGTTCGGCCGCGCCAAGTCCGACGGCAAGCCGATGCTGCTGGCGCGGGTCGAGGAAGGCCACTTCGAGAACGGCCAGTGGGTCTTCGACCGCCTGTGGAACGGCGACCAGACCGACTACGGCCTCAACTTCACCGGCGGCTCGCAGATCCTGCGGGTCAAGCTCGCCACCTACTGACGGGAACAGCCATGCGTATTCTAGCCCTCTCAGCCTTCGGGCTGGCTCTTCTGGCCTCGACCTCGGCGCTGGCCCTGGACGGCGGCTTTGAAAAGACCGCCGACGGCGTGGTCATCACCCCCGCTTCGGGCCCGGCCAAGACGGTCCGGCTGCAGGTGATGAGCGACCGGGCCATCCGCATCACCGCTTCGCCGACCGACACGATCAGCGTCCCGCCCAGCCTGCAGGTCATCGCGACGCCCAAGACCAGCGGTTTCACCGTCGAGCAAGTCGGCGGCAAGGTCGTGCTGAAAGCCGGCAAGGCCACGGCGGAGGTGGCTCTGGCCACGGGCGCGGTGTCGTTCAAGGACGCGGCCGGCAAGACGGTTCTGACCGAGCAGACGCGCTCGAACTTCAAGCCGCTAACGATCGACGGCAAGGGCTTCTACGCCATCAGCCAGCGGTTTAATCCAAACACGGACGAAGGCTTTTACGGCCTGGGCCAGCACCAGAACGGCCAGATGAACTACAACGGCCAGGACGTCGAGCTGGCCCAGTACAATCGCGCCATCGCCATCCCGTTCGTGCTGTCGACCCGCAACTACGGCGTGCTGTGGGACAACAACGGAATCAGCCGCTTCGGCGACCCGACGCCCTACGCCCTGGCCTCGCGCGACCTGCAGATCTTCGACGCCAGCGGCAAGCCGGGCGGCTTCACCGCCAAGTACTATATCAACGGCGAGCTGAAGCTGACGCGCGTCGAGCAGGACATCGACTACCAGTACCTGGACGACCTGCCCAAGTGGCCGGCCGAGCTGACCGGGCCCGACAAGAAGCCGCTGCGCGGCGCCAAGGTCGTCTGGGAAGGCTCGGTCGAGGGCGGGGTCAGCGGCCTGCAGAAGTTCAAGCTCTACTCGTCCAGCTACGCCAAGCTGTGGATCGACGGCCAGCTGAAGATCGATCGCTGGCGGCAGAACTGGAACCCGTGGTTCCACAACTTCACCGCCCCGATGAAGGCGGGCAGCCGTCACAAGGTGAAGGTCGAGTGGGAGCCCAACGACGGCTATATCGCGCTGCTGCACAACAATCCGCTTCCCGCCGCCGAGCAGAAGTCGCTGACCCTGACCTCGGACGTCGCCCACGCGGTCGACTACTATTTCGTGGCGGGCGAGAACCTGGATCAGGTCGTCAGCGGCTATCGCGAGCTGACCGGCAAGGCCCAGGCCCTGCCGCGCTGGGCCTATGGCTTCTGGCAGAGCCGCCAGCGCTACAACACCCAGGACGAGCTGGTCGGGGTGGTTAAGGAGTACCGCAAGCGCGGCGTGCCGCTCGACAACATCGTCCTCGACTGGCGCTACTGGAAAGACGACAGCTGGGGCAGCCACAAGTTCGACGAGACGCGCTTCCCCGACCCAAAGAAGATGCTGTCGGACGTTCACGGCATGAACGCCCACTTCATGATCTCGATCTGGCCGAAGTTCTATCCGACCACCGACAACTACAAGGAGCTGGACGCCAAGGGCTTCATGTATCGCCGCAATGTCGAGCAGGGCGCGCTGGACTGGGTGGGGCCGGGCTATCTGAACTCGTTCTACGACCCCTATACGAAGGAAGCGCGCGACATCTACTGGCGCCAGATCAAGGACAATCTGGGCGGCATCGGCATCGACGCCTGGTGGATGGACAGCAACGAGCCGGACATGCACTCCAACCTCGACATCCCCGAGCGCACCCTGCGCATGGGGCCGACGGCCAAGGGGCCGGGCGCGGAGTTCTTCAATTCCTACCCGCTGATCCACACCCAGAGCGTCTTCGACGGCGAGCATGAGCGAACCCCCAACAAGCGTTCGTACATCTTCTCGCGGTCGGGCTTCGGCGGCATCCAGCGCCAGGGCGTGGCGCTGTGGAGCGGCGACGTGGTGGCGCGCTGGGACGACTTCCGCGACCAGATCTCGGCCGGCGTGAACCTGTCGATGACCGGCGTGCCCAACTGGACCACCGACATCGGCGGCTTCTCGGTCGAGGATCGTTACATCAAGAAGGAGCCCCAGCACTGGCCCGAGTGGCAGGAGCTGAACCTGCGCTGGTACCAGTTCGGCGCCTTCAGCCCGCTGTTCCGCAGCCATGGCGAGGAGCCGTTCCGCGAGATCTGGAACCTGGCCGACGAAGGCAGCGAGGTCTACGACTCGCTGGTCTGGTACAACAAGCTGCGCTACCGGCTGACGCCCTACACCCTGACCCTGGCGGGCGAGACCTATCATCGCGACGGCACCATCATGCGCGGCCTGGTCATGGACTTCCCGCAGGACCTGAAGGCCCGCAATATCGACGACCAGTACCTCTATGGTCCGTCGTTCCTGGTGGCGCCGGTCACCCAGTTCAAGGCCCGCTCGCGCGCGGTCTATCTGCCGGCCGGGACCACCTGGTACGACTTCGAGACTGGCAAGGCCCATGCGGGCGGCCAGACCATCCAGGCCGCCGCGCCGCTGAACCGGATGCCGCTGTTCGTGAAAGCCGGCGCGATCGTGCCGACCACCGAGGTGCAGCAGTACATCGGCGAGAAGCCCGACGCGCCGATCACTTTGGTCATCTACACGGGCAAGGACGGCAAGTTCGAGCTCTACGAGGACGACGGCCTGTCGATGGCCTATCAGCGCGGCGCCTACAGCCGCATCCCGATCAGCTATGACGACGCCGCGGGGCGGGTGGTGATCGGCGCGCGGTCGGGCAAGTTCGACGGCATGGCGGACAAGCGGGTGTTCAAGATCCGCTTCATCGGCGCCAATGGGGTCGGGGGCGCCAAGCCGACAGACTTCGACGCGGCGGGCGACGCCGCAGTCGAGTACGCCGGTCAACCGGTCGTGGTCGTGGCGCGGAAGCGCTGACGTCCTTCTCCCCCTTGCGGGAGAAGGTGGCGCCGGAGGCGACGGATGAGGGGTTTCTCAGCGTTGTCGCGCGACCCCTCACCCGACCCGCTGCGCGGGCCACCCTCTCCCGCAAGGGGAGAGGGCTTAAACCGCCTGCCCCTTGAACCGCGCGATCAGGAACGCCGTCGCCGGGCCCGGCGGCGTATCGTTGCGATAGACCGCGTGCAGCGGATAGATCGCCTCCTTCAGGTCCGGCATGTCCAGGCGCTTCAGGCGGCCAGCGGCGAGGTCGTCGCGGACCATGGGCTCGGGCATGTTGCCCCAGCCAAAGCCTTCCTTCAGCAGCAGGTGCTTGGCCCCCAGGTCCGCCAGCCGCCAGGTGTGAGCGCTGGCTACGGCAAAGTCGCGGCCCTCGGTCAGACGTGAGCGGTCGGTCAGGACCAGCTGGGTGTGGCCGCGCCCGGCGCCCGGCGGGTTGGCGCCCTGCGCCAGGGGATGATCCGGCGCCGCCACCGGGATCAGCACGGTCGAGCCGACGGCGATATAGTCCAGCTCGTCGCCGCCATGCACCACCTCCAGCGGCCCCGCCACGCCCAGGGTCGCGGCGCGGTCCAGCACCATCTGGGTCACCGCGCCCAGGCCTTCGACATGCAGGCGCAGGGTCACGGTCGGGAAGGTCTCGCGAAAGGCGCGCAGGGCGTCGACCACCCGCTCGGTCGGCAGCATGACGTCCAGCACCAGATTGACCTCGGCCTCCAGGCCTTGCAGCAGGCCCTTGGCCTTGGCGCGCAGGCTGGCGACGTCGCCGGCGATCACCCGGGCTTGGGCCACCACCACCTTGCCCGCCTCGGTCAGCACCGGACGCTTGGCCGCATCACGATCGAACAAGACGAGGCCCAGCTGGGCCTCCAGATTGGCGATCGCGTAGCTGATCACCGAATTGGCCCGGTTCAGCCGCCGCGCGGCCGAGGCGAACCCGCCGGTTTCCACCACGGCGAGCAGAACGTTCAACTGATCCAGGGTTGGCGCGCCGGGTTCGTTCAAGACCGCCTCATCGTTCGAGTTTATCGAACATAACAGACGATTTTATTCGACTGTTTCGCAAGCCCTTTCCCGCGCAAAACCGTTCGCAACGCCGGGGCGTTCCGCCTCGTCCCCTTTTCAAACCCACGGGAGGCCCGCATGGCCAAGGTTCTGGTTCTTTACTACTCGTCCTACGGTCACCTCGAAACGATGGCCAAAGCCATCGCCGAGGGCGCGCGCGAAGCCGGCGCCAGCGTCGACATCAAGCGCGTGCCGGAAACCGTGCCGCTCGAGATCGCCAAGGGCGCGCATTTCAAGCTCGACCAGGAAGCCCCGGTCGCCAAGGTCGAGGACCTGGCCGACTACGACGCCATCATCGTCGGCGCCCCGACCCGCTTTGGCCGCATGGCCTCGCAGATGGCGGCCTTCTTCGACGCGGCCGGCGGCCTGTGGGCGCGCGGCGCGTTGAACGGCAAGGTGGCCGGCGCCTTCACCTCCACGGCCAGCCAGCACGGCGGTCAGGAGACGACGTTGTTCTCGATCATCACCAACCTGCTGCACTTCGGCACGACGATCGTGGGTCTCGACTATGGCTATGCGGGCCAGCTGACCCTGGACGAAGTCACCGGCGGCAGCCCCTACGGCGCGACCACTATCGCCGGCGGCGATGGTTCGCGTCAGCCCAGCGAGAATGAGCTGGGTGGCGCCCGCTACCAGGGCCGCAAGATCGCCGAAACCGCGATCAAGCTGCACGGCTGATCCGGCGCTCGCCGGTCCCTCAGCCCCCATTGACCGACCGGCGATAGGGTCGGCTGGCTCCTTCCCCCTCCCAGGGAGCCGGCCGGCCCTTTCTTCGTTGAATAGGAAAAGGAGGATCTCTCGATGCGTCGTCGTTCCGGTTTCCTGTCGCAGGCCTGGCGGTTCCTGGTCTTCATCGTCACCATCCGCGCCGTCGCCGGCCGGTGTCGCTCGCCCCGACTTTATGTGGCGGAGCGCTGAATGACTCTATTGGTGGTGATGTGGAGTGGTGAGGGCGCCTCCATGACGCTGCGCTGAATCATCAGAACGGCGCCATGTGTGCCATTTTGAGACAAGAGAACTCTAAAAATCCGCCTGTCTATTCATTGATGTTCATTTCATTATTAACAAAATAGTTTCAATTCTTAATTCTGTTTTGTCTTTTCCTCAACGAAGTGGAAAGCTCGTTGCGGGATATTGCGCGTGGGCAAAACGCCCACCGACCGTCAAAATGACGTCGGAACACCTCGAATAGGAGTTGTTTCGTTATGGCGCTGAACAGCATCAACACGAACTCGGGCGCTCTGATCGCCCTGCAAAACCTGAACTCGACGAACGCCGAACTGACCCAGGTTCAACAGCGTATCAACACCGGCAAGAAGATCGGTAGCGCCAAGGACAACGGCGCCATCTGGGCGACCGCCAAGAACCAGTCGGCCACCGCCAACAGCATGAACGCCGTGAAGGACTCGCTGCAACGCGGCCAGTCGACGATCGACGTCGCGCTCGCCGCCGGCGACACCATCACCGACCTGCTCGGCAAGATGAAGGAAAAGGCCCTGGCCGCTTCCGACACCTCGCTGAACACCGCTTCGTTCAACGCCCTGAAGTCGGATTTCGATTCGCTGCGTGACCAGATCACGAAGGCCGCCTCGAACGCCAAGTTCAACGGCGTCAGCATCGCTGATGGCACCACCACCAAGCTGAGCTTCCTGGCCAACTCGGACGGCTCGGCCTTCACGGTCACCGCCAAGACCCTGACCCTGGCGGGCCTGGGCCTGACGGCGAGCTCCAGCTTCACGACGGCCGCCGCCGCCAAGACGATGATCACCACCATCGACACGGCGCTGCAGACGGCGACCAACAAGCTGGCCTCGCTGGGCACCAGCTCGACGGGTCTGGACACTCACCTGACCTTCGTCGGCAAGCTGCAAGACAGTCTGGACGCCGGCGTGGGCAACCTGGTGGACGCCGACCTCGCCAAGGAAAGCGCCAAGCTGCAGTCGCTGCAAACCAAGCAGCAGCTGGGCGTCCAGGCGCTGTCGATCGCGAACCAGTCTTCGTCGTCGATCCTGAGCCTGTTCCGTTAAGCCGGACTTCGACGCGTTCGTCGTCGAGAGGGGCGGATCTTCGGATCCGCCCTTTTTCTATGTCGATATGAGTCTAGGTATCGAAAAGCCGGATGGCGGCGCTCCGTCGCCTTCGTCGTCTTAAGCATTCGTGAATCGCGAAAGCCGCGAAGACTCGGTGTTTTATTAAATGCGGGTTGCTCTGTTGTTTTTGTAAAGTTAATCGAGTCTTGACTCGTTAATCCGATAACGACGTTTCGTGAACTATATCGAAAGCGTAGCGTCATATTGTCGCGGTGGGCAAAACGCCCACCGGTCGTCAAAACGACACCGGAAACCTCCAAAGGGAGTGTTTCGTCATGGCGCTAAACAGCATCAATACGAACGCGGGCGCGTTGATCGCGCTGCAGAACCTGAACACCACCAGTTCTGAACTGAACACCGTCCAGCAACGCATCAGCACCGGCAAGAAGATCGGCAGCGCCAAGGACAACGGCGCCATCTGGGCGACCGCCAAGAACCAGTCGGCCACCGCCAACAGCATCAATGCGGTGAAGGACTCGCTGCAACGCGGCCAGTCGACGATCGACGTGGCCCTGGCCGCCGGCGACACCATCACCGACCTGCTCGGCAAGATGAAGGAAAAGGCGCTCGCGGCGTCGGACACCTCGCTGAGCACGGCGTCGTTCAACGCGCTGAAGGCCGACTTTGAGTCTCTGCGCGATCAGGTGACCAAGGCCGCGTCGAACGCCAAGTTCAACGGCGTCAGCATCTCCGACGGCACGACCACCAAGCTGACCTTCCTGGCCAATTCGGACGGCTCGGGCTTTACCGTCAACGCCAAGACCCTGACCCTGGCGGGCCTGGGCCTGACCACCGGCTCGACCTTCACCGACGCCGCCGGCGCCAAGACGATGATCACCAGCGTCAACACCGCCCTGCAGACGGCCACCAACAAGCTGGCCTCTTTGGGCACCAGCTCGACGGGTCTCGACACCCACCTGACCTTCGTCGGCAAGCTGCAAGACAGCCTGGACGCCGGCGTGGGCAACCTGGTGGACGCCGACCTCGCCAAGGAAAGCGCCAAGCTGCAGTCGCTGCAAACGAAGCAGCAGCTGGGCGTCCAGGCGCTGTCGATCGCCAACTCGTCCAGCTCGGCGATCCTCAGTCTTTTCCGATAGGCTGACGACCGGACGGGCGGATCAGGCTTTCGATCCGCCTCAACGGTTGCGGCGATAGACTTGAAAGGGACGGTCCTCGCGGTCCGTCCCTTTTTCAGGTCAGGCCCGGTCCTTCGATCCGCAGAACCGGCGTGAAAGCGGGGCGGTGATCGGGCAACGCGACGACCAGCGCGTCAGCGTCGTGGCGGAAGGGCAGGGCCTCGGCGCCGCCCACGAGGCTCACCCGGCGCACCTTGTCTTGAGTTCCGCGCAGGCTCCCGATCCGCATCTCGCCTTTCGGCCAATCCATGGCCAGGGCGTAGAGCGCCCCGGCCTTGGTGGTGAAGCGGATGTCGTCGGCCTCGAACGGCTTGGCCGCGCCTTCGCCGTGCATGCCCTCGGCGAGCCGCGTCGGACCCTCGCCGAACAGCCGCCAGGGTCGCGTGCCGTGGATCGCCTCGGCGTTCACCGCCATCCAGCCGGCCATGTCGGCCAGCACCTTTTCCTCCAGATCGTCGATCGAGCCGTCGCCGCGCTGGGGAATGGACAGCAGCAGGCTGCCGTTCTTGCTGACCACGTCGATCAGCCGCTGGATCACCTCGCGGCCGGACTTGTAACCGCCGCGCTCATAGAGCGGCCGGTCATAGTGCCAGCTGCCGATACAGGTGCAGGTCTGCCAGGGTTCGTCGCGCAGCCGGTCCGAGAAGCCGCGCTCGACATCCTCGACGATCGCGCGGCGCTGCAGCGGTGACAGCTTCTTGCCGGTCACCACGGCGTCGCCGCCGCGCAGATTGTAGTAGTGGGCGGTGGCGTCCAGTCCCGCCTGGCCCAGCGGCAGGCCGTAGTTGTCGAAATAGACCATGTCGGGCCGGTAGCGCTCGACCAGGTCGTTCTGGCGCAGCAACCAGTTGCGGACAAAGCCCGGATTGTTCGGCGGCGGGGTCTCGACCCATTGGCCGTCATGGGCGTCATGCCAGGCGTTGGCGGCGGCGATGCTGTCGATCCCCTCGGGGATCACCATGTTGCGACCGGTATAGAGGTCCTGCGGATCCAGCCCCTCCCACCACTGGCCCTTGCCGTCAGCCTTGGTCAGGCGAAAGGCGTCGTAGCGCTGGCCCTGGCGCGGACCTTCGGCGTCGTAGCCATAGGCCGTCTGCCACCAGTGCCAGGCGTGGGCGCCGTGGTTGGAGACGCCGAACTTCAGGCCATGGGCCCGGGCGACCTTGGCCCAGGTCCCGACGATGTCGCGCCTGGGGCCGACGCGCGTGGTGTTCCAGGCGTGGTGGCGACTGTCGAACATGTCGAGGTTGTCGTGGTGATTGGCCATCGACATGAAGTACCTGGCGCCCGCCGCGACATAGGTCCGCATCAGACCCTCCGGATCCCAGCTCTCGGCCTTCCAGCGCGGGATGAACTGCATGAAGCCGAAGTCGGCCGGATGGCCGTAGGTCTTCACATGGTGGTCGTAGAAGGGGTTACCCTGCTGGTACATCTGCCGGCCGTACCAGTCGCCGAACTCGGGCACGCACTGCGGACCCCAGTGTGACCAGATCCCCAGCTTGGCGTCCCGGAACCAGTCCGGGACCTTGTAGCCCGCCGCCAGCGACTCCCAGTTCGGCTGGAAGCGCGGGGCGGCGAGGGCGGGGGAGGCGGCAAGGGCGGCTCCGCCCGCCAGCAGGTTCCGTCGGGTGACGCGCATCGCCGATCCTAGCGCACTGGCGTGAGGCGCACGGCGCCGCCGCCGCTGGGGGCGAGCTTCAAGGTCAGGGCGTCCTTGCGCGTCACCGCCTGCGTGCGGGTCTTCAACGCCGTCGGCTCGGGGCCGTCCTCGCGAACCTCCGCCGAGAAGGTCCCGTCGCCGAGGAAGCTCAGCGGAACCTTCACGGTCCGCCCCGCCTCGTTGGTCATGGCCCCGACCCACCACTCGGCGCCCTTGCGGCGGGCGATGACGATCGACTGGCCGATCTCGCCGGACAGCACGCGGGTCTCGTCCCAGGTCGTCGGCACGGCGCTGATGAAGTCCAGCCCGGCCGGAGACGCGGCGTAGGTGATCGGGCTGTCCGAGACCATGGTCAGCGGGCTGTCATAGACCAGGTACATGGCCAGGGCCTGGCCGCGGGTGGTCTGTACGGTGGGCAGGATGAACTGGTTCTTGAAGTCCTTTGGCGCGACGTTCCGGAAGCCGCCGGGCGTGTAGTCCATCGGCCCCAGCAGCATTCGCGTGAAGGGCAGGGTGACATTGTGGGTGGCGGTGATGCGCCGGCTCCACTTGTTGTACTCCGCGCCCAGAACGCCCTCCTGGGTGACGTAGTGCGGATAGGTCCTGACAAGGCCCGTCGGGCGATAGGCGCCATGCAGGTCGACCATCAACTGATGCTCGCCCGCCTTGGTCAGCAGACGGTGATAGAAGTCGACCATCGGCTGGTCGTCGCGGTCCATGAAGTCGACCTTGATCCCCTTGATCCCCCAGGCCTGATAGGCCGCCAGCGCCTCGTCCATCTGGGCGTCCATCGCCTTCCAGTGGACCCACAGCATGATCCCGACGCCCCGCTCGCGGCCGTAGGCGACGAGGTCGGCGATGTTGATCGCCGGGATCGGGCGCGTGGCGTCCGTGCCCGGAAGAACCACCGGCGCCTGGCCTGACCCGACGTACCAGCCGTCGTCGATCAACATGTATTCTAGCTTGTGGGCGGCGGCGAAGTCGATGAAGCCCTTCATCGCCGCGTCGGTCATGCCCTCGGCGTTGGCGGTCTTGCCGCCGTTCCACCAGTCCCAGGCGGCCTTGCCGGGCTTGATCCAGCTTGTGTCGGTGAGCGCGGTCGGCGGGTTCAGGCTGGTCATCAGGTTCGAGGCGATGAGCGCGCCCGGCGTCTCGCCAACCATCACCACCCGCCACGACGAGACGGTGTCGGTCCCGATCCGCGTCAGGACGGCCTTGCTCGGATCATCCAGGCGCGGCGACAGCTGGGCCTGCAGGCCAAGACCGCCGTCGCCCCGGCCGCTCAGATAGAGCCCGGCCCAGTTCCGCAGGTCCGCCTCGGCCAGGGCGAAGGTCGCGCCCTTGGCGGTCTGGCAGACGACGGGCAGTTCATACAGGGCCGAGGCCCGGAAGCCGCTGGCCATCACCGGATCGTACTCGCCCTCGTGCGAGGTGCCGAAGCGGCCAAGGTTTAGCGCCCAGCAGCGGTCGTCGCCGGCGAAGTCGAAGCGGGTCTCCTCCCCGCGCACCGCCACGCCGGCGAGGGTCGGCTGGTCGGGCAGCACATAGCGGAACGCCACCCCGTCGTCATAGGCGCGGGCGATCACCTTCAGCCGCCGCTGCAAGCCGCCCGTTTCGAGAAATTCTACGGTGGTCTCGTTGTAGCGATCGCGCACCGTGCGGGTCTTGCCGACGACGAGGTCATAGGTCTCGTCGACGCTTCGGCTGGCGGCGTTGACGATCTTCACACCGCCCGACAGGGCGCCGCCCTTGTCGAGCACCAGGCCCAGAGGCGAGGGGGCGATCAGGGTTTCGCCCTTGAACTGCAAGGTGAAATTGGCCTGACCACTTTGATCCGACAGGCTGATCCGGGTCCGGCCGTCGGGCGAGGTGACCGCGTGATCGGCGGCGAGAGCGGGAACCCCGGCGGCGCTGAGATAGCTCATCGCTGCTAGCGCTGTCAAAAGGTGGCGTGTGGCCTGCATTTGAAGTTTCCAACCCGATTGTGCTTGTCTATTTGTCATACAAACTAGACGGCCTCTGGATCGGCGTCGAGGGGTATGACAACGTTGTCGAAGCGGCATGTGGCCGTCGAAAGAAAAAAGAGTTGGGGAGTATGAACACCAAGACCCTTTGCGTCGCCCTCTTGGCGTCCACCTTCCTGGCCGGCGTCGCGTCGGCCGAGAGCACAGCAAAATCCACCGCTCAGCCGGCCAAGTGGCCCGCCGCCAAGAGCCAGGGGCTCGTTGATCCGGCGACGGAAGCCTTCGTGGACTCGGTGCTGGCCAAGCTGACCCTCGAGGAGAAGGTCGGCCAGCTGATCCAGGCCGATATCGGGTCGATCAAGCCCGAGGATTTGAAGACCTATCCGCTGGGCTCGATCCTGGGGGGCGGCAGCTCCCCGCCGCTGGGCGCGCCGGACCGCTCGCCGCAGAAGCCATGGGTCGACACCGCCAAGGCCTTCCGCGAGGCGGCCGCGCAGCGCGTGGGCGGGACGCATGTGCCGCTGATCTTCGGCATCGACGCCGTCCACGGCAACAACAACGTCGTCGGCGCGACCCTCTTCCCGCACAACATCGGTCTGGGCGCGGCGCGTGATCCCGAGCTGATCCGCCGCATCGGCAAGGCCACGGCGCTGGAAACCTCGGCCGCCGGTTTCGACTGGGCGTTCGGCCCGACCCTGGCCGCGCCGCGCGACGACCGCTGGGGCCGCACCTATGAGGGCTATTCGGAAGATCCGGCCATCATCCGCCAGTACGGCGGCGAGATGATCCTGGGCCTGCAGGGCGCGGTCGCGCCGTTCACCGGCGGCAAGGGCGGGGTGATCCAGCAAGGCCTCGTGGCGGCCAGCGCCAAGCACTTCCTGGGCGACGGCGGCACCGAGAACGGCGTCGACCAGGGCGACACCAAGGTCTCCGAGGAGGAGCTGGTCCGCGTCCACGCCCAGGGCTATGTGCCGGCCATCAACGCCGGCGCCCTGACGATCATGGCCTCGTTCAACAGCTGGAACGGCCAGAAGATGCACGGCAACAAGAGCCTGCTGACCGACGTGCTGAAGGGCAAGATGGGCTTCGACGGCTTCATCGTCGGCGACTGGAACGGCCACGGCCAGGTGGCGGGCTGCAAGCCGACCGACTGCCCGCAGTCGATCAACGCCGGCCTCGACATGTTCATGGCCCCCGACAGCTGGAAGGCGCTGTACGACAACACCCTGGCCCAGGCGAAGTCGGGCGTGATCCCGATGGCCCGCATCGACGACGCGGTCCGCCGGATCCTGCGGGTGAAGGCCAAGATGGGTCTCTTCCAGGCGGCGCGGCCCCATGAAGGCCGCGAGGGCGTCATCGGTGCGCCCGAGCACCGCGCGATCGCTCGCGAGGCGGTCCGCAAGTCGTTGGTTCTGCTCAAGAACGACGGCGTTCTGCCGCTGAAGAGCTCGGCCAATGTGCTGGTCGCCGGTTCGGGCGCCGACGACATCGGCAAGCAGTCGGGCGGCTGGACCCTGTCCTGGCAGGGCACGGGCAACACCAACGCCGACTTCCCCAACGCCGAGTCGATCTGGACCGGCGTGAAGTCGGCGGTCGAGGCCGGCGGCGGCCGCGCGACGCTCAGCGTCGACGGCAAGTTCGACCAGAAGCCGGACGTGGCCATCGTCGTGTTCGGTGAAAATCCGTATGCGGAAGGTGTTGGCGACCTCAAGACCTCACTGGAGTATCAGCCGGGCGACAAGGCCGACCTGGCGCTGCTCAAGCGCCTGAAGGCCCAGGGTGTGAAGGTGGTGTCCGTGTTCCTGACCGGTCGACCGCTGTGGGTGAACCCCGAAATCAACGCCTCGGACGCCTTCGTGGCCGCCTGGCTGCCGGGCTCGGAAGGCGGCGGCGTGGCCGACGTGCTGATCGGCGACAAGGCCGGCAAGCCGCATCATGACTTCCGCGGCAAGCTGTCGTTCAGCTGGCCAAAGACCGCCGCCCAGTTCCGCCTGAATAAAGGCGAGAAGGGCTATGATCCGCTGTTCGCCTACGGCTATGGCCTCAGCTACGCCAAGCCGGGCAAGGTGGGGCGCCTGTCCGAGGTTTCCGGCGTCACGGCCCAGGCCGACAACGTCGTGAACTACTTCGTCGGCGGCAAGACCCCGGCCCCGTTCGCGTTCAAGGCCTCGCCGTCGTCAAGCGTGCAGATCGCGCCGGTCGATGCGGGCAACGTCCAGGAAGCCGGCCGCCAGATCACCTTCGCCGGCGACAAGCCCGGCAAGCTGTCGATCGTCGGCGACAAGCCGCTGGACCTGTCGTTCCAGACCAACGCCGACATGGCGCTGAGCTTCGCCTATCGCCTCGACGCCGCCGCGACCGGGCGCGTGAGCCTGGCGATGGGCGCGGGACGCCTGGACGTCACGCCGCCGGCCGGTTCGCCGACCGGGCAGTGGGCCAGCGTCAAGATCCCGCTCAAGTGCTTCCAGGCCGCCGGGACGGACGTGACCAAGGTCACCGCGCCGTTCGAACTGATCTCGGCGGGCGCCTTCCAGGTGTCGATCGCCGAGGTGAAGCTGACCGCCGATCCAGCCGGGGCGGTCTGCCCGGCGAAGGCGCAGTAGCGCTCAGAAGACCCCTCAAGCTCCGACCTCCCCGGCGTTCGCCGGGAAGGTCGGGTGAACGGGACGGGAAGAGGAAAGACCCATGTCGCTGAAAGCCCTGATCCTGGCCACGGCCATGGGTCTTTCCACACCGGCGCTGGCGGGGCCGCTGGCGTCGGTGTTCAGCGACCATGCGGTGCTGCAGCGCGATCAGCCGATCCGCGTCTGGGGCCGCGCGGCGCCGAACGCGAGCGTGGCCGTCGACCTGTCGGGGCAGGGCGTCTCGACCAGCGCCGACGGTGACGGTCGCTGGAGCGTGGTCCTGCCCGCGCGCCCGGCGGGCGGCTCCGCCCTGACCCTGACCGCGCGCGCCGGCGATCAGACTCAGACGGTCTCGAACCTCGCCATGGGCGATGTGTGGCTATGCTCGGGCCAGTCGAACATGGAGTACCCGCTGCGCCAGGCGCTGAACGGGGACGGCGAGGTCGCTTCAGCCGGCAATCCCGACATTCGCCTGCTGCAGACCGGAAAGATCAGCCGCTCCGAGCCGCAGGACAGCCTGCCGGCGGGCGTGGTCTGGAAGGTGTCGACGCCCCAGACGGCGGCCAATTTCAGCGCCGCCTGCTTCTTCATGGGCCGCGAGCTACGCAAGACCACTGGCGTTCCCATTGGCCTGATCGACGCCACCTGGGGCGGGTCGGTCATCCAGGACTGGATCAGCCGCGAGGGTCTGACCGCGCTGAAGACCTATGACGAGGGCCTGTCGGTGCTGTCCGACTACGCCCGCGACCCGGCGCTGGGCGTCGCCCGCTGGAGCCAGTCGCTGGGCCGCTGGGCGGGGGCCAAGACCCCGGTCGCGAAGGGCTGGGAGAAGCCCGAGCTCGATGACCGCGCCTGGAAGTCCCTGCCGACCGAGGGCTTCTGGGAGCAGACCGCGCCCGAACTCGCCGGCTTCGACGGGACCGTCTGGCTGCGGCTCGAGCTGACCCTGACCCGGGCCCAGGCGGCGCAGGGCGCGACCCTGGCGCTGGGACCCGTGGACGATATCGACACCACCTTCCTCAATGGTCGCGAGATCGGCTCAACCCAGGGCTGGGACACGCCCCGCACCTACCGCCTGGCGCCCGGCGCGCTGAAGGCCGGCCGCAACGTGCTGGCCCTGCGCGTGATCGACATGGGCGGCGGTGGCGGTCCTTGGGGCAAGGCGGCGCTGAAGGCGCTGACCCTGGACGACGGGAGCGTCGTGCCGCTGCCCGGCGCTTGGCGCTACAAGATCGCCGCGCCGCTGTCGGAAACGGCCTTGCCGCCCAGCGCCCCGTGGCGGGGCGCCAGCGGGCTCACCACCCTGCGCAACGGCATGATCGCCCCGCTGGCGCCGTTCGGCGTCAAGGGCTTCGCCTGGTACCAGGGCGAGGCCAATGTCGCCGAGGCCGCCGAGTACGCCCGCCTGATGCCGGCCCTGGTCGCCGACTGGCGCGCGGCGTTCGGCGGCGGCAACCAGCCGTTCCTGCTGACCCAGCTGGCCGCCTTCGGTCCCGAGATGGATCGGCCGGTGAACTCGGCCTGGGCCGCCCTGCGCGACGTCCAGCGTCAGGTCGCGGCGGCCGACCCGATGGTGGGCATGGCCTCAGCCGTCGACATCGGCTCACCCTATGACATTCACCCTGCCGACAAGCTGCGCGTCGGCCAGCGTCTGGCCCTGCTGGCGCGGAAGCTGGCCTATGGCGAGGCGGTGGTGGCGTCAGGCCCCGCGCCACTGTCGGCCCGGCGCGAGGGCGACACCGTCGTCGTGACGCTGGACCAGCCCGGCGTCGTCCATGCGGGCCATCGGCCGATCGGCTTCGAGCTTTGCGACGCCAGCGCCTGCCGCTTTGTCGACGCCACGGTTGAGGGAAGCCTCGTTCGCCTCGCCGCGCCCGCCGGGATGGCGGCGACCCAGGTCCGCTACGCCTGGGCCGACAGCCCGATCATCAATCTGTTCGGGGCCACGGGCCTGCCGGCGACGCCGTTCGCGCTGACCATCCGCTAGACGCGGCGCTCGGCTCACCGCCGGCCGAACAGCTTTTCAATGTCAGCGAGCTTCAGCTCGACATAGGTCGGGCGGCCATGGTTGCACTGGCCCGAGTGGGGCGTGGCCTCCATCTCGCGGAGCAGGGCGTTCATCTCGGCGCCGTTCAGGCGGCGCCCGGCGCGGACGCTGCCGTGGCAGGCCATGGTCGAGCAGACCTCCTCCAGCCGTTCCTTCAGCGCCAGGGCCGCGCCGTTCTCGGCCAGGTCGTCGGCGATGTCGCGGACCAGGGCCGCCGCGTCGGTCTTGCCGAGAAGGGCGGGGGTCTCGCGCACCAGCACCGCGCCGGGGCCGAAGCTCTCGATGACGAGGCCAAGACTGGCCAGCTCCTCGGCGCGGGCGACGACGCGCTCGGCCTCGGCGGGGTCCAGGTCCACCACCTCGGGCAGCAGCAGGGTCTGGCGGGTCACGCCGCCGGCCGCCATCTCGCCCTTCATCCGCTCATAGACGAGGCGCTCGTGGGCGGCGTGCTGGTCGACAATGACCATGCCGTCGCGCGTCTGGGCGACGATATAGGTCTCGTGGACCTGCGCCCGCGCGGCGCCGAGCGGATAGTCGACCGGGTCGAACGCGGCGTTGGCCGCCATATAGTCCGTGGGCGGACGATCCTCGAAATCCGCCGACGCATAGGCCTCGCGCACGACCCCGGCCAGATCTGCGCCGTAGCCGGGCTCGACCCGCGCCGACACCTCGTTCAGGCCCGGCAAGTCCATCGGCCGCTGCGTCGGCGGCGTCCAGCCGCCTTCTCGCCAGGTCGAGAAACCGGCGGGGGAGGGGCCGGGTTGATACTGGGGTTGGTATCCCGGGAAAGGGCTCTGCTGGGCGCGGATGCTGTCCAGCGCCTGGGCGGCCACGGTGGTCGACGCGCGGTGCCCGGCCCCGGCCAGGGCATGGCGCAGGGCCCCGACGATCAGGCCGCGCACCAGGGCCGGATCGCGGAACCGCACCTCGGCCTTGGCCGGGTGGACGTTGACGTCGACCTCGGTCGGTTCCAGCGTCACATAGAGGGCCGCCGTTGGGTGACGGTCGCGCGCGAGGAAGTCGGCATAGGCCGCGCGCAGGGCGCCTTGCAGCAGGCGGTCGCGCACCGGCCGTCCGTTGACGAACAGGTACTGGTGGGCGGCGTTGCCCCGGTTGTAGGTCGGCAGGCCCGCAAAGCCCGACAGCCGCACGCCGTCGCGGGTCTGGTCGATCTCCAGGGCGTTTTCCTGGAACTCGCGGCCCAGCACGGCGGCCAGGCGCGCCAGGCGTCCCTGCGGCCCCGGATGCTCGGGCGGCAGGCGCAGCACCCGGCGGCCGTCGATGTCCAGCGAGAAGCCGACGCTCTCATTGGCCATGGCCTGGCGCTTGATCTCTTCGGTGATCGCCAGGGCCTCGGCGCGCTCGGACTTCATGAACTTCAGGCGGGCGGGCGTGGCGTAGAAGAGATCCCGCACCTCGATCCGCGCGCCGTGCGGGCCGGGGAAGGCGGCCGGGGCGACCTCGCCGACCTGTCCGCCCTCGACCAGGATCGAGAAGGCGTCCTTGGCCCCCTTGGCGCGCGAGGAAATCTGCAGCCGCGCCACCGAGCCGATCGAGGGCAGGGCCTCGCCCCGAAAGCCCATGGTGTGGATGCGCAAGAGGTCCCACAGGCCGTCCGCGTCGGGGGCCAGCTTGGAGGTGGCGTGGCGCTCGATGGCCACCGGCAACTCTTCGGGCGACAGGCCGCAGCCGTCGTCGGCGACGAGGATGCGGGTCAGGCCCCCGCCGTGCGCCTCGACCTCGATCCGCGTGGCGCCGGCGTCGATGGCGTTGTCCACTAGTTCCTTGATGGCGCTGGCCGGCCGCTCGACCACCTCGCCGGCGGCGATGCGGTTGACGGTCTCGGGCGGCAGGCGGCGGATGGGCATCAAGCGGACTTTCACGGGGCGCGCCGGGGTCCGCAGGTGGGGCCGGGCCGCCGACATTGCAACTCCTTAAGTTGACCGGGCGAACGCCGATCAGCCAACGAAGAGGCGAGGGATGACTTTAGTGCGATTCCGCGCGCCTTCGAGGATCTGAAACATCGTGACCCTGACCCGTTTCGCCGCCGCCGGCCTGGCGCTTTCGTTGCTTTGCGGCGGCTCCGCCCTGGCCCAGGCTCAGGGCAAGAACGAGGTGTCGATCCACCAGACCAAACCGGTGGACCTGACCCCCGTCGACAGCCAGGCCAACCTTGTCGAGGAGCTGATCGTCAACGCCCGCCTGCCGGGACCGGCCTGGTGGAAGGTCAGCGACGGCGACACCAATGTCTACGTGATGGGCGTTCCGGCCTTCGCGCCGCAGAAGCTGGACTTCGACGACTCAGTGCTGCGTCGCCGGCTGGACGGGGCCAATGTGCTGATCATCGGCCAGGAGCCCGAGGTGCGGATCCTGAGCCTGTTGGCCCTGATCCCCGGGCGTGGCAAGCCGTTCATCATGGACAGGCCGATGCGCGACACCCTGCCGCCGGAGCTACGCGCTCGCCTGGAAAAGCAGCTGGCCAAGCGCGCCAAGCCGCTGACCGAATACGACGAGCTCAAGCCGGCCCTGGCCGGGTTCATCATCGCCAATGACCGCAGCGGCAATGTCTCGATCACCATCGGCGACCTGACCGACCGCATCCAGAAGCTGGCCAAGAGCAAGGACATCGCCGTTCAGCCGCGCATCAAGAAGCTGGACGACTACGACCTGATCGGCATGGTCAAGTCCCTGGGCGAAGCGCCTCAGCCGCTGCAGGAGCTGTGCCTGGACGCGGGCCTCAAGGAGGCCGAGAACGGCCTGGCTGGCGTGCGCGAGACCGCCGACCAATGGGCCGAGGGCCAGGTCAAGGCGGTGGTCGCGGCCGAGCGCGGCTATCAGCGCTGCCTGGCCTCCACGCCCTGGATCGCCCGCCAGTTTGAAGACGGCCAGGATGACGCGGTGGGGGCCATCACCTCGGCCCTCAAGAAGCCGGGCAAGGCGGTCGCCGTGATCGAGCTGCGCTCGCTGCTGACCGAGGGCGGCGTGCTGGATCGCCTGCGGGGCAAGGGTTTCACCGTCACCGCGCCGGAATAGGGTCAAGCTTCGGTCACAGGGTCAGGCCAAGGTCAGGCGTCATGCGAGGGGGATCCACATGCGGGCGATAGCGGCGGCCTTGGCCATCAGTCTCACGATCGCCAGCGGCGCGGCCGCCCAGGTGATCGACGACCCCGAGGCCACGGTCGTCGAGGCCCTTGTCGTCAGCGCCAAGCTTCCGGGCCCGGCCTGGTGGCGGATCTCCGACGCCGACACGACTGTCTACATCCTGGGCACGCCGGGCGCGACGCCCAAGGGCATGACCTGGGACAGCTCGGTGGCCGACCGACGGCTGGACGGGGCCTTCGCCCTGCTGACGCCGCCGACGTTGCGGGCGGGCCTGACCGATATTCCGGCGCTGCTGCGTCTGCGCGGCAAGATGAAGGATGACGGCGATTGGGCGGCGGCCGAGCCGGCCCTGGCCGTCCGCGTGCAGCGGGCCTGGTCGGCGGTGGAGCCCAAGGACCCCGATGGCTGGCGCGACTGGAAGCCGCTGGTGCTCGGCGGCCTGATCGCCGGCAAGACCAACCGCAAGGCGGGGCTGGAATACGGCCAGGTCAGCCGCCGGATCGAGAAGCTGGCCCGCAAGCATCGGGTCAAGGTCCGCGCCGCCGAGACCTACAAGGCCATGCCGCTGATCAAGACCGTTGCCCGCCAGGCCGAGGATTCGGCCGGCCTCGTCTGCCTGACCGAGACGCTGGACACCGTAGAGCAGGGCCAGGACCGCTACCGCGTCGCCGCCCAGGCCTGGGCAGAGGGCCGCGTCCGTGCGGCTCTGACCGCGCCCCGCAGCGCCGATCGCTGCCAGTACCTGCTGCCCGGCGTCGCCGAGATGACCCAGCGCCTGACGGCCGCCGAGGTAGACGCCCTGGCGAACCTCTTGAAGACCCCCGGCCACGCGGTCGCCCTCTACCCGATCCGCAGCCTCGTCGCGGAAGGCGGCGTGCTGGACCAGCTTCGCGCGCGGGGGATCACGGTGCGGACGCCGGGCGACGGGTAGGGGGGGCGGAAATCCCTCTCTTTTCGAGAGAGGGATTTCAAAACCTTACAGGCCCGGCAGCTTAATGCCGGTCTTCTTTTCGCGGCTGATCACCACGCCGCCCGAACCGACCAGCTTTTTCAGCCGGGCTTCCTCGGCGGCGGCGTCGATTTCCAGCGGGGCGTTGGCGCCGGTCTCGGCGGCCGTGGCGACGTTGGTCTTGGCCTCGCCCTTCTTCCAGAACATCACCTTGCTGGCGAAGCTCTCGTCCTTGTGGGCCAGGTCGCCGTTCTCGTCGTCGACGACGAAGCGGATCAGCGGGTCGGCCTTGTCGCTGCCCGCGCGGGCGACCAGCAGGCGCTCGCCTTCCGAGCGGCCGGCGGCGGCGTTCTGGCCGATCAGGGCGGCGCGGGCGGCGCTTTCGGGCTGCAGTTCCTGAGGGCGCGGCTCGCCGGGCGCCGGCGGGCGCAGGGCGTAATCGGGCGGCACGGCCAGCGGGGCCTTGGCCACCACGCGGAACTCGTCAGGGACCACCTTGCTCATGCCCAGAGCCTTCTGGGTCGATTGGCAGCCCGCCAGGCCGATGGCGGCCACGGCGGTCAGGGCGCTCACGGTCGCGACCCGATTGAAATTCATCTAACCACGCTCCAGCAGGCCGACCCCCGGCCCAAAAATTCGGACGCTCTCGATACGACATCATCGCGCGGGCGCCAATGTCCCACGCGATTGCGGCGGCATTCGGCCGAAACTACTCGGTCTGGTGCGAGAGTTTCTTCTCTTCCGACAGGAAGCTGTCGAGCAGCAGCAGCGCCACGCCCACCGAGATCCCCGAGTCGGCGACATTGAACACCCAGGGGAAGTAAAGCCGCGACACGTCGATGAAGTCGACGACATAGCCGTACAGCACCCGGTCGATCAGGTTGTTGCCGATCGCCCCGCCGATGATCATGCCCACGCCCAGCGCCGGCAGCGGCTTGGCCGCCTTTCGGATCCAGAGGGCCAGGCCGATCACCACCAGCACCGAAAAGCCGATCAGCAGCCAGCGGCCCCACTCGCTGTTGCGCAGCAGGCCAAAGCTCATGCCGTAGTTATGGACCATGGTCAGGTGGATCGGACCCAGGAACGGCAGGCTCGCGCCCTGCTCGCGGCCCAAGAGGCCCAGGATCCACAGCTTGGAGATCTGGTCCAGCACCACCGTGGCGGCGGCGACGGCGTAGGCGATCCAGCCTTGGCGGGTGATGGAAGTCATTCAGCTACCTAAGCCGTCCCCGATCAATCTGTCATCCCGGCCGAAGAGCCGGGACCGCCGCAAGCGAGGCGTTTCCGGCGGTCCCGGATCGGTCCTGCGGACCGTCCGGGATGACAGGTTTGCTTAAGCGCGCCCAGCGTCCCAGTAGGCCACGGCGTCGGCGTCGCGAAGGCTAAGCTCCGGATAGCGCGGATCGGTTCCGACTTCCGGCAGGATGCGCCACGAGCGGGCGCATTTCTGACCTTCGGCCTTGTTGGGATCCACCGACACGCCCTTGACCTCGTCGACGCGGAAGGCGCCGGCGTCGCCGGCCACCAGGGTTGCGGCGCTGGTCCGGAACACCTCGGCGGCGTCCAGGCCTTCAAAGGCGGCCAGCAGGTCTTCATCGGCGACATGCACCACCGGCGCGGCTTCCAGCGCCGAGCCGATGCGCTTTTCGCGGCGTTCGACTTCCAGGGCGCCGGTCACGACGCTGGTGACCTTCTCGACCTTGGCCCAGCGCTTGGCCTCGCCGTCGTTGCGCCAGGCGGCCGGGGTTTCCGGGATCACGCGATAGGCTACCGGGCCCGCCTCGGGGAAGCGGGTGGTCCAGGCCTCTTCCATCGTGAAGCTGGCCAGCGGGGCCAGCCAGATGGTCAGGCGGTCGAAGACGTAGTCGAGCACCGTGCGATAGGCCCGGCGCTTCAGGGCGTCGGGACGGTCGCAATAGAGGCTGTCGCGGCGCACGTCGAAGAACAGCGCCGACAGGTCGCCCTGGCAGAACTCGATCAGCGGGCGGATCACGTCCGAGAAGGCGTAGCGCTCGTAGGCGGCGCGCACCTGGCCGTCCAACTCCCACAGGCGGTGCAGGATGTACTTCTCCAGCGGCGGGAACTGGTCGTAGTCGGTGACCCGTTCGGCCTCGTCGAAGCCGGCCAAAGCGCCCAGCAGGTAGCGCATGGTGTTGCGCAGCTTGCGATAGGCGTCGGTCGTGGTGGCCAGGATCGTCTTCCCGATGCGCTGGTCCTCCTGGTAGTCGACCATGGCCGTCCACAGGCGCAGGATCTCGGCGCCGGACTCCTTGGTGATCGACTGCGGCTCGACGGTGTTGCCGCGCGACTTGCTCATCTTCTCGCCGTTCTCGTCCATGGTGAAACCATGGGTGACGACGGCCTTGTAGGGCGCGCGGCCGCGGGTGCCGGAGCCTTCCAGCAAGCTGGACTGGAACCAGCCGCGGTGCTGGTCGGAACCTTCCAGATAGAGATCGGCCGGCCAGGCGCTGTCCTCGCGGCCCTCGATGGTGAAGGCGTGCGTGCAGCCGGAGTCGAACCAGACATCGAGGATGTCGGTGATCTTCTCGTACTGGGCCGGATCGTGGGCGCCGAGGAAATCACTGTCGGGGCGGGTGAACCAGGCGTCGGCGCCGCCCTCGCGGATGGCCGCCAGGATCCGGGCGTTGACCTCGGGGTCGTTCAGCGGGTGTCCGGTGTGCTTGTCGACGAACATCGCCAGCGGCGTGCCCCAGTTGCGCTGGCGGCTGATCAGCCAGTCGGGGCGGGTCTCGACCATCGAACCGATGCGGTTGCGGCCGCCGTCGGGATAGAAGGCGGTGTCGGCGATGGCCTGCACGGCCACCTCGCGCAGGGTCTTGCCGCCCAGGCTGTCGACCGGGTGGTCCATGCGGATGAACCATTGCGGGGTGTTGCGGAAGATCACCGGGGCCTTCGAGCGCCAGCTGTGCGGATAGCTGTGTTCCACGCGGCCGCGCGCCAGCAGGTTGCCGGCCTCGATCAGCTTTTCCATGACCGCGCCGTTGGCGGGGCCGAACTTGCCGACCTTCTTGCCTTCGGTCTCGAGAACCTTCAGGCCGCCGAACAGGGCCACGTGCGGATAGTAGGCGCCGTCCGGATCGACGGTGTCGGGGATCTCGCGGTGACCGTGGGCCAGCCAGACCTGATAGTCGTCGGCGCCGTGGCCCGGCGCGGTGTGGACAAAGCCGGTGCCGGCGTCGTCGGTGACGTGGTCGCCGGCCAGCATCGGCACGGCGTAGCCGTAGTGGCTGTCGAGGTCGGCCAGCGGGTGGGCCAGCACCATGCCTTCGCAGTCGACGGCCTCGACCGTCTTCCACGATGCGACCTTGGCGGCCTTGAAAACGTCGGCGGCCAGCTTGTCGGCGATGATCAGGCGATCGCCCGGCTTGGCCCAGGGCTCGAACTCCAGACCCTCTTCCAGCGCGGTGACTTCAAACACCGAATAGGGGATGTCAGGGTTGTACGAGACCGCGCGGTTGGCGGGAATCGTCCACGGCGTGGTGGTCCAGATCACCAGCTTGGCGCCCGTGGCCGCGTCAGAGCCCTCGACGACCGGGAACTTCACCCAGATCGTGGGCGAGACGTGATCGTGGTATTCGATCTCGGCGTCGGCCAGGGCCGTGCGTTCGACCGGGCTCCACATCACAGGCTTGGAGCCGCGATAGAGCTGGCCGGTGGCCAGGAACTTGTGGAACTCCTCGACGATCTTGGCTTCCGAGGTGAAGTCCATGGTGGCGTAGCGGTTCCACCAGTCGCCCAGCACGCCCAGGCGCTGGAACTCGGTCTTCTGCGCCTCGATCCAGCCGGCGGCGTAGGCGCGGCATTCGCGGCGGAACTCCTCGGCCGGGACCTCGTCCTTGCGGCGGCCCTTGGCGCGGAACTGCTCCTCGATCTTCCACTCGATCGGCAGGCCGTGGCAGTCCCAGCCGGGCACGTAGTCGACGTCGTAACCCAGCGCGAAGCGGCTGCGGACCACGAAGTCCTTGAGGATCTTGTTCAGCGCGTGGCCGATGTGAATCGCGCCGTTGGCGTAGGGCGGGCCGTCGTGGAACACGAACAGTGGCGCGCCGTCGGCCTGGCGCTTGGCGCGCACCGCGCCGTAGAGGCCCTTGTCGGAGAGGGCGGCCCAGCCCTCCAGGATTTCCGGCTCCTTCTTGGGCAGACCCGCGCGCATCGGGAAAGGGGTGTCGGGAAGGAAGACGGTTTCGCGATAGTCGCGGGCGGTCGTGGCGTCGTCGGCCATGGGATGGAATCCGGCTCTGGAAATTTCGGAAGAAGGCGGGAGAACCCGGCGCGCGCTGGAGGATCGTCCGGCGGCGTCACGCCGGGCGGATAATTCGCGAAATCTTCCGAACGGAACTCATGGGGTGAGGATAGCAGAGGCGGGACGGCAAGGCCAGTGCGTCAACGATCCTCCCCCGCGACGCGGGGGAGGTGGCCCAGAGGGCCGGAGGGGGCGATCTGGATGCTCGCCGCAATGGCCCCCTCAGTCGCTCCGCGACAGCTCCCCCGCATCGCGGGGGAGCATCTTGTGCGCCCGCCTAAGCCCCCGGCTTCCTCAGCCTCGGCGTCACGGTCACCTGCATCAGCCGCGCGTGGCGGATCAGGGTGAACACCGTCGGCTTGCCGATGCTGTGGTTGTCCAGCGCCCGCAGGAGGTCGTCGAGGCCGGTCAGCAGCATCTCGCCGGCGGCGATCAGCAGGTCGCCTTCCTTGATCCCGGCCTTGGCCGCCGGGCCGCCGGCGTCGACATGGGCCACATAGACCGCATAGGGCTGATGCACGCCGGTCGCCCGCGCCAGGGCTGGCGGGATGGGCGCCTGCTGGGCGACGAGCCCGATCGAGCCGCGGCGCACATGGCCGTGGGCCAGGAGCTCGCCGATCACGAACTTGGCGGTGTTGGCCGCGACCGCGAAGCACAGGCCCTGGTAGCCGGCGATGATCGCCGTGGCGATGCCCACCACCTCGCCGGTCGAGCTGACCAGCGGTCCGCCGCTGTTGCCCGGATTGAGCGCCGCGTCGGTCTGGATCAGGTCCTCGATCAGCCGGCCGCGCTCGGCGCGCAAGCTGCGGCCCAGGGCTGAGACGACGCCGGTGGTCACCGTGGCCTCGAAGCCCAGCGGCGCGCCGATGGCGATGACCAGCTGGCCGCGCCGCAGCTTCTTGGAGTCGCCCAGCCGCGCCACCGGGATCTCGACAGCCTGGTCGACCTTGATGACGGCGAGGTCCGTGTCGGGATCGTCGCCGACGCAGCGCGCCGTCAGGCTACGGCCCTCGGCGGTGATGACGATGAAGCGGTTGGCGCCCTGGACCACATGGCTGTTGGTCAGGATCAGCCCGCCCTCGGCGATGGCGAAGCCCGAACCGACGCCCTGCATCCGGGGGTCTTCCAGCATCGGATGGATGCGCACGACGCTGGGGCCCACATGCTCGACGGCGCGGACCACGGCGTTGGAATAGGCGTCCAGCAAGTCGCCGTCCGGCAGGGCGCAATAGCCCCCCTCGACCTCGACCGCCTTGCCGGTGTCGAACACGAACTGCGCGCCGTCCGGATAGGCCAGGATCTCGTGCCGACGCTGGGCGACAGGCCGCCGGGCGCGCGCGAAATGATGATACTTGCGACCCTTGAGCATCCGGCCCCCACGGAAGTTAACCAAGGTTAACGGGTGGGGCGGCGGGAGGAAAGGGCTTCTCCCGTGGCGGGAGTGGGGGGCTTTTTTGAAGCCCTCTCTCTAAGAGAGAGGGAATCCTCTCCCTAAAACGCCGGCGCCACGATCGCCCGGGCGGCCTGCTCGTCGCGGCGGATCTGGTCGATCATCAGCTCCAGGCTGTCGAACTTCAGCTCCGGACGCAGGAAGGCGATCAGCTGGGTCTCGATGATCTGGCCGTAGAGGTCCTCGTCGAAGTCGAACAGCCAGGTCTCCAGCCGCGTCTCGACATGGCCCGTGGTCGGGTTGTTGCCGAGATTGGCCACGCCCGGCGCCTCGCGGCCGTCGGGCAGGCGGGTGCGGGTGGCGTAGACGCCGAGTTTCGGGACCACATAGTCCTCGACCTCGACATTGGCGGTGGGAAAGCCCAGCTGGCGGCCCAGCTGCTGGCCGCGCCGGACCACGCCCTCGATGGCGAACGGCCGCCCCAGGATCGCCGCCGCCTGCTCGGGCTGACCGGCCCGTAGGGCGTCGCGCACGGCGGTCGACGAGAACTTCTCGCCGTCGCCGCTGGCCACCGGTTCGGCGATCGAGACGGTGAAGCCGTACTCTTCTCCGTAAGCGCGCAGCAGGTCGGGACTGCCGGTGCGGCCGCGCCCGAACGAGATGTCGAAGCCGGCGGCGACATGGGTGACGCCCAGGCCCTCGACCAGCACCTTCTCAACGAACTCGCGGTCGCCGTAGCTGGCCATCTCAAAGTCGAACGGCAGCAGGTAGAAGGTGTCGACGCCTAGCCCTGCCAGCGCCCGGGCCTGCTGGCTGTGGGTCATCAGCTTGAAGGACGGCTCGGTGGGCCGGAACAGGCGGCGCGGATGCGGGTCGAAGCTGATCACGCCCAGCGGCGCCTTGCTGGCCATGGCCGCCTTGGCGGCCTGGGCGATCACCTGCTGGTGGCCGCGATGCACGCCGTCGAAATTGCCGAGCGCGACGGACGCGCCGCGCTGCTCCGGCGGCAGGGTCTTCCAGGCGTGGACAGTCTTCAGGGGCATCAGGCGGCCTTGCGGGGGACCATGACCACAGCCTCGCCGTCGACCACCGGCTTGCCGCCCACCAGGCAGACGGTGGCGAGGGTGACGCGGGCCTTGGCCTCGTCGATTTCGGTGATGGTGGCGCGGGCGGTGACGGCGTCACCGATCTTCACCGGGCGCTTGAAGCGCAGCGCCTGCGACAGGTAGATCGCGCCGGGCCCGGGCAGGGTCGTGCCCAGCACCGCCGAGATATAGCCGGCCGACAGCATGCCGTGGGCGATGCGTTCGCCGAAGCTCGTCTTGGCGGCGTAGTCGGCGTCCAGGTGGACGGGATTGTTGTCGCCGGTGACCTCGGCGAAGGCCACGATGTCGGCCTCGCCGACGGTGCGGACCAGCTCGGCCGATTGGCCCACGCTCAGCTCTTCCAGGAATTTGCCCTGCATCACGCGTTCCCCTGCGGTTCTTATTGTGCGTTGCACACAGTGTAGCCGCGTAAGCGCATCCAGCAAAAGTGCTTCCGGTTTTGCGGCTGGATGCGCGCCCACAAGACGTCCTGCTTCACCAGACCAGATCGCCGATCGCGTGGGTCGCGCCCACGGCCTCGGCGTCCAGCAGGGCGTGGACGGCGTCGGGAACCAGCTGGCCGTCGGGACCCACGGCCTTGTCGCCATGGATGCCCTTGGCCACGAACAGGCAGGCCAGCTTCTGGTCGTGAGCGCCCTTCACGTCGGTGATGACGCCGTCGCCGACGCAGACGATGCGGGCGCGATCGACCGGGCGGCCCAGCAGCCGCTCGGCCTCGGCGACCGCCAGATCGTAGATCTGGCCGTAGGGCTTGCCGGCCATCACCACCTGGCCGCCCAGGCTCTCATAGAGATCGGCCAGGGCGCCGGCGCAGTAGATCAGCCGATCGCCGCGCTGCACCACGCGGTCGGGATTGGCGCAGATGAACAAGAGCCCCCGCTCGGCGGCGACCTTCAGGCGGTCGCGATAGTCCTCGGGCGTCTCGACCTCGTCCTCGTAGAGGCCGGTGCACGAGATGAAGTCGGCGTCCTCGCAGCCGGCGCCGATCAGGTCGATGCCCTCATAGAGCACCTCGTCGCGCGCGGGGCCGATCTTCCAGACCTTGCCCGGCGCGTTGGCCTTCAGCAGCGCGCGCGTCGCGTCGCCCGAGGTGACGAAACCCTGCCAGGACGAGCGCGGCACGCCCAGCGCGTCCAGCTGCGCCACCACGTCGTGCGACGGGCGTGGCGAGTTGGAGATCAGCACCACCGGACCCTTGGTCTGCGCCCACTTCGTCAAGGCGTCGCAAGCCTCGGGGAAGCTGGCCACCCCGTTGTGGATCACGCCCCAGACGTCGCACAGCACCACGTCATAGCGGTCGGAAAGGGCGGAAAGGCCGGGGGGAAAATCCATCATGGGCTCGGCGGTAGCGGTCGGGAGGCGGGGCGTCAATGCGATCCGGCCCCTTAGCTGAGCCCTGGGCGGCGGGATTCAAGGTCTCACGCGCCCCGCTATCGAAGACCGGTGTTCCGCGACTATCCTCAGGGCCAAAGGGAGGGCGTCATGACGATTCTGGTTCTTGGCCTTGTGCTGTTTCTGGGAATCCACTCGGTGCGGATCCTCGCCGCGCCCTTCCGCGACTCCCAGGTCGCCGCCAGCCCCAAGCGCTGGCGCGGGCTCTATTCGCTGGTCGCCGCCGCAGGGCTTGGCCTGATCATCTGGGGCTGGATCGTCTATCGCCCCGCCGCGCCGCAGCTCTACGACACGCCAGCCTGGGGGCGTCATGCGGCCATGCTGCTCGTCTGGCTGGCCTTCATCCTCTTGCCCACGGCCAACGCCCCGGCCGGACGGATCAAGGCGACGGTGCGCCACCCGATGCTGCTGGGCGTGATCCTGTGGTCGACCGGCCACCTGCTGGCCAATGGCGACCAGGCCTCGGTGATGCTGTTCGGATCCTTCCTGGCCTGGGCGGTGGTCGACCTGGTCTCCGCCATCGGCCGCAAGGAGCCCGCCCCCGTGGTGGTCAAGCCGCGCTCGGACCTGATCGGCGTACTGGGCGGGACGGTTGTGTATCTGGTGTTCGTGTTCCTGCTGCACCGGCTGCTGTTTGGCGTTTCGCCGATGGGGTGAGGGGGGGAGCGCCAAGATGCTCCCCCGCGATGCGGGGGAGCTGTCGCGGAGCGACTGAGGGGGCTAATGCGGCGCGGGCGGAGCTCGCCCCCTCCGGCCCTCTGGGCCACCTCCCCCGCGATGCGGGGGAGGAACAGTCCCCGCCCCCTACGTCGCATCGTGAAAGATCACCCCCAGCGTCCGCCGCCGGCCGGACCGAACTTCGCTGACCCCGTGCCGCAGCATCCGGCGATGCACGCCGCGCGTTCCTTCGGCCGGGCGCTCTCTGACCGCGAAGATCACGCCTTCCCCTTGTCTTAGCGGCACGACCTGGGGCGCGGACTGCTGGCGGGGGCGTTGCTCGACGAGGACGAACTCGCCGCCGTTGAAGTCGCGGCCGGGTTCGTCCAGCAGGAACGCCCCCTGCAGCGGGAAGACGTGCTCGCCATAGAGGTCCTGGTGCAGGCAGTTGTAGTCGCCGGGGCCGTAGGTCAGCAGCAGGGGCGTGGGGCGCGTCTGCCCCGCGTCGTGGCAGCGGGCCAGCATTGCCTCCAGCGTGTCGGGAAAGCGGCGGTCCTCGCCCAGGCGCTGCGCCCAAGCGTTGGCGATCACCGACAGCGGTCCATAGAGATCCTGGCGCAGGCGCTGCACGATGTCGGGCAGGGGATAGCTGAAATACTTGTACTCGCCGCGCCCAAAGCCGTGGCAGGCCATGACCACGCGGCTGCGGAAGCCTTCGTCGCGGGGATAAAGGTCGGCGACGGCGGCGCAGGTCTCAGGCTTCAGCAACGGGCCGGTCAGGGCCCAGCCGCGCGAATCCAGCTCGGCGGCGATGCGGGTCCAATCGAGAGTCATGCGGCCACGCGATCAGGCTTGCAGCGCAGGCAGGCGCGGAAGCCGGCGGCGCGGGCGGCTTCGCGGCTGTCGTGGAAGACGACGTTCTGGCGCAGCGGGCGGGCCGGACAGCTGGCGATGCAATAGACGCCAGTGGTGCGCACGGCCACGAAGAAGGCCCCGTCGGCGGCGCGGTCGCGCGTCTCCCAGGCCGCCCAGCGGGCGTCGTCGGTGTCATAGGTCATTGAGGGCTCCTTTCACGGGAGACCCTGCCGCCCGCGCGGGACGGCGTCATTCCGATGCTTGCGGTCTTCTGGCGGGTCCTACCAGCCCACGGCGCGGCGACGCATCGGCGCGCGGATGAAGTCGGCGGGCGGGTCGGCCTCGGCCAGCACCGCGTCGCGGATGGCGCGCGGCTCGCCGAACAGGTGGCCCTGGCCATAGCCGATGTCGAGGTCGAGGATCTCGGCCACCTGCTTTTCGGCCTCGACCTTCTCGACGATCACCTCGACGCCGTAGCGACGGGTCAGGGCGGCGAAGTCGCTGGCGTTCAGGTCGGGCAGAGAGGCGATCACCAGCTTGCCGTCCTGCTCCTCCAGCTGGTCCAGCATCATCTGGGCGCCGACCTTCAGGAACTTCACGTCGGCGCGGGCCAGATCCTGGAAGTCGACATCCAGGTCGTTGACCTTGTCCAGGCTGAAGCTGAAGCCCAGGCTGGCCAGACGGGCCATGTGGCGGGCCTCGACCGGGCCGCGACGATCGAACGCCGCCTGGCCCAGCTCGAAGATCACCGCGCCGGCCAGGTCCTTGTTGCCCTGCATGAACTCCAGGAACTGCGGGAAGAAGCTCTCGTCGCCCAGGCTGGCCAGCGAGATGTTGCAGAAGATGCCGACCTTGCGGTCCTGCTTGGCCAGGCGGCGCACGATCTGCACGCAGCGGAACAGCAGGAGGTTGTCGATGGCCGTCATCAGGCCTTCGCCCTCGGCCACCGCCAGATACTCGGCCGGCATCATCACGCGGCCGGTTTCATCGCGAAGGCGCGAGAAGCTCTCGTAGAAGACGGTCCGGCGCTGGGGCAGGCTGACGATCGGCTGCAGGTAGAGATCGACCCGGTTCTCGGCCAGGGCGTCCTGCACCACCTGCAGCATGTGGCTGGCGTGCGGGGCGCGCTCGCGGCCGCTGGTGCGGGCCGAGGCGGCGGCGACCTGGTGGGTCAGCTGGTGCTCCAGGCGGTCGTTCATCTGCTGGATCAGGTCTTCCAGCTGATGCACCTCGGTCGACAGCTCCTCGGAGCGGCGCTGGGCGTCGGCGGCGACCGTGTCGACGAGGTCGGTGACCCGGGCGTCGACCTTCTCGATCTGGTCCAGCAGGATGGCGTGGGCTTCGCGGATGGTGTCGATGTCGACGCGCAGGGCCGCGCCCATAAGGGCCTGGGCGATCAGGCCGTGGAAGGCGAAACACAGACCCAGCGTGCCGATGAACGCAGACACGCCGACAGTCGGCGTCGCTCCCGTCCTCCAGAGGAAGAGGGAGACGATCAAGGCCAGACAGAGATAAGCGCCCGTCAGGAGCGCCAGCATCAGCCTACGCATTATCCGTCCACACGAATCGTTACACGTAATCAGACCGGTCCCGGCCCGAAGAGTCGAATAGATTAACGGCCCTGCGCCATTCCGTCCCAACGATCCTTAAGGGCGCAGCATAACGCAGAACCCCAGGATCGCTGAATCGACATCGGGCGCTTCGACTGATAATCGTTCGCAATCTAATCGGAGCCATGATGTCCGAAGCGTTCGTTTTGTCGCCTGAATTCAACCCGGCCGAGAGCGCGTCGGGCGTGCGTCCCCTGGCCAGCGCCGGCCGCGGCGAGCGCGGTGTGATCGTCAAGGTCACCGGCCACAGCGGCGCGGCCGAGGCGGTGGTCGCCGAAGAGCTGGAGCGTCGCCTGCTGGAGATGGGCTTCGTCGAGGGCGCGTCGATCGAGGTGCTGCACGAGGGCCTGTTCGGGCGCGATCCGATCGCGGTGCGGGTGGACGACACCCGCGTGGCCCTGCGTCGGCGCGAGGCCGGCGCGATCAGCGTGAAATTCGACGGACGCTAAGACCTTGACCCCCCATTCCGGCGCCGCCGCGCCTCCCGTCGCTTCCTCGACCGCCGACACCGCCCGGATCGCCCTGGTCGGCAATCCCAATTCCGGCAAGACCGCCCTGTTCAACGCCCTGACCGGCAGCCGCCAGAAGGTGGCCAACTACGCCGGCGTCACGGTCGAGCGGAAGGAGGGCGTGCTGACCGCGCCCAGCGGCCGCCAGATCCGCGTGCTGGACCTGCCGGGCACCTACTCCCTGCGCGCCCGCAGCCCCGACGAGGCGGTGACCCGCGACGCGGTGCTGGGCAAGCTGGCCGGCGAGGACGCGCCCCAGGCCCTGGTCTGCGTGGCCGACGCCACCAACCTGCGCCTCGTGCTGCGCCTGGCGCTTGAGCTCAAGCAGGTGGGCCGCCCGTTCGTGCTGGCGCTCAACATGTTCGACATCGCCCAGCGCCAGGGCCTGCGGATCGACCTTGAGCGCCTGCAGG
The DNA here is from genome assembly GCF_031457805.1 of Caulobacter sp. BE264. Classification (NCBI taxonomy): domain Bacteria; kingdom Pseudomonadati; phylum Pseudomonadota; class Alphaproteobacteria; order Caulobacterales; family Caulobacteraceae; genus Caulobacter; species Caulobacter sp. BE264. The sequence goes on along the minus strand of NZ_JAVDXI010000007.1, from coordinate 111,479 downwards.
CCGAGATCGGCGCGCCGATCGTCACCACGGTGGCCACTCGCAAGCGCGGCCTGCCCGAGCTGCTGGACAAGGTCGAGGCGCTGGTCGACCGCCAGGCCCTGACCGCCGCGAACGTCTGGCATGAGCCCAGCCCCGCCGAGATCCGCGCCGCCCACGCCGAGGCCCAGCGCATCTTCAAGGCCTGCGTAAAGCCGCCCGAGCGGCCCGACACCGTCACCGGCAAGATCGACGACGTGCTGCTGCATCCGGTGGCGGGTCTCGTGATCCTGTTGGGCCTCTTGTTCGTCATGTTCCAGGCGGTGTTCACCTGGGCCACGCCCGCCATGGACGGCATCGACGCGGGTTTCGCGGCCCTGATCGAGCTGACCAACGCCAGCCTGCCCCAGGGGCTTCTGACCAGTTTCATCGCCGATGGCCTGATCGCCGGCGTCGGCAGCGTGCTGGTGTTCCTGCCGCAGATCCTGATCCTGTTCTTCTTCATCCTGCTCTTGGAAGACAGCGGCTACATGGCCCGCGCGGCCTTCCTGATGGACAAGATTATGGGCGGCGCTGGCCTTCACGGCCGCGCCTTCATTCCGCTGCTCAGCAGCTTCGCCTGCGCCATTCCCGGCATCATGTCGACGCGGGTGATCGACAACCGGCAGGACCGCCTGACCACGATCCTGGTCGCGCCGCTGATGACCTGCTCGGCGCGGATCCCCGTCTACACCCTGATCATCGGCGCCTTCATCCCGCAGCAGACGGTCTGGGGCGTGCTGTCGCTGCAGGGGCTTGTGATGTTCGGCCTCTACGCCAGCGGCATCGTCAGCGCGCTCCTGGTCTCGTTCGTGATCCGGCGCGTGTTCTGGCGCGGCGCGGTCGAGCCCTTCATGATGGAGCTGCCGACCTATCGCTGGCCCGAGCCGCGCAACGTGCTGATGAACCTGTGGACGCGCGCCCGCATCTTCATGAGCCGCGCGGGTCGGATCATCCTGCCGCTGATGGTGCTGGTCTGGGTGCTGTCGACCTTCCCGTATCCGCCGGACGGCGCGACGGGGCCGGCCATCGACTACTCCATCGCCGGACGCCTGGGCCAGTTCCTGGCGCCCCTGATGGCCCCGATCGGCTTCAACTGGCAGATGACCGTGGCCCTGATCCCGGGCATGGCCGCCCGTGAGGTCGCCGTGGCGGTGCTGGGCACCGTCTACGCCGTCGGCGGCGAGGACGGCGAGACGGGCGCCTTGTCGACCCTGCTGAAGAATCAGTGGTCGCTGGCCAGCGCCCTGTCGTTCCTGGCCTGGTACGTCTTCGCGCCGCAGTGCCTGCCCACCCTGGGCGTGGTCAAGCGCGAGACCAACAGCTGGGTCTGGCCGACCATCATGTTCGTCTACATGGTCGCCCTGGCCTATATCGCGGCCTTCGTGACCTACCATGTCGCCGTGGCGCTGGGGGCGGGATGAATCCCTCTCTCGGGAGAGAGGGATTTACTTAAAGCAAGCTCCCCAGCCAGACGAACACGTCGTCCGGCCGCTCCAGGGCCGACAGGCCCTCCTGCCGCGCCGCGCCGCCCAGGCGGCGCAGGCGGCCGGGGGTGACGCCGAAGCGGGCGCGGAACACGCGGCTGAAGTGGGCGTCCGAGCGGAAGCCCAGGCCATAGCCGATCTCGGCCAGGGTCTTGCGCTCGCTCTGGTCGCGGATGAGCTCATCGAAGGCCTGGTCGAGCCGTCTCGCCTGGATGAAGGCGCTGACCCCGCCGGCCGGCTCGAACACCTTGTAGAGCAGGCTGCGTGAGATCCCCAGGTGCTCACGCACCGCCTCGGGCGACAGGTCCGGGTCGGCCAGACGGCTAACGACGAAGTCACGAGCCGAGGCCAGCAGCATCTTCTCCACCGGCCGGGCGTCGCCGCCGCCGACCTCGCCGTGGGCCAGGATCGCGGCGCTGAACAGGGTCGCCGCCGCCTTGGCCGCCAGCGACGCCTCGGCGGTGGTGATCGTCTGGATGCTGTCCCAGACCGCCCGCATGTGGGCGCCGAGCATCCGGCCCGAGGGCGTGTCTTCGGACACCACGCGGCCGTGGAAGTCTATCTGATCGACCTGCTCGTCCAGCATGGCGCGCGGGATGGCCAGGTTCAGGGTCTCGAAGGCGGCGGTGGTCATGTCGAAGGGGCGCGACATGTCGACAAGACGGATCGAGCCCATCCCGCCGTCGGCCGGGCGGCCGTCATAGATCCCGCTCCAGCCGCCCGAGCTCAGCTCCAGCACCGCCAGCACGGAGTCGGCGGAGTCGGCGATGATGTGGGCGTAGCGGCGATCAAACCGCTGGGGCACGCCCTTGCATCGCGCCAGGACGACGCCGCCCAGATTGTAGCCGTCCATGCGATTGTGGAATTCGGCGTCGGGACCCAGCAGCGTGACCTCGAACAACTGGGCGCAGGCCTGCCGGTATCGCTCGGCGGCGTCCGCCTGCTCCCGAGCGTCCAGAATCCACAAGTCTCTCGGCGGCGTCTCAGCGTGCATGGGTCCTCAGCGATCGAGGAGCCTCTCGCCGATTCCGGACAGCTAGACAATAGAACGTGGACGCCCGGGCAATGACACAGCGGCGCCGCAGCGCGACAAGGAGCGCGCTTTCTCGAGCGCGCCGGTGGGGTAGTTGGCGCGTTCGGGAAAGTGGTCGCTGACTCCTCCGCCGGGGTTCGGCGGTCTAGCCGACGCGATTCCCCTGTCGCGTCGGCCTCGGGGACGAGTTTCCAGACCTTGATCGGGGGATCATCGCGTCTGGATCGGGGGGAAGCGAAGGGCGCGCGCGTGAGGGTGCGCGCGCCTGGATCTCCGGGAAATTCAGGTTCTTAGGGTCTCAGGCGTCACGGGCCAGACCCTTGCCATAGGACAGGCGTCGCCAGATCCATTCCATCGGGCCCATCGAGACGCGCGACAGCCACAGCGGCGACCAGATCAGCTGCAGCGCCCAGATGGCGATCACGCAGCCCCACAGCTCGACCCGGTTGAGCTCGCCAAACAGGCCAAGGCCGCGACCGCTCCAGAACAGCGTCGTCATCAGGATCGACTGGGTCAGGTAGTTGGTGAAGGCCATCTGGCCCAGCCGCGCCACGGGGCTCAGCAGGGCGGCGAACAGACGCGAGCGGATCAGCAGGATGGCCAGGGAGGCATAACCCAGCGTGATCGGCAGGCTGGCGAACTCATAGGCCAGGTTGTAGCGGCCCATGGCCTGCGGCTTGGCGAAGTCGGTGGCCAGCTTCATGCCGTTCTCCCAGCCGGTCCAGGCCAGGCCCGCGCCGCCCAGCGCGACCAGCAGCAGGTAAACCCAGGTCTTGGCCTTGCCGGTCAGGAAGCCGGTCTTGAACAGCGCCATGCCCAGCAGCATCAGGGCGCCGGTGCGCCAGATGAACACGATCAGGCTGGCGGGCTGCAGGACCATCCAGCTCTTGAAGTTCTCGCCCAGGGCCGAAACCAGGCCGCCGCGCATCGCCGCCGTGGCGGCCGCCACGTTCACGCCGGACCCGGGCTGGCTCATCTGGGCGATGATCTTTTGCTGCAGCTCGGCCGGGGCGCTTTCCAGCAGGATCAGCGGCGCGACCGCCAGGGCCGAGCCCAGCAGCAGGATCGTCAGGCTGACGGTGAACAGCCGCCGGGGCGTCCACGACCGCGCCAGCAGGGCGACAAAGCCCGTGCAGGCGTAGAGCAGCAGGATGTCCCCGTACCAGATCAGCAGGCCATGCAGCAGGCCGATCACCAGCAGCCAGCCCAGCCGTCGGCGCAGCAGGGCGCCGCGCGCCTTGTCCGAGCGCTCGCCGCCGACCAGCAGGATCGACACCCCGAACAGGATCGAGAACAGGGTGACGAACTTGTAGTGGAAGAAGGTCTGGACCACCCACCAGGCCATGCCTTCGCTTCCGGCCATCCCGAAGGGCGACAGCTCGGGCGACATGTAGACCGACATCGGCAGGCCGAAGGCCACGGCGTTGACCGCCAGGATGCCCATGACGCCCAGGCCCCGCAGGACGTCCAGGCTGAGGTGGCGGTCAGCCTTGGCGACGGGGCGCAGGGCCTCCGTCGTGGGCGCGGTGGTGTCGGTCATGGCGTCCCCTTTTCGGAGACGCCGCCCGCTCATCTAGCGCGTGGGAACCGGCGTCTCGCCCCGGTAGTCATAGAAGCCGCGTCCGGTCTTTTTGCCAAGCCAGCCGGCCTCGACATATTTCACCAGCAGCGGGCAGGGGCGGTACTTGCTGTCGGCCAGACCTTCGTGGAGCACGTTCATGATGCTCAGCACCGTGTCCAGGCCGATGAAGTCGCCCAGCTCCAGCGGACCCATCGGGTGGTTGGCGCCCAGCTTCATCGCCGTATCGATGGCGTCGACCGTGCCGACCCCTTCGTACAGCGTGTAGATCGCCTCGTTGATCATCGGCACCAGCACGCGGTTGACGATGAAGGCGGGGAAGTCTTCGGCGTTGCTGGTGATCTTGCCCAGCGACTGGGCGAAGTTGACCGCCGTCTCGTAGGTCGGGACGTCCGTGGCGATGCCGCGGATGATCTCGACCAGCTTCATCAGCGGCACGGGGTTCATGAAGTGCAGGCCGATGAAGCGCTCGGGGCGGTCCGTGGCCGAGGCCAGGCGCGTGATCGAGATCGACGAGGTGTTCGAGGCCAGCAGCGTCTCGGGCTTGAGGTGCGGCTGCAGGCTGCGGAAGATCGACTTCTTGACCTCCTCGTTCTCGGTCGCCGCCTCGATGGCGAGGTCCGTGGCGCCGACGGCTTCCAGACCCTCGGCGGGCTGGATGCGGGCGAGAGCCGCCTTCATCGCCGCGTCGTCGATGATCCCACGGCCAACCTGGCGGGCCATGTTCTTCTCGATGACGGCGATACCGGCCTCGATCCGCTCGCGCGAGATGTCGTGAAGCCGTACGTCATAGCCGCCCAGGGCGACGACATGCGCGATGCCTGACCCCATCTGGCCGGCGCCGATCACGCCGACCGTCTTGATTTCACTCATAAAAGCCAAGCCTTCGCTTGAATTTGCGCCGGACGCAGCAGCCCGGGCCATCTGTTGTGACGACTTTTCTAGCACGAGAAGCCCCGCGCCCGCCAAGGCTTTGCTGCGTCGCAACGCGGGCCTTCTCTCAGGCGGCCTTCAGGCCGTGGGCGGATAGGGGCGCACGGCGCCGTCCGGGTCCTCGACGCCGCCGTCCTCGAGGTAGGTCGGGCCGACCGGAACCTTGCCGTGGCCGCCCGGGATGTCGAGCACGTAGGTGGGCTGTGCCAGGCCCGACAGAGTCCCGCGCAGGGCCCGCATGATCGCCTGACCCTCGGCCACCGTGGTCCGCAGGTGCGCCGTGCCGGGCGCCAGATCGCCGTGGTGCAGATAGTAGGGCTTGATCCGCGTCTCGACGAAGGCGCGCATCAGCGCGGCCAGGCTCGCAGGGTCGTCATTGACGCCTCGCAACAGCACCGTCTGGCTGACCATCGGGATCCCTGCGTCGATGATCCGCGCGCAGGCGGCGCGGGCGGCGGGCGTCAGTTCGCGGGCGTGGTTGGCGTGCAGCGCGACATAGACGGCCTTCGACGAGCGTTTCAGCGCCGCCGCCAGTTCATCCGTCACCGCCTCGGGATCGACCGCCGGGACGCGGGTGTGGAAGCGCACGATCTTGACGTGCGCGATCGCCTCGAGCCGGTCCATCAGGTCGCGGAGGCGCCGGGGCGACAGCACCAGCGGATCGCCGCCGGTGACGATCACCTCCCAGATCTGCGGGCGCTGCGCGATATAGGCGAAGGCCGCGTCCAGCTGGTCCGGCGTCAGGTTGGACAGCCCCTCGGGCCCGACCATCTCGCGCCGGAAGCAGAACCGGCAATAGACCGCGCAGGTGTGGGTCGGCTTCAACAGCACCCGGTCGGGATAGCGGTGGACGATCCCCTCGACCGGGCTGTGGGCGGCGTCGCCGATCGGGTCGCCGTCTTCGCCCGGACTGGCGACCAGCTCCTCGGGCGAGGGGACGAACTGCCGTGCGATCGGGTCGTACTCGTCGCTGATCTCGATCAGCTCAGCCATGGCCGGCGTGATCGCCACCGCATAGCGCGCCGCAACCGCCTCCAGCGCCGGCAGGCGCTCGGACGGGACCAGACCGGCCTCGGCCAGGGACCGGGCGTCGCGAAGGGTCTTGGCGGGGGACATGAGGCGCGGGGATATGCGGGATTTTCCGCCGCGAGGCAAATTCGCCGGCGTTACAGGCCACAACCCTCTCCGGCCTGACAACAGCAAGGCGGGTTGACGGTCCCTGCCGCCCCGTTTCCTCTTCGAGAAAATGGGGGCTGGAATGACCATTCAAAATCTTGGCGGGCTGGGGGACTTCGTCGGCGGCGTGGGTGTGCTCGTCACCTTGGTCTACGCCTTTTTTGAGTACCGTCGAAACCGCACTGAACGCGAGATGCAGGCTGCGTTCGAGGGCGAGATCGCATGGTCCGACTTCAACCTGGCTGTGGCGGAGGACGCCGGCCTGGCGGAGCTGTCGGTGCGCAGCTTTGCGCCGGACGCCAAACCTGAGGACTTCACGCCCGCCGAGCAGGCCCAGCTGAACTTCATCTCGCGGGCGTTCCTGCACCGGTTAGAGGCGCAGTGGTTCGTGTCGCACCGACGTGGCCTGCCGCCTGACATCTGGCGCAAACGACGCCAGTGGGGGCGCGCCTATATCGAAAGCGGCATGGGGCGCCTGGCCTGGGAGCGGGAAAAGGCCAGCGGCAACCTGACGCCCGCCTTCGTCAAGGAGATCGAAAGCGCGCCGTTGATCACGACGCTGCCGGCCTAAACCACGGCCCCGAACAGCTTGCCGATCATGGCGGTGACTCCCAGCGCCAGGGCGCCCCAGAAGGTCACGCGCAGCATGGGCTTCCAGGGGCTGGCGCCGCCCGCCCACGCGCCCAGCCAGCCCAGCACCGCAAGGAACACGAGGGTGGCGACCGAGATGGTCGGGATGATCACCGGCAGCGGCGCCAGCATCGACACCAGCAGCGGCATGGCCGCGCCGACCGCGAAGGTGGCAGCCGAGGTCAGGGCCGCCTGCACCGGACGCGCCGTGACGTGTTCCGAAATGCCCAGCTCGTCGCGGGCGTGGGCGGCCAGGGCGTCGCCGGCGTTCAGCTGTTCGGCGACCTGCCGCGCCAGGTCGGGGGTGAGACCGCGCGAGACATAGATCGCGGTCATTTCCGCCAGCTCTTCCTCGGGCTGGGTCTCCAGCTCCTTGCGTTCGCGGGCCAGGTCGGCGGCCTCGCTGTCGGCCTGGGAGGCGACGGAGACATATTCCCCGGCCGCCATCGACATGGCGCCGGCCACCAGGCCTGCGCTCGCCGCCAGCAGGATCGGGCCACGCGTCGCTTCGGCGGCCGCCACGCCGACCACCAGCGAGGCGGTCGAGACGATGCCGTCATTGGCGCCCAGCACCGCTGCGCGGAGCCAGCCGATCCGCGACACCGCGTGGCGTTCGACATGGGCTTTCAAGCGGGTCATCGGCGGCTCCTGGTTCCCCGGCACTGTGGGTTACAGCAGGACGCGCAGCCTTGATCCGCGTCAAGCGCGCGGGGCGGTCAAGGCAGAACCCGCACGGGGCTGACGTCGAGCCAGGCGCAGATGTCGAGCACCGCCGAGCGCTCTTCGGCTTCCAGCCCGCCGTCGATCGACACCGCCACGGCGGCGGCGGCGACGCCCTCCGCCTCCGCGCGGCCCTTCAGGCGGCGGATCATCAACTCGGCCTCGACCCAGGCCTCTTCGGGGCGGGTGTCGAACCGCGCGTCCAGCGTCTCGAAGGTCTGCAAGGCGGCCTCGAGATCGGCGCCCTCGAGGCCAACATGCCGCTTCAGGCCCTCGACCATGCGCCCGCGCTCGTCGGGCGTCACGGCGCCGTCGACCTGGGCGATCAGCACGCAGGCGGCGACCAGGGCGTTCAGCGGTTCACGGTGGGGATCCTCGAGCGCGTCCGGCGCGATCACCGCCACCGCGCGGCCGTGGCGTTCATCTCCTGGGACCAAAGCTGCTCTTTCAGCCGCTCGCGGCGCAGGTCCCAAAGCCTCATCAGGCCCCGGTCGGGGTTGGGCTTGCGGGCTTCCTCATGCAGGGCGGTCGTCAGCCGCGCGATCTCGGCGCGCAGTTGTCGGGCGTTCAACAGGGTCAATAGGCGCTCCTCTGGTATCGAGGGGCGCGCCCGACGCCGGGCGAGGGGTTTGGCGAGAGGGGGTAAACCGCCAGGACCCAACATCGAGCGCACCCGATGCGGTCCGACATCACGTTCGACCTGAGGGGATCGACTACGTCAGAGGGGCCCGGCCCGCAGACTTCATCTTGTGCGAACGCGTAGAATTCTCAAGAGGGGTATGGAAAAATTTTCAGCCGGCGCTCACCCCGCCACCGGCGTCCAGACCACGTCCTCGATCCGACGCGCGCCGATGGCCAGCAGCACCAGGCGGTCAAAGCCCAGCGCCGAGCCCGAGGCTGGCGGCATGTGCGCCAGGGCCTCCAGGAAGTCCTCGTCGATCGGATAGCGCTCGCCGTAGATCCGCGCCTTCTCGTCCATCTCGATCAGGAACCGGCGGCGCTGCTCGACCGGGTCGGTGAGTTCGCCAAACGCATTGGCCAGCTCCACCCCGCAGGCATAGAGCTCGAAGCGCTCGGCCACGCGCGGGTCAGCGTCCTTGGGACGGGCCAGGGCCGCCTCGCTGATCGGGTATTCGCAGAGGATGGTGGCCCGGCCTTCGCCCAGGCGCGGCTCGACCTTCTCGACGATGATGCGGCTGAAGATGTCGGCCCAGCCGTCGTCCTCGGCCACCCGGATCCCGGCGGCGCGGGCCTGCGCGGCCAGGGCCTCGCGGTCGGTCGATCCGTCCGCCGCCACGCTGGCCAGGAGGTCGACGCCCGCATGGCGCGCGAAGGCCTCGGCCACCGACAGGCGCTCGGGCGCGGCGAAGGGATCACAGGTCATACCCCGGAAGTCGAAGCGCTGGGTCCCCGCCGTTTCCGCGGCCAGGGCCAGCAGGGTCGCGCAGTCGTCCATCAGGGTCTGGTAGGGCGCGGCGGTCCGGTACCATTCCAGCATGGTGAACTCCGGATGATGCAGCGGCCCGCGCTCGCGATTGCGCCACACCTTGGAGAGGCTGAAGATCTTCTCCTCGCCGGCGGCCAAGAGCTTCTTGCAGGCGAACTCGGGCGAGGTGTGCAGATAGAGCGGGCTGGCCTCGCCCGCGATGGTCAGGGCCTGCGTGGCGAAGGCGTGCAGGTGGGCCTCGTTGCCGGGCGAGACCTGCAGGGCCGCCGCCTCGACCTCCTCGAAGCCCTGACCCTCGAACCAGGCGCGGAAGGCCTTGGTGATCCGGTTGCGCGCCAGCAGGAACGGCCGGCGGTCGGCGTGGACGCCGGCGCGCCACCAGGTCGAGGAAGCTAGGGACAAGGCTGTAAAACCGAAGAGGCTGGAGATTTCGCCCCTTTCGCTATACGAGGGCGCTCACGGATCAATAGCACGAACGCGCCCGCGGCCTCGCGCGCGCTTTCATCCAAGGAACGTAACTACGTGAAGGTCGCAGCCAGCTCGCTCCGCAAAGGCTCTGTCGTCGACATGGACGGCAAGCTCTATGTCGTCCTGAGCGCCGAAAACATCCACCCCGGCAAGGGCACCCCGGTGACCCAGCTGAACATGCGCCGCATCTCGGACGGCGTGAAGGTGTCGGAGCGCTACCGCACGACCGAGCAGGTCGAGCGCGCCTTCGTGGACGATCGCAACCACACCTTCCTGTACAGCGACGGTGACGGCTATCACTTCATGAACCCGGAAACCTACGACCAGCTCGTGGCCACCGAGGAAGTGATCGGCGACGCCGCCCCCTATCTGCAGGAAGGCATGACCGTCATCCTGTCGACCCACAACGACGTGCCGATCGCCATTGACCTGCCGCGCACCGTGGTGCTCGAGATCGTCGACACCGAACCGTCGGTGAAGGGCCAGACCGCCAGCTCGTCCTACAAGCCGGCCGTGCTCAGCAATGGCGTGAAGACCACCGTGCCGCCGTATATCACCGCGGGCACCAAGGTCGTCATCCTGACCGAAGACGGCTCGTACGTGGAACGCGCCAAGGACTAAGGTTTCGACCTTTCCGAACAGACAAAGGCCCGGCGGATCGCTCCGCCGGGCTTTTTCTATTGGGCGTCAGCTTTCCCACCCCCGCCCCCAAAGCCCCGACCTTCCCGGCGAGCGCCGGGGTCCAGATTCATCAGCAAAGTTTGGAGTGCTCGCGCCCACGACCTGCGCCAACCCAGCCAAGCCAACGGGTTCGATCTGGGCCCCGGCGTTCGCCGGGGAGGTCGGGAGGGGGCAGCAAAAAGGCCCGGAGTCGCCTCCGGGCCTTTCGCATTTTGATCTGTCGTCCGGCGGCTTACTTGCCGGCGGCGGCCAGGGCGTCCATCAGCTCCGGCACGGCCGACTTGTAGTCGGCGACCAGGCCGAAGTCGGCGACCTGGAAGATCGGCGCGTCGGCGTCCTTGTTGATCGCGACGATCACCTTGGAGTCCTTCATGCCGGCCAGGTGCTGGATCGCGCCCGAGATGCCGATGGCGACGTAGAGTTGCGGCGCCACGACCTTGCCCGTCTGGCCGACCTGGTAGTCGTTCGGGGCGTAGCCGGCGTCGACGGCCGCGCGCGAGGCGCCGACGGCGGCGCCCAGCTTGTCGGCCAGCGGCTCGATGACGCGCTGGAACTCTTCGGCCGAACCCATGGCGCGACCGCCCGAGACGACGATCTTGGCCGCGGCCAGTTCCGGACGGTCGGACTTGACCATCTCTTCGCTGACGAAGCGGGTCTTGCCAGCGTCGGCGCCGCCGACGGTCTCGACCGAGGCCGAGCCGCCTTCAGCGGCGGCGGCGAAGGCGGTCGGACGCACGGTGATCACCTTCTTGGAGTCGCTCGACTGAACGGTCTCCAGGGCGTTGCCGGCGTAGATCGGACGCGTGAAGGTGTCGGCGGCGACCACTTCGACGATGTCCGAGATCGGGGCGACGTCCAGCTTGGCGGCGACGCGCGGGGCGAAGTTCTTGCCGCCCGAGGTGGCCGGAACCAGGATCGCGTCGTAATTGCCGGCCAGGGCCAGCACGGCGTCGGCCTGAGCCTCGGCCACGCCGTGGCCCAGGGCGTCGGACTCGGCCAGCAGCACCTTGCGGACGCCGGCGATCTTGGCGGCGGCGTCGGCCACGGCCTTGGCGCCCTTGCCCAGCACCAGCACGTCCACGTCGCCCGAGATCTTCAGGGCGGCGGTGACGGTCTTGTGGGTGGCGTCGCGCAGCAGCGCGTTGTCGTTATCAGCGACGACGAGAACAGCCATTACAGCACCCCCGCAGTGTTCAGCTTGGAAACCAGGTCAGCGGCCGTCTCGACCTTGATGCCGGCCGAGCGCTTGGCGGGCTCGGTGACCTTCAGGACCTTCAGGCGCGGCGCGATGTCGACGCCGTAGTCGGCGACCGTCTTGGAGACGATCTCCTTCTTCTTGGCCTTCATGATGTTAGGCAAGCTGGCATAGCGCGGCTCGTTCAGGCGCAGGTCGGCGGTGACCACGGCCGGCAGATCGACGTCGATCGTCTGCAGGCCGCCGTCGACTTCGCGGGTGACCTTGGCGCTGGCGGCCGACACGTCGAGCGCCGAGGCGTAGGTGGCCTGCGGCCAGCCCAGCAGGGCCGACAGCATCTGGCCCACGGCGTTGTTGTCGCCGTCGATCGCCTGCTTGCCCATCAGGACGAGGTTGGGGTTCTCCTCAGCCACCACGGCGGCCAGCAGCTTGGCCACGGCCAGCGGCTCGGGATCGGCGTCGGTGGTGATCAGCACCCCACGGTCGCCGCCCATGGCCAGCGCCGTCCGGATGGTTTCCTGGGCCTGGGCCGGGCCGATGCTGACGATGACGACCTCGTTCGCCACGCCCTTTTCCTTGAGACGAACGGCTTCTTCGACCGCGATCTCGCAGAAAGGATTCATCGACATCTTGACGTTCGCCAGGTCGACACCCGTCTGGTCCGCTTTCACGCGGGCCTTCACGTTATAATCGATCACCCGTTTAACCGGGACTAGGACCTTCATCGGTTTCCACCGCCTCCAGGCTTGCGTTTCTCCTGCTCGGGCACCGACTTAGCGCTTGTGCGCCGCAATGCAAGTTTCCCTTGGCGTAAGCGTAAGGCAGAAAGCGCGCTCAGGTTCAAACAGTTGTACGATTTCCGCGATCGCTTGTCGCGGTCGGGGTCCCCCACGACAATTCCCTAAGGGGCCGAAAAGCGATAAGGGGCGGCCATGAACAAGACCATCAACCGTCTGAAGTACATCTTCATCGGCATCTTCCTGTTGGCCAGCGCCAGCGTGCTGGCCTACCACGCCATGTGGGTGTGGCCGAAGGATCGCTGCGAAAAGAGCGGCGGCGCCTGGGCCGGCAAGTGGATGAAGTGCGCCACGGTCTATCCGATCGAGACCTGGACTCGCCGTCCGCGCGGCACCCCGCCGCTCAACGGCCAGAGCGCCGATGCGCCCACCGCCGACGCGCCGACCAAGGCCGCTCCGGCGGCTGCGGCGGCGGCGGCTCCGGCTGCGACCGAGAAGAAGTAAGGCCACCAATCTTCGTCATCCCGCGCTTCATGCGCGGGACCCATCCGTCAGCCGCAGGTGCGGGGCGAGGTGGAACGCTCACGTGCAAGCTGAACCATGGGTCCCGTGCCTAAAGCACGGGATGACGGTTGGAGTTGAGCGCTGATCCGGGCGAGGACGGCCGTCTACCGCGTCGCGCCCGGCTTCCACAGCACGTCGGCCTTGCCCTTGTCGTTGGCCCAGCGGGCGGCGACGAACAGAAGGTCTGACAGGCGGTTCAGGTACTTGATCGCCGGCGTCCCGACGATCTCGCCGTCCATGTCCGACAGGGCCACGACGCCCCGCTCGGCGCGACGGCACACCGTGCGCGCCACGTGCAGGGCGGCGGCGGCCGGCGAGCCGGCGGGCAATACGAACGAGGTCAGGGCCGACATCTCGCCGTTCAGCTGGTCGATCTCCCGCTCCAGCCGCTCGACCTGGCTTTCCAGGACGCGCAGCGGCTCCCATTCGGGCTTGCCGTGCTGCTCAGGGGTGGCGAGGTCGGCGCCCAGGTCGAAGAGGTCGTTCTGGATCCGCTCCAGGATCGCGTCCAGCACCGGATCGCCGGCCGTGTGCTGCCGGGCCTGGCCGATGGCGGCGTTGGTCTCGTCGACTCCGCCATAGGCGTCGACGCGCGGGGAGGCCTTGCTGACCGGCTCGCCGGTGGCCAGGCGGGTCGAGCCGCCGTCGCCGGTGCGCGTATAGATGCGGTTGAGCGTGACCATCGGTCGCGGACTCCGGTTCGGCGAACAAGGCTAAGGATTATGCGCCCTTCCGCCACCAGAAGGCGGCGGCGACCAGGACGATGACGGCGATGAACTGCAAAAGCACGCGCAGCCGCATCAGCTTGTTCGACCAGGATCGGCCAAAGTCGCCCCCGCGGAACAGGGCGTAGAGGCCGGCCCCCAGGGCGATCAGAACCGCCAGAAGCGCGGCCGGGACGAGAAAGTCGAACAGCTGTGACATGCCCGGAAGAATAGGGCGTGGTCGGCGCTGGCGCCATAGACACCCTAGCCGTAAGGGCTCGGTCCTGTGGCGGCCCCGGATGGTTTATCGGCGACCCTTGTCCGTTGAGCAAATTCGCCGAACCTGTTCGGTGAGGGCTTTTGTCGCAGTGACAGCGTGACAGCGGTGGCATAGCTACACCACACGTCGTCGTTCGGCGATTTCTGTTCCATTTCGCGGTTGCGCTGGCGCCCCCTTGGCGCTAGAGCCCCCGCTCCCTATTTTCCAGTGCGCGTTCGTTGAACATGATCAATCTCCCCCACCGTGATCTGTTCAGCGCTTTTTTCTCACCCAAACGGGGGACAGGAGACCCCCGCATGAGCGCTCGCCTAGCGACCGCCGCCGCGCTCTCCGCGTCCGATCGCGAAGAAGCCATGGCTGAAGTTCGTCAACTGATCACCGACCTGCGCGACGCCGCGCAGGATGGTCGCCAGTTGGCCCGCCGTTACGCCGACGTCCTTCAGAACGTCGTCGATGAGTACTGTGTTGAGTTTGAAAAGCGCGCCGAAGCCGCGCTCGCCCGTCTGGAGGCCGCCGCATGAGCTTTGTGTCCGTCAATATCGAACAGGGCGCCGAGACTCCGGTGAAGCTGACCCGTCGCGCGCTGGCCAAGCAGCGCACCCGCGAACGCGTGCTGGCCGCCGCCCGCCGCCTGTTCAGCGAGCGCGGCTACGAGGGCGCCACGATCCGTGACATCGCCCAGGCCGCTGGCATGTCGACCGGCGCGGTGTTCGCCAGCTTCGCCGACAAGTCGGAGCTGTTCGAGGAAATCCTCACCGCCGACTACGAAGTCATCTACGCCCAGATGACCCAGGCCGCCCGCGCCGCCAAGACGGTGGACGAGGCGCTGCTGGGCCTGTTCGGCGTGGCCTACAGCTTCCACCTGGAGCAACTGCCGCTGCTGCGCGCCAGCATCGCGGAGTCGTGGACCCGTTCGGAAGCCGCCGAGCGCCGCGCCCGCAACGACCTGAAGCACATCTTCAAGCTCATCGGCGCCGCCCTGCAGCGCGCGATCGATGAGGGCCAGCTCAAGAAAGATATCGACGCCAAGCTCTTGGCCGAAATCACTTGGGACGTGTATGTCGCCAACTACCGCCGCGCCGTCTACGACGGCTGGTCGGTCGAGGCGCTGCTGGCGCGCCTTTCGGATCAGCTGAAGGTTATCTTCGCGGGCGCCCGCGCTTAAAACCATCAGGGCGCTTCCTTCGGGGGAGGGAAGCGCCTTCGATTTCAAGATTGACGCTGGCGTGTTCGGGAGGGGGCGGGCTTGGGCGTAAGGGACGAGCAGAAGGCGGCGACGCGCGAGAAGGTTCTCGAGGCCGCCCGGGACCTGTTCAACGATGTCGGCTATGAAGAGACGACCATCCGCGCCATCGCGGAGCGGGCGGGGGTCTCGGTCGGCAGCGTCTTCACCACCTTCGCCTCCAAGGCGGAGGTGCTTAGCCATGTCATGACCCATCGCCTGGACGAGCTCTACGCCGAGTTCGACCGGGTGATCCCGATCCTGCGGGGCAGCACCGTGGATCGGCTGTGCTCGATCTTCGCGATCCACTATGCGTTCGAGACCCGGCGGGTGAAGCTGTTCCTCGCCCACATCGCGGCCTCCTACAATCCCAGCAACGAAGCCGGCGTCACGCCGTACGGCCGCAATCCGCGGCTGAGCCAGATGCTGATTGACGTCCTGGCGGACGGCGTGCGCAAGGGCGAGGTGCGGGCGGATCTCGACCTCAACCTGGTGGTCGAAACCCTGAAGGCCGCCTACGCCTGGAACTACCGCATGGCCGCCGCCGCCGGCGGAAACCTGGCCGCGACGGACATGTCGGCCGCCATGGACCGCCAGATCGCCATGATCGCCGAGGGCTGGAAGCCGCGGTAACGGCGCTGTTTCACCGCCCTCTCGGATCGCTTACGGCCACGTTTGCGTTCAAGCCGGACAATCCATGGAGAGTCCGATGAAACGCACCCTGTCCCTGTCCCTCGCCGCCCTGTTCGTGACCGCCGGCCTCGCCGCCTGCGACAAGGAGGCTGGCCGCAAGCAGGAGACGATCGGCAAGGTCGAGTCCGGCGTCGGCGAGATCGTCGGCGACAAGGACCTGAAGAAGGAAGGCCAGAAGGACCAGGTGGCCGGCAACCTCAAGCAGGGCGAGCTCAAGGACGCCATCAAAGAGGCCAAGAAGTAGGGGTCTGGTTCTTGGCTGAGCTTCGAGGGGGTGTCTCCCTTGAGGGCGGGCTTGGAAGCGCGGAATCCCTCTCTCCATGAGAGAGGGATTTTGGTCGGCGTCCGCAAAGGGTCGAGACCCAACTCAAACCTCCCGCCACAAACCCAGCCTTCGCCGTGGCCCGTGCCCTACAATCGCCCGCGTCCGCCCCCCTTCAGGCGGTCCAGCCTCCGTTCCGGCGGCGAATCCGACGCGGGCGTAGCCGTCGCGACAGCGGCGAGCGCGGCGTCCAGCGCCGATCCGCCCGCCGCGCGTGGCGCGGGCCGCCTCTGGCCCGCCATCGCTGCGATCTTGCGAACGTTTGAGGCCATCTCCCCGCACGCCTTCACGCGGTCGCGGGCCTTGCGGAGCACGGCGGGGTCGTCGCTGGCCTCGATCATGGCCCAGGCGGCGTCAATCGCCGCCATCAGCTTGGCCTGCATCCGGGCGCACCAGGTTTCGGAGGTCGTCTGGGTCATGGCTCCAGCATGAGGCCATGTCGAAGGGCGGGGATAAGAAACCTGCGTTTTCCTGTAAGGCCTTGAATTTCCTGAGCCTGGATCGGAAAAGTACGGGGATTGAGCCGATTTTGCCTGCGCCCCTGTGGATAACTTTCGCCGCTTCACCGCCCCAAGGGCAGGATTGCCAGGGCCGCTCGCCGGTCGCACAGTCGCCTCAAAGCTAAGGGGAGAGCGTCATGGGTGTCGGGGGTAAGGTCGCGCTGACGGCCGTGGGTCTGGTGCTGGCCGTATCGGCCGTGGTTGCGGTGCGGACCGCGACGTTCGAGGCGCCGGCCCAGGCCGATGCGGCCGCCGCCAGGCTGGCGCCCGCCCGGCCGGTCGATGTGGCCAAGGCCGCCGATCACCTGGCCCAGGCCATCCGCTTCCAGACCATCAGCCACCAGGACCGCGCCGAAGACCAGCCGGCCGAGTGGGACAAGCTTCACGCCTGGCTGCAGACCACCTATCCGCTGGCCCACCAGGCCATGACCCGCGAGGTCGTGGCCGGCCATGGCCTCGTCTACACCTGGACGGGCTCGAACCCGGCCCTGCCGCCGATCGTGCTGATGGCCCACCAGGACGTGGTGCCGGTCACGCCGGGCAGCGAGGGCCAGTGGACCCATCCGCCGTTCGCCGGCGTGGTCGCTGACGGCAAGGTCTGGGGCCGGGGGGCGATCGATGACAAGGGCTCGCTGGTCACCATCTTCGAGGCGCTGGAGAGCGTGGCGGCCAGCGGCTTCAAGCCGGTGCGCACCGTGATCATCGTCAGCGGCCATGACGAGGAGGTGCGCGGCGAGGGCGCCAAGGCCGCCGCCGCCCTTCTGAAGTCGCGCAACGTCAAGGCGCAGTTCGTGCTGGACGAGGGCATGGCGGTGGTCGCCGACCATCCGGTCACCAGCAAGCCCGCCGCCATCATCGGCGTGGCCGAAAAGGGCTATGCGACCCTGAAGGTCACCGCGCCCGCCGTCGGCGGCCACTCCTCGGCCCCGCCCAAGGACGGCGGCGGCGTGGTCACGCTGTCCAAGGCCGTGCAGGCCATCCACGACAACCCCTTCCCGATGAAGTTCCAGGGGCCGGGCGCGGACATGCTGAAGGCGATCTCGCCCCACGCCTCGCCGGTGGTGAAGATCTTCGCGGCCAACACCTGGCTGTTCTCGTCGCTCTTGGTAAAGGTCACGGCCAAGAGCCCGGCCGGGGCGGCCATGCTGCACACGACGATCGCGCCGACCATGCTGAAGGGCTCGCCGAAGGAAAACGTTCTGCCGCAGGACGCTACGGCCTGGATCAACTATCGCATCGCGCCGGGCGACAGCTCCGACAAGGTGATGGCCAAGGCCAAGGACGCCGTCGGCGACCTGCCCGTGGAGCTGGCCTTCCAGGGGAATCGGAACGAGCCCTCGGCGGTGTCGTCCACCGAGTCGGAGGCCTGGAAGACCCTGGCGGGGCTGGCCGCCGACGAGAGCAAGGCCCCGGTCGTGCCGGGCCTGGTCACCGCGGGCACCGACAGCCGCTACATGGGCGGGGTGTCGAGCGACGTCTACCGCTTCCAGCCGCTGGTGCTCACCGTCGACGGCACCAAGGTGATCCACGGCACTGACGAGCACATCAGCCTCGACAATGTCGAGCGCATGGTCCGCTTCTATCAGCGTCTGGTGGAGACGGCGGGGTCGCGGTGACGTCTAAGGCTTGAGCTTGACAGTCGCCGACGACCGGTGACGCTGCGTTTCGCATGACGATGTTCACAAAACTGCACTAGAAGCCGTTTCATGCCGCCCGCCGACGACGCTTCGCACCCCGCCAGACCCGCCGCCGACAAGTTCGGCGAGGGTTTCGTCTGGGACGCCTGGTACGTGGCGGCCCTGTCGCCGGACCTGAAGCCGGGCACGAAGTCCAAGCGCGAGTATCTGGGCGAGCCGGTGCTGCTGGGCCGCACGCGCGGCGGCGAGGTCTATGCGATCCGTGACATCTGTCCGCACCGCGCCGCTGCTCTGTCGGCCGGCCGGCTGGTTCGCGAGGCCGACGGGACCGACAGCGTCGAGTGCCCTTATCACGGCTGGCGTTTCGGGCCCGACGGCGCCTGCACCGCCATCCCGTCCCTGACCGCCGACAGCGACTTCGACATCTCCAAGGTGCGGGTGCGCCGCTATCCGACGGTCGAGAGCCAGGGCCTGGTGTGGATCTGGATGTCGTCCGACCCGCGCTTTGACGGCGCGCCGCCCGAGCCGCCGCCGGTGATCCCGGGCGTGGTGGGCGGCAAGCCCAAGCTCGTCGACCATCTGGACTACGACATCCATATCGACCACGCCGTGCTGGGCCTGATCGACCCGGCCCACGGGCCTTACGTCCACCAACAATGGTGGTGGCGCACCAAGACCAGCCAGCACGAGAAGAAGAAGTGCTTCGCCCCCAGCGAGGCCGGCTTCACCATGGTGCGGCACGAGCCGTCCAAGAACTCCAAGGCCTACGCCATCCTGGGCGGCGAGCCCCTGACCGAGATCACCTTCCGCCTGCCGGGCCTGCGCTGGGAGCATGTGACGGTGGGAACAAAGCAGGTGCTGGCCCTGTCGGCCATGACCCCGATCAACGCCCACAAGACCCGGATGAACCAGATCATGTGGTCGGATCACTGGGCGTTCACGGCGCTCTATCCGCTCATCCGCATCGCCGCCCGCGCCTTCCTGCGCCAGGACGGCAAGATCGTCGAGAACCAGACCCCGGGCCTCAAGTGTAACCCGCCCCTGATGTGGGTGGGCGACGCCGACCAGCAGGCCCGCTGGTACCACCAGTGCAAGCGCGAATGGAACGCGAGCCGCCGCGAGGGCCGGCCGTTCGTCAATCCGGTCAAGGACCAGACGCTGCGTTGGCGGACGTGAGGGCGGGTGCTTGCGGCGAGGTCGACGCAGGCTATTTTCCTTGGTCGAAGCGTAACCGCGACTGGCGAGGCGATGACCGACGAACTCCCGACTCTGAAGAACACCGCGCCGCTCGCTGAGGCAGGGGATAAATCATCGCGTACCGGATTGGCGGAGCCGGCGCTTGCCTATGACTACTTCAAGAGCATGACGTCGCTTAGCGTCGCGGCCCTGGGCGGCATGCTGACGCTCGGGGGAACCGTATTCGGCGCGCGGCTGGCTTCCTGGCAAATGGGGGCTGCGGCGCTGGCCCTGGCGGTTTCTGGCATGCTCGCCCTGCAGGCGCAGACTGACATCGTGCAGCAATCCCAGGGCGTCAAGCCGCCGCTGAACAGTTCGCGCGCGGCGCTTCGACTGGTTCCGGCGTTTTTTGGCGTGGGGCTTGGACTGTTCCTGACGTTCCTGCTGCTCTCCTACGTCGCGCCGAACCTCGCCTCGAAGCTGCGCTGAGGACGCTCTCTCGGCGAGAGAGGGCCCATAGGAGGCTCCCGATCTACCGCCACCGCCTCCTGTCCAGCCTGAGCACCCTGCCGACCGCGCGGCAGTGGGTGTTCTGTCTCGCCGTCTCCGTCGTCACCCTGGCGACCATGGCGGTGATCGGCTTTGCGACCGGCCTCTATCACCTGACCCCGACCCAGCCGGGTCTGGCGCTGCGGATGCTGACGGTGATCCTGATCCCGGCGCTGGGCGAAGAGATCCCGTTCCGCGCCATCCTGACGCCCGGCCCCGGCGAGGGGCGGCGGCCGGGGGTCGAGATCGGGGTGGCCACCGGCCTCTATGTGCTGTGGCACGTGATCGAGGCCCTGACCTTCCTGCCGAACGCCGCGCCGGTGTTCCTGCGACCTGACTTCCTGCTGTGCTGCGCGGTGCTGGGGCTGGGCTGCGCGGTGACCAAGCGCGTGACGGGCTCGGTCTGGCCGGCGGTGCTGTTGCACTGGGCGCTGGTGGTGGTCTGGCAGACCTGGCTGGGCGGGGTCAGCGCGCTGGGGTGACGCCCACGAAAAAGCCCGCCCGGTCATGGGGGGACCGGACGGGCTCTCTTCAAAGGCGCGGCCTGAGGGACGGAGCGGACGCGCCCCGAAACTCAAACCTTAGGCGCGGTAGACGTAGGCGCTGGAGACGAAGCCGACGCCGACGCCGTCCTGGCCGACCAGGATCCACTTGCCGTCATGGGTGCGGCCCAGGGCCTGGAAGGTCGTGCCCGAGTCCACCGCGCCCAGACGTTCGCCCCGGGTGGAGGCGGCGGCCCGCAGGTTGACGGTCGAGCGGGTGACCATCTTCTTCTCGATCTTCACCAGCGGCGCGGCCTGGACGGTCTGGGCGTAGCGGTAGCCGCCCGACTTGTAGACCCCGCCAACGGCTTGCGCCGCGTCGGTCTTCTGCATCTTGCAGCCGACCAGCGAGCCGGCGCCCGCGCCGACCACGGCGCCGATGGCCGTGCCCGTGCCGCGATCGTTCTTGGCCAGGTTCGAACCGGCGACCGCGCCCAGCAGGCCGCCGATCACAGCGCCGACTTCCTGCTTCGAGCCCGAGGCCTTGCAGCCGACGACGCCGCCCAGCTTCTGGTCCATGGCGTAGGCGCCCGGAGCGGCGGCCAGCGACAGCGCGGTGGCGGCGGCGCCCAGGGTCAGGGTGATGGTCTTGGTCTTCTTGCCGAACATGAGAGAACTCCTTCGTCCCTTTTGAAAGTCTCCGGGGTCATCAACCCCGTGAGACAGACCATGACAGGGTGAAGCTGAACGGCGTCGGCGACCGCTCTGGCAGATTTCGTTCATGTTCGATTTTTTTTGGGCGGGGCGGTTCAAAGAAACCGACCTCCCCGGCGAACGCCGGGGCCCAGATGCATCCGCAGCGTCAGCCGTGAACGCGAAAGGGCGCCGAGCGAAGCCGCCCAGCGCCCTTTGGTTCGATCTGGACCCCGGCGTTCGCGGGGGAGGTCGGGATCGTCAGTTACGACGCGCTCAGCTCACTTCACCAGCGAGCCGTGGCACTGCTTGAACTTCTTGCCCGAGCCGCAGGGGCAGGGGGCGTTGCGGTTGGTGCGCTCCCACTCTTCCGGCAGGGCCGCGACCGGCAGGGCCTCGCGCTGCTGGGGGGACAGGCCGTCCGGGATCGCGCCGGCGACGGCGACGTTCTCGCCGGTCAGCGGATCCAGGTGGACTTCCTGCAGGCCTTCCAGCGACTGGTACGGGACTTCCGGCTCGGCGTAGGCGATCTCCACCGTCATCAGCCAGCGGGTGGTGTTGGTGCGCAGGTCGCCCAGGAGCTTCTCGAACAGCGAGAAGGCTTCGGTCTTGTACTCGTTCAGCGGATCGCGCTGGCCATAGCCGCGCAGGCCGATGACGTTGCGCAGGTGATCCAGGTGCATCAGGTGCTCGCGCCACTGCAGATCGATCATCTGCAGCAGGAAGTTCTTCTCGACCGAGCGCATCTGCTCGGGCGTGATGATCTCCTCGCGCTGAGCCGCATAGGCGTCGGCCGCCTTGGTGATGCGCTCCTTCATCTCCTCGTCGGCGATGCCTTCCTCGGCGGCCCACTCGGCGATCGGGAGGTCCAGACCCAGGATCGACTTGACGCGCTCGGTCAGGCCCTCGACGTCCCACTGCTCGGCATAGGCCTTGGGCGGCAGGTGGCGGGCGACCAGATCGTCGATCGTGTCGTGGCGCATCTCGGTGATGATTTCCGAGAGGTCGCTGGACTCCATGAACTCCTGGCGCTGCTCGAACACGGCCTTGCGCTGGTCGTTGACGACGTCGTCGTACTTCAGGAGGTTCTTGCGGATCTCGTAGTTGCGCTGCTCGACGCGCTTTTGCGCCGTGGCAATGGCGTTGTTCAGCCACTTGTGGGTGATCGCCTCGCCTTCCTGGACGCCGAAGGTGCGCATGATCGCGTCCAGGCGCTCGCCGGCGAAGATGCGCAGCAGGTCGTCCTCGCACGACAGGAAGAACTTGCTGCGGCCCGGGTCGCCCTGACGGCCGGTGCGGCCGCGCAGCTGGTTGTCGATACGGCGGCTTTCGTGACGCTCGGTGCCCAGCACGAACAGGCCGCCGGCGGCCAGGGCCTGGGCCTTCTTGTCGGCGATCTCGGTTTCGAGGCGGGCGCGCTCCTCGGCCTCGTCCTCGACGGTGATCTCAAGGCCCATGCCGCGCTGCTGCTGGCGCCAGTTGAACAGGCGCATGTCGATGCTGCCGCCCAGCTGGATGTCGGTGCCGCGGCCGGCCATGTTGGTGGCGATGGTCACCGCGCCGGGCACGCCCGCGTCGGCGACGATCACGGCTTCCTGCTCGTGGAAGCGGGCGTTCAGCACCTGGTGCGGAATGCCCTTCACCTTCTTGCCGTCCTTCTCGTAGCTGAAGGTCGAGAGCAGCTTCGACAGCTCTTCGGACTTCTCGATCGAGACGGTGCCGACCAGGATCGGCTGGCCGCGCACGTGGCAGTCGGCGATCTGCTTGAGGATCGCTTCGTTCTTCTCGCGCTCGGTGCGATAGACCTCGTCGTCGTCGTCGATGCGCTGGATGGTGCGGTTGGTCGGAATTTCCGAGACGCTCATCTTGTAGATGTCGTCGAATTCCTGGGCCTCGGTCGACGCGGTGCCGGTCATGCCCGACAGCTTCTTGTAGAGGCGGAAATAGTTCTGGATGGTCACCGAGGCCAGGGTCTGGTTCTCGGGCTGGATGTCGGCGCCTTCCTTGGCCTCGATGGCCTGGTGCAGGCCTTCCGACAGGCGGCGGCCGGTCATCATGCGGCCGGTGAACTCGTCGATCAGGATCACCTCGCCGCCCTTGACGATGTAGTCCTTGTCGCGCGTGTACAGGATGTTGGCCCGCAGGGCCTGGTTGACGTGGTGCACCACCGAGACGTTGGCCGCGTCGTAGAGGCCCGCTGAGTCCTCAGCCAGGTGGCCGCCGGCCATCAGGATCTCTTCGATCTTCTCCTGGCCTTCTTCGGTCAGGATGACCTGCTTCTGCTTCTCGTCGTGGTCGTACATCGACTTGTCGAGGATCAGCTCCTTCACCAGCACGTCGATGGTCTTGTAGAAGCTGCTGCGGTCCTCGGTCGGGCCCGAGATGATCAGCGGGGTGCGGGCTTCGTCGATCAGGATCGAGTCGACCTCGTCGACGATCGCGAAGTTGTGGCCGCGCTGGACCATCTCGTCGACGCTGTAGACGAGGTTGTCGCGCAGATAGTCGAAGCCGAACTCGTTGTTGGTGCCGTAGGTGATGTCGCTGCGATAGGCGCGCTGACGCTCGCCCTGGCTCAGACCGTTGACGATCACGCCGTACGACAGGCCCAGGAAGTTGTAGACCTGACCCATCCAGTCGGCGTCGCGGCGGGCGAGGTAGTCGTTGACGGTGATGACGTGGACGCCCTTGCCTTCCAGGGCGTTGAGGTACGTCGGCAGGGTCGCGACCAGCGTCTTGCCTTCGCCGGTGCGCATCTCCGAGATGCCCGAGAAGTGCAGCACCATGCCGCCCACCATCTGGACATCGAAGTGGCGCATGCCCAGCACGCGCTTGGAGGCCTCGCGCACGGTGGCGAAGGCTTCGTTCAGGATGTCGTCGAGGGTCTCGCCCTTTTCCAGGCGCGCCTTGAACTCGGCGGTCTTGCCCTTCAGGGCCTCGTCGGAGAGGGCCGCATACTCGGCTTCATAGGCGTTGATCTTGGCCACGCGCGCGGTCAGCGTCTTGACCTTGCGCTCGTTGGAAGAGCCGAAGAGCTTTTTGGCGAAACCAAGCATTCAGGGGGAATCCGGAGGGCGGTTTGGACGAGGAGGCCGGCGCTAAGGCTGGAAGGCCTCGACTACGGAGATGAAAATCAGCCGCAACAACGCGTAAACACGCCGTTCCGGTGCGGCCGGAGACTTAAGCACCGCCCCCTCTGGTGTCAACGCGAAGACCCTAGAACAGAGAGGGTTTAAGGGGGCGAAACCCCCGTCACCGGGGCGGTTTTCGCAGGCCAGAACGCTTTCAGCGGCGAAGCCGTTTCCCCTTGGGGAAAAACCGCGCTAGAGCCCATCTCAGCAAAGCCGGAGATCTTGGCCTTGAAGACCTCTTTCCGCCTGATGGGCGCGCTGGGCGCTGTGGCCTGCGCGTTGTTGATCGCCTCCTGCGGCCAGAACAAGGTCGCCGACAAGCCGCCTGAGCCCGGCGACACCGCCGTGGCGCGCGTCAACGGCCAGGTGATCTGGGCCAGCGACGTCAAGCGCGAGGCCGTGGCGCAAGGCCTGATCAGCGAGGGCGAGCCGCTGGACATCTCCAGCGAAGTGTTCCGCCAGCGCCTCGACGAGGTGATCGACCAGAAGCTGCTGGCCGCCGAGGCCACCAAGCGCAAGCTCGACAAGGACCCGATGGCCCAGCGCCGTCTGGCCGCCGCCCGCGAGCGCATCCTGGGCGACATGCTGGTCGAGGGCGTGGTCGAGAAGGCCGTGACCGAGGACGCCATCCGCAAGCTCTACGCCGAGCAGCAGAAGCTCTCCAAGCGCTCGGAAGAGATCCGCGCCCGCCAGATCCTGGTCGGCAGCCAGGCCGAGGCCGAGAGCATCAAGAAGCTGCTGGCCACCGGCGCCTCGTTCGACGCCCTGGCCATGGAGCGCTCGACCGACCAGGCCACCCGCTTCAACGGCGGCGATCTTGGCTATTTCACCCTGGATGTGATGCCCGAAGCCTATGGCGTGGCCCTGAAGGACGCCCAGAAGGGCGCGCTGGTCGGCCCGTTCGCGGCCGAGGGCGGCTGGGTCCTGGTCAAGGTCGAGGACAAGCGCGTCGAGGAGCCGATCACGCTGGAGGCCGCGCGCCCGCAGATCATCCGCTTCCTGACCTATGACCAGGTCCGCGACATCCTCGAGAAGCTGCGCGGCTCGGCCAAGGTCGAGATGATGATCGGCAAGTCGCAGGACCTGCCCGCCGGCAGCGCCCAGGAACCCGCCTCGGCCCCGCCGGAGCTGCAGGGCGCCGCGCCGGCCTCGGCTCCGCCGGCTCCCGCCCAACCCGCGAAGAAGTAGTCAGTAGAGCGGTCCATGCCCAAGACGACGAAGACGCCCGCCGATACCGCCGCCGAACCTGTCGCCGGACCGGTGGAACGCGCCCATGGAGTCATCGACGCGATCGTCGATCCGCTGACCTCGGCCCTGAAGCGCGCGGGCCTGCGTCGCGCCCAGAAGTCGGCCGGCGAGTCCGAACCGGCCGCAGCAGCCCCGGCCAAGGCCGCGACGGGCGCGGGCAAGCCGGGCCTGGCGATCTCGCCGCTGGCCGTGCCGTTCCCGACCATCCCGCCGATCGCCGGTGTCGAGATCGCGACGGGACGCGCGGGCTTCTACAAGCATGAGCGCGAAGACCTGCTCTTGATGCGCTTCGCCGAGGGCACCTCGGCGGCGGGGGTCTTCACCCGTCACGGCGTGGGCTCCGCGCCCGTCGACTGGTGCAAGCGCCAGCTGACGGCGACAGGCGGCGCCGACGTGCGGGCCCTGGTGGTCAACGCCGGCTGCGCCAACAGCTTCACCGGCAAGCCCGGCGCCGACGCGGTGCGCCGCGTGGCCACGGCCGTGGGCAAGCGCCTGGACTGCCGCCAGCGCGACGTGATGATGGCCTCGACCGGCGTCATCGGCGTCATCCTGGACGACAGCAAGATCACCGCCCGCCTGCCCGAGGTGGAAAGCCGTCTGAAGGCCGACGCCTGGGCCGAGGCCGGCCGGGCGATCATGACCACCGACACCTTCCCGAAGGGCGCCTACGCCACGGCGATGATCGACGGGGTCGAGGTCAAGATCGCCGGCATCGCCAAGGGCTCGGGCATGATCGCGCCGGACATGGCCACCATGCTGGCCTTCGTGGCCACCGACGCGGCCATCGCCCCGGCGGCCCTGCAGACCCTGGTCAGCCTGTATACCCGCACCACCTTCAACTGCGTGACGGTGGACGGCGACCGCTCGACCAACGACACGCTTCTGCTGTTCGCCACCGGCCAGTCGGGCGCGCCCAAGATCAGCCGTCCGGGCGACAAGCGTCTGGCCGACTTCCGCGAAAAGCTGGAAGGCGTGCTGCTGGACCTGGCCCTGCAACTGGTCAAGGACGGCGAGGGGGCGACCAAGTTCGTCAAGATCACCGTCAACGGCGCCGAAAGCCCGGCCAGCGCCCGCAAGATCGCCCGCACCATCGCCGAGAGCCCGCTGGTCAAGACCGCCTTCGCCGGCGAGGACGCCAACTGGGGTCGCATCGTCATGGCCGTGGGCCGGGCCGACGAGCCGGTGGCCCGCGAGAAGATCAGCGTCAAGTTCGGCGACCTCTACGCCGCCCGCGACGGCCTGATCTCGGCCGAATACGACGAGGCCAAGATGAGCGCCTACGTCAAGAACCAGGCCTTCGAGGTCTCGGTGGACGTCGGGGTGGGCCGCGGCTCGGCCACGGTCTGGACCTGCGACCTGACCAAGCAGTACGTAGCGATCAACGGGGACTACCGGAGCTAGGGAAATCAGAATCCCTCTCTCCGTGAGAGAGGGATTCTATCACGCCCCCGCCGGTCCGCTCGAATCCCGCACGATCAGCGTATGCGGGTGCATGAGCTGGCGCGGTTCGCCGCCGCCGTCGCGGTGGCGGCGGATTTCTTCCAGCACCAGGTCGACGGCCGCGCGGGCCATGGCCGCGATCGGCTGATGCACGGTGGTCAGCGGCGGCCAGATGTTGTCAGCGATCGAGGTGTCGTCAAAGCCGACGATTGAGACGTCGCCCGGCACGTCCAAGCCCAGACGATGGGCGACGCCCGCCGCAGCGGCGGCCATGTCGTCATTGGCCGCGAAGATCGCGGTCGGACGGGGCTCGGCGGCCAGCAGCCGCTCGGCCGCCTCCAGGCCCGAGCGATAGGTGAAGTAGCCCTGCTCGACCCGGATGGCCTCCTGCGGGATGCCAGCGGCCTTCAGGGCGGTCATGAAGCCGTCCAGGCGCTGCTGGCTGACCGTCTGGTTCGGGTGACCCTTGATGAAGCCGAAGCGCTTGTGTCCCAGACCGATCAGATGCTGGGTCAGCTCGAAGGCTGCGGCCTCGTTGTCGATGCGGATGGTGGCCATGTCGGTGCTGGCCGTCCCCGGCGCCACGGCGACAGCGGCGGCCCCGGCGGCGCGGACCTCGGCCAACACTTCGGCCGACTCGCACAGCGGCGGGGGCAGGATCAGGCCGTCGACGCCGGTCTTCAGCAGGCGGGCCAGGGTGGCGCGGGCCAGCTCCGGCTCGGCGCACTTCTCGATGACGATCTGGGCGCCGGTGCGGCTGCTCTCGTCCAGCGCCCCGACCAGGAACTCCGACAGGTAGCCGGTCGAGGGGTTGTCATAGAGCAGGCCGATGCGGAACGGCGCGCTGCCGGCCAGGCTGCGGGCGGCGGGGTTGGGCGCGTAGTTGAGGTCAGCGATGGCCTTCTCGACCAGCTGGCGGGTCTCTTCCTTGACCGTGCTCTCGCGGTTGATGACCCGCGACACCGTCATCGGCGAGACCCCGGCGCGGGCCGCCACGTCGCGGATCGTGGCGCTCTGGGTCGTCCGGCGACGCTGGCGCTCGACAGGCTGGTTCATTCTTAAGTCCGTCCCTCTTCGGCGCGGACACTAGACCGCTTCGGGTAGGGCTTGGAAGAGCGGCGGGTTTTCCTGCTAAACCGGGCTCATGACCTCTCTGGGCGCGATCATCCTGTGCGGCGGCGGCTCACGACGCATGGGCCGGGACAAGGCCGCGCTGGACTGGGGTGGCCGCCGCGCCGTGGACCGCGTGGCGGACCTGGCGCGGGCCGTGGGCGCGGAGGCGCTGGTGACCGCAGGTGCGGATCTCGGCCTGCCGTGGGTCGCCGACGATGCGGCGGGGGCGGGGCCCGTCGGCGGGGTGCTGGCGGGCGCGCGGGCGCTGGGGACCGCTCGGCTGCTGGTGCTTGCGGTCGACGCGCCGACGATCACGCCGGGCGACCTGGGGCCCCTGCTGGCGACGGGCGGCTGCTATGAGGGCCTGCCGCTGCCGATGGTGCTGGACGCCGCTGCTCTGCCCCCCGACGCCGAGGCCGGCTGGCCGCTGCGGCGACTGGTGGATCGCGCGGGCCTGCGGGCCCTGCCGGTTCCCAATGGCGCCTTGGCGCGTCTGCGCGGAGCCAATACGCCGGAGGAGCGGGACGGGCTTCTACGGGGCTAAGCGCCTCAGTAGACGTCCCGCCGATACCGCCCCTCGTCGGTCAGGCGCTCCAGACCCTCTGCGCCCAGGATCTCGACCAGCGCGCTGTGAACCTCGCGGGACATGCCCTCCAGCGCGCCGCAGACATAGATCGCCGCGCCATTGGCCACCCAGCGGCGCAGGACGTCCGAGTTTTCCCGCAGGCGGTGCTGGACATAGACCCGCTCGGCCTGATCGCGGGAGAAGGCCAGGTCCAGCCGGTCCAGCAGGCCCGAGGCCTGCCAGGCTTCCAGCTCGGCGCGGTGGAAATAGTCGTGGGCGGCGGTGCGCTCGCCGAAGACCAGCCAGTTCCAGCGGACGCCGGCGGCGGCGCGGGCCTTCAGGTGCGCGCGCAGGCCCGCCAGGCCCGTGCCCGACCCGATCAGGATCAGGGGCCGCGTGGTCTCGGGCGCGTGGAAGCTGCGATTGACCCGCACCCGGGCCTTGATCGCGGCGCCGATCGGCGCATGGCGACACAGCCAGCCTGAGCCCAGGCCCAGAGCGCCGTCAGGGCCCGACATCAGCCGGACGATCAGCTCGACCCCGCCGTCGGCGGGAAGGGAGGCGATCGAGTACTCGCGGTGGGGCAGGGGCGTCAGGCGCTGGGCCAGGGCTTCGAGCGACAGGCCGCGCAGGGGGGCAAGGTCGCCATCGTGCGGAGGCAGGCGAAGACCCGCCAGGGTGTCGGCGGCCTCTGTTGGCAGGCCCAGCGCCGCGACCAGGGCGGCGACCTGGGCGGGGTCGTTGCGCGGACCGATCTCGAGGATGTCGCCGGCCTGCCAGGTCGCGCCCTTGGGCGGGGTGAGGCGCACATGCCAGGCCTCGCCGCCGGGGCTGCCGGGGTTCAGCAGTGTCCGCTCGGCCAGGGTCCAGGGGTCATAGGTGGGCTGCGTCCAGTGGCGCGCGTCGGTGACGCCGGTCAGGGTCGCCAGCTGTCCCTGCCAGTGGCGCAGGGCGGCCGGGTCGGCGTCGTCCACCTCGACGCGGTCGAACAAGGCTTGAGCGCCTCGGCCCGCCAGCCAGGCGTCCAGCGACCGGCCAAAGGCGCAGTAGTGGGCGTAGCTGGAATCCCCGAGAGCCAGCACGCCGTAGCGCAGGGCCGAAAGGTCGAGGTCGGCCTTCATCACGTCGCGGATGAAGGCGCGGGCCGGATCGGGAGCGTCGCCCTCGCCGGTGGTGCTGACCACGAACAGGGCGCGACCCGTCAGGTCGTTCGGGGTGACCGCCGAGAGGTCCTTCAGGGTGACCGGCGCGCCGGCGTCCGACAGGGCCTTGGCTGTGGCCGTGGCCAGTTCCTCGGCGAAGCCCGTCTGGCTGGCGTAGGCGACCAGCACCGGTTCGCCGACGCCCTGCGACAGGGCCTCGGCGGCTCGCCGCGCCCGCTGGCCGCGCCAGGCTTCGCGCAGGGCGATGACGAGGCAGAAGAGGGCGTAAAGCGCCACGACGACACCGGCCCAGAACCAGCGACGGGCCTCGGGGGAGAGGGCGGAAAGGTCGGGCATCAGTCCAGCATCGCCTGCAGGGCGGGCGACAGGCGCTCTTCCAGACCGGCCGGGCCTCGGCTAACGATCAGGGCGGCCAGGTCATGGGCGGCGGCGAAGGCCAGGGCGCGCTCGGGCGGCATGACGGTCAGGGCCGTGGCCCAGGCGTCGGCGCTCATGCCGTCCTTGGCCAGCACCGTGACGCTGACGGTGGCGTGGACGATCGGCGCGCCGGTGGCCGGGTCCAGCGTATGGGCGTAGCGGCGGCCGCCGTGGTCGAAGAACCGGCGGTAGTCGCCCGAGGTGGCCACGGCCAGGTCATGCAACGCGACCAGGGTCTTCTGGGTGTCATTGGCGGCGGGCTCGAAGGGCGGGGGACGCTCCAGCTCGACCCACCACGGCTGGCCGTCGGGCTTGGCGCCGATCCCGCGCAACTCACCGCCGACCTCGACGAGGTAGCTCTTCACCCCGGCGCGATCCAGGGCGGCGGCGGCTTGGTCGACGCCAAAGCCCTTGGCGACGCCGTTCAGGTCAAGCTTCAGCCCGCCCGGCTGGAACAGGGCGTCGCCGTCCAGGACGACGCGCTTCCAGCCGCAAGCCTCGCGGCGGGGAGCGATGTCCTCGGCCTGCGGCGGCTGGCCGGCGAACGGACGCGGGCCAAACCCCCAGAGGTCGGTCAGAGCGCCCAGAGTCGGATCGAACGCGCCCTCGCTCTGCTCGGCGACCGCCAGCGCGCAGCGCAGCACCGTCAGGGCGTCCTGTGGCAGCGCCGTCCAGCTTCCCGGTGCGGCGCGGTTGTAGCGGGAGAGGTCCGACAGCGGCTCCCACGGACTCATCTGGGCGACCACAGCGTCGAGGGCGCGCTGGACGCTCGCCTGCAGGGCGGCGAGGTCGGTGGTGGCCGGCAGCACCGCCTTGACTGACCAGGTCGTGCCCATGGTGTCGCCCCCGAACGCGCGGACAAGCCCGCCCACGGGTCGGGCGGGCGGCGTGGCGATGGCGGGGACGAGGACGCGGGGCATTCTTTGAAAACTGTCATCCCGGCCAAGCGCGGAGCGCGCCGAGCCGGGACCTCGGCAAGCGTTGAGCCTGCGGCGGTCCTGGCTCTCCGCTGCGCTGCGGCCGGGATGACAGGTCCTTGTTAAGGCCGCTGGGCTTCGATGACGGCGGTGTAGCTGGCGCTCATGCCGTCGCCGGCCAGCGGGGTGGCCGGCGCGGGGGCTGCGCCCGGAGGGCCGCCCATGCCGCCGCGCGCGTCGGCGCCGGAGCGGACCGTGGCGTTGACCCAGTACATGCCGGCTTCCGGCAGGGTGACCTTCACCGCGCCGTCGGGACCCGACTTGACCTTGATCTCGCCGGGGCTGGCGCGCCAGCGCGCGCCGCCGGGTACGAAGGTGACCTCCAGGTTGGCCGCGGGCTTGCCGTCGATCACGAACTTGAAGGTGGCCGCCTCGGTGGCGATCACGTCGGTCGGATGGGTGACCGGGACCAGCTCCAGGCCCTGGCCGGTGGGCTTGAGGGCCTCGAGCGTCGGCTTGTCGCGGGTGACGAAGGTCTCGTTGCGGCTGCTGGACTTGATGGTCTTCAGGTCGGCGGCGCCGGCCGGCACCTGCTTGGCGAAGTCCTCGGGCGAACCGCGGAAGCGCTTGACCTCGCCGTTCTCGGTCCAGCTGGCCATGACGCTGTTGCTGGCCGTGTAGATCTTGTAGGTGCCCGGTTTGGTCAGCTGGACATCGAAGGTCGAGCGATACTGGCCGGTCGCGGCGTTCTGGATCTTGTCCGCCGCGCCGTCGGGCGCGATCACCTTGACGCCGTCGGTGCGCATGGCCCGGTGGTCGGGATAGAACAGCTCATTGGAGATGGCCGCGTCGACCGTCACCCAGGCGCCGTCGCCCGACAGGGTGGTGAAGGCCGGCACCATCCAGCCCCGGTGGGCGGAGGCCGACATCGGCAGGGCCAGGGCGACGCTGACAGCGGCGACGGCGAGCAGGCGCGTCTTGAAGGTCATGGCTTTTCTCACTTCACGGAAACGGTGACGGCGCCCAGCTCGGCCGAGCCCTTGGCCGAAGCGGGCTTGCCGGGCTTGCCCCCCATTTGGCCCCAGGTGAACGGCACGCGAACGGCCTCGTGGCCGCCGACCTCGCGGGCGGCCTCGACGACCAGGTTGTACTGGCCGGGCTTGAGGGTCTTCAGCGCGCCCTTGGCGCCGGAGAAGACCAGCTTCTGGGGACCCGGCGCGCGGGTGGCGCCGCTGACGCCGTCGGCGGGGAAGCTCATTTCGCGGCCGGCCTTGCGCCACCACTGACGCATGTCCTTCAGCCACTTGGCGCCGTTGTCCTCGCGGTTCTTGGCGTCGTACCAGACGGCCAGGGTGCCGGCGGCGGTGGAGTCGGCCGGGTTCTCGATCCAGATGGCCACATAGGGCTTGTGGTACTCGGCCACATTCAGCTTGGGCAGCTCGACCGTGACATTGAGGTCGGCGGCCATCGCCGGGGCGCCGACAGCGGCGCCGGCGAAGGTGAGCAGGGAAATCGAACGCTTCACGGTGTCTGCCTCAGAGGTGGACGAACAGGATGACAAGAAGGACGGGCGCGACCAGACCCAGCCCGACCAGCGGCCAGGTCAGGGGGCGCGCGCGGGCGTGGAACTGCAGCAGGATCAGGCCGGTCACCGTGAAGATCACGCAGGCGACCGCGAAGATGTCGATGAACCAGCTCCAGGCCTTGCCGGTGTTGCGGCCCTTGTGCAGGTCATTGAGCAGGCTGATCGCGCCGCGCGTGGTCTTCTCATGCTCGACGGCGCCGGTCTCGCGGTCGATCGAGACCCAGGCGTCGCCGCCGGGGCGGGCGAGCGCCACATAGACCTCGTCGGCCGACCATTCGCCCTCGCGCCCGGCCACGTCGGCGCCGACGGCCTCGTCGAGGAACGGCTCCAGCTTGACGGGCAGGGGGCGCTTGCCCTCTTCCGGACCCTTGGCCAGCACCGCCAGCAGGTCGGGCGGCAGGGTCGCCTTGCGGCTGACCACCTGGGGCTCGGCCTCGATCTGGCCGGCGTGGTTCAGGGTGATCCCGGTGATCGCGAACAGCAGCATGCCGATCAGCGACAGCGCCGCGCTGATCCAGTGCCACTGGTGCAGCTGCTTCAGCCAGAACGAGCGGCGATGTTGGGCGGCGGCGGATTTCACAGGCGGACGCGACAGGGGCTGAGCAACAGGATGCCTGTCCTTACTTGAGAACGAATTGCAATTTCAAGAGCCAAGGCGAGGCTTCGGACAAGATCGTCCGGATCACGTCCATCATAGGCGTGTCGGAAGCAAGGCGACCTACTGCGCCGTCAGCGGGGCGCCGCGGGCCAGGGCGCCGACCAGGACGTTGGCGGGCACGGGCTTGCGCAGGATGGGACCATCGTCGACCTCCGGCTCCTGGTAGCCGGTCAGATAGACGAACGGGACGCCGCGGCGGTTCAGCGCCTTGGCCACGGGCGTGATCAGGCGGCCGCCCAGGTTGACGTCCAGCAGCGCACGGTCGACGGGGTGGGCGTCCAGCAGCGCCATCGCCTCCTCGATTGTGCCAGCCGGACCCACCACCTTGGCGCCGGCGGCGGTGAGCACGCGCGTCAGCTCCATGGCCACCACCGCCTCGTCCTCGACGACGAGCACATGCTGATCGTTGAGGCTGGGCCCGACTTCGGCGGGAGAGCCCGCCCGATAGACCGGCGCGCTCTCGGCCGGACGGGCCTGGGCCCCCTGCAGCAGATCGAGACGCACCTTCAGGCCCTGCGGGCGCCAGGTGTGTTCGATCCGCGCACCCAGCTGCTTGGCGGCGCTCTCGATCAGGGTGGAGCCGAAGCCACGTTGCGTCGGCGCGGCGATCGCCACCCCGGCGTCCTCTCGCCAGGCCAGGCGAAGCACGCCGGTCTCGTCGAAGCTCCAGCTGACGTTCAGGCGGCCCAGCGGGCGCGACAGGGCGCCGTACTTACTTGCGTTGGTGGCCAGTTCGTGGATCACCAGGGCCAGGGACTGGGCGGCCTGGGCGTCGATCAGGGCCGGCGGACCCAGGATCGCCACCTGCTCGCTGGCCTCCCCGCCATAGGGATCCAGCTCCAGCCGCAGCAGGTCGTGCAGGTCCACGCCGCTCCAGCGTGTCGCCGACAACAGGCTGTGAGCGCGGGCCAGCGAGCCGATCCGGCCCGACAGCGCATGGACGTACTGGTCCTTGGTCTCGAACGGCGTCAGTTGGGCCAGCGACTGGACGACGGTCAGCACGTTCTTGGCCCGATGGTCCACCTCGCGGATCAGCAGGCGTTCGGTCTCCTCGGCGCGCTTGCGTTCGGTGATGTCGGTGATCAGGACGTAGTAGCCGGGGATTTCGCCGTTCGGCGCGATGTCGGGCACGTATCGCGCCTCGATAAAGCGGGCGCCGGCGCCCTGGTATTCGACCTCGCCCTCGAAGGTGAGGGTCTCGCCCGCCAGCGCCCGGCGTACAAAGCCTTGCAAGCGCCCATAGGCGACGTCGCCGATCACTTCGCTGAGACGGCGACCTTCGATATCGGCGCGATCCACGCCGAACCAGTGCTCATAGGCGCGGTTGACGAAGCGATAGCGCTCCTCGCGGTCGACATAGCTGATCAGGATCGGGACGGCGTCGGCCATCGCGCCGGACAGCACGTCGCGGCGCTGAGCGGAGGCGGTGTGCGGCAGGGCGCAATCGTCTCGAGACATGGAAATGGACGCCCGATCCCGAGAAGCCGGAAAGCCACCGTTACATGGGTGGACACCGGTCCAAAGAGTTAACGCGTGAGGCAAACGGTCGCAGCTACCCCCGCGCGAGCTGGACTCTACGCCGCTTCCGGGCGCCGAAATGTGACGACCAGCACATCGCGGATCGCTGGGGCCTGAGACTCGCGCGGCCGGATGGGTGTCACGCCATGCAGGACGCGGTGGTCGTCGAGGAAAACCGCGTCGCCCGGCGCGGTCAGGGTGAACGCGCCCAGGCTTGTCCCGTCCGGCGCAAAGATGTCGGTGACGCCGCTGTCGACGTTCTGGCGATCGACCAGCATGACGATCACCCAGTCGACGCCGTCGCGGTGCGCGCCCTCAGGGGTCGGCAGGCCTTGCTCGCCCGCCCGCGCCTCGATGCGGAACTGGTGGGCCTCGACGTGCCAGGGCGTATCCGAGGGGGGCGACAGCGGATCAAACTGCTCAAGCCCGGCGGCGATGACGCCTCGCATCACCGGATGGTCGGCGATCGCGTCAGTGACCGGCTCGAACCAGCGCTGAACGCCGCCGTTCAATGGGTTGTAGTCGCGGCTCTGCCAGTGCGGCTGATGCGGCTTGCGCTCCAGGAGCCCCGGCGCGACCGCGAAGGCGGCGAACCGCCGACGCCGATAGCGCCCGCCGTCCGCCATGAAGGTGTCAAGGCCAAGGTCGTTCCAGCTGTCGGCGAAGGTGCTCCACCCCGCCATCGCCTCCGGGCCGAGAAGGGCCGAGGTTTCGTTGGCTTCGAAGCGGACGAAACCCTGGTCGGCCAGGCCCGCGCGCGGGCTCAAGCCACCGCTCCGGAGCGGTGAAACAGCCCCAGCTTCAGGGTGGCTGCGATCCGCTCGGCTCTCTGGCCGATGAAGGCCGCACGGGGCGCGTCGAAAAGCTCGGCGCAGGTCATGTGGAAGAGGCCCAGCCATGGCGTGAACAGGCCCTCGGTGATCCCCTCGACGCCCTGGTGGCCCGCCACCGGCTGGCCCTTGTAGCGGCCCGAGGTGTTCAGCACCGACGACCAGAAGTCCTTCAGCTTGGCCAGGTGCTCGGGCCAGCCGTCGGGGCCGATCGCGGTCTCGAAGATCGGGCCCAGGCGATGGTGCTGGCGGATCCGCGCGTAGAAGGTCTCGACCAGCCGGTCGATCTCCTCATCGGTGAACGGAGCGGCGTCGGCGCGGGCCTGGGAGCGCGGAGAAACGGACATGGCCGCGATATGGACCCTCGTGTCCCCCGACAGAACCCCGGTGCGATCACACTTAGCTTCGGATTCTTACTTAAGGGGCGCTCGGGCGGTTAGTGAACGTCAACCTCGAACGGCCCGGCCGGAAGGCCCTCGGCGTCGAACAGGTTGAAGGTCGGGCTATCGGCCCAGGCGAAACGGACCTTGGAGCCCGTCCCGCTCAGCACCACCGAGGTCCCGTCGATGCGACCGTCGACCCAGCGGCAAGCGGTGTCGCACAGCTCAAAGCCGATCACCCGGTCCGAGCCGTACGAGACCAGACGCCCGCCGCCCACCTGGGCGAAGCTGACCACCACGGTGTCGGCGGTCCGCTTGGCGGAGACGACCTCGGGGCCGGTGGTCACCGGCTCGCCATAGAGGCGGCGAGCGGCCAGGGCCAGGCGCCGGCCGACCTCCTGCTTGTTGGCCGGGTGGATGTCATAGGGGTCGCCGATGTCGTGGATGACGACGAGGCCGGCGCGCGGATCGGCGGCGACGGCCCGGCGCTGGGCGTCGCGCAGGGCGGCGGTTCCTGCGGGCAGGCCGGGCGCGGTGGCGAAGCCGCCATAGTCGGCCAGTTGCACGACCAGCGCCGGCATGTCGGGCGACTGTCCCTGACGCCGCTCGGCCATGAAGGCGCCCAGCAGGTTCACATAGGCCTTGTCGCGGCCGACATTGGTCTCGCCCTGGTACCAGGCCAGGCCTGCATAGGCGTAGGGGCCCATCGGGGCGATCATGCCGTTGTAGAGCGTCGAGACCCCCGACAGGGTGTCCCAGGGCGCGCGGGGCGGATCGCCGCCGGCGCGGGGCTCGATCCGGTACGTCCAGTTGGTCAGCGGCAGCGACGTCCCATCGGCCAGGGTCAGCACACGCTTGGCTGGATCGCCATACATGCCGCCGTTGGCGTAGGTGTCGTAGGCCGAGACGACGAGCGTGTTCTTGCCGGCCTTCAGCGCGCCGGCGGGCAGGGCGTAGCGGCGGTCCAGCCACGCCCCGGAGGTCGCGCCGACGCCCACGCCGTTGAGATAGGTGGTGTCCATCTCGTCGATCTGGGCCAGGCCCAAGGTGGCCGCCTGCGCGGCCTGTGCGGCGGTCAGCTCGATCTCGGTCTTGAACCAGACGACGCCGTTGAACTGCGCCAGGGCCGGGACGCCCCAGCGTTCCCAGATCCCGAGGCCCTGCGGCGCGGCCGTCCAGGTTCCCGCGCCGGTCCACGGCGCCAGCGCCGCCTGGCCAGGGTTCTTGGCGCTCCACCAGCCCTTGATCACCTCGCCCCAGCGGCGGCTGGCGGCGTCCTGGTCCTTGATCGACAGGTTCAGGACCTCGATGGCGTCGTCATAGCCGCCGACCTTGCGCAGCGCTGTCGGCGTCATCCAGGCCTCGATGCCCGAGCCGCCCCACGAGGCGTGGATCAGGCCCAGCGGGACGTTGCGCGTCTTCTGCAGCTCGCGGGCGAAGTAGAAGCAGCTGGCCGAAAAGGCGCCGACAGTTTCCTTGTTCGTCGGCTTCCAGGCGGGCGGCTTCTTGAAGTACTTGGCGGGCGAGCGGGCGTCGGCCTTCTCGATCGTGGCCATTCGGATCGTGTCGTTGGCCGCGCCGTTGTTGATCTGGTTCCAGGCGTCGCCCGAGGCGGAGACCTGCATCTCCATGTTCGACTGGCCCGAGCACAGCCAGACATCGCCAACCAGCACGTCGGACGCCGTGGCCTTGGCCGAGGCGGTGGCGGCGGTCAGGGTGTAGGGGCCGCCAGCGGGCGTGGCCGGGAAGTCCACGCGCCAGGCGCCGTCAGGACCGGCCTTGGCGGTCAGGGTCTGGCCCGCGAAGGACGCGGTGACCGTCTCGCCCGGCTTGGCGGTCCCGAACACCGGCAGGGGCCGGTCGCGCTGGACGACGGCGTGGTCGGCGAACAGGCCGTTCAGCAGGGACTGTGCGTTGGCGGGCCCGACGAGGGCGACGGCCAGCAGAATCGGCGCGAGACGGCGCATGGTTTGCTCCCGTGTATGCCGCCTTGCTGGCGGTCTTAGATTTCTCCGACTTCCCCGGCGAATGCCGGGGCCCCGATTCATCCTGAGCGCTTTTGGGGTTGACTTGCCAACGATCTCGGCAAGGCCCGCAGCCCTCATGGGTTCGATCTGGGCCCCGGCATTCGCCGGGGAAACCGGATTTTTGAACGCATCGACGGCGCTTAAGCGACCGTCAACGTCGTCTTCTTCAGGTCCACGGAGTTCGGACCCACCAGGATCGAGAAGTCGCCGGGCTCGACGACGCGCTGCATGTCCAGGTTCCACATCCAGAGGTCCGAGGGCTTGATCTCGAAGGTGACCGTGGTCTTGGCGCCGGGGGCCAGGGTGACGCGCTTGAAGTGCTTCAGCTCCAGCACCGGACGGGTGACCGTGGCCGCCTCGTCATGGACGTAGAGCTGGACCACCTCGTCGCCGGCCACCTTGCCGGTGTTGGTGACGTCAACCTCGACCTTGACGGTCTCGCCCTGGCCGATCCTGGCCTTGGCCAGGCGCGGGGCCGAGATGTCGAAGGTGGTGTACGACAGGCCAAAGCCGAACGGGTAGAGCGGGGTGGTCTCGCCGTCCAGATAGCCGCGGCGGGCTGTGGGCTTGCGGTTGTAGTAGACCGGCAGCTGGCCGACATCGCGGGCGATGCTGACCGGCAGCTTGCCGCCCGGATTGGCGCGGCCGAACAGCACGTCGGCGGCGGCGTTGCCGGTCTCCTGGCCCAGGTACCAGCCTTCGATGATGGCGTCAGCGCGTTGCTGCAGCAGGTTGATCGACAGCGGGCGGCCGTTCAGCAGGAACACGACCGTGGGCTTGCCGAGGTCGAAGATCGCCTTGGCCAGGTCGTTCTGCTGGCCCATCAGGTCCAGGCTGTCACGGTCGCCCAGGTGGTTGTCGGCCCAGGCTTCGCGGCTGGTCTGCTCGTTGTCGCCCAGCACCATGACCACGACATCGGCCTTCTTGGCGACCTCGACGGCTTCGGCGATCAGCTTGGCGTTGACGGCCGGGTCGGTGAAGTTGACCGCGTCCTGCGCCCAGACCCGCTGTTCGGTGATCCGGACGGCCTCGGCGTAGTCGAGCGCGAAGCCTTGGGCCTTGGCCTCGGCGGTCAGGCCTTCGAGGATCGAGACCACGTGGCGCGGCACGTCGGAGTAGCCGCCGATCGGCGTGTCCTTGGCGTGCGTGCCAAGCAGCGCCATGCGCTTGATCTTCTTGCCGTCCAGCGGCAGCACGCCCTTGTCGTTCTTGAGCAGGACCACGGCCTTGCGGGCGGCCTCGCGGGCCAGGGCGACGGCGTCCGGCGTGGCGGTCTTGGCGTCGGCGGTCTTCTCGTCGCAGTAGGGGTTCTCGAAGAGGCCCGCCTGGAACTTCATCTCCAGCACCCGGGCGACGGCGGCGTCGACCTCGAACTGCGGGATGCGCCCGGCCTTCACCAGCTCGGGGATCAGGGCGTAGGCCTCGCCGTCGGGCAGCTCGACATCGACGCCCGCGTGCAGGGCGCGCACGGCCGTCTCGCCCAGGTCATTGGTCAGCTTGTGGCGGCTGATCATTTCCTTGATGGCGAAGTAGTCGCTCTGGACCGAGCCCTTGTAGCCCCACTCCTCACGCAGGATCTTGGTCAGCAGCCAGCGGTTGGCGTGCGAGGGCACGCCGTCGATCTCGTTGTACGACGGCATCACCGACCGCACCGGCAGTTCCTTCACCGCGCGTTCGAACGGCGGGAAGAAGTTCTCGCGCAGGGTGCGCTCGGCGATCTGAGCGGGGCCGACATTGGTGCCGTTCTCGGGCTGGCCATGGCCGGTCATGTGCTTGAGGGTGACGAACACCTTGTCCTTGGCCAGCGGCAGGGTCGCGCCCTGGAAGCCGCGGATGGCGGCCAGGCCGATCTCGGCGCACAGGTGCGGGTCTTCGCCGTAGGTCTCCTCGATCCGGCCCCAGCGCGGGTCGCGGGCCACGTCGACCACCGGCGCCAGCGCCATGTTCGCGCCGCGGGCGCGCATCTCGCGGGCGGCGACCGAGAAGATCTTCTCGGTCAGCTCCGGATCGAAGGTCGAGGCCAGGGCGATCGACTGCGGGAAGCTGGTGGCGTCACGCGCGACATAGCCGTGCAGCGCTTCGTCGTGCATCAGCATCGGGATGCCCAGGCGCGTCTTTTCCATCGCCCACTTCTGGGCGGCGTTGACATACTTGGCGGTTTCCTTGGCGTTGCGGCCGATGGAGCCGTCCTCGGCGCCGGCGGCGGCGCCCACCACGGTGGCGGGCTTCAGGCCCCGGCGGTCGGTCGGGCGCGACACCTGGCCCAGGCCGTGCGGGAAGTTCTTGCTGGCTTCCTCGGGCGAGAACTCGCCTTCGGGCGTCTGGATCTTGGCCTTGGTCAGCCAGATGCCGATCAGCTGGGCGGCCTTCTCCTCGATCGTCATGCGCGACAGCAGATCCTGCACACGCGCGTCGACCGGCTGGGCCGGATCCTTGTAGAGCGGCTTGCCGCCCGAGGTCTTGGAGGCTTGGCCGGCGGCTTGCGCCAGGCCGGGCAGGGCGGCGGCCGACAGGGCCGCGAGGCTCGCGCCGAACAGGCGGCGGGTGAGGGTGGTGGTCATCCGGTCGTTTCCCCGAGGCTGAGCAAGACGCTAACGGCTCTCAATCGCCGTTGTTGGCGCGCACTATGGGGGCACTTGTCAGACCACTCAAGCCAGAAATGGTACCGGTCTCATTTCTTATCGCCAGACTGCCCCCTCCGTTACGGCGCTGCGAGACGGAGGAGGCGTTCCTGCGTCCTTCGAGGCGCGCTCAAGAGCGCGCACCTCGGGATAAGGGCTTCAGCACAGGCCTTCCTCATCCCGAGGTGCGAGCCGAAGGCGAGCCTCGAAGGACGCGCCTGGGCGCAGCTTCACCCCTGCCAGCGGTCCATGACGCCCTCCAGCACCGTCAGCGGCGCCGGGCCGACCAGAAGCGCCGTGTCGTGGAAGCGCTTGATGTCGAACTTGCTCCCCAGGCGCGCTTTGGTGCGCTCGCGCAGGGCCGCCCAGACCGTGTGGCCGACCTTGTACGAGCAGGCCTGGCCGGGATTGGCGCAGTAGCGTTCGACCTCGCGAGAGACCCGCACCTCCGGGTCGCCGCCGGTCTCGATCATGTAGGCGATGGCCTTTTCGCGGCTCCAGCCCTTGGCGTGGATGCCGGTGTCGACCACGCAGCGCGAGGCGCGGAACAGGCGGGCCTGGTACATGCCCAGAAGGCCCAGATCGTCGCCATCGTCATAGATTCCCATCTCCATGGCGACCTGTTCCGCGTAGAGCGCCCAACCCTCGGTATTGGCCGAGAAGTTCATGTTCTGACGCAGCTTGGGCAGGTTGCTCTCGGCGACCAGCGCGAGCTGGAAGTGGTGTCCGGGCGCGCCCTCGTGGTGCATCAGCGTGGCCAGCGACCAGCGCGGGCGCTCGGCCGTGTCGCGCAGATTGATATAGACCGCGCCCGGCCGCGAGCCGTCCAGCGCCGGCCGCTCATAGTAGGCGCCCGACGAGCCGGCCTCGGTGTAAGACGGTACGCGGCGCACCACGACCGGGGTCTTGGGCATCACGCCGAACCACTGCGGCAACAGCGGCTGCAGCTTGGCCAGTCGCTCGGTGCAGTAGGCCAGCAGTTCGGCCCGGCCCTCGTCGGTGTTGGCGAAGACCTGTCCCGGCATGGTGTTCAGGCTGGCCATCCGCTGGCCCACCGTGCCTTGGGTGAGGCCGCGCTTCTTGAGGATCTCGTCCATCCGCGCCTGGATCTCGGCGCCTTCCTCCAGGCCCAGGCGATGGACCTCCTCGGCGGTCTTGTTGGTGGTGGTGTAGATCTTGAGCAGCGCGGCGTAGAAGGCGTCGCCGTCCTTCAGGCGACCGATCCCGGCGTCGTGCACCGCCTTGGCGCGCATCGCCTGCAGGGCGGCGATCTGGCGGTCCAGGGCCGGGTGGATCTCGCTGCTCAGGATGGCGGCGGCCTTGGCGTCATAGTCACCATAGGCCCTGGCGCGGCGAGCGGCGGAGGCGACCAGCACGTTCTTCTCAGGCGGCAGGGCGCGGAACTGCTGCAGCTGGGCGATGGCCTTGTCGACCATGAAGTCGGCCGGGATGACGCCCTTGGCCGCGTCGGCGCGGGCGCGCTCGGTCTCCTGGTCCAGCACGACGGCGAAAGCCTTCATGCGGGCCAGATAGGCGTCGGCGTCGGCGGCCGACTCGATCTTGTGGCGGCCGTCCAGGAAGCTCGGCGTCGAGATGTAGGACCCATAGTACTGGGTCAGCACGAAGGGACGCGCGCCGTCGCCGAACTCGAAGGGCGCGGTTCCGTTGCGGGCCTCGTAGTTGAAGAGGGCGGTGTCGTAGTTGATCGCGTCGTCGCCGGTCAGCGCCTTGCGGTCGATCGTCTTCAGGCGGGCGATCCGCTCCGCGGGTTCGGCGCGGTCGCGCTTCCAGGCGGCGACCGAGCGGTCCGAGAGCCTGCTACGCGCGTCGGCGCGCCCGCCGGTGTCGAGGCCCAGGCTGGTGGCCTGTTCGGGGCTCTGGCTCAGGTCCTCGTCGAAGAAGGCGTCGAACAGCGCATAGAGCTGGTCCTTCGGCGTCGCGGCCTGGGCGGCGGAGGCGAGCCCGGCGGTCAGGGCGGTCGCGGCCGCTCCCATCAGGATCTGGCGACGGTCAGGTTGGGACATGGCGATCCTTGGAACTCAACAAGCTGGGACGATCCAGGGCGTAAACCTATCGTTCCCTTGCGCTCCGTCCAGGGTCAACGCGGTGGCCGGGAGGCGCGCGTCAGTGGAGGGGCGTCGTAGCCGGTCCCGTCGCGGGATGGGCGGCGTCCTCCATCCAGTCCGGCCAGACGCGGTCGGTCCAGCTCGCCGCCTGATACTGCCGGCGCAGGATGCCCAGCCATTGGCGGAGGGGCTCGGTGGCCAGCGTCAGGCGCGCCGCAAGCCCCTCATCCGAGCGGAAGGTCAGGGCCACGCCGTCCGGACCGGACAGGATGTCCACCGAGTCTACACGCCAGCTGGCGGCGGGCGCGGTGGCCTCTACGGCCGGTTGCGGCGACAGCGACGCTTCAGCCGCCTGCTGGGCGAAGCCTTGCAGCAAGGCGTCGCTGGCCGAGTCCGGACGCTCCAGGCCGCCGGTCAGGCGCGGCGCCAGCAGGTTGAGCAGGCGCTGGGTGAGCCACAGGACGATGGTCGCGCCGTCGGCGGCTTCGCCGCTGATGCGGATGCGGTCCTCGACCGCGACATACTCGGTGGTTACGCGCTGGAGTTCGGGAATGTCCGTCATGTCGTCTCGGGCCGAGCCTGGACAGGCCTTGTAACCCCAGTCGATCGCCCGCGAAGTCTGGAAAGTAAAAAAGGACCCGCCTGGGAGGAGGCGGGCCCTTTCTTGGTACGCGTTCAGAGGGATCGAACAGGCGGAAAGATGACGCAAATGCCGCCCTTCCGCCCTTCTGCAAATCGTCGCAGCCCGCGAACGAGTCGCAGTTCAGCGCCCTACTTGCGGGGCGCCAGGATGTCGCCCAGGCGATCCGGCGCCCCGGCGATCCGCTCCAGGCGCGGGTAACGCAGCCCACCCCGGTAGTCGATCGTGACCATCCGATAGCGCGAGCCGTCCTTGATCAGCAGCTCGACCAGCGGGTTCTCGGGCTTGGCGGCCGCCTTGACCGCGGCCTTGAGCTTGTCGCCGTCCAGCTGCTCGCCATTCACCGCCAAGACCGTCAGGCCCTGGGTCAGGCCGGCCTTGAACGCCGGGCCGCCCCACTGGACGTCGGAGATCACGCCGTCAGAACCCAGGCTCAGACCCAGAGAATAGGTCAGGGCCGTGCCGCGCGAGCGGGTCTCGGCGGCCTTCATGAACTCGGTCGGGGTCTCGGCGTAGACCAGCTTGTAGCCGCCGCGCGCCAGACCATCGAGCGGCGCCTCTGGCTGGACCTCTTCGATGCGCGACTTCAGGAACGTCGCCCAGTCATGAGCCACGACGCCGTTCAGGGCCGCGACCACGTCCTCGAACACATAGGTGCGCGGCACGTACGAGCCGTTGTCGACGCCGAAGAAGGCCTTGGCGAAGTCGTCCAGCGACTTCTTGCCGCCGGTCTTCTCGCGGATGAGGGTGTCGGCGTCGAGCCAGACCAGCTGGCCTTCGGAATAGTAGTCCTCGCTGCGCTGCCAAGACAGCCACGACAGCGGACGGCGCTGGGCGATGATCGGGTCGTTGGTGGTGTCCTGCACCGGGCGCCAGTCGCGGCCGCGACGGTTGTCATAGGTCGCGGCGGTGGCGGCGATTGCGTCCAGGGTCTGCTGCTTGGTCAGGAAGCCCGCGCGCGCCGACAGGACATAGCCCCAGTACTGGGTCTGGCCCTCATAGACCCACATCAGGCTGTCGCGCATCGGCACGTTCAGATTGGGGGTCCAGATGTCGGCGGCGCGGCGGAACTTGCCGTTCCACGAGTGGGTGAACTCGTGGGGCAGCAGGTCGCGGCCGACGAAGCTCTTGTCCCAGTCGGTGAAGTACTTGGGCGTCACCCGGTTTTCGGAGCTGCGGTGGTGCTCCAGGCCGATGCCGCCCAGGCGGTCCGACAGGGCGACCAGGAAGTCATAGTGATCGTAGTGATGCGAGCCGAACAGCTTGTAGGCCTGCTGCACGAGGTCCTTGTGAACCTGGATGTGCTCGGGCTTGGCCTCCAGCAGCTCGGGGCTGTCGGCCACCAGGTTCAGGCGCACGGGGGCCGGGCCGGTGGGATCCAGGTCGATCGACTTGAAGTACTTCCCGGCGAAGATGGGCGAGTCGACCAGGGTCTCGACCGTGGTCGGCTTGAAGGTGGTGACCTGACCCTCGACCTTTGCGGTCTCCAGGGCGGTGGCCAGTTTCCAGCCTTCGGGCAGCTTGACGCTGGCCTCGACCGGAATCTGGCGGGTGTAGTAGCCGGCCGGATAGAGCGCGACCTGCAGCCACTGCAGGTTCAGCATCTCGCGAGTGACCTCGATGCGGCCGATCCGGCCCTCGACGGCGGTCAG
The DNA here is from genome assembly GCF_031457805.1 of Caulobacter sp. BE264. Taxonomy (NCBI): domain Bacteria; kingdom Pseudomonadati; phylum Pseudomonadota; class Alphaproteobacteria; order Caulobacterales; family Caulobacteraceae; genus Caulobacter; species Caulobacter sp. BE264. The sequence continues at coordinate 66,588 of NZ_JAVDXI010000007.1, read as the reverse complement.
GAACTGGTAGCTGACCTCGATCTCGGTCGCGTCGGCGGGCCCGTCGACATGGAAGGCGTGGACGCTGACGACGTCGCGCTTCCAGGGGATGCGCTTGCCATTGGCGGTGACCACCAGGCCGGCCAGCTTGTCCAGATCGTTGCGCGGCGAGTGGCCGCCCGGAACCCACTGCGGATAGAGGAAGGTGAAGGCTCCGGCCTTGCTGACCGGGATGGTCGTGGTGACGGTCCAGATCTTGCGATCGAGGTCGGTGGCGTCGACCGCCAGCTTCAGCGTGCCGGCGTAGGGAATGTCCTGCGGGGCGGGGATTGGCGCCGTCGGCGCGGCCGACTCCGGCATCGGCTGCGATGGGGCCGGCGTCGGCGTCTGGGCCAGAGCGGCCGTGGCGGCCAGAGACAGGACGGAGACCGAGAAGAACAGCGCTTTCACGAAACACCCCAGGACGGCGCGCGGGCATGCTCCCCGCGATAAGAAGCCGGGATGTTTGTGGCCTTATCCGCGGCTTGTCGAGGCCGAGTTGGCCTCCGAGCACGGAATATCCGCCGTTCGTTTCGGGGGCGAAACGAAGCGTCTTTGGCGTAACTGGAATAATCTGCTCCCCCGCGATGCGAAGGAGCTGTCGCGAAGCGACTGGGAGTCTCGATGCTAGAAACTCGGTGACAGCGTGTTCAATTCCGAGGCTGAAAAATCAGCGTACCATCACCGTAATTCCCCGCATTAATTCGCGTAATTCCGTCACCTTACTTCCACCGTAATCAACCTTAGTTCAGCGCGTGCTTTTCGACGGGCTCGACTACGTCAAGTCCCACGCTGAGGAGATGCATGCGGTGCGGCATTCGAGCTTCGCTTAGGCGAGGATCAGAAAACCCCGAAGCGTCCGCCCGACCAGAAGACATTCTGCAAAGTCCGTTTGTCACCGGGATCCCGTGGGATCCCGGTGATGCGGACGAGCTCGTTTTGCCCGTCTTGGCAAAGGAATTCCAAGCCCGTCATCGAACTGAAGCGGACGAGGGCCTGGTTCCATTGCTTAAGCTGGCCTGCAGTCGCTGTCCCTGCACTTCCCTTATAGGAAACGACCTGAACTGAGCCGTTCTGCGCGCGGATTTGGATCGAAACACGCTTCGATGCACACATGTACGAACCGTGCACAGATGCCGTTTCTGGGGGCGCGTACTCGATGAGAGGCGGAGCCAGCTTAGGCACAATTGTCGAAGACGCCAGGAGCAGGCTCGATGCGACCGCAGAAATCATCGAAAAATCTCACCTATTCTTCAGTTTTTTGCAAGTGTCGACTGTACAGAGCGATCAACGTTGCTCAGTGAGCGGTTACTATTATTCTAACAATCGTACTCATAGACGTTTCCATCATACGAAATATATTGACGAAAGTCAGTCGCGTTTGCGCCGTTGTCAATGAGGAAGTCGGGAAGCAGCCAGTCACCACTGTTCGTGGAGCCGGCAAGGCCAGGGCTCGGGCGTTCATAGTGCGACTCCGGTGTGACCCTGATGAAGCCGTTCGGGGTGTCGGCATAAGTCGGGTGGCTGTGAACCATGCCGACGACCTGGCTCCAGCTTGAGAAGCCAAAATCACTCGGGCTACCCGACATCCCTGTGACACCGAAATTGGTCCCTCGGATCAGTTGCGATTGTTAAATGTTACCTTGTGCGTCGAGGTAAATATACGCGCCATACTCATAGTATTCCTTGTCGGGTTTAGATTGTATGTCTGTATTGATCTTCTTCGCCAACGCGTCGATTTTCTGGTCGAGCGCGAAGTTCCAGTTGATGGGGTGCCCGGAACCACTCGATCCGCCGCCACCATCGCCGCCAGTACCGCCGCCGCCGCCGCCGTTGCCAGGAGGCGGATCCGGATGCTCATAGCCGCCACCACCGGGCGTGATCACAATGGGGTCAACTTCATTGTCCCCAGTTGTCGAGTTCGTAGTCACCGGGATCACGCCAGTTTGGTCGAAGGGCAGCGGGAGGATCGGCTCGAAAGGCATTTTGGGCATCCAGCGATTGACAATTACCTATGATTGCACAATCTGGGATTTATTTTAGCCGCTGAAATCGCCAAAGTTTTAGCTGGGCGAGGAGCGCCAGGAAGGCTGTTGCACTCCGGCGCAACGGACTACGCCGGATAACGGTGTGAGGGCACTAAACGCCGCGCCGCAACCTTCCCCTTCACCGGCGTTCGCCGGTCTTCCTCCCCGCTGGGGGGGGGAGGATTGATGCACGCTGGGTTCTGGGCGGGTTAATCTGTGAGTAACCTGTGGGGGACTCGCGCTATGGGCTGGACGGCCGCCCACGTCCGGTTCTGGCGAGACGGCTCGCCAGATAAGGTGCCGGGTTCAAGTCCGCGAAGTTTCGCCCACCGCAATGCGTTTCGACGACCGCTTCCTCGAAGAACTGAAGTCCCGCCTTCGCCCGTCCGACGTCGTCGGCAAGACGGTGAAGCTGCGGCGGCAAGGGCGCGAATATGCGGGGCTGTCGCCGTTCACCAAGGAAAAGAGCCCGTCGTTCTTCGTCAACGACGAGAAGGGCTTCTACCACTGCTTCTCCAGCGGCAAGCACGGCGACATCATCAGCTTCCTGCAGGAAACCGAGCGGCTGACCTTCGCCGAGGCCGTCGAGCGGCTGGCGGCCGAGGCGGGCATGAGCCTGCCCGAGGTCGACCCCCGCGTCGCGCGCGAGGAGCAGAAGCGTTCGTCGCTAGGCGACTGGATGGAGCTGGCCGCCGCCTGGTTCGAGAGCGAGCTGCGTCGCCCCGTCGGCCAAGCCGCTCGCGCCTATCTGGAAAAGCGCGGCCTGCCCGAGAGCGAGTGGAGCCGCTTCCGCATCGGCTTTGCGCCCAACAACCGCACGGGCCTGAAGGACTATCTGATCGCCAAGGGCGCCAAGCCGGGCGATCTGGTGGACGCCGGCGTACTGATCTCGCCCGAGGACGGCGGTCAGCCCTATGACCGCTTCCGCGACCGGATCATCTTCCCGATCACCGACAGCCGGGGAAAGGTCGTCTCGTTCGGCGGCCGGGCGATGGATCCGCAGGCGCGGGCCAAGTATCTGAACGGCCCGGAGACCAGCCTCTTCCACAAGGGGCGGGTGCTGTACGGCCTGTTCGAGGCCCGCAAGATCCTCCACGCCGGCCAGAGCGGCGGCGAGAAACCGCCGATGGTGGTGGTTGAGGGCTATATGGACGTCATCGCCTGCCAGCGCGCGGGCGTGCCGGCTGTGGCGGCGATGGGCACGGCCCTGACCGAGGAGCAGATGGAGGGGCTGTGGCGCCTGCATCCGACCCCGACCCTGTGCTTCGACGGCGACAAGGCCGGCAAGCGCGCCGCCGACCGAGCGATTGACCGCGCCCTGCCGCTGCTGAAGCCCGGCCGCTCGTTCCTGTTCTCGATGCCGGTGGGCGGCAAGGACCCCGACGACGTGCTGCGCGAGCAGGGGCCGGCGGCGCTGAAGGCCCAGCTGTCGGACACCAAGCCCTTCGTCGAGGCCCTGTTCGAGCGCGAGCGCGATCTTGAGCCCTTCGACACGCCCGAGCAGCGCACCAACCTCAAGGTCCGCCTGCGCACCCTGGCGGCGACCATCGCCGACAAGGACCTGGCCCACGCCTATAAGGAAGAGCTGCTCGACCGGCTGGACGAGATGCGCGCCGCGCGCCGCGTCAAGGCCGACGCCAGCGACGCGGGCCGTACCATGGCCAGGGCGCGGTGGGACAACGCCCCGCGTCGTCCCTGGGGCAAGCCGCGCCTGGAGGGCGCCACCGCCGAAGGCCGTCAGGCCGCCGCCGCCCTGCACCAGGCGCCGCGTCCGTTCTCGGCGGCCCTGCTGATCGCCGCGATCCGCGATCCCAAGGTGGTCGACGACCGCATCGAGGTGCTGATGAACCAGGGCTTCGGCGACGAGCGGCTGGACGCCATCGCCCATGAGCTGGTCAACCTGCGGCTGGAGGCCGACCATGTCGAGACCGGCCTGCTCAAGGGGCGGCTGGCCTCGGCGGGCTATGACGAGGGCGTGCTGGCGGCCCTGGAGCGCGCGGCGGCCCATGTGAAGGCCCTCGATGTCGCCCAGAGCGCGGCCCAGAGCCCGCAAGAGGCGATCCGGGGGCTTTGGTCCCAGGCCTTCGACCTGCTGCTACGGCTCACAGCCCTGGAGCGGGCCGTCGACGACGCCAAGACCGACCTCGCCGACGAGAGCGACTTCCAGACCCTGCTGCGGCTCAAGACCGAGCGCGATGCGGTCAAGCGCCTGATCGAAAGCGGCGGCTGGACCGACCCGGCGCTGGTCTCCCAGGTGCTGCATTAAGAAGTCCGACCTCCCCGGCGAATGCCGGGGTCCAGATCGAGATCGCTGACTTCAACAGGTTGGCTGAGGCCGCAGGCGCATCCACCCCAACCGCTCCGGATGAATCTGGGCCCCGGCATTCGCCGGGGAGGTCGGGTTTTGGGGGAGTTCTTGGAGCCTTCCCCAACCTTCGCCAACAAGCCCACAAAATCAAAACCGTCCATGTCCCATCTTGACTCCGGCGTCACCCACAGCCACATGCCGACTCAAGGATTTGCCACGCAGCTGACTGACATCACTCGGGCCGCCGGAGCGCGCGCCCTTATCGAAACAGGATGTCACCCTCGCCGCCGCCTCAGGTCCCCAGCGGTCGCCGACCCGTTCAGGGAAAAGCTCGCCGTGCTCATCGCCTGAACCTCCGCCGGTTTCCCGCGGAGCGCTTCTACATGGCGGACCAGAGCGCAGGTGAGCCGTCTGACGGGAACGTGATCCTTGGGTAAGCGCTGATCAAGGCGCGGATCAGGCAGGCAAGCCATTTCGACAAGGATTTTTTCGATGCGAGCCTCGCGGGGGGCGGCGCGTCGACTGCGGAGAGCTTAATGAGCAACAATTCCTCGGCCGAGACGGAAGCGCCCGAAACCACCGGTGGTGACGGCCCCCTGCTCGATCTGACCGACGCCGGCGTCAAAAAGTTCATCAAGCAGGCGAAAGCCCGCGGCTACGTCACGATGGACGAGCTGAACAAGGTGCTGCCGTCCGAGGAAGTCAGCCCCGACGCCATCGAAGACACGCTGGCCATGCTCAGCGAGATGGGCGTCAACGTGGTCGAGGCCGAGGAGGACGCCGAGAACGCCGAGGGCGGCGAGGTCGCCACCCGTGACGAGAACACGACCGTCATCGCCAGCGACAAGCCGGCGGCCTATGACCGCACCGACGACCCGGTCCGCATGTACCTGCGCGAAATGGGCTCGGTGGAGCTCTTGTCGCGTGAGGGCGAAATCGCCATCGCCAAGCGCATCGAGGCCGGCCGCGACACGATGATCCGCGGCCTGTGCGAGTCGGCCCTGACCTTCGAAGCCATCATGGTGTGGCGCGAGGAACTGGGCACCGGCCGCATCCTGCTGCGCGAAGTGATCGACCTGGAAGGCACCTACGCCGCCATCAACGGCGTCGCCGCCCAGCCGGCCGCCGAGGACGATGACGGTCCGGCCGAGCCGGTCGACGACGAAGCCGGCGAAGCCAAGGCCGAGGGCGCCGAGGGCGAGGACGAGGACGACTTCGACGACGGCGCCGGTCCGACCGTCAGCGCCATGGAAGGCGAGCTGCGCGAAGGCGTGATGGCCATCCTGGACGCCATCGCCAGCGAGTTTGAAGCCTTCCGCAAGCTGCAGGACAAGCTGGTCGGCAGCCGCCTGAAGGGCGAGGACCTGTCGGAAGCCGACCGCAAGGCCTACGAGCAGCTGTCGGCGACGATCATCCAGCACCTGAAGACGCTGAAGCTGAACAACAACCGCATCGAGGCGCTGGTCGAGCAGCTCTATGCGATCAACAAGCGCCTGATCGGCCTGGAAGGCCGCCTGCTGCGCCTGGCCGACAGCTACGGCATCAGCCGCGCCGAGTTCCTCAAGGCCTATTTCGGCGCCGAGCTGAACCCGACCTGGACCGAGCAGGTCAAGGCCATGGGCGTGCGCTGGACCAAGTTCGTCGAGAACGACAGCCAGTCGGTGCAGGACATCCGCCAGGAGATCGCCGCCCTGGCCACCGAGACCGGCGTGCCGATCGACGACTATCGCCGTATCGTCCAGACCGTTCAGAAGGGCGAGCGCGAAGCCCGTCAGGCCAAGAAGGAAATGGTCGAGGCGAACCTGCGCCTCGTGATCTCGATCGCCAAGAAGTACACCAACCGCGGCCTGCAGTTCCTGGACCTGATCCAGGAGGGCAACATCGGCCTCATGAAGGCGGTGGACAAGTTCGAGTACCGCCGCGGCTACAAGTTCTCGACCTACGCCACCTGGTGGATCCGTCAGGCGATCACCCGCTCGATCGCCGACCAGGCCCGCACGATCCGTATCCCGGTGCACATGATCGAGACGATCAACAAGATCGTCCGCACCAGCCGCCAGATGCTGCACGAGATCGGCCGCGAGCCGACCCCGGAAGAGCTGGCCGAAAAGCTGGCCATGCCGCTGGAAAAGGTCCGCAAGGTCCTGAAGATCGCCAAGGAGCCGATCAGCCTCGAAACCCCGATCGGCGACGAGGAAGACAGCCACCTGGGCGACTTCATCGAGGACAAGAACGCCGTCCTGCCGATCGACGCGGCCATCCAGTCCAACCTGCGCGAAACCACCACCCGCGTGCTGGCCTCGCTGACCCCGCGTGAAGAGCGCGTGCTGCGCATGCGCTTTGGCATCGGCATGAACACCGACCACACGCTGGAAGAAGTCGGCCAGCAGTTCTCGGTGACCCGCGAGCGTATCCGTCAGATCGAGGCGAAAGCCCTGCGCAAGCTCAAGCACCCCTCGCGGTCGCGCAAGCTGCGCAGCTTCCTGGACTCGTAAGGGTTCGGGCTCAGTTCAAAAGGAAACGCCCCGGTCGCAGGACCGGGGCGTTTTCGGTTTTGCGGTCTCCAAATCCCTCTCCCCTTGCGGGAGAGGGTGGCCCGAAGGGCCGGGTGAGGGGTTGCGTTGCGCTATCCGGAAAGGCCTTTCGACCCCTCATCCGTCAGCTTTGCTGACACCTTCTCCCGCAAGGGGAGAAGGATCATTCACGACACCTCCCGCGCCCGTTGCGCCAGCCGGTCGGCCTCGCGATCCAAGTTGTCGGCTTCTCCAGGCAGGCGACGGCACAGCGCCTTCAGCTCCTCGTCGGTCACGGTCTGGCCGCGCGCGCGGTTCTCGGCGATCTGCTGGGCGCGGTAGGCCGGGTCGCGCAGGCGTTGGGCCTCCTCGCGCATCTGGCGGGCTCCGGCGCGCATCTGGTCGGCGCCCCTCGCCATGTCGATGCGGGCTTGCTTCATGGCCGCGACGCGGGCGATTTCGCCGGCCTTGCGCGCCTCCTCGCCGATCCGGCGAGCCTCCTCGGCCGAGAGCCGGGCTTGCTGGGCGTACACACGGGCCTGGGCTCGGGCCTCGCGCGCGGCGGCCTCGATCTCGTCCCGATGAGCCTCGACCTGGCGGCGGATTTCCTCGGCGTTGACGCGCACCGCGTCGGCCTGGGCCCTGGCCCATTCGGCCTGCGCCCGCGCCTGGATCAGGTCATAGCCGTCGGCGTCCGGGGCCGGCGGCGCGGGGGGCGAGGGCGGTGCGGCCGGTGCGACCGACGCGAGCGGCGCGACCAAGGCGGGCGGCGCGGGAGGCGCAGGCGACAGCGGGGCGCTCGCGACCGGAGCCGGCGGAACGGGCGGGACCGGCGGCGCGATCTGGCGGGTGACGGCGAAGGCGGCCAGCGGCGCGGCGACCAGCGCCAGCGCGCCGATGCTAAGGGCGACGGTCAGGGGGCGGCGGCGAGCGGGTGTGTCGGTCATGATGCAGGCGATCCTCGATTTCAGGGTCCGGCTGTCAGCCGCCATGGGCAGCGAGGCGACCGGCATGAGCAGCGGCGTGGGATGGGAAGCCAGGCGCACCAGGGTGCGGGCGTAGAGGGCGCGGTCGACGAAACCCAGAGCGGCGGCGTCTGCGGCTTCCTCCGAACGCTGGCGCAGCGCCGCATGCAGGCGCCAGATCAGCGGGTTGAACCAGAAGATCGCCAGCACGACGCGGGAGATCAGCAGGAAGATCCAGTCGTGGCGGCGCAGATGCGCCAGCTCGTGGGCCATGATCGCCGGAGCGGTGTGGCGCTCAGCCAGGGTGGCCGGGTCGATCAGGATCGCGCCCGGCGCAACGCCCCAGCTCAAGGGACCAGCCACGCGCTCGGAGCAGGCGAGGTTGGGCCGGTCGGCCGGCGGCAGATCTTCGATCGGCGCCAGCCAAGCCGGGCAGCTCACGGGATCAGCCTTCCGGGTCCAACGGGTCAGGGTGCGAAGGCCCAGCGCCAGCCGCCCGCCGATTAGCGCCGCCCCCAGCAGCCAGACCCCGCCCAGGATCGCGCCCGGCGTCGCCCATGCGGCGTTCGAAGGCGGCGGGGCGAGGGGAGCGATCGCTGGTGCGGCGAGGGCGGCCGTCTGCGTCAGCGGCGGCAGCAGGGCCAGCTCGATCGGCGGCAGGGCGTTCATGATCACCGGCAGGGCCAGCAGCAGGCAGACGGTTCCGCGCAGGATATCCACCCGTTCGATGGGGCGCTGCGTCAGATGGCGCGAAGCGGCCAGGCCCACGCCGGCGATCAGGCTGGACTTGATCAGCAGCGAAATCAGCAGCGTCCAGGTCATCGCTTGTCCTCCCCGTCCTGGGTGGCCTTGTCGATCATCGCCTCAAGGGCGGCGGCTTCTTCCGGCGTCAGCTTCTGGCCAAGGCCCAGAAGCGCGCTGGCGGCGCTGGCGGCCGAGCCGGCGAAGAACGTGTCGATCAGGCGCCTCAGGGCTCCGACCGCGACGGTCTCGGGAGCCTGGGCGGGGCGGTAGACGACGCCGTGGGCGCCGGACGAGCGCTCGACCAAGCCCTTGCTCTCCAAGCGAGCAAGCAGGGTGCGGACGGCGGAGTCGCTCAAGGGGTCGGTAAGGGCGGCGCGGACGTCGGCGGTGGCGCCGCTTTCCAGGCGGCAGAGGGTCTCGAAGACCTCGCGTTCGCGTCGGGGCAGGGCGTCGATCAAGGGGCGGCCTCCGCAGCCTAGGTTCGCTACATCTGTAGCGCTACATTTGTAGCGACGAAAGTGAACTCGTCGTAATGCGGAGGCCTGTGCTGAGGTCTATCGGCTTGATAGGAGCGCGTTCAGGCCCCGCCGACCGTGACATCGACCATGATCTCGCCCGAGATATCCTCCAGCGCCGTCTGCACGGCGGCGGCTGAGAGCGTCGGCGGCAGGCGCAGGCGGGCGTCCAGATGGAACAGCGGCGCGCCGGAGTGCGGTTCGACGCTGAGGCGGGTCTCGAAGGTCTCGATATTGGCGTGCAGGCCGCTCAGGACGGTGGTCACCTGGGCGACGATGCCGGGGCGGTCCTGACCGACCACGCTGAAGGCGACGGTCTCGCCCGCCGCAGGAGCGGTCTCCAGGGCCGGCGCGATGCGGACCTCCAGCCCCTGGGCGTCGACCTCGGCGACGGCGGCGCGCAGGGAGTCCACCGAGCCGGCGTCCAGCGCGACCAGCACCGAGCCGACATAGAGGCCGCCCAGCTGGCTGAGATGGCTCTCCAGCCAGTTGCCGCCGGCCGCCAGCACGGCCTTGGCCAGGGCCTCGGTGAGGCCCGGCCGATCGCTGCCGACGACGCTGAGGATCAGATTGGCCATGGACGCTCCCTAAGCTTGTTTTGCCCGAGCCAGCCACGCGCCTTGGCCCGCGTCAATCCAGGGCGGACCCGTCGACCTCAGTCAGTCGCAGCAGGCCGTGCAGCGTCGGGGCGGCCTCGTCGCGCCGCCAGACGAGGCCGGTCTCCAGGATCGGGGGATCGACGAGGTCGACATAGCGAACCCCCGTGCGGGCCAGTTTTCGTAGCGAGGCCGGCGCCAGCGCCATGCCAAGGCCCGCCGAGACCAGGCTGATGATGGTCTGCATCTGGATCGCTTCCTGGACGATCCGCACCGGCTGCCCGCGCGCGGCCACATAGCCGGTGACGAGGTCGTGGAAGGCCGGGGCCACGTTTCGGGGAAACAGCACCAGTGGAACCTCCGCCAGGGCGGCCAGGTCCAGCGGCCCCTCGGCGGCCCACGCCTCGGGCGTGACGGCCACCAGCGGCTCGGAGACCAGCCGCCGATAGGCCAGGGCTGCGGGCAGGGCGCGGTTGGGCGGTGGGATGATGATCCCGGCGTGGCGCTCGCCAGCCAGCACCGCCGGCACCTGCACGTCGCTGGTGGCCTCGATCAGCTGGATCTCGACCCCCGGAAACGCCTCGGCGTAGCGCCGGACGAGGTCGGGCAGCACGCTGTAGTCGGCGGTGCTGACGAACGACAGCGACAGTCGCCCGGTCTGGCCGTCGCGCAGCCGCCGGGCGGTGTCGGGCAGGGCGTCGAGCGCCGCCAGAGCCTCGCGCACGTGCGGCAGCCATTGCTGGCCCAGCGGGGTCAGCTCGACATGCCGCTTGGTCCGGGCGAACAACGGCGCGCCCAGGCTCTTCTCCAGCGCCAGGATCGACTGGCTGAGCGGCGGCTGGGTGATGCCCAGGCGCTCGGCCGCGCGGCCGAAATGCAGGGTCTCGGCGACGGCGACGAAGTGGCGGAACTGGCGCGGGTCCATTTCATATCTTCTGCGACCTAATGCGCGATGACTAATATATTTTGCCAGCGTGTTGAATGGCTTTAGGGTCGCGCCACGATCTTCCTGACGAGCTCACGCCATGCCTCCCTATCGCTCACGCACCTCCACCCACGGCCGCAACATGGCCGGCGCCCGGGGCCTCTGGCGCGCCACCGGCATGAAAGACAGCGACTTCGGCAAGCCGATCATCGCCATCGCCAACAGCTTCACCCAGTTCGTGCCCGGCCACGTCCACCTGAAGGACCTGGGTCAGCTGGTCGCCCGCGAGATCGAGGCGGCCGGGGGCGTGGCCAAGGAGTTCAACACCATCGCCGTCGACGACGGCATCGCCATGGGCCATGGCGGGATGCTGTACTCGCTGCCCAGCCGCGACCTGATCGCCGACAGCGTCGAGTACATGGTCAACGCCCACTGCGCCGACGCGATCGTCTGCATCTCCAACTGCGACAAGATCACGCCCGGCATGCTGATGGCCGCCATGCGCCTGAACATCCCGGTGGTGTTCGTCTCGGGCGGGCCGATGGAGGCCGGCAAGGTCACGGTGAAGGGCAAGATCAAGGCGCTGGACCTTGTCGACGCCATGGTCGTGGCCGCCGACGACAGCTATTCCGACGAAGAGGTCGAGGCGATCGAGAAGGCCGCCTGTCCGACCTGCGGCTCGTGCTCGGGCATGTTCACCGCCAACTCGATGAACTGCCTGACCGAGGCCCTGGGTCTGTCGCTGCCCGGCAACGGCTCGGTTCTGGCCACCCACGCCGACCGCGAGGCGCTGTTCAAGGAAGCCGGCCGTCTGGTCGTTGATCTCTGCCAGCGCTGGTACGAGCAGGAAGACCCCACGGCCCTGCCGCGCGGCATCGCCACCCGAGCCGCGTTCGAGAACGCCATGAGCCTGGACATCGCCATGGGCGGCTCGACCAACACCGTGCTGCACCTCCTGGCCGCCGCGCATGAGGGCGGGATCGACTTCAGTATGGCTGATATCGACCGGCTGTCGCGCCGCGTGCCGTGCCTTTCCAAGGTCGCGCCGGCCAAGAGCGACGTGCACATGGAGGACGTCCACCGCGCCGGCGGCGTCATGGCCATCCTGGGCGAGCTGGAGCGCGGCGGCCTGATCGACGCCAGCCAGCCCACCGTCCATGCCGCCACCCTGGGCGAGGCCCTGGCCCGCTGGGACATCGGCCGCACCAACAGCGCCACCGCCCACGAGTTCTTCAAGGCCGCGCCGGGCGGCAAGCCGACCCAGGTGGCCTTCAGCCAGGCCGCCCGCTGGGAGGCGCTGGACCTCGACCGCGAGAAGGGCGTCATCCGCTCGGTCGAGCACCCGTTCTCCAAGGACGGGGGCCTGGCCGTGCTGTTCGGCAACCTCGCGCCTGAGGGCTGCATCGTGAAGACCGCCGGGGTCGACGAGTCGATCCTGACCTTCCGGGGCACGGCGCGCGTCTTTGAAAGCCAGGACTCAGCGGTCAGCGGCATCCTGGGCGGCCAGGTCAAGGCCGGCGAGGTGGTGGTGATCCGCTATGAAGGCCCCAAGGGCGGGCCGGGCATGCAGGAGATGCTGTACCCGACCACCTATCTGAAATCGAAAGGCCTGGGCGCGGCCTGCGCCCTGATCACAGACGGCCGCTTCTCGGGCGGCACTTCGGGCCTGTCGATCGGCCACGTCTCGCCCGAAGCCGGCGAGGGCGGTCTGATCGCCCTGGTGGAGACTGGGGACTCGATCCTGATCGACATCCCGACCCGGGGGATCACGCTGGAGGTTCCGGACGACGTCCTGGCCGCCCGCCGTGAGGCGGAGCTGGCGCGGGGCAAGGCCGCCTGGACGCCCAAGGATCGCCAGCGCGAGGTCAGCCCCGCCCTGCGCGCCTACGCGGCCATGACCACCAACGCCGCCCGCGGGGCGGTGCGCGACGTCAGCCAGATCGAGCGCTGAGGCGACAACCGCCGTCCCGGCGAACCGGGACGGCGGGTTGTTCTTACGCCTGCTCCAGCGTGCGAGCCTGCGGCTGGTGGGAATCCAGCGCGCGATTGGGGTCGGCCATCTCACAGACGGCGTTCGCGAAACCCAGATACTCGGCGGCGAAGGTCGCCGGCAGAAGCTCGACCAGCCAGGTGTTCTCAATCCACACCTCGATCACGTGGAAGTGGCCGCCGCGATCGCAGACATAGGCTTGCCAGCCGCGCGCCTTGGCCTTTTCCATCACCTCGTCGAGGCTCTTGTCGACGCTGAGCGCGAAGTGGGTCGAGGTGCGGCGGTCGGCGTCGGCCGGCTGAAGCTCCCACACCGCGCCGGGGTCGCCGTTCGGGACCATGACGCTGCCGGCGGGATAGATCTCGATGCCGGTGCCATGGCCGTCGGCCTTGAACACCATGTAGCTGCCAGGGTTCGGCTGGAAGTCGACGACGACGCCGTTCATCACGTCGGCGAAGAACTCGGCCGCGCCCTTGGGATCGGCGGCGGAGACGGACAGGTGGTGGATCATTGCGGGGTTTCCTTTCGACACGGCAAGCCGCTCCCGTCGCGCGCGACGACCGCCGCGCGCCGGTAAGACGCTCACCTTTTGCTGTTCACTGATCGGCGTTATGCGCCGAGGTCGCGCGATGTACGGACCCGTCAAGTAAGTCTCAACTTACAAGATGGTCATGACGTCGAATTAACCCTGGAAAGAAAAAAGGCCCCGGCGTCTCCGCCGGGGCCTCTCGATCTTCAGGCGCCAGATCCTAAGCCGCCAGATCCAGGCGGTCGGCGTTCATCACCTTGTTCCAGGCGGTGACGAAGTCGCAGACGAACTTCTCTTGCGCGTCGGCGCAGGCATAGACCTCGGCGAAGGCCCGCAGTTCGGCGTGGGAGCCGAAGATCAGGTCGACGCGGGTCGCCGTCCAGCGCGGCTCGCTGGACTTGCGGTCATGACCGGCGAAGGCGTTGGCCGCCGTCGGGCTCCAGGTCGTGCCCATGCTGAGCAGATTGACGAAGAAGTCGTTGGTCAGCACGCCGGGGCGATCGGTGAACACCCCGTCCTTGGAGCCGCCGGCGTTGGCGTCCAGGACGCGCAGGCCGCCCACCAGAACCGTCATCTCCGGCGCCGACAGACCCAGGAGCTGGGCACGGTCGACCAGGGCCTCTTCCGGGGCCATGAAGTGCTTGCCCGGACCCCGGTAGTTGCGGAAGCCGTCCGAGCGGGGCTCCAGCGCCTCGAACGAGTGGGCGTCAGTCTGTTCGGCCGAGGCGTCCATGCGGCCCGGCGCGAACGGCACCGTGACGGTCGTTCCGGCGTCCCTGGCCGCCTTCTCTATGGCCGCCGCGCCGCCCAGCACGATCAGGTCGGCCAGCGAAATCTTCTTGCCGCGACCGGCCGTGGCGTTGAAGGCCTGCTGGACGCCTTCGAGAACCGCCAGCACCTTGGCCAGGACCGGCGGGTTGTTGACCGCCCAGTCCTTCTGCGGCGCCAGGCGGATGCGGGCGCCGTTGGCCCCGCCGCGCTTGTCCGACTTGCGATAGCTCGAGGCCGAGGCCCAGGCGGTCGAGACCAGCTCCGACACCGACAGGCCGGTGGCCAGGATCTTGGCCTTCAGGTCGGCGACGTCCTGATCATCAACCAGCGGATGGTCGACGGAGGGGATCGGATCCTGCCAGATCAGTTCTTCTTTCGGCACCAGCGGGCCCAGATAGCGGCCGATCGGGCCCATGTCGCGGTGGGTCAGCTTGAACCAGGCGCGGGCGAAGGCGTCGGCGAACTGGTCCGGGTTCTCGTAGAACCGGCGCGAGATCTTCTCGTAGGCCGGGTCGAAGCGCAGGGCCAGGTCCGAGGTCAGCATGCGGGGCGCGTGCTTCTTGCTGGGATCAAACGCGTCCGGGATGTCGGCCGGGGCGTTCTTGGCTTGCCACTGCTTGGCGCCGGCCGGGCTTTCGGTCAGCTCCCACTCGTACTTGAACAGGTTGTCGAAGTAGTGGTTGCTCCAGCGCGTCGGCGTCTGGGTCCAGATCACTTCAGGGCCGCCGGTGATAGCGTCGGCGCCGACGCCCGTGCCGTACTTGCTCTTCCAGCCCAGGCCCTGGTCCTCGATCGCGCCGCCTTCCGGCTCGGGACCGATGAGGGAGGGATCACCCGCGCCGTGCGTCTTGCCGAAGGTGTGGCCGCCGGCGATCAGGGCGACGGTTTCCTCGTCGTTCATCGCCATGCGAGCGAAGGTTTCACGGATATCGCGCGCCGAGGCCAGCGGGTCGGGATTGCCGTTCGGGCCTTCGGGGTTGACGTAGATCAGGCCCATCTGGACAGCGCCCAGGGGCGAGTCCAGCTCACGCTCGCCGCTGTAGCGTTCGTCGCCCAGCCATGAGCCCTCGGGACCCCAGTAGAGCTCCTCGGGCTCCCACTGGTCGGCGCGGCCGCCGGCGAAGCCGAACGTCTTGAAGCCCATCGACTCCAGCGCGACATTGCCGACCAGCACGTAGAGGTCGGCCCACGACAGCTTGGCGCCGTACTTCTGCTTGATCGGCCACAGCAGGCGCCGGGCCTTGTCGAGGTTGGCGTTGTCCGGCCAGCTGTTCAGCGGCGCGAAGCGCTGCTGCCCGCCGCCCGCGCCGCCGCGGCCGTCGGTGATGCGATAGGTACCGGCGCTGTGCCAGGCCAGACGGATGAACAGGCCGCCGTAGTGACCAAAGTCGGCCGGCCACCAGTCCTGGCTGTCGGTCATCAGGGCGTGCAGGTCACTGATGACCGCGTTCAGGTCGAGGGTCTTGAACGCCTCGGCGTAGTCAAAGGCCTCGCCCATCGGATTGGAGCGCGGCGAATGCTGGTTCAGCCCTTCCAGGCGCAGGTTCTGCGGCCACCAGTCACGGTTGGCGCGGCCACGACCGTGGCCCATCGGGCATTGGCCCGCGATATTGTCTTCGACCTTGGCGTCCATTGGCGAGTTCCTCCGCGCAGGTGTGTTCATCACCCCGGCGACCGGAGGACACTACCTTTTCGCCCATCGGTAAAATTGATTGTTCTTATCGGATGGATAGGAAAAACCACTCCGAACGCGGCGGAGCGTCAATCTCGGATCGCGATCAGCGACTTGGTCAGCCCGACAATCTTCTCATCGACGTGCTGGGCGTCGGGGTAGAGGAACCGGAACTGGGCCTTGTCGAGGAGTCGCGCGTGCTGGACGTCGCGCATGGCCGCGCCGATATCGGGGGCCTTTTCCGAAAAACCCAGCGGCCCCTTCATCAGGCGACGCGCGCGCGCCTGCTCCGAGCGCCAGTGGAAGAACGGCGCGGAGAAGTGGGGCTCGATCGGGAACCAGAAATACGGCGTCTGGACATAGTAGCGCGGGGCGAGGCGACGGCACTCGCGGGCGAAGGCCTCCATCCGCACCCAGTCGCCCACGTGCTCGACCACCGAGTTGGAGTGAACGAGGTCGAAGCTGTTGTCGGCGTGCTCATGCAGGTCGCAGGCGTCGCCGACCACGGCCGTGAACAGCGGGTCGTCCACCGTGAACGGCTGGGGATTGAACAGGCTGATATGGACCTTGTTGGCCTCGAGAAAGGCGCGGTCGAACAGGATGTTCCAGTAGGTCGGCTCACCGCCCAGGTCGGCGATCCGGCACTGACCGCGCTCGGCGAAGGTCTTCTCGATCAGGGCGACGACGCGGGCCGCGCGGGCTCGACGAAAGCGCGCCGACAGCGACTGGTCGCTGTCCATGTCCTGCAGGGCGTGGATCAGTTTCATGCGGACAGTCTGTCGCAGGCCGCTTGAGATTTCGTGAAGCGAGCAGCGCTAGCCCGACAGCACCTCGGCCAAGGCCTGGAACATCGGCTTGGGGCGACCGGCCGGATCCAGCGGCAGCGGCTGATCCCAGGGTCGCTGGCCGTTCTGGCCGCGCAGCCAGGAGTCGCTGTCGCGCACGCCCCAGACGGTGAAGGCGAAGCGCTGTGCGGGGGGCAGGTCCATATAGGCCTGCGCCAGCTCGCGGGTCAGGTCCGCCTGCCGGTTCAGCAGGTCGGGCAGGCGGGCGAGGTTGGGCTTTTCGCCCAGAGACACGTCCAGTTCGGAAACATGGATCGGCAGGCCAAAGCTGGCCAGATCACGCATGGCCGCCCGGCCCATCCCCGGGCGGGAGAAGTCCAGGTCCAGGTGGCTCTGGGTGCCGATCCCGCCGATTGGCGCGCCGGCCTTCAGCAGGCGTTCGACCAGGCGCATGAACGTCGCCCGCTTCGTCGGATTGTTCTCGAGATGGTACTCGTTGATGAACAGCACCGCGTCCGGATCGGCCTCCTTGGCGTGATGGAACGCCAGGACCATGTGCTCGTCGACCCCCAGGTTGCGGGTCCAGAGCGACGGGCGAAGGTCAACGCCATTGTCGTCCACCGGCTCGTTGACCACATCCCAGCCCGAGGCCAGTCCGCGATAGCGGCCCGCGACCGCCAGGATGTAGTTGCGGTAGGCGTCGGCGAACGGCTTGCCCTGGCCGTCCAGCTTGACGAAGGCCGGCATGGCCTGGGCGTACCAGACCAAGGTGGTGCCATACAGCCGCATGCCGTTGCGGCGCGCGAAGTCGGCGATCGCGTCGGGACGATCGAACCGGAACCGCCCGTCGTCCTGGAGGATGTACTCCATCTTCATTTCCCACTCGGGCGTGAGCTGGGCGTAGTGACGGGTGAGCAGGGCGGCGAAGGCCGGCTCGTCCAGCTGATGGCGCTGGACGCAGGCCCCCATCGGCGTCGAGGCGATCGACTTCAGGGGCGTGTCGGGGATGGGCTGGCTCTGGACCTCGCGCGCGCAGGCTGAGAGCGCCAGTGCGGAGGTGATCGCGGACCGGCGCGTGAGCCGTCTCATGTTAACGACCGCCGACGGCGGCGCGGCGGATGCTGAGCTCGTCCATCTGGGCGGCTTCAAAGGCGCCGAGCTTCTTGGCGGCCAGGATCTTGGCCTGCTCGGCGACGTGCTCGTACTTCTTGAGGTTCTCGAAGGCCTCGGACAGGGCGTCGCGGGCCCCGGCCTCTTCCTGCTGGCACTGCTCGATCTGGACCAGCATGTCGGCGCGGCGGCGCTTGTAGCCCTCGCGATAGCCGATCATGTACCAGCCGGCCGAAGCGTCGCTCTCGGCGTTCTTGGCCTCGGCCTCGGCCTCGGCGTCCAGCATCGTGACGCGCATCTCGGCGGCCATGCGCCGTTCGGTGATCTCGGCCAGGCGCTTCTGCAGCGTCTCGACCTCGTGGTTGGAGATCCGGATCAGAGAGGCGGCCCACTTGGTCACGATCAGTACTCACTCTGCAGGATCTGCCCCAGCATCCCGAAAGAGTCGTCGAGACTGGTTGCTTCTTCCTTATCCTGGCTGAGGAAAGCCTCGATCGCCGGGTTCAGGCGGATGGCGCGGTCGACCACGGGGTCGGCCCCGGCGCGGTAGGCGCCGATGCGGATCAGCTCTTCCATGTTCGAAAAGGCGGCCATCACCTGGCGCGCGCCCTTGACGATGTCGCGCTCGTGCGGGTGCTGGCAGCCCGGCATGGTCCGGCTGATCGACTTCAGGACATTGATGGCCGGGAAGCGGCCGCGCTCGGCGATGGCCCGCTCCATGACGATGTGGCCGTCCAGGATACCGCGCGTGGCGTCGGCGATCGGCTCGTTGTGGTCGTCGCCGTCGACCAGCACGGTGAAGAGGGCGGTGATCGGGGCGGCGGTGGTGCCGTCGGGACGGATCGGGCCCGGCCCCGCGCGCTCCAAGAGCTTGGGCAGTTCGGTGAAGACGGTGGGGGTGTAGCCCTTGGTGGTCGGCGGCTCGCCGGCGGCCAGACCGATCTCGCGCTGGGCCATGGCGAAGCGGGTGACCGAGTCCATCAGACACAGGACCTCTTGATCCTGGTCGCGCATGTACTCGCTGATCGCCAGGGTCATGTAGGCGGCCTGGCGGCGGGTCAGGGCCGGTTCGTCGGAGGTGGCGACCACCACGACGGCGCGGCGCAGGCCCTCCTCGCCCAGGGTCTCCTCGACGAACTCGCGCACTTCGCGGCCCCGCTCGCCGATCAGGCCGACGACCACGGCGTCGCAGGTGGCTTCCTTCGCCAGCATCGACAGCAGCACCGACTTGCCGACGCCCGAGCCGGCGAAGATGCCCAGACGCTGGCCCCGGCAGGTGGTGGTGAAGACGTTCATCGACCGCACGCCCAGGTCCAGGCGCTCTCCGACCCGGCCGCGCGCGTGGGCGGGCGGCGGCGAGGTCTTCAGCGGGTAGGGGACCTCGCCTTGGGGCAGGGGGCCTAGCCCGTCGATGGGTTCGCCAAACGCGTTGATGATCCGGCCCAGCCACGCCTTGGTCGGGCGGACCACGGCGCCTTCGGGCACGATGCGGATCTCCGCGCCCGGACCCACGCCCTCGACAGGGCCGAAGGGCATGAGCAGGGCGCGGGTCTCGCGGAAGCCGACCACCTCGGCGGGCAGGGGTTTCTGGCCGAAGCGCTCGATCTCGACCCGGGCGCCGACGGCCAGGCGGGTCAGGCCGCCGCGCACCTCGATCAGCAGCCCGTTCACCGCGGCCACCCGACCATAGATGGTCAGCGGATCGATACGTTCGACGGCGGCGATGAGGCTACGCAAGACGGCTCCCGAAACAGCAGGCGCCAGACTCGGCCAACGTGGTTAATCGGGAATGAACTCAGCGCGTCGCGGTCGCTTTGTTGGGTGCGACCAATTGGTGGGTGAAGAAGCGCACGACCTCGGTGTTGAACGTCTGGTGGAACGCCTTCCGGTCAAAGCCTGGGGCGCTGGCGCACAGCATCTGGGTCCCGCCCACCGGCGCGGTCTGGCAGGGGGTGAGGAAGTCGAAGTGGCGGGCGCCCTTCACCACGCGGTAGTCGTGCCTGCGCTTGAGGTTGCGGTGCACGAACTCGGCGTAGGCGTCGCCCGGCAGGATCTCGTCGTCGGCGGCCTTCCACAACTGCACCGGCGCGGTGATCCCCTTCAGGCCGTCCTTGCCGAAGGCGAAGCCCAGGGCCGGGGCGGCCGACACCACGGCCTTGATACGCGCATCGTGAACCCAGGGGGCGGTCAGCGCATCGGCGGGCAGGGGCCGACCGGCGGTCAGCTTGCAGGCGTAGTCGTTCGGATGGGCCTGGCAGTGGGCGGGAACGAGGCTGAGGTCCGGCTTGCCGCCGGCGGCCGCCAGCACCGTGAAGCCGCCCGACGAGAAGCCGAAGGCGCCGACCTTGGCCGGGTCCAGCTTGGCCTTCAGCGGCGAGGCTTCCAGCATCCAGCCGATCAGGGCCGACAGGGCGGCGGGGCGGTCGGCCATGGCCGTGGCGCGGCTCTGGTCCTTGTAGTTGTCGCCGGGATGGGTGAGGGCGGCGACCACGAAGCCCGCCTCAGCGAGGGCCTGGGCGGTGTCGGCGTGACCCCCGAAGAAGCCGCCGTTACCGTGCGACATGACGATCAGCGGCAGGGCCTCGCCCGCGACCGGCGCGCCGGCGGCGACCGTGTGGCCCCACGAGCCCAGCGGCATGAAGGCGGGTGTGGTCTTGGTCGGATACCAGATCCCGACCTCGAGCGGCGGGCCCTCGGCGCGGGGCTGTTTCAGCACCATGAAGCCGGCGTTGTCGGCGAGGGCGGGCGAGGCGAGCGCGGCGACGGCGAGGCTGGCGGCGGCGAAAAGAGCACGAAGCGACATGGCGGTCCGGGTGGTCCCTTGAGATGAGCGATGAGGTTGCTTTGACGGTGGCTTCCGGCCGCCGCCAGCGCTCCTGCGCGAATGGGCGAATGGGTTCGCGGGCCGGCGAACGGGCGCGGGGTGGCGACTTCCGTTCGGCTCGCCTAATGATCCGGTCATGAGCGCTGACGCTTCCAAACCGCCCCTGCTGGGCACGGCCCGCGAGTGGACGATCGACCTCTCTGTCGCGGTCGTCATCGGAATCCTGCTGGGCCTGATGGGGCCGTTCGGCAGCTTCTTCAACGACGGGCCGGCGGTGCGCGTCGCCTACTGGGTCTGCAGCGTCGTCTTCGGCATGGTGCTGTTCGGGACCCTGACGCGCTTGGGGACGGCTGGCGCTGCACGCCTGGGTTTCCCGGACTGGACGGCGCTTCCGGTCGTCATCCTGCTGGGAACGGTGCTCCTGGGGGCGCCCATCCGCCTGTTCGCCATCGCCTTCTGGCCGGCGGTTGTCGAAGCGGTGCCGCTGCCCGCGTGGTTTGGCCAATGCCTGGCGATTTCCGCCCCGCTGGTGGTGGGCTCCTACTTCTTGCGCGCGCGACAGGTCGGACCGGCGTCCGCTCGCCCGGCGGTGGTCCCCTCCCTGAAGTCCGGGCCGTCCGAGGCGACGCCGAGCGCCGACGCCGGCAACGTCCTCTACCTGCGGATGGAGGACCATTATGTCCGCATCCGCACCGAGCACGGTTCGCGCCTCGAGATGGGCCCGCTGGCCCGGGTCACCGCGATGCTCTCCGGCGTCGAGGGCCTGCAGACCCATCGCTCCTGGTGGGTGGCGCGGCGAGCGATCACGGGCGTCGAGCGTGACGGCCGCAACCTTCGCCTGAGGTTGGTCGACGGCGAGACCGCTCCTGTGAGCCGCGCTTCGGTGGCCAAGCTCCGCGCGGCGGGCTGGCTGGCGGACGACGCCGACTAAAATCGTCCGCGACCGGGTGTCGCGGCGCAGTGCGGCGAGCGTCCAAAACAGGTGTGGACGGTTGGGAGAAATCTCGCGACAGAACGCCGCGATTTCGCCTGCGAGGCGAACGGTCGGCGGCGGTTCTTAACGCGGTAACGTTGTTCGAACCGCTTTCCAGGCCTCATTTTTATCGATTTTTCGGGGCAAAAAAGAGCGCTGAAATGCCCCCCTGCGACGCCTGCGACCAATGTGTTCAGGCGGTCCGACGCGGCTTGCACCCGATTCGCAAATCAGATTAACCATTCGTCCAACGGGAAACATTCACCATTAACCAGTCTTAAATTAACTCTCCGGCAAAGTGGCCGAAGGGTTTCACCGGCGGACTCCCGCCAAAGACGTTCGAATACGCCAGTGTTGGCGTGGAGGGGCTCATGCGCGTACTGTTGATCGAGGATGACAGCGCGACGGCGCAGACCATCGAACTGATGCTGAAGTCTGAAGGCTTCAACGTCTATACGACGGATCTGGGTGAAGAAGGCGTCGATCTGGGCAAGATCTACGACTACGATCTTATCCTGCTGGACCTCAATCTTCCCGACATGAGCGGCATCGATGTTCTGCGCACCCTGCGGGTCGCGAAGATCAACACGCCGATCATGATCCTGTCGGGCTCGTCGGAAATCGACACCAAGGTCAAGACCTTCGCCGGCGGCGCCGACGACTACATGACCAAGCCTTTCCACAAGGACGAAATGATCGCCCGTATCCACGCGGTGGTCCGTCGTTCGAAGGGTCACGCCCAGTCGGTCATCAAGACCGGCGACATCGTGGTCAACCTGGACGCCAAGACGGTGGAAGTGAACGGCAACCGCGTTCACCTGACCGGCAAGGAGTACCAGATGCTGGAGCTCCTCTCCCTGCGCAAGGGCACGACCCTGACCAAGGAAATGTTCCTGAACCACCTGTATGGCGGCATGGACGAGCCGGAACTGAAGATCATCGACGTCTTCATCTGCAAGCTGCGCAAGAAGCTGGCCGCTTCGGCGCACGGCAAGCACCACATTGAGACGGTCTGGGGCCGCGGCTATGTGCTGCGCGATCCGAATGAAGCGGTCAACGCCGCCTGAGTCGTCGGAATTTAGTAAGCGTAACAGTAAAGCGTACCCAGAAGCGCCCACCCAAAAGGTGGGCGTTTTCTATTTTAGATCATAAGGTTACGCTTCGCCCGCCGGCGAAGTTTAACCTTGCCCGTGACAAAAGGACAAAGGCGCGGAATAGTCCACGCCGCCGAGCGCGAGGGTCGACAAGATCCGGCGCGACGCTTGCTGGGGGGCTTCCCAGCCGTGTCATTTTGACTTACGCGGCATCGACACCGACGGGGGACCGATGCAGGAATTCGATCCACGACGCAGCGCGACGCGCTGGGCGCCGCGGGTTTTCACCGCGGTCGCCGGCCTGCTGGCTCTGGGCCTGGGCTGGAAGCTGACGGCCAATGACGCCGCCGCCCCGCTCGCCAAGGCGCCGCTCGATCCCGCCGCGCTCGTGGCCTTGCAGCATATCGCCTTCGCCAGCGCCGAGGCCCAGCCCGGCTTCGAGCGTCCTGAGAACATCGAGGTCAAGGTCCGCCCAGGCGAGACGCTGCAGGGCGCGGTGCTGCGCACGGGCGTCGCGCCGGAGGAAGCCCGCCAGGTCGTGGCGACGCTGCAAGGCGCCATCGACACCGTCAATATCAAGGCCGGCATGGCCTTCGAGGCCGCCGTCGCCCAGCGTCGTAGCGAGCGCGGTCCGGCCCGTCTGGTCGGCCTGTCGATGCGCACCAGCCCGTCCTCGACCCTGACCGTCTCGCGCACTTTCGACGGCGCCCTGCGCCTGCGCGAGATGGAGGAAGAGGTCCGCGACGAGCAGCAGGTGGCCTGCGGCGAGATGAACGGCTCGTTCTACGAGAGCGTCGCCAATGTCGGCGGCACCCCGGCGGTGATCAGCCAAGCGGCCAAGCTGTTCTCGCACAAGATCGACTTCTCGCGCGACATCAAGGAAGGCGACCGCTTCTGCCTGATCTTCGAGCGCAAGGTCACCGAGAGCGGCCGCACCATCGAGGCCGGCGACCTGGAGTACGCCGAGGTCAAGGGCCAGAAGTTCTACGCCTTCGACCGCAAGGGTGAGGACGGCAAGAGCCAGTTCTTCGACGAGACCGGCAAGAACATCAAAGGCTTCCTGCTGCGCACGCCGGTGGACGGCGCGCGGATCACCTCGAAGTTCGGCCTGCGTCGTCACCCGATCCTGGGCTACAACCGCGCCCACCAGGGCGTCGACTTCGGGGCCGGCACGGGCACGCCGATCCTGGCCGCCGGCGACGGCGTCGTGCTGGAGGCCCGTCGCTGGGCCGGTTACGGCAACTGGCTGCGCATCCGCCATTCGGGCCAGTGGGACACCGGCTACGCCCACATCTCGCGCTACGCCAAGGGCATCAAGCCGGGCATGCGCGTCCGGCAGGGGCAGGTCGTGGCCTATGTCGGCTCCACGGGCATGTCGTCGGGGCCTCACCTGCACTACGAGGTCTGGCTGAAGGGCCAGCGGGTCAATCCGATCGGCGCCAAGGTGCCGCAGGGCACCATCCTGGCGGGCGCGGAGCTGGCCTCGTTCCGCTCGCAGAAGGCCCGCATCGACCGCATGCTGGCCGAGGGCGGCGCGCCGGTGAGCAACGAAGACACCCCCAAGCTGGCCAGCGCCGATCTCCAGAAGGCCAAGCTGAGCCTGCGGTAGGGGGCGGCGTCGCGCTGCTGTTGAAGCCGAGACTCTGAGGGACTAGAAGGCCCTCACAAAGATCCTCCGTCGCCGCTCCGCTTTGCGCTGGGCGGCGATGTCTTTTGCAGGCCGCGTTTTGCCCACCTCCGCCACCCTCTACAGCGACCGCCGCTTCGTCGTCGGCGTGGCTCTGTTCTGCTGCCTCCTTTGGGGCAGCGCCTTTCCGGCGGTGAAGGCGGGCTATGCGCTGCTGCACGTGGCCAAGACCGACACCGCCGCCCAGATGCTCTTCGCCGGCTGGCGGTTCCTGGCGGCGGGGCTGATCCTGCTGGTCCTGGCGGTTCTAAGCCGCAGGTCGGTGGCCGTTCCGCGCGACCAGATCGGACGCCTCCTGGGCCTGGGCGTCTTTCAGACCACGCTACAGTACGTGTTCTTCTATATCGGCCTGGCTCATGCCACCGGCGTGAAGTCGTCGATCATGAACGCCACCGGGGCCTTCTTCGGCGTGGTGCTGGCCCATTTCCTGTTCCCCAATGACAAGCTGACGCCGCGCAAGGTGGCGGGCTGCCTGCTGGGCTTCGCCGGCGTCCTGGCCGTGAACCTGGGCGGGAAAGGCTTCGACCTTGAGTTCAGCCTGCTGGGCGAGGGCTTTGTCGTCGCGGCCGCCTTTGTGCTGGCGGCCGGCTCGATCTGGGGGCGGGCGATCTCGCAGACGATCGACCCGATGGTGATGACCGGCTGGCAACTGGCCATTGGCGGGGCCGTGCTGCTGGCGATCGGCGCGGTGGCCGGCGGCCACCTGGAGGCCTTCGACGCCCGCTCGCTGGCCCTGCTCGCCTATATGGCCGGGCTCTCGGCGGCCGCCTTTGCGCTGTGGAGCCTGCTGCTCAAGCACAATCCCGTGGGCCTGCTGGCGGTGTTCAACTTCCTGATCCCGGTGTTCGGGGTGCTGCTGTCGGCCCTGTTCCTGCGCGAGCCGGTGCTGGCCTGGAAGAACGCCGCCGCCCTGGCGCTGGTGTGCGGCGGCATTCTTCTCGTGACGGGGCGCAAGATGCTCCCCCGCTGAGCGGGGGAGCTGTCACGAAGTGACTGAGGGGGCGAACTGGACCTGGGCCGAGCTGGCCCCCTCCGGCCCTCTGGGCCACCTCCCCCGCGTCGCGGGGGAGGAACCTTACTCCACCCCCGCCACGGCCAGCAGGGCCGCCAGGCCGACCTGCATGCCCTTCAGGCTCTCGTCCTTGGTGACGTCGATCCACTCATCGAGCGCATGCGCCCGGCCGCCGCGGAAGCCCGCGCCGATGGTCAGGGCGGGCACGCCCAGGCTCATGGGGATGTTGGAGTCGGTGGAGCTGGCCTGATAGGTCGGCTTGTAGCCCAGCGCCTTCACCGCGCCCGCCGTCAGGGCCACGATCTCTGCGGTCTGCGGCGTGGCGCCGGCCGGACGCTCGCCGATCACCTTGGCCTGGTAGCTGACCGCGCCGTTCTTGGTGGAGCGGGCGGCGTTCTCGCCGGCGACGGCCTTGTCGAAAATGCCGATCAGCGTCTGGTCCAGCTTGGCCAGCTCGGCCGCGCTCTCCGAGCGCATGTCGAACTCCATGAAGACGTCGTGCGGGATCGAGTTAACCGACGTGCCGCCGCCCGTGACGCTGGCCGAATAGGTCGTCTTGGGTTTCTTGGGCGGCTCGACCGCGTAGAGGTCAGTCACCGCCTTGGCCATGGCCGCCATCGGGTTGACGATGCCGAACGCGCCGTAGCTGTGGCCGCCGGGCCCGGTGAAGGTCACCCGGTAGCGCTTGGATCCGGTGCCCTGGTCGACAATCTGGTCCGGATCGCCGCCGTCCATCGAGAAGAACGCGCTGATCCGGCCCTTGTAGGGTCCTTTGTTGAACAGATAGCGCACGCCGCGCAGGTCGCCGGGGCCTTCTTCGCCGACATTGCCGACGAACAGGATGTCGCTCTTGGTCTTGATCCCGGCCGCGTCCATGGCGCGGACATAGGCCAGCAAGGTCGACAGCGCCCGGGTGTCGTCGCCGATGCCCGGGGCCATCAGCTTCGTGCCCTCACGGCGCACCTTCACGTCGGTGCCTTCGGGGAAGACGGTGTCCAGGTGGGCGGCGATGACCACGAACGGGCCCTTGCCCTTGGTGGCCGTGCCAGGGCGCACGCCCATGACATTGCCCTCGGCGTCCATCTCGACATGGGTCAGGCCATGGGCCTTGAGCATCTCCAGATACGCCTTGGCCCGCTGCTCCTCCTTGAAGGGCGGGGCGGGGATCTCGGTCAGGGTGATGATGTCGGCGACGGTGCGGTCGAAGTCGGCGTCCAGCTTGGCGACGGCCTTCTTAAAGCTCGGCGAGGCGACGATCTTGGCGACGGTCTTGTCGGCGTCGGCGGCCTTGGGCGCGGCGGTGGCGGGCGCGGCGACCAGGAAGGCGGCCAGCGCGAGCAGGGAGGCGGTGTGACGGAGGGTCATGGCGGAGTCCTGAACAAGTCTCAGACTCAACCCCTACCCGATTTCCCCGGCGAATGCCGGGGTTCAGATTCATCTCGAACGATGGGGACGCGCGCGCCGGCCTACTGCGCCCGCTTGGTGAGCGCTGTGGGTTCGATCTGGACCCCGGCGTTCGCCGGGGAGGTCGGGGGTCAGAGGGTCAACTGCGCCGCCCCGCCCATCAAGGGATCGCTGATCCCATCTGCGCCCGTCTCCACCCGTCCGGCCAGGCGACGCAGCCAGGTCGGCTCGCCCTCGAGACGCGCGGTGACATCGTACCAGCCCTGCTGGGTGGCGAAGGTCTGCGACACGGTGTCGACACCCGGCAGATCCACGCGCCAGGGCGCCTGGCCCACGATTTCCAGGTCGACGGAGCGGGCGGTCGGCCGCGTGTTGCTGATCGTCACCACCAGGCCGTCCTTCGACGGGCGGGCGGCGATCTCGAGGCCGACATGCTCGCCAGCGAACCGGCGGTGGAAGCCGTTGGGCCCCAGGACCCACAGGTCATAGGGGCCGCCCGGCCAGGCGTCGCTCAGATGCTTTTGCGGCCCCACTGTGTAGCGGCGCGGCGTTTGGTCCAGGCGCAGGCGGTCATAGACGTGCAGCACGCCCGCCGCCGCCCCGGCGTTGCTGAACGTCAGGGCGATCGTCCCGTCGGCATAGCCGCCGTCGACCGCCAGGGCGTAGGGCAGGGCGCGGGAGGGGCGGGGGCCCTTGGCCTGGGCCGGCGCGACCACTGCCAGCGGCGTCGGCGGCTTGGCCCGGCTGAGCTTGGCGGCCCGACCCGCCGGCTCGGCCGTGGCGGGCAGGGCGGGGAAGGGGTTGGTGTTGGGCGTCTTGAAGTCGAAGCACGTCGTCAGGTCGCCGCACACCGCCCGCCGCCAGGGGGAGATGTTGGGCTCCATGACGCCGAAGCGCTGCTCCAGGAAGCGGATCACCGAGGTGTGGTCGAAGACCTGGCTGTTGACGTATCCGCCCCGGCTCCAGGGCGAGATGACGTACAGCGGCACGCGCGGGCCCAGGCCATAGGGGCGGCCCATCAGGTCGTCGCGCTCGGACCGCGCCTCGGTGGGATTGCGCACCTGATGGTGCTCGGCGGCGAGGTCGACGGTCGAGGCGCCCAGCAGCTTGCCTGCGGCGTCATAAGACGGCGGCGCCGGCGGCGGCACGTGGTCGAAGAAGCCGTCGTTCTCGTCGAACATCACCAGAAACACCGTCCGCGCCCAAACCTTCGGATCGGCGGTCAGGGCGTCGATGACGCGGGCGGTGTAGTCCGCGCCCTGGGCGGGGCTCGAGGGGTTGGGATGCTCGCTGTCGGCGGCCGGGGCGATGATCCAAGAGACCTGCGGCAGGCGGCCGGCCAGCACGTCCTCGCGCAGCTTGTCCAGGTGATGGGTCGACAGGGCCAGTTTCTTGAGACGCGCGTCCGACCCCGGCAGGTCCTTGTAGGCGTCGCGATAGGCCTTGAACCCGGCCAGCGGGTTGTCGGTGAAGTTGTCGGCCATGTCCTGATAGATGCGCCAGGAGACGCCGGCCTGCAGCAGCCGCTCGGGATAGGTCGTCCAGCCGTAGGACTCCTTGGCCCCGCCCTTTTCGGCGAAATTGTCGTGGCTATTGGAGATCGACGGCCCGCCCGCCTTGCCCAGGCCGTCATTGGTCCCGGTCCACAGGAACAGACGGTTGGTGTTGGTGCCGGTCTGGGCCGAGCAGTGGTAGGCGTCGCACAGCGTGAAGGCGTCGGCCAAAGCGAACTGGAAGGGGATGTCAGCGCGCTGGAAATAGCCCATCGACCAGGGCTTCTTGGCGTCGGGCCAGCGGTCCATGCGGCCTTCGTCCCAGGCGTCCTGGGCGTCGGTCCAGCTGTGCGGCGTGCCCTCGACGCGCATGTGGGCGAAGGTCTCGGCGCTGTTCAGCGGGAAGGGCGCCAGCAGCTTGTCCTTGCTCCAGGCCTGGATGAAGACCGATCCATCCTGGCGGCCGGCCGCGTCGCGCACCGGGATCGGGAAGCGGTCACCAAAGCCACGCACGCCGTTCAGCGTCCCGAAATAGTGATCGAAGCTGCGGTTCTCCTGCATGAGGATCACCACGTGCTCGACATCCTGGATCGTCCCGGTTCGGACGTCAGCGTCGATCGCTGCGGCCCGCGCCAGCGCAGGCGGCAGGCTCAGGGCCCCGAGGGCGGCGAGCAAGCTGCGGCGGTCGAGGTTGGGCATGGCGAGACTCCGGCGAAACTGCGCCGCAGGTAGCATGCGGTGTTTGGCGGGCGTGTGACAGCCTGCTTTGGCTCAATCCATTGTCATCCCGGCCGCAGCGAAGCGGAGAGCCGGGACCGCAACAAACTCAGCGCTTCCGGCGGTCCCGGCTCGGCGCGCTACGCGCTTGGCCGGGATGACAGTTTTCAAGCTCACTCAAACACGATCACCGACCGCGCCAGCTCGCCGCGCTTCAGCTCGTCGAACGCCGAGTTGACGTCCTCCAGCTTGATCCGGCGCGAGATCAGTTCGTCCAGCTTCAGCTTGCCCGACATGTAGAAGTCCACCAGGCGCGGCATGTCGACCGGGAAGCGGTTGGAGCCCATGTAGCTGCCCTGGATGCGGCGCTCCCCGAGAAAGTCGACGCCGTGCAGCTCGATCTTGGTGCCCACCGGGATCATGCCGATCACATTGGCCGTGCCGCCCCGGCGCAGCATCTTGAACGAGGCCTCGGCGGTCTGTTTCAGGCCGATGGCCTCGAAGCTGTGATGGACGCCGCCGCCGGTCAGTTCGACCACGGCCTTGGCGATGTCGTCGACCTGCGAGGCGTCGATGACGTCGGTGGCGCCGAAGGTCTTGGCCAGCTCCAGCTTGGAGGCGATGCGGTCGATGGCGATGATCCGGCCCGCGCCGGCGATGGCCGCGCCGTTGAGGGTGGCCAGGCCGACGCCGCCGCAGCCGATCACGGCCACGGTCTCGCCCGGGCGGACGTTGGAGGTGTGCATCACCGCGCCCACGCCCGTCATTACCGAGCAGCCGATCAGCGCGGCGCGGTCGAACGGCATGTCCTTGCGGATGGCGACGCACGCGTGCTCGTGCACCAGCATCATCTCGGCGAAGGACGACAGGTTCAGGAACTGGGCCATCGGGCCGGTTCCGCCGCCGTTCAGGTCCTCCTTGAAGAGGCGCGGCGCGTCGCTCTTGCTGCGGCGCGTCTCGGGGCTGATGCAGAGGTTCATGTGCCCGGTCAGGCAGACCTCGCAGTGGCCGCAATAGGGGTTGAGGCAGGTGATGACGTGGTCGCCGACCTTCACCGTCCGCACCTCGGAGCCGACCGCCTCGACAATGCCGGCGCT
Source organism: Caulobacter sp. BE264 (assembly GCF_031457805.1). NCBI lineage: Bacteria > Pseudomonadati > Pseudomonadota > Alphaproteobacteria > Caulobacterales > Caulobacteraceae > Caulobacter > Caulobacter sp. BE264. Next base: position 36,819 of record NZ_JAVDXI010000007.1, on the reverse strand, counting down.
CTCGTGGCCCAGCACGGCGGGCAGGGCGTGGGTGTAGGAGCCTTCGACGAAATGCAGGTCGGAGTGGCAGACGCCGGCGGCCTTGGTGCGGATCAGCACCTCGCGGGGGCCGGGCTTGCCGATGGCCACGGTCTCGATCTCGAGGGGCTTGCCCACCTCGCGCAGAACAGCGGCCTTCATCCTAGTCTCCCTCTTGTTTGGAAGGAGATTAGCGTTCCGCTCGGGGCGAACGGAAGGGCTATTCGAACAAATGTTTGGGGGCGCGAACCCTTAAGCGGCCAGGGCTTCGACCGGGCGCTCTGGCAGGATGCGGCTGACGGCCAGCAGGATCGTCATCGAGCCTTCGCCCGAGGTGATGACGGCCGACACCAGCGGCGAGTCTTCGCCGTCGCCCAGGCTGGGCGGCGGGTTGATCTGGTCGGACTCGACGATGAAGCTGTCGCAGACCGCGTCCACCAGCATGCCGGCCACGTCGTTCTGGTTCTCGACGACGATGATAACCTGGCGCTCGCCGTCGATCGCCACGCCCTTGCCCAGGCGCTGCGACAGGTCGATGACCGGCATCACCTGGCCCCGCAGGTTGATCACGCCACGCACGAAGGGCGGCGCATCGGGCAGCGGGGTCGGCGGGGTGACGCCGCGGATCTCGCGCACGGCGCTCACGGGCACGCAATAGGTCTGGGCGCCGACCTCGAACGACAGGACCTGCAGGGCCTGGCCTTGGGCGTACGACACGATGCTGGTCATGGCGGTCTCCGTGGGCGCGAAGGCTATGAGAGGCCTTCGATGCCGCCACCCTGACGCAAAAATATAAACAAACCGGTTCCGGTCAGGGTTGATGAATTCTGTTCAGCCGCCGTTCAGGCTGGAAATCCGATCGTCCTGGCAACGCTTTGAGACGGCGCATTGAGCGGCGCGGCGAGACCCAAGGAGGCCGGCATGGCCAGCAAGATGTTCAAGACGGTCGGACGTGTCGCCGCCGGCGTGGCCGCCCTGTCGCTGGCCGCTGCGGCGACCACGGCTTCGGCGGATTCGCGCCACCACCACCGCTACAAGCGCGACAAGGGCGGCGACGTCGCCGCCGCCGCGATCACCGCCGGCGTCATTGGTTTGGTCATCGGCGCGGCGATCGCCGACGACGACCACCGCGATGACCGCTATCGGGACCGCCGCTACGCCCCGCCGCCTCCGCCGCCGCTCCCGCGCTACGGTCAAGGCTATGGCTACGACTATGACTACGCCCCGCGCCCCTACTACGGCGACCGGGAATGCTGGACGACGCGCGAGTACAACCGCCGCAGCGGCTCGTACTACGAGCGGACCGTCTGCCGCTAAGCGGCGTTACGAGATCGGATCGCCGTTGTGAGCCGGTGATCCGTACGGCGCCGACCGCCCCGTCGACGCCGCCCCGGCCCCGAGGTCCCCCGACCTCGGGGCCTTTCTTATGGGGCGAACCCGGTCAGAAATCAGGACTCGACTCTTGCAGGGAATGGGAACAAAAAAGGAACATTACTGCGCACCGCCGGAGGGTCCGACATGTCGCCGCTCGCCAATCCCGTTTTCGCCAATCCCGCCTTTGACAGCCCGTTCAATCCGGGACTGCGCCTTACCGAGGATCGTTTGGACATCGCCGAGGCCGTGCTGGCCGGCGCGTGGCGGACGCTGCGCGCGGCGGGGTTTGGCGAGGCCGAGGTGCAGGCGCTGTTCGATCAGATCGCCGATCGCCCCGAGGACCTGGCGCGGCGTCTGCGGAAAATGGCCAACGCGTCAGGGTGACCCAAGCGTCCAAATCGAAGGTTGGACCGTAACGCTTGTGATCCGGCCGTCTGGCCCCTCTCCCTGGTGTCTCCCGATGGAACACTCAGGCGGTCGGAACCAGCGCCCGTCCGCCTTCCGTCCCCAAGCGCGGCGGATGAGCCGCAGAGCCTCCCCTCGATACCCCCGAGTTCGAGCGGGAGGCTCTGATGTCTCAGCCGAACCGGGTTATGGCGCGCGGTCCAGCAGGGCGCGCAGAATTTCGGCGCGTTGGGCGGTGTCGACGCTGATACGGCCGGCCAGTTCCCGGATCCCCGCCGGATAGGCGTCGCCGCCTTCGGCGACAGCGCGCGCCTGATCGGCCAGGCGGCGAAGGTCGCGGTCCAGCCGTTCGATCTCTTCGCGGGCCAGGAGGCGCGCTTCGGCCTGCAGGCGCTGCACGCGCTGACCGGTGGTCTCGGGACCCCGTCCCAAATCATAGAGTTCGGCTACGCCCGGAACGGGCGACACGATCTTGAACGGCTTGCCGGTCATGCTTCTCGGCTCCTGGAACGGGGGCGGCGGTGTGGCCCTCATTCCATCAAAGCCTGGCTAGACTTCGCCGTTCCGTCATCCGACCTGAAAGCCGGGCGCCGTGTCCGCCGCGCCACACGCGGCGGCGCGGCCGGTTCGTCTTCGATCAGTGGGCCGAGTGGTTGTAAGGCGTCTGCGAAGCTGAGGGCGGGGCTTGCGGCGCGGCCGGAGCCTGAGCGGCGGGCGCGGGCTGACCCGGCTGCGGGCTCGGCGCAGGGCGGCGGAATTTCAGGCTGCGGCCCTGGAACTCAGCGCCGGACTCCATGGCCAGCTGCTCGTGCGTGATGTCGCCGTCGACGCGGGCGGTGCCATAGAGGCGCACGCTCTGGGCGGTGACCGCGCCGATGACCAGACCATGGATCTCCATGGCCTGGGCGACGACCGAGCCCTCGATCCGGGCGTTGGGACCGACGATCAGCTTGCCGACCTTCACGTCGCCCAGAACCACGCAGTCGAGGTGCACCTCGATGTCGCCCACGACGTCGCCGCGGATCGTCAGGCCCTGAGCGATCAACGAGGCGGGCTTCGGGCGCGCCGGCGCGGGAGCGGGCTGAGGCTGTGCGGCTTGCGGGGTGGCGGCGCGCTGCGGCTCCAGCGGAGTCAGGGCCAGCTTCGCGGGGGTCTCTTTCTTCTTGGCGAACATCGGCGGCGACCTTGTCTCAAAATGGGCGTTTGGAAGACCCATGCAGCAAGATCGGGGCCGTTTTCGGGAGTTGTCTAGCCGGCGTCCCGAACCTGGGTTGTCGGACGGTCGTCACCCGGCGCGATTTCGGCGTGCCAGACCGCGTTGCGATCCTCGTAGACGACGCCCTCGGTGTCGCCGCGCTGTTCCTGGGCCTCGGCCGCCGCTTTGGCGGCGGACAGCGCGGCCGCATGGGTGGGGAAGGTCTCGGAGAACGTTTCCCCCACCCTGTAGGCCCAGCCGCCGTCGTGCTCGACGATCTCGTAGGTGATCTGGGTCATGGCCGGTCTCCGTGGTGAGGCGGAGATCGAACGGAGGGCGGGCCCGGCGGTTCCCTTTAAGCCACCTTCACCCGCGCCGCGCTCTCCGGCAGGTCCGTGCCGAACGCGCGCTGGAAGAACTCGGCCACGGTGGGGCGCTCGAGCTCGTCGCACTTGTTCAGGAAGGTCAGGCGGAAGGCCAGGGCCACGTCATGATCGAAGATCTCGGCGTTCTGGGCCCAGGTGATCACGGTGCGCGGGCTCATGACGGTCGAGATGTCGCCGTTCATGAAGGCGTTGCGGGTCATGTCGGCGACGCGGACCATGGCGGCCAGGGTGCGCTTGCCCTCGGGGGTGTCGTAGCCCGGGTTCTTGGCCAGCACGATCGCCGCCTCGACGTCGTGGTCGAGGTAGTTGAGCGTGGTGACGATCGACCAGCGGTCCATCTGGCCTTGGTTGATCTGCTGGGTGCCGTGATAGAGGCCCGTGGTGTCGCCCAGACCGATGGTGTTGGTCGTGGCGAACAGGCGGAAGTAGGGGTTTGCGCGGATGACGCGGTTCTGGTCCAGCAGGGTCAGCTTGCCGCCGGCTTCCAGCACGCGCTGGATCACGAACATCACGTCGGGGCGACCGGCGTCATATTCGTCGAACACCAGAGCCACGGGACGCTGCAGCGTCCAGGGCAGAATGCCTTCGCGGAACTCGGTGATCTGCTTGCCGTCTTTAAGGACGATGGCGTCCTTGCCGACCAGATCGATCCGGCTGACGTGGCTGTCGAGGTTCACGCGGACCAGCGGCCAGTTCAGGCGCGCGGCGATCTGCTCGATGTGGGTCGACTTGCCCGTGCCGTGATAGCCCTGGACCATCACGCGGCGGTCATAGGCGAAGCCGGCGCAGATGGCCTTCGTCGTCTGGGGGTCGAAGCGATAGGCCGGGTCGATGTCCGGCACATGGCTGTCGCGGTGGCTGAAGGCCGGAACCTTCATGTCGCTGTCGACGCCGAATGCGTCGCGGAGCGTCACCCACCTGTCGGGGACCAGGGTGATCAGCGGATCGGCGGCGGAGCTGGTTTCGGCGAACTCGGGCATGTTTCCGGCTTACCGCCTTGGACCCGCCCGTTTCAAATGGAAATCCGCTCAAAGCGGGGGTTGGCGTGCACTTTCCTGACGCAGGCCCGGTTCCCGCAAGGGAAGGGGCGCCGAGGGAACGGCGCCCCGCCTTGCAGAGTTATCGGCGCTAACGGTTGGCCAGGATGACCGAGGCGATCACGCCGGTGGCGACAGCGGCCAGGACGTACTGATTGTCGACCTTCTGCCAGCGATAGCCGCGCGGCGGAGCCCGGAGGCCGTGACGGCGCCAGTCGCTGACATAGTAGCCGTTGCCGCGATAGCGCGCGTCGAGGCGTTGCCCCTTGGCCCAGCGGCGATACTCGCGGCGGTCCTGGCGGGTCTCGTAGCGAGCCTGGTCGCGGCGGCCCTGTTCGTAAGCCCGGTCGCGGGCGTCGTAGCGGCCGTCGTGGCGGTAGGCCTGGGCCGAGGCGGCGGTGGCCCCGCCGGCCAGCATCAGGACGGCGAGCGAGGTGGTCAGGATGCGTTTCATGTCGGGTCTCCTTCGATGAGGATGTCAACGTAAGATGGTCGACCTAGTCCCTTGCTGAACGGCTGAGCGCTTCTTAAGTTCATGTTTCAAAAGAGAAATGTTGTTTCGGGTCGCTGGTTTTGACTCAACGGGAAGGAGCGCGCCGCTTGTATCGCCTGGACGTTCGAAGACTGTTCACCGCCGCCGGCCGCGAGATTGGGGTGGCTTCGGCCTTGCTGATCGTGGCGCTGGGCGCGCTGGGTTTCGTGGGCGTGGCCGACGAGGTCGTGGAGGGCGAGGCTCACGCCCTGGACCTGGCGGTGTTGCGGGCTCTACGGGTCAACGGCCAGCCCGACGCGCTGGTCGGCCCGGAGTGGCTGCACGTCGCGGCGGTGGACGTGACCGCCTTGGGCTCGGTGGCGGTGCTGACCCTGCTGATCCTGGCGGCCTTCGCCCTGCTGGGCTCCCTGAAACGCTGGACCGAGGCGTGGCTGCTGGCCCTGGGCGCGCTGAGCGGCGTCACGGTCAGCCAGGGCCTGAAGGCGGTCTTCGGCCGCGAGCGTCCCGAAGAGGCCTATCGTGTGGTCGAGGCGGTCAACGCCAGCTTTCCCTCGGGCCACGCCATGCTGTCGGCCGTGGTGTTCCTGACTCTGGGCGTGCTGGCGGCGCGCTTTTCCGAGCGGCGCAGGGTCAAGGTCCTGGCGATCAGCGCCGCTGTGGTGGTCAGCCTGCTGGTCGGCGCAAGCCGGGTCTATCTGGGCGTCCACTGGGTCAGCGACGTGCTGGCCGGCTGGAGCGTCGGCGCGGCCTGGGCGATGATCTGCTGGCTGGTCGCGTATCTTGTCGAGCGGCGGTTCAAGCCGTCTTCGGCTTCGGACGCCACCTGAGCTCCAGCGTCGTCCAGACCGCGCCGGCGAAGTCGCCCAGCCCGACCGCCAGCCAGGCCTTGGGCAGCCAGTCCAGCAGGACGAACGCGCCGATGATGACCAGCGACAGCACGCGCAGGACGACCGAGGCGCGCATATAGGTGCGCTGCCCGGTCCAGCCGGCGACGTGGTAGCCCATGGCGTACGCCAGCAGCAGCAGACCGCAGAACCGAACCCAGGGCAGGGCGGAGGCGTCGACGGGCGAGTCCAGCAGGCGCAGGACGGTGTTCGGCTGAACGGCCAGGGCCAGGCCCGCCGTAGACAGAAGGCCGCCCCAGAACCAGATGCTCCAGGGCTTGCCGAACGGCACCGGGGTCACCGGCGTCGGCGGTTCGGTGGGCGCGCGCCACGCCGGATCGCTGACAGTCATCTCTTAAGGTCCCGCCCCCTGCTTCGGCGCGGGACAATGGCCCAATCGCCCGGCGCGCCGCAAGGGATGGCGTGGGTCTGGCGCAAGGACATCGACACGCGCAAACGGCATTGGCGAAAGCGCTCAGCGCGTCCAAGTTGAGCGCCGGCGCGGCGGGGGAGTCGCGCTCGGGGGAGCCGATGAGCGCGTTCGAATTCTTTTTCAGCTTCTATGGGCTGCTTCTGGGCCTGTCGGTCGGCGTGCTGGCCACCGGCGCAGCGCGGGCGTTCAAGCATCGCAAGACCCAGCCCGTCGGCTGGCTGACGCCGCTGCTGGCGATCTTCGTCGCTCTGGACGTGGCGACCTTCTGGGACAGCGCCTGGGTCAACTACCGCGCCTTGCCGTTCAGCTATGGCCTACTGATCGGCGGCATGGTGGTGGCGGTGGTCTATTTCATCGCCGCCGCCCTGGTGTTTCCCGACGACAGCGACCCCAAGGCGCCGTTGGATGAGCACTTCTGGGCCAACAAGCGCGCGATCCTGGGGCTGCTGATCCTGGCCAACGTCCTGGGCGCCTTTGGCCAGTTGGCCGTCAACCTGACGCGCGAGAACGGGATGGCTCTGGCGCTCAACTACGCCTTCAACCTGGGGCTCTACATCGTGATGGTCGGTGGTGCGGCGATCACGAAGCGGCGTTGGCTGTTTGGCCTGCTGCTCGGGCTGCACACGGCGCTCTACCTCGTGATCGCCGTGCTGTCGGTCACGCAGCCGCCCCATCCGGACAGCCCGCTGGCCAAGGCCCAGGCCGAAGCCGCGCAGTGATCGCCGTATCCTGGGCTCTCCCTAAGCCACGCCAAGCGGTCTAGAACACCCCCATGCTCACCGCCCTGCTTGGCCTCGCGCCGATCGTCATCGCCCTTCTGACCCTGTCGGCCATCTTCTCGGCGGCCGAGACCTCGATGACCGGCGCCAGCCGCGCGCGCATGCATCAGCTGGAGCGCGAGGGCGACCGGCCCGCCAAGCGGGTCAACAAGCTCTTGTCCGATCAGGAGACGATGATCGGGGCGGTGCTGCTGGGCAACAACCTGATCAATATCCTGGCCTCGGCCCTGGCGACCCAGGTGCTGACGACGTTGATCCCCGGGCCCTGGGGCGTGGCGGTGGCCACGGCGGCCATGACCGCGCTGATCCTGATCTTCGCGGAGGTGCTGCCCAAGACCCTGGCCATCGTCCGTTCCGACGACGTGGCGCGGGCCTTGTCGGCGCCGACCCTGTTCATCGTGCGGCTCTTCGGCCCGGTCATCTACGCGATCCAGTGGATCGTGCGTCGCACGCTGCGGGTGTTCGGCGTCAAGCTGGACATGGCGGTCGACGTGCTGGCCGCCCATGAGGAGATCCGCGGCGCGGTCGACTACCACCATTCCGAGGGACTGGTGGAGACAGACGACCGGCGGATGCTGGGCGGGGTGCTGGACCTGTCGGACATGGACGTTTCGGAGATCATGGTCCACCGCAAGTCGATGGTGCTGCTGGACGCCGACCTCCCTGCTCGTGACCTTGTGGCCCAGGTGCTCGAGGCCCAGCACACCCGCGTGCCGCTCTATCGCGACGAGCCCGACAATATCGTCGGCGTGCTGCACGCCCGCGACCTGCTCAAGGCCCTGGCGGAGTGTCCGACCGGCCTGGAGGGCCTGGATATCGCCGCCATCCTGCGCGAGCCGTGGTTCATTCCTGACACCACCAACCTGAAGGACCAGCTGAACGCCTTCCTCAAGCGCAAGAGCCACTTCGCCCTGGTGGTCGACGAATATGGCGCGCTGCAGGGCCTGGTGACGCTGGAGGACATTCTCGAGGAGATCGTCGGCGAGATCGAGGACGAGCACGACACCACCCTCGACGGCGTCCGCCGCCAGGCCGACGGCTCGGTCAATGTCGACGGCCACGTCACCGTACGCGATCTCAACCGCGCCATGGACTGGCGACTGCCCGAAGGCGAGGCGGTGACCATCGCCGGCCTGGTGATCCACGAGGCCCAGATGATCCCAGAGCCTGGCCAGACCTTCATCTTCCATCGGCACCGGTTCCAGGTGCTGCGCCGGCAGCGCAATCAGATCACCGCGCTGCGGATCAGCGCGCGGCTCGACGACGACAGCGAAGCTTAGCCGTCTTAGGTTCGGAAGGCGCGGAACCAAGCGCGACGGAGCGCGTTGAGCTTCCTTCGGAACCCGGGGGCGGGTCTGTGTTCGGGGGCGCGTCTTGGCCATAGCGGCTGAAAACGATGTTCGGGAATTCGGCGACGTCGATCTTGGCGCGCGCCTTCATGAACTGGAGGCGAGGCTCGCCGCCGAGGTCCACAAGTCAGACACCCTGGCCCGCGTCACCGAGGCGATCGCGTCCAGCAACGATGTCGACGCCTGCGTGCAGAGCGCGCTGGACGGAGCCCGCGAGATCAGCGGCGCGGCCTATGGCGCCTTCTTCTACAATCGGATGGAGCCGGACGGTGAGAGCTACGCGCTCTTTCGTTTGTCAGGCGCTTCACCAGAAGCGTTCGCCAACTTTCCGCGCGTTCGTAAGACCGACATCTTCAGACCAACCTTCGACAACACCGGCGTGGTGCGGTCGGACGACATCACCCAGGACCCGCGCTATGGCCGCAATGCGCCGCGCCAAGGGATGCCCGAGGGGCACCTGCCGGTGCGTAGCTACCTGGCCATCCCGGTGACCACCCGCCAGGGCGAGGTGTTGGGCGGTCTGTTCTTTGGTCATCCCGAGCCCGGCCGGTTCACCGCCCGCGACGAAAGCCTTCTGGTGGGGCTGGGCGCGCAGGTTGCGGCCACCATCGAGTCGATCAGGCTCAACGGCGAGGCCCTGGCCGAGCTGGACCATCGTCGCAAAGCCGAGGAGCGCCTGAAATTCGCGCTGGACAGCGGACGTATGGGATCGTGGGACCTGGACGTGGCCACCAAGGCGTATGAGGCCTCCGACCTGTGCAAGGCCAACTATGGCCGGCGCCCCGAGGAGACCTTCACCTTCAACGACCTGGTGGAGACGATCCATCCTGAGGATCGCCCACGGATCCTGAGGGCCATCGACAGCGCCATCCGCGACGGGACCGACTACGACGTCGAGTACCGGGTGATCCATCCCAGCGGCGAGCTGCGCTGGCTTCATGCGCGTGGTCGCGCCGCCCACAAGGCCGAGGATGGCGTCCGGCGCCTAGCGGGCGTGTCGCTGGACATCACCGAACGCAAGCGGGCCGAAGCGCGGCAGAAGCTGCTGGTCAACGAGCTGAATCATCGCGTGAAGAACAGTCTGGCGACGGTGCAGTCGATCGCCGCCCAGACCCTGCGCTCCAGCGCCTCGCCCGAGTTCTTCCGTGAGGCTTTCGAGACCCGCCTGATCGCCTTGTCGCAAACCCACGACCTGCTCACCCGCGAAAGCTGGGAGGGCGCCAGCCTGCGCGAGGTGTTCGACGTTGAACTGCACGCCATGGCCAGCGAGGATCGCGTCAGCTTCGACTACGCTTCAGACCTGCGACTGACGCCAAAAGCCGCCGTGGCGCTGGGCATGGGCATTCACGAGCTGGCCACCAATGCGGTGAAGTATGGCGCCCTGTCCGCGCCTGAGGGGCGCGTGAAGGTGGTGTGGAGCATCGATGATGACGTCCTGCGCCTGGTCTGGTCCGAAAGCGGCGGGCCCGAGGTCCATCCGCCCGCTCGCCGGGGCTTCGGTGCGCGGCTTCTTGAACGCGGCCTTGCGGCCGAGCTATCCGGCGGCGTCGAGCTGACATATGATGCGGCCGGCCTCGTCTGCCACATGGCGTTGCCGCTGCGCGCCTTGGAGCCCTGACTATGAAGACTCTGTCGTCCCTGAAGGTTTTGGTCGTCGAAGACGAAGCCCTTGTCTCGATGCTTGTCGAGGACATGCTGACGGATCTGGGCTGCACCATCGTCGGGCCCGCCGCTGAGATCGAGGAGGCGCTGCGCTTGGCTGGCTCGGCCGATATCGACGCGGCGCTGCTGGACGTGAACCTGGGCGGCCGCCCGATCTTTCCGGTCGCCGACGCCCTGAAGACCCGCGGTGTGCCGTTCGCCTTCGCCAGCGGCTATGGCGAGGCGGGCCTGACGGAGGATCATCGCGGCTCGACCGTCCTCCAGAAGCCGTTCCGCGAGGCCGACCTGCGCCGGGTTCTCGAAGGCCTGGTGGCCCAGATCGCGTAGAGCCTCGCGCGTCAAAGCGGAGTCGTTTTGGCGCGTTAACGAGGCTCTAAATCAAACACTTAGAGCGTGACTCGCGCCGGTGGGCGATTTGATCGCTCCCTGACGGCGCTCCGGCACCCAAACCCTCGACGCTCTCCTTCGCACGATCGCGCCTCGTGGCGGGCGTCACTGCGCCTGCGCAGGACATAAGAAAGGCCCCCGCCGCGAACGACGAGGGCCTGAAGGCTGTAAGGTCCCGGACCGCCGACGCTGGGTCGTGGTCCGGGCTTTCGATTTCTAGAACTTTGCGTTGACCGAGAACTGCCAGGTGCGGCCGGTCGAGCTGTAGATCGTGGCGTCGCGCTCGTCGATGAAGCGCTTGTCCGTCACGTTGTTGACGTTGATCCGAGCCTGGATGTCGTCGGTGATGTCGTAACCGAAGAACAGGTTGAAGTCGGTGTAGCCCTTACGCTCGAGATAGGGGTTGTTCTCGATCGTCGCCGGCGTGGCGCCGTTGAAGCGAACGGTGTCGCTCACGGTGTTGAAGTTCACGCTGGTCGAGAACTTCTTCAGGCGATAGCCGACCGTGGTGCTGGTCTGCCAGCGCGGCGTCCCGTTGGCGCCGAGATAGTACTCGGTGTCGGCCGGGGCGCCGGTCGAGCTGAAGCTCGATTCCAGGATCCGGTACAGGTTGCTGCTGACCGACACGCGGCCCCAGTCGCTGTCGCTGCCGAACAGCGAGGCCACGTCCTTGCGGTACGAGATCACGATGTTGGCGGCGCGCAGATTGGTCTGGGCCAGGTTCAGATAGGTCGAGCTCCAGCCGTCCTTCATGGCGAAACGCGACGTCGTGGACGGTTCGGTGCCCACCGTGTAGCGCGCGAAGGCGTCACAGGTGTTGGTGCCGAAGCGGGCGGTGTTGTCGGGATACGACGCGGAGTCATAGCAGTAGGCCGACAGCTGATCGAGCGACACGCGGCTCAGCTGGTCCTTCAGGCTGATGTCGACATAGTCGACCGACATCCGCAGGTTCTTCACGAAGCGCGGCTCCAGCACCACGCCGACCGTCCAGCTTTCGGCGCGTTCGGGCTGGAGGCCCATATTGCCGAAGCGGGCGCCGAGCAGCGACTGAGCCGGCGGGGTGAACGAGTTGAGGAAGTTGGTGGCTTCCTCGTCCGTCGTGGCGTAGCCGGCCTTCTTCACCGCGGCGATACAGTTGGCCTTGCGCGCGGTCGGGTTCACGCCCGAGCCGATGTTGGCGACCGTGCAGGGATCGGCCGGCGTGGTGAAGGCCGGCTGGCCGCCCAGGAACAGCTCCACGCCGTCCGGCTGGCGGATCGAGCGGGTCACGTTGCCGCGGAAGGCGATGTCCTTGATCGGCTGGAACGTACCGGCCAGCGACCAGATGCGGGCCAGGTCGCCATCATATTCCGGGTTGATGGTCTTGCCCAAGGCGTTAACGAAGGTCGGCGCGCTACCGGTTTGCTTGGACCAGCGGACCGCCGGGTTCAGTTCCAGGCGCTGCGCGAAGGGCAGGCTGAAGTCTTCGCCCAGCAGCGGGATGTTCAGCTCGATACCGTACTCTTCGGCGGTGGTTTCATACTCGGTGCGGGCGATGGCCGCCGAACGGGTGCGACCGAACTGCGAGGCCTCGTCCGTCCAGTACGAGTTGCTGGTGGTGCGGCGCTCGCCGGCCAGGGCGATGCCGACCGGACCGCCGGGCAGGCTGAACAGGTCGCCGCTGATCGAGCCTTGCAGGAAGGTCTGCGTGTTCTCGAAGGCGAAGAACTGATCCACCGACACATAGGCCTTGGCGGCCGCAGACATCTGGCCATAGCCGAACGGATTCAGCGGCTGGCAGCTGTCGATCATCGACTGGGTGACGACCGGCGTGAACGGCGTCTTCGTGATCGTGCCGTTGCTGGCGTAGACGTCGGTCAGGTTCACGCTGATGCCCGCCGGGCTCTTGCCCAGATAGGCGGCGGGGTTGGTCTTGGCGCGGCAGACGATGGCGCCGTTGGTGTCGACGACCGAGTCCAGCGCCAGGGCGTATTCCACGTCCTTGATGCTGGTGAAGTCGACGCGGCCGCTCGAACGGCCCCAGGTGTACGACGCGTCCCAGGTCCAGTTGCGGCCCAGGAGATCGAAGTCGCCCTTGGCGCCCTGCACCAGGTTGCTGGTGTCGGTCTTACCCCACAGCGGGTTGTCGCCCAGGATGTCCTGGTTGGTGCGCGACATGATGAACTTGCCGGCCGTGCTGACCGCGCCCGAGTCCCGCAGCAGCTGACGCGACGCCGCGCTGAGGAACGGGTTGTCGATGCTCATCACCAGACCGGAGGTCTCGATGGCCGTCGAGCCGACATTGTTCGCCGTGACCGAGTTCCGCGGCAAGCGGGTCGAGATCGAGGAGAACATGTTCTGGGTGTAGAGCGTCAGGTGTTCATTGACGTCGAACGTGCCGAACAGGGTGCCCACCCGACGCTTCTGAGCGTTCTGGATCAGGTTGTAACGGCTGTTATCGAAGCCCTTGGTGCCGGGCGCGGCGTTGACCGTGCCCTGGGCCGTGGGGCTGATGTTGGCGAACGACCAGTTCTCGGCCTGGCCGGCCTCGTTGAAGCGAACCGGGCGAGCGATGAACGGGAACAGAGCGCTGGTCGCCGGGTCGGTGTTGGCGATGCGCGGAATGTTCGAATACAGCGAGCCGACGATCAGGTTGACGTCGGTGTTCGGGTTCTGGGCCAGGTACTCGCGCAGGGTCGGCAGTTTGCTTTGCAGCACGTTGACCGCCAGCGTGTTCAGCTGGGCGGTGGTCAGGCCCGTCGGCGCGGTGACGCCGTATTTGGCGAACACGGCGGCGGCGGTGACGCCGGTCGGCAGCGACGTCGGCGCGAAATTCGGGAATGTGCCCGAGGGGGCCGTCAGGCTGTAGAGGCCGTTGCCGGTGGGGATGCCGGGGACCAGTTGGCTGGCCGTCGAGACGAACGCCAGCGAGCCGCCGCCGTTTACGCACGAGGCGACGCCGACGATGTTTTGCGGGCAGAGGCCGGTCTGCGAGCTCGGCGTGAACGCGATGCCCGACGGCCACTGCAGACCGGTGCGCGCGTTGTAGGCGTAGGCCGTCGACGGAATGCCGTCGTCCGAGGTGCGCAGGAAGGCGCCGTTGTTCAGGCCGGCGACGTCGATGGCGGCGGTCGGCGAGAAGGCGGTGTTGCGCTTCGAGCCGCTGAAGGCGTTCGTCACGGCGGTGGCCGTGTCGATGATCCACGGGCGCTTGTCGGCGTAGAGGGAGTCGGTCTTGGTGTACTCGAACGAAACCGCCAGGTTGGCGCGGTCGTTCAGCAGGTTCGAGCCGTAGATGGCGTTGACGCTGTAGCGGCTGCCGTCGCCCTTGTCGGACGTGCGGTACGCCACGCGCGCCTCGGCGCCCTCGTACTTGTCCTTGATGATGTAGTTGATCACGCCGGCGATGGCGTCCGAGCCATAGGCGGCGGCGCCGCCGACCGTGAGGGTGTCCACCCGATCGATCATCTGGGCAGGGATCATACCCACATCGACTTGCGAGCCGGCGAAGTTGCCCGAAACGAACAGTGTTGCGGCGTTGCTCGACACCACGCGGCGGCCGTTGACCAGGGTGAGGGTGCGTTGGGGACCAAAGCCCAGCAGGTCGGCGAAGGCGACGCCGAGGCTGGAGGTCTGACCGCCATTGCTGCCGTAGGGGCTTGCGCCCGAACTGACCTGCGGCTGGCTCAGGACAACGTCATAAGCGTTGTTGAAGCCGCGCTGGATGATCTCTTCCTTGGTGACCTGGACGCCAGGAACGGTGCCGTCGAACTGCGGACGCTTGATGCGCGAGCCGGTGACGACAATTTCAGACACGGTGGACTGAGCCGGCGTCGTGTCTTGAGCGAAGGCGTAGCCGCCCATGACGGCGCTGGCCGCCGCGCCCGCGAGCAAAGCAATCTTCATCTGAATTATAGTCCCCGAAATCCCCGCCGATGGCGGAGCCCCTACTGTTGAATGGCTTAACGCCCGCGTTCTCGGCGCGAGACAAGTCCGCCACGGTGGCACACTGGGGAGAAGGACGAGATTTTGCCACAAATCCGCCGCGATCCCCCCGAACCGCACAGCTCCGCCCAAAACTTGAGCAAAGCCGTATGCAGGTACGACGCCGCCGACCGACCGGTCCCGCCAGCGAAAGTGCGAGAAAATGGCAGAAAACTCGCCGTTTTTGCAGAACAACGGGCTATGAGGGGGAGAATTTTGCCCCAAAATTAGCCGATTGGCTTGGCGAGGCGGCTCCATCGGCGCAAGATTTTTCTATTTTTGACGGAAGAACGCCGGAAACGTGACTTTTTGGTAACGCCGCGCCGGCAACCCGTCCGAATTTGGCCATGATCGCTTCTAGCGCCGCCGAAAGCCTTTAACGTCACTTTTGAGGAATGGCCCTCTTTGCTCCCGCGCGCGGCTGGCGCGACGGGCGCGCGTACTTTTGAGGACAACAAAAATATGGCGTTGAAAACCAAGGTGCTCCTGGCGACGACGATGCTGGGAAGCCTCACGGCTTTCGCTCCGGCCCTGGCTCTGGCGCAGACCGCGCCGGCGGCGGCTCAGGAGACGACGGCGGTTGAGGAAGTGGTGGTCACCGGCTCGCTGATCCGCCGCAACCCGCTGAACTCGCCCACCCCGCTGATCCAAGTGGGCCAGGAAGAAATCCAGCAGTCGGGCGAGATCAACATCGTCGACTATCTGGCCGACATCCCCGCCCTGCAAAACAGCCAGGTTTACGAAGACACCACCGGCGGCTTCGTCGGCATCGGCGGTCTGGCGTTCCTGAACCTGCGCAACCTCGGCTCGGGCCGCACCCTGGTGCTGGTCGACGGTCGTCGTCACGTGGCCGGCGCCCCGGGCGGCGCCTCGGTCGACGTCGACACCATCCCCAGCTCGCTGGTTCGCCGCGTTGAAGTCACGACCGGCGCCGGTTCGGCGCTGTACGGCGCGGACGCCGTATCGGGCGTCGTCAACTTCATCATGCGCGACGACTACGAAGGCCTCGAAGTCGACGCCGCGATCGGCCAGCTGAGCCAGAACACGTCGCAGTACAACAAAAAGCTGTCGGTCACCGCCGGCAAGAACTTCCTGGACGGTCGCCTGAACGTCTACGCCTACGGCGAGACCCAGCGCTCGGACGTTCTGTTCGACAAGGACCTGGAGATCTCCTGGCTCCGGAAGAACGCCCGTCTGTCGACGCTTGACGTCGACCCGACCGGCGCCGTCAACGACAGCGTCTTCGACGTCAACCGCGTCTACAACCTGCGCACCCTGAACCGTCCGCTGGGCGGCGTGCTGGTGCTGGCCAACGGCACCCCGGGCAGCATCACCACCGACCCGGACATTCCGTACGGCGCCTGCGCCGCGAGCCAAGCCAACTCGATCAGCTTCGCGGCCAACTGCTTCGCCACCAATCCGGGCAAGACCTA
This sequence comes from Caulobacter sp. BE264, assembly GCF_031457805.1. Taxonomy (NCBI): domain Bacteria; kingdom Pseudomonadati; phylum Pseudomonadota; class Alphaproteobacteria; order Caulobacterales; family Caulobacteraceae; genus Caulobacter; species Caulobacter sp. BE264. Next base: position 21,021 of record NZ_JAVDXI010000007.1, on the reverse strand, counting down.
TCAGTTCCGCGCGGACGGCACGCCCTTCCTGGCCGACTTCGGCGCAGGTCAGACTGTCGGCGCGGTCAACCGCACGACCACGATCGGCGGTAGCGGCGACGGCCTGGTGGCGGTTGAAACCAACCGTCTGCCCAAGCAGAAGGCCGAGCGCTTCCAGGTCGGCGCGAACTTCGACGTTACTGACAACGTCAAGTTCTTCAGCGAACTGAAGTATGTCGAAGAAACCAACGTCGACATCTTCCAGCCGCACTTCGCCAACGTGAACATCCGTGCGTTCGGCGCCACCGAGTATCCGAACGACTACGGCGCGCTGACCTCGTTCACGATCGGTCTCGACAACGCCTACCTGCCGACCGAGGTGCGCAACGCGATCCTCACCAACCAGCGCACCATCTACGGCGCGCCGTCGGCGACCGCGCCCAGCGCCGTCACCGGCACGGTCGCGGACGCCCGCGCTCTGCTGCGCGTGTTCAGCTACGACCTGGGCTATCGTCCGGCGATCGCCGACCGGAACACCACCCGCTTCGTGGGCGGCTTCCGTGGCGACTTCGACTCCCTGGCCTTCGTGAAGGATGTGTCCTGGGAGCTGGGCTACACCTACGGCAAGATGAAGGCCACGAACACCGAGCCGGAAACGATCGACGTCGAGCGTTACGCCTACTCGATCGACGCGGTGGTCGACACCGCCGGCGAACTGGGCCGGGCCGGCGCCGTGGTCTGCCGCGTGCAGCTGCTGGCCAAGCGTGGCGTGCAGATCAAGAACCTGGACGGCGTCGCCTACACGGCCAACGATCCGACCATCGCCAACTGTAAGCCTTCGCGCGTCTTCGGCACCGGCGGTTTCGCCGACTCCAAGGACTACATCCTCACCAAGCTCGTCACCAAGGAAATGAACGAGCAGCAGGACGTCCGCGGCTTCGCCTCGGGTAATCTGTGGGACTTCTGGGGCGCGGGTCCGATCGGCGTCGCCATCGGCGGCGAATACCGCAAGGAAGAAACCAGCGCGGATCTGACCGACTTCGGCGATCGCGTGCTGTTCGGCAACTCGGGCGGCGACCTGGCCAAGGTCGGCTTCGACGTCAAGGAAGCCTTCGGTGAAGTGCGTCTGCCGCTTCTGAAGGGCGTGTTCCTGGCCGAGAACCTGGAAATCGGCGGCACCTATCGCTACTCGGACTACTCGACCATCGGCATCACCAAGACCTGGGGTGTGAACGGTTCGTGGCGCCCGGTTCGCGACATCGCCTTCCGCTTCACCTACGGCAAGGCCGTGCGCGCGCCGACGCTGAGCGAACTGTACTCGCCGCCGTTCGACACGTTCCCGAGCCTGACGGACCCGTGCTCGTCGCCGGTCATCGCCGGCACGACCGACCAGCGCATCCGTAATAACCGGATCAAGAACTGCGCGCTGCTGGGCATTCCGACCACCTATGTCGACCCGAACCCGACGTTCTCGAACAACGGTAAGAGCGGCAGCAACCCGAACCTGCTTCCGGAAGAGTCGAAGAGCCACACCATCTCGGCGATCATCACGCCGCGTTGGACGCCGGGTCTGTCGATGATCTTCGACTACTACGACATCAAGATCACGAACGCGATTTCGACCCTGTCGGCTCAGACCCTCGCCAACCTCTGCGTTGACGAAGACGCTCTGAACCCGACCGCTTGCGCGGCCGTTCCGCGTCGTCCGGCCTCGGCCGGCCCGAACGCCTACGAGATCGACAACTTCATCGAAGGTCCGTTCAACTTCGCGGCCCTGCTGTCGCGCGGCATGGACTTCACGATGCGCTACAACTTCCAGCCGGGCGACCTGGTCGGCGGCAAGGAGTGGGGCCGCGTGGATCTGGGCGTGACGGGTAACTACCTGATCCGCCGTCAGAACTTCACCAACCCGACCCTGCCGGGCCTGGCGACGGACATCGACACGACGGCCAACAACCCGCGCGTTCGCTTCCGCACGACGGCGACCTGGACCAAGGGTCCGCTGGCTCTGACCTGGCGCGCCGACTACCAGACCGCTCAGGAGCTGTTCAACTACCGCCTGGTGGGCGCCAACGTCGACTCGCGCCCGCAGCGCTACTTCGACACCGGCGTCTTCGTGCAGCACGACCTCTCGTTCCGTTACGACGTGACCGAGAAGGCGTACATCCGCGGTGGCGTGAACAACGTGCTCGGCGCTGAGCCGAACATCCAGACCGGCCTGACGGACAACTTCGACCTCTTCGGTCGTCGTTACCACTTCGGTGTGAACGTCCGCTTCTAGTCGTCAATGCGCGCGCCGGGGGCTTATAGCTCCCGGCGCGTCTTGATGGCGAAAGCCAAGAAAGAAGACGCCGCCGTGAGCTTCACGGCGGCGTTTTTGTTTGTCTGCGGTTTCGGGGGCGATCAGTCCAGGTCGCGGGGGCCGAACGAGCGCGGCAGCAGGTCCCAGAACGCCATACGCTCGGTAGGCTTGCCGCCCTGCACCGATACGATCTCGCAAGTCTCCCCGGCGAACTCGGCGATACGCTGGCGGCAGCCGCCGCACGGCTGGACCACCGCGTCGGAGCCGGCGGCGATCAGCACCTTGTCGATGCGGCGCGCGCCGGCGGCCGTGATCATCGCCCCGATCGCGGTCTGTTCGGCGCAGGTGCCCTGCGGATAGGCGGCGTTCTCGACATTGACGCCGTAGTGGACCGCGCCGGTCTCGTCGACGACCGCCGCAGCGACGGTGAACTTCGAGTAGCGGGCGTAGGATCTCGACAGCAGCGCCGGCAGCGCAGCGGCGATCTCGATCTCACGGGCGTCAGGGGGCGTAGGCGTGTTGGCGCTCATGGGTGTTCTTGCCTTCCGGCAGGATCGCGCCGGGAGCGAAGGCAATCAGCGACCTCGTTGCGGCGCAAGCAGAAAGTAAGCGCGGACTTACCATTTTCCGGACCTTACCGCTCTCCAGGCGCCGATGCGTGGATCGACAGCGCGTGTACGGGTCCCGCCAGCTCCTCGGCCAGGGCGTGCATCACCATGCGTTGGCGCATCACCCGCGTCTTGCCCGCGAAGGCCTGTGACTCAATGCGGAGATTGAAGTGGCTTTCGCCCGCGCCGGTGTGGCCCGCATGGCCGTGATGCCGGTCGCTGTCGTCGACCAATTCGAGGGCGGACGGTGAAAAAGCCGCTTCCAACTTGCGGCGGATGGTCTCGGCGACGGCGCCCATCATACGTCTCGTGCTTGTCAATCCTTGAACGCAAATAGCGCGGGCTTACTCTAGACGCCATGAACCGGCCGTTCGAGTACCGTCCCAAATTTTACGATATCCGGGTCCGCCCTCCCAAGGAGGGCGAGGAGGATGTGGCGCACGATGTTCTGGGCCTCAAGCCCGGCGAGAAGCGCTGCGACCATCCCGACTGCCGCCTGGCCGGATCGGCCAAGGCGCCGAAGTCGCGCGACATGCCCAATGACCACTACTGGTTCTGTCAGCGCCACGCGGCCGAGTACAACAAGAACTGGAACTTCTACGCCGGCATGAGCGAGGCCCAGATCCGGGCCGAGCAGGAGACCGAGCGGATGACCGGTGGCCGTCCGACCTGGAGCTTCAAGGCCGACGCCAATTCGCGCGAGGCCGCCGCCATGGCCGCCCGCGACGCGCGCCACTTCGCCGACCCCTTCGGCATCTTCCGCGCCCAGCAGCGTCGCGCCGAGGCCGAGCGGTCGGCGGCCGAGCGCCGTCTGGGCAAGCTGGAGCGTCAGGCCCTAGCCGATCTCGACCTGGAGGCCACGGCCGACAGCGCCGCGATCAAGGCGCGCTACAAGGAGCTGCTCAAGCGCTGCCACCCCGACGCCAACGGCGGCGACCGCAGCGCCGAGCACAAGCTGCAGCGTGTGATCAAGGCCTACAAGCAGCTGCAGAAGTCGGGGATGGTCTAGGCGTCTAAGCCGCCCCGTCCTCGATCAGGAACGCCTTCAGCGCGTCGCGATCCACGTCCTTGGCGACAAAGGCCTCGCCGATGCTGCGCGCCAGCACGAAGGTCAGCTTGCCGCCCTCGGCCTTCTTGTCCTGGCCGCAGTGGGCGATCAGGGCGTCGGCGATGAAGGGCTCGGGCCGAACGTCGGCTAGCGTGGTCGGCAGGCCGGCGGCCTTGATGGCCGCCTCGGCGCGGGCGGCGTCCTGGCCAGGGCAGAGGCCAAGCTTGGCCGAGAACCGGAACGCCTGGGCCATGCCGACGCCGACGGCCTCGCCGTGCTTGAGCGCATCGCCAAAGCCCATCTCGGCTTCGATCGCATGGCCGAACGTGTGGCCCAGGTTCAGGAGCGCGCGGCGACCGGCCTCCTTCTCGTCCTCGGCGACGATCTCGGCCTTCATCTCCACCGAGCGGCCGACGGCGCGGACCAGGGCGTCGACGTCGCGACCCAGGACCGCCTGGACGTTGGCCTCCAGCCACTCGAAGAAGGCGAAATCGCCCAGCAGCCCGTACTTGATGATCTCGGCGTAGCCGCAGGCCAGTTCGCGGGCGGGCAGGGTGGCCAGCACGTCGAGATCGGCCAAGACGAGGCGCGGCTGGTGGAAGGCGCCGATCAGGTTCTTGCCGCGCGGCGTGTCGATGGCGGTCTTGCCGCCGACCGAGCTGTCGACCTGGGCCAGCAAGGTGGTCGGGACCTGCACGAAGTCGATGCCGCGCTTGTAGATCGCCGCCGCAAAGCCGGCGAGGTCGCCGACGACGCCGCCGCCCAGGGCCACGATCTGGTCGCCACGCTCCAGGTTCAGGGCCAGCAGGCGATCCGACAGATCGGCCAGGCCCTCGAAGCTCTTGCTCTCTTCGCCGGGCGGGATGGTGATGATGTCGACGGTGATCCCGGCGCCTTGCAGCGCGGCGGCGAGGCGCTCGCCATGGTGAGCGCCGACATGGGCGTCGGTGACGACGGCGACGCGCTTACGCTTGCCCAGAACGGCGGCGATCGGGGCGCCGGCCTGGTCAAGCAGGCCAGGCCCGATGACGACGTCATAGGCGCGGTCGCCCAGGCCCACAGGGACGGTGCGGATCATCGGAACTCCTTAAGCGCGGGCCTGGCGCAGCGCCGCCAGGATGGCCTCGACCGCCACCATGTGCGGGGTGTCGCCGGTCTCGACGTGGACCTTGGCCTCGGCATAGGCCGGATAGCGGGCCTCGGCCAGCTCGGTCAGCACCTTGACCGGATCCTTGCCGCGGACCAGCGGGCGGTTGTCCTTGCGCGAGACGCGGCGGGCCAGAAGGTCGACATCGGCCTTCAGCCAGACCGATACGGCCTTGGCGTTGATCAGCGCGCGGGTTTCGGCGTTGACGAAGGCGCCGCCGCCGGTGGCCAGCACATGCGGCGGCTCGTCCAGCAGGCGGGCGATCACCCGGCGTTCGCCGTCACGGAACGCCGGCTCGCCCAACTCGGCGAAGATCTCCGAGATCGACCGCCCGGCGGCCGCCTCGACCTCGTTGTCGGCGTCGCGAAACGGCAGGCCCAGCACATTGGCCAGGCGTCGCCCGACGCTGGACTTGCCCACACCCATCAGGCCGACCAGCACGATCGTCTTCTCGCGCAGAGGCGCAAGGTCGTCGGAAACCGGGGGAGCGGCCTCGGGGGCGGCGTCGGGAGTCGGATCGGGCTCGGTCATGATGCGGTCGCGGGTTTACACGAGGCTGGGCTTCAGCGCCAAGTTTGCGAGAGCCCCATCATGCGTCATAACCGGTCCATGCCCCATTCGCTGCGTTTTCCGTCGCTGATCGCCCTGGCCGCCGCCCTGTCGGGCCCGACCCTGGTCGCCGCGCAGGAGGCGGTGCAGGTCAAGAGCCTGGCCGCGCCCGATTACTTCTCCAGCAGCCTGGCCGACACCGGCTTGCCGGCCGATCTCTGGAAGGACACCGCGCCCGATATCCTGCGCGACGCGCTGCCCCGCATCGGCGGTCCGCGCGGCCTGTCGCCGGCCTTCGCCAGTCTGGCTCGCCGGATGCTGTCGACCGGCGCCAACGCCCCGGCGCGGATCGGTGACGACGCCGAGATGGGCGCCCAGCGGGCCCTGGCCCTAATTGCGCTGGGCGAGGCGAGGGGCGTCGACGCGCTCTTGGATCGCACGACCGGCGCGGCGGGCAGTGCGTCTCTGTCGATGGCCGCTGCAGAGGCGGCGCTGATCACCGGCCAGGACGACAAGGCCTGCGCCGTGCAGGACGCCCTGACGGTGGATCGCGGCGGCGCCTACTGGCTGCGTCTGCGCGCCTTCTGCCAGCTGAAGGCCGGGCAAGAGGACGCCGCCCAGCTGACCTTCCAGCTGGCCCAGCAGCAGACCAAGGACGCCGACTACGCCCGGCTGATGGGCGCCGCGCTGGCGGGGACCGCGCCCGGCGCGGCCTCGCTGAAGAACGGCGTCAACTACGCCCTCTCGCGCCGCCTGAACCTCGATGTCCAGTCGGCCGCCGCCGTGGCGTCCGCCGCGCCGGCCCTGAAGCCGCTGACCAAGGCTGCGGCGGGCGATCTCGCAGGCGTCGCGCCCGGCGCGGATCTGACCGCCGCCGAGGCCTCAGCCCTGGCGTTCCTCCGCCAGGCCAAGACGCTGGCGGCCTTCACCGAGGCGGCGCAGGCCTCGGCGGGCTCGATCGCCGCGCTGGCGGGCGCCGGCGGACCGCTGCAGGATCCGGTGCTGATGGCCCGCGCGGCCGTGGCGGCGGGCGATCTGGCCAGCGCCCAGACGATCCGGTCGCGGCTGGTGCAGGACAGCATTCCCGGCGCCAGCGGCGCGGACCTGGCGATCCTCGACGCCCTGATCACGGCGGCGTCCGGCAGGACCGACAACCAGGTGCTGGGCGCCTTGGTCACGCGCGGTGCCGGCGGCGGCGCCCGCTCCCCGGCCCAGGCCGCCGCCCTGCTGCTGGCCAGCCTGGGCGGAACGCTCGACGCTGACGCGCGCGGGCAGGTCTACAATTTCGACGCCGGCAAGTCGGCGGCCCAACCGGCTCGCCTGCAACTGCTGGACGATGCGGGCGCGGCCAAGCGGGCGGGCGAGGCGGGCCTTGTGGCCCTCTCGATCGCCGCCGACGCCGGCGTCGCCGGTCCCGCGCCCGTGGATCGCGCGCGCATCGCCCGCGCCCTGCATCAGGCGGGCCTGGACGCCGACGCCCGCGCCATCGTCGTCGAGGGCCTCCTGGGGCTGGCCTACGCCAAATGAGCCAGGGCGAGGCCTGGGTCGATGCCTTCCTCGAGATGATGGCGGTCGAGCGCGCCGCCGCGCGCAACACCCTGACCGCCTATGGCAAGGACCTGGAGGACGCGCGCGGCTTTCTAGGACGCTCGGGCCACGACCTGCACGACGCCGACGCCGAGACCATCGAGGCCTATTTCCAGGACCTGGGCGCGCGCGGCCTGTCGCCCGCCACCGCCGCCCGCCGCCGCTCGGCTGTCCGGCAGTTCTACCGCTTCGTGCTGGGCGAGGGCTGGCGCGCCGACGACCCCTCCCGCCGCGTCGCCGCGCCCAAGGCCGGCCGTCCCCTGCCCAAGGTGCTGGAGCGCGAGGAGATCGAGCGCCTTCTGGTGGCGGCCTCCGGCAAGGACAGCGCCCAGGGCCTGCGGCTGGCCTGCATGATCGAGCTGATCTACGCCTCGGGCCTGCGGATCTCCGAGCTCCTGGCTCTGCCGCTGGCGGCGCTCGCGCGCGATCCGGCCTATCTGATCGTCAAGGGCAAGGGCGACAAGGAGCGGCTGGCGCCCTTGAACGACGCGGCGCGGGCGGCGGTGAAGACCTACTTGGACGCGCGTCCCGCCTTCCTGCCCAAGGGCGCCAAGGACAGCCCCTGGCTGTTCCCCTCACGCGGCGCGACGGGCCGCCTGACCCCGCGCCGGGTGGGGCAATTGCTGGAAGACGCGGCCATCGCCGCGGGCATCGACCGCCAGAAGGTCAGCCCCCACGTCCTGCGCCACGCCTTCGCCACGCATCTTCTGGAAGGCGGCGCGGACCTTCGGGTGATCCAGACCCTGCTGGGCCATGCCGACATCGCCACCACCCAGATCTACACCCACGTGGCCGGCGAACACCTGGCCCATATCGTCCAGACCAAGCACCCGCTGGGGCGGAAGAAGGGCTAGGGCGTCGCCATTGACGCGCAGCCCAGCCACCGCTTAGGAAAGCCCCCACGAAATCTACGGGTTTGCCCAGCGGCCGCCCACACCTCGAAAGGTCGGCCATGTCCGAAGAAACCCGCGACTCCAACGGAACCCTGCTGGCCGACGGCGACACCGTCACCCTGATCAAGGACCTCAAGGTCAAGGGCTCGGGCGGTGTGACCCTGAAGCGCGGCACGGTGGTCAAGAAGATCCGCCTGACCGGCGACCCCGATGAGATCGAGGCCAATGTCGACAAGGTCCGGGGCCTCGTCCTGCGCACCGAGTTCGTCAAGAAGGCCTAACTTAACCTTGGCCTGCTAGGTCTGGCCCCCAGACAGGCGGAGAACCGCCGATGGAGGCTGGAAGGCCGATGGTGACGGTGACCGGGCAGGCGGGCGCTTTGGCGCTGATGGCCTACGCCAAGAACGCGAAGAGCGAGCCGGCGATCGCGCTGGCCAAGCCGGTCTCGACGGCCGCGACGCCGGCCCCGAACTCGGCAGAGGCCAAGAAGGCGACCGAGGCCGCCGAGGCGATGGCCAAGCTCAAGAAAGACATGCGGCTGGGCAAGAAGAACGCCATCGGCGACGCCAAGGGCCGCGCCAAGGCCAAGCTGCAGCAGGTGATGGAGCGGCTGAAGCTGCTCAAGAAGATCTACGCCAACGACCCCAAGGCCATGGCCAAGGCGCTGGCCGCAGCGGCCAAGGAGCTGAAGGCGGCGGTCAAGGACTATGGCAAGGCGGCCAAGGAAGCCGGCGAACTCTACGCCCAGGACTTCGCCAACCTGCCCGACGCGGCGACCGACCCCGAAGGCGCGGCCGCCCAGCGCAAGCAGCTTGAAGACGAGGCCAAGATGGAGGCCTCCGGCGACATGGACTTCCTCAAGGAGGTCCGCAGCACGAGCAACGCGTTGAAGGACGAGCTCCAGACCGCCAAGACCAAGGGCATCCTGACCCAGCCGGGCAGGTTCGAGCGCTCCGACGAGGTCAAGGAAGCCGAGGACGGCCTCAAGGAGCTCGACGAAATGACCGAGGACCTGGATCAGCAGATCCGCCGCGACATGCCCCCTGGCAGCCTGATGACGCTGGCGGCCTGACCGACTTCGGCGCGCTCACCGCCTAGCGTCCGCTGGAGGTCTCGTGGTCAGGGCGCGGATTTGCGGCCACGCCGAGATGATTGCCTAATGCTCCAGATCGTTCGATCAACGCTAGGCATGGCCGCTGCTCCGCCCATCTTTGCGGGGCGGGCGACAGGGCTCGCGAAGGAGGAGCCTGCCATGAAGACGCGTGAACTGGGTGACGGCCTGAAGGTGTCGGCCATCGGCCTCGGCTGCATGGGCATGGGCCAGGTCTATGGTACGGCGCTGGAGAAGGCCGACGCACTGGCTTTGATGGCGCGGGCGGTCGAGCTGGGCGTGACCTTCTTCGACACCGCCGAGGTCTACGGCCCGTTCGCCAACGAGGAACTGGTGGGCGAGGGCCTGAAGCCCTTCCGCGACCAGGTGGTGATTGCCACCAAGTTCGGCTTCGACATCGGGCCTGAGGACCTGGGCCAGGGCATGGCCCGCGTGCGCGGCGTCAACAGCCGTCCCGAGCATATCCGCAGCGTCGCCGAGGCCTCGCTGAAGCGGCTGGGGATCGAGACGATCGACCTCTTCTATCAGCACCGCGTGGACCCCAGCGTGCCGATCGAGGACGTGGCGGGGACGGTCAAGGACCTGATCGCCGAGGGCAAGGTCAAGCATTTCGGCCTTTCGGAAGCCGGCGCCGCCACCATCCGCAAGGCTCACGCCGTCCAGCCGGTCGCGGCGTTGCAAAGCGAATACTCGCTGTGGTTCCGCGAGTTGGAGGCCGAGATCCTGCCGACGCTCCGTGAACTGAAGATCGGTCTTGTGCCCTACAGCCCGCTGGGGCGCGGTTTCCTCACCGGCGCGGTCAAGGCCGAGACGGTGGGCGAGGGCGACTTCCGCAAGGGGCTGCCGCGCTTTCAGGGTGAGGCGCTGGCCAAGAACCTGTCGCTGGTCGAGGCCCTGGCCGCCATCGCCGCCGACAAGGGCGTCACCCCGGCCCAGCTGGCCCTGGCCTGGATCCTCCACCAGGGCGAAGACATCGCCCCGATCCCGGGCACGACCAAGATCCACCGGCTGGAGGAAAACATCGCCGCCGCCGACGTGACCTTCACCGCCGACGAACTGGCCCACATCGCCGCCGCCGTCCCCGAGACCGCGATCGAAGGCGAGCGCTACAGCAAGACCGGCATGGCGATGGTGGGTCGCTAGGGGGCTGTTTCAGGCAACTCGACCTCGCAGGATAATGCCGGGTGGGTCGGGCTTCTGGAGGGAGGGCGGAGGCCGATCCCGACCCTAGTCGGACAGATCCTCCCCCGCTATGCGGGGGAGGTGGCCCAAAGGGCCGGAGGGGGCTAACGCGGGGCTTGCCCAGCTTGCCCCCTCAGTCGCTTCGCGACAGCTCCCCCGCATCGCGGGGGAGCATCTAACCTCCAATCTCCACCCTCAACCGACATCTGTGACGCCCGCCTCCCGGCCACCGCCCTTGATCAGCGCCGCCACCTGCCCCCACACTCCGGCCCATGACCGAGAACCCCCTCCGCACTCTCGATTCCTTCGAGCTGCTCAAGCTGGGCAAGGCGTCGGTGACGGTGGGGAGCCTTGCGGCGGGGCTGCTGATCGTGGCGGCGGCGCTGTTCGCCGCGCGACTGACTTCAGCCGGGCTGCGGCGCCTGCGCGAGCGGGCCGGGGGCAATGCGGCGTCGCTCTACATTGTCGAGAAGGTCGCCAGCTACAGCCTGGTCGTCGTCGGCGTCATGGCCGGCCTGTCGACCATGGGCGTCAACCTGACCTCGTTGACGGTGTTCGCCGGCGCCCTGGGCGTGGGCGTGGGCCTTGGCCTGCAAGGCGTAATCAAGGACTTCGCCTCGGGCGTCTCCCTGGTGTTCGAGCGCCTGGTGGCGGTCGGCGACTTCGTCGAGCTGCCCAATGGCGGGCGCGGCGTGGTGCACGAGATCGGGCCGCGCGCCACGCGCATCCGCACCAATGACAGCACCGATATCATCGTGCCCAACTCGGTGCTGGTGAACGATCAGGTGATCAACTGGACCCTGCGCGGCACCAATCGCCGTCTGCGGGTGCCGTTCGTCACTGCCTTCGGGACCGACAAGGAGAAGGTGCGCGAGGCGGTGCTGAAGGCCGCCAAGGCCGCGCCGTTCACCTCGCCCGACGACGCCACCCGCCGGGCCCAGGTATGGCTGGTCGGCTATGGCGAGAGCAGCTTGAAGTTCGAGCTTGTGGTCTGGCCCACGGTCGAGGCCGTGCGGCGTCCGGCGGCGATCTTTGCGGCCTATACCTGGCTGATCGATGACGCCCTGCGCGCGGCCGGCGTCGAGATTCCCTATCCGCAGCGCGACATCCGCCTGCGGGGCCTGTTCGGCGAGGAGGGCGAGGAGGCCATGGCCAGTCTGCGTCTCGAGCCCGCCGCGCGCCGGCGCAAGGCGTCCAAGGCCGCCCGGATCGGCTCCAGCAACGACGCCGCCGCCGACCTGGAACGCGAGGATCCGGAAGAAGCGCCCAAGCCCGGCGCGCCGCCGACTGAACGACGATAGAGCCCTTCAGCTTTGGGTGTAGTGATCCAAGGCTTTGAAGGGGGCTCTAAACCTTGGCTTTCGAGCCTGTTTATCAGGATGAGATGGTTCATCTCATCCCGACAGGCTCTGGGCTTGACGCGCATTTTGCGTCGCCGCATGGTTCTCGCAATTGCGAAATGATCCCCTCGTGAAGGGGACGAAGCGGGGAGTGACCGGCATGAAGACGCCGCGCGGCTTTTTCAAACCCTTGGCCATCGGCGCGCCGACGCCCTATCGCGAGCTGCCCGCCCGCGTGGAGCGGATGATCCACTTCGTGCCGCCGCACCTGGAGAAGGTGCGCGCCAAGCTGCCCGAGATCGCCCCGACCGTCGACGTGATCCTGGCCAATCTGGAAGACGCCATCCCCGCCGACGCCAAGGGCGCGGCGCTGGCGGGCCTAGTGGCCATGTCGCGCGAGGTGGACTTCAAGGCGCTCGGCGTCGGCTTCTGGACGCGGATCAACTGCCTGAACTCGCCCTGGCACCTGGATGAGATCGCCACGATCGTCGAGAAGGCTGGCGACAAGATCGACGTGATCATGGTGCCCAAGGTCGAGGGGCCGTGGGACATCTTCTACATGGACCAGCTCCTGGCCTCTCTGGAGGCCAAGCACGGCGTCACCCGGCCGATCCTGCTGCACGCCATCCTGGAGACCGCCGAGGGCGTGATGAACGTCGAGGCCATCGCCGCAGCCAGCCCGCGCATGCAGGGGATTTCCCTGGGTCCGGCGGACCTCGCCGCCAGCCGCGCCATGAAGACGACCCGCGTGGGCGGCGGGCATCCCGGCTATCGCGTCATCGAAGATCCGCATGCGGACGGTTCGGCACGCGTCTCGGTGCAGCAGGACCTCTGGCACTACACCTTCGCCAAGATGGTCGACGCCTGCGCCGCCCACGGCATCAAGCCGTTCTACGGCCCGTTCGGCGCGATCGACGATCCGGTCGCCTGCGAGCAGCAGTTCCGCAACGCCTTCCTGATGGGCTGCGCCGGCGCCTGGAGCCTGCACCCCAGCCAGATCGAGATCGCCAAGAAGGTCTTCAGCCCCGACCCGGCCGAGGTCGCCTTCGCCAAGCGCATCCTGGAAGCCATGCCGGACGGCACGGGCGTGGCGATGCTGGACGGCAAGATGCAGGACGACGCGACCTGGAAACAGGCCAAGGTCATGGTCGATTGCGCCAAGCAGATCGCGGGTAAGGACGCTGAGTATGCGGGGTTGTACGGGTTCTGAACCCTAAAATCCTCCCCCCAGCGGGGGAGGTGGTCCGAAGGACCGGAGGGGGAAGAGGCAGGATCAGCAGGCCTTCCCCCTCCGTCGTCTCTTCGAGCCGACACCTCCCCCGCTTGGGGGAGGATTTGCGGCGCGCTAGTTCCCCGCCACCGTCGTCACCACCTTGGCCCCCGCCGTCAGCAGCTTGTGGATCGGGCACTTCTCGGCGATCTGGAACAGGCGCTCGCGCTGCTCGTCGGTGAGGTCGCCTTCCAGGGTGATGATGCGCTCGAAGCGCTCGTGCGGCGTGGCGTCCTTGTCGAACGACGAGAACACCTCGACGTGCAGGCCGCTGATGTCCCAGCCCTTCTGGTTGGCGTAGAGGCGCAGGGTCATGGTGGTGCAGGCCGCCAGGCCCGCGGCGACCAGCTCGTGCGGATCGGGACCCAGATCAAGGCCGCCCTGCGCCGCCGACAGGTCTGCGACGATGGTCGCCGGACCCGCGGTCACAAAGGTCTGCAGACCGCCGTGCCCGCTGTCGGTGGCGGTGGCGAAGGGGCGGGTCGGGGTGGTCTCGGTCATCGGTCGGGTCCTTGGCTGGAGCGCTGAAGCTGGCGCTTCAGGCCTCCCCGTTCAAGGCTCGCGCTTGCGAGATCGGCGTCAGGGTGAAGTCCGGCTCGTGATCGGGACCCAGCGTGATCGAGGCGACAGGGATCACCGGCCGCTGGCTTTTCAGGCCGATCTCGAACCGGGCGAGCAGGGAAGCCAGGATGATCTGGGCCTCGGCCAGGGCGAAGCCGGCCCCGATGCAGACGCGCGGACCTGCCCCGAACGGCAGGAAGGCATCAACGCCCCACGGGTGCGGCTGGTCGAGGAAGCGGTCGGGACGGAACGTGGTGGGCGCATCCCACAGCTTACGGTGTCGATGGATGACCCAGGGGCTGATGGTGATCGTGCAGCCCGGAACAACCGGGCAGCCCAGCACCTCGTCCGCCTCGAGCGCCTGGCGCGCGATCATCGGCGCTGATGGATAGAGCCGCAGCGTCTCGAACAGCACCGAGCGCATTAGCGGCCAGTGCTTCAGGTCGTCCAGGCTGGCGACCCGCCCGGTCGGAAAGGCCAGGACCTCGGCGCGGACGCGGCCTTGAGTGTCTGGGTCCAGCGCCAGCAGATAGGCAGCCCAGAACAGCAGGCGCGAGGTGGTCTCGAAGCCGGCGGCCAGCATCGAGCTGCTCTGGTCGCGGATCTCCTGGTCGGGCAGGGGCGCGCCGTCCTCGGTCCGCGCGGCGAGCAGGCGGTCCAGCAGGTCGCGGACCTCGGCGTGCGGGTGGGCCCGCCGTTCAGCGATCAGGGCGTCGACCGCCGTGAACCAGCGCTTGCCGATCCGCCGCCGCTCGCCATCCATAAACAGCAGATCGTCGGCTCCCTTGGCCACGAAGTCCATCAGGTTGAAGTGCGCCGGCCCCTCCATGTAACGGCGGGCCAGGTCGGCCAGCACAGCGCCTTCGGCGTCCGCGCGGCGCGAGAAGAGCGCGCGCAGCACGGCGTCCAGGGTGGCGCGGTGGAAGGCCTGGGCCAGGTTGGCGCGATTCTGACCTTGCAGGGCTTCAGTCAGTCCGGCGCCAGCGGCGATGAAGTGGGGCAGCAGGCCGCCGGTCGCGGCGGGCGTGAAGACCGGGGCCAGGCTCTTGCGCTGCCGCCGCCAGGTTTCTCCCTCCGACATCAGGACGCCCTCGCCGACCAGCGGCTTGAGCGAACGGGCCGCCTTCACGGGGCGCTGATACTTCGGCGAGGTCAGGATCTGGCGGACGCTGGCGGGGTCGTTCACGAACAGGCCGTGCTGGCCCATGAACGTGTACGGCGTGACCAGGCTTTCGAAGTCTTCTTCGCAATAGGCCCCGATCAGGCTGCGCCCCATCTCCAAGGCGATACGCAGCTCGCCAAGCGCCGAGACGCCGAGCGGGCGAGGGTGGATCCTGGGGGCGGGGGGAATCAACGGCGCGGAGCGGACGATGGCGTCCATGGTGCAGCCTTCCGGATTTCAGGATCCCGCAGCGGGCTCCATCCGGACCGGCACCCTAGGCGCGTTCAGGTTGCGATGCAATAATTCATCGCGCGTTGAATTATGCGGCGACGGCCTGCGGGGCGAAGACATCGAACACACGTTGCGCGCCGCGCCACACTTCCACGAAGTCGCAGCGGTGGTGCATGTCCAGGAGCTCGAAAGCTCGCAGGCGCGCGGCTTGATCGTCCGCGCAAGGCGTAACGTCGAAACGGGGAACAGAGCCGTCGGACTCGACACAGAAAAAGGTGAACACCTGCATGGGAACGCTTCGCTCTCATCAGGCGGGGCCGCGCACGTTCGATGGCGGGGGCCGCAGGGCGCAGGTCGGCTTCCGCAACCTGCTACAAAACAACATAGGACTCTATGTCGCGATTCACCAGACCTAGAGAGTCTTGAATCGAGACTCACCTGGGGATCGATCCTGTGGATAAAACGAGGCGACAGCAGGGCGGTTCCCGGCCGAAATCTCGCCTCTTTCCCTCGGGGGATTTGGCCACTAGGTTCGCAGCCCTTCATCAACGGCGACGTTAAGAGTCCATGGCCGCTCACTATCTCGATTTCGAACGCCCCATCGCCGATCTGGAAAGCAAGATCGAAGAGCTGAGCCGGCTCTCCGAAACGGCCGGTCCAGGCGCGTTCGACACCGAGATCCAGGCCCTCCGCGACCGCGCCCAGGCGCTGCGCAAGGAGGCCTACGCCAATCTCGACGCCTGGCAGAAGACGATGGTCGCGCGCCATCCGCAGCGACCGCACCTGCGCGACTACGTCGCCGGACTGATCGACGAGTTTGTCGAATTACGCGGCGACCGTAAGTTCGCCGACGATCAGGCCATTGTCGGCGGCCTTGGCCGGTTCCGCGGTCAGCCGGTGGTGGTCATGGGCCACGAGAAGGGCCACGACACCACCACGCGCCTGAAGCACAACTTCGGCATGGCCCGCCCTGAGGGCTATCGCAAGGCTGTCCGCCTGATGGACATGGCCGAACGCTTCAACCTGCCGGTCATCACCTTCGTCGACACCGCCGGCGCCTATCCGGGCCTGGGGGCGGAAGAGCGCGGTCAGGCCGAGGCCATCGCCCGCTCGACCGAGCGCTGCCTGACCCTGGGCGTGCCCATGGTCGCCACGATCGTGGGCGAGGGCGGTTCGGGCGGCGCGATCGCCCTGGCCGGCGCTAACCGCGTGCTGATCCTGGAGCACTCGATCTATTCGGTGATCTCGCCGGAAGGCGCCGCCTCGATCCTGTGGCGCGACGGCGCCCGGGCCAAGGATGCGGCCACCCAGATGCGGATCACCGCTCAGGACCTGATTAAGCTGGGCATCGTCGATCGCATCGTCGAAGAGCCCGCCGGCGGCGCGCACTCCGACACCGAAGCGGCGATCCAGGCCGTCGGCGACGCGGTCGAGGACGAGCTGAAAGCCATGGCGGCGATGAGCGCCGCCGAGCTGAAGAAGCAACGCGCCGAGCGCTTCTACGCCATCGGCCGTTCGGGCCTGCAGTAGGCTTTTTCGAGCCCGGCGAAGCGGTTTAGGCTGCGAGCGATCTCTGGAGTTCGCCCGATGACCCGCGCCGCCGCCTTGTCTGTCCTGACCCTCGCGCTTCTGGTCGCCGCGCCGGTCGCCAGCGCCCAAGCCCCCAAGGCCGCCAAGCCCGCGAAGACGGTCTCCGCGCTGGATCGCTGCTTGGCGACGCCTGAGGGCCAGTCGACCTACGGCATGATCGATTGCATCGGCAAGGAGGTCGCCGTTCAGGACGCCCGCCTGAACCGCGCCTACCAGGCCGCTCTCATGCGGCTGGAGCGCCCGCGCCAGAAGGCCGCCCTGCAGAAGGCCCAGCGGGCCTGGATCGCCTTCCGCGACGCCGACTGCGCGGCTTATGTCGACGAAGACTGGGGCTCGCTGGCCCGTGTCGAGGCCAACCAGTGCGTGCTAGACCGCACCCGCCAGCGGGCCGATGAGCTGGAGCGCTTCCGGGCGGGCTATTAGCCCTTGCCTGACGTAGCGGGCGCCGCCGCATAGTCGCTCAAAATCCCGAGGGAGGAGAGGCGGCCATGGCCATCAAGACGCGTTTCACCGAGCTGTTCGGCGTCGAGCATCCGATCGCTCAAGGCGGCATGCAGTGGGTCGGCAAGGCCGAGCTGGTCAGCGCCGTCGCCAACGCCGGCGCCCTGGGCTTTCTCACGGCCCTGACCCAGCCGACGCCCGAGGCGCTGTCCAAGGAGATCGCCCGCACCCGCGAGATGACCGACAAGCCGTTCGGCGTGAACCTGACCATCCTGCCCACCATGACCCCGCCGCCCTACGCCGAGTACCGGGCCGCGATCATCGAAAGCGGGGTCAAGATCGTCGAGACCGCCGGCTACAAGCCGCAGGAGCATGTCGACGACCTCCGGGCCAACGGTGTGAAGGTCATCCACAAGTGCACCGCCGTCCGCCACGCCCTGAGCGCCGAGCGCATGGGCGTCGACGCCATCTCGATCGACGGCTTCGAGTGCGCCGGCCATCCGGGCGAGGATGACATTCCGGGGCTGATCCTGATCGCCGCCGCCGCCGACAAGGTGAAGATCCCGATGCTGGCCTCGGGCGGCATCGCCGATGCGCGCGGCCTGGTCGCGGCCCTGGCCCTGGGCGCCGACGGCGTCAACATGGGCACCCGCTTCTGCGTCACCCAGGAGGCGCCGATCCCGATGGCCTTCAAGGAGCAGATGGTCGCCAACGACGAGCGCCAGACGGACCTGATCTTCCGCACTTTGCACAACACCGCCCGCGTCATGCGCAACGCCGTCAGCCAGGAGGTGGTGCAAATCGAGCGGGCCGGCGGCGCCAAGTTCGAGGACGTCGCGCATCTGGTGGCGGGCACGCGCGGCCGCGATGCTCTGGCCCAGGGCGACACCAACGGCGGCATCTGGAGCGCCGGCATGGTCCAGGGCCTGATCCACGACATCCCGACGGTCAAGGACCTGGTCGACCGCATGGTCGCCGAGGCCGAAGCCCTGATCCGTGGCCGCCTGGCCGGCATGGTCGCCTAGAAACGGAGGAGGCCGGGCGCGGCGCAGCGCCCGGCCTCACTGGCTAAACTAGAAGCTCATCCGGGCGGACATCGAAACCGTGCGCCCGTTGACCGCCCGTCCAAGACCGATGCCGTTGGCCGGGACCGACGGCGTGGTGATCTCGATGAAGGCGACCTTGTCGAACAGGTTTTCGACATTCAGCATCAGCTGAACATTGTCCTTCAGCCGGTACTGGGCGAAGGCGCCGACCAGCGTGTAGCCGGGCATCTTCATCAGGTTGTTGTCCTGCACCCAGCTGTCGGTCACGCCGATGATGTTGGCGCCGACCGTCGCCTTGCCGAGATCGATCTGCGGCGTGGCCTGGTAGATGAAGTCAGGCTGGCGGCGCGGGACCTTGCCGGCGACGGCGGCGTTCAGCTTGTCGTTGACCAGCTCGGCGTCGGTGTAGGTGACCCCGCCCCGCACGCTGAACGGACCGTAGCGATAGGCGCCTTCGGCCTCCACGCCATAGGCCTTGTAGGTCCGGTCGGTGGTGATGGCGCCGGCCTGGACGTTGGTGTCTTCGGTGTCGGCGCTGAAGCCGGTGACGTTCACCGTGAAGTTCGAGGCGCGGTATTTGAAGCCGGCTTCGAACTGTTTGACGATGTCAAAGCCGTCGGCCTTGTTGATCAGGTGGCCGTCGGTGGTGCTGACCTTGGTCGAGAACAGCAGCTTGTCGGCCCCGGCCCGCGCCCCGCGGCTGTAGCGGGCGAACACCGCGAACGGCTCGGCGACCCGATAGTTCAAGCCCACCGAATAGCTGTAGTAGCCGTAGTTGTAGCGGACGGGCGCGGGGCGATCGAAGGGCGTGAAGGCGGTCTTGGATTCCGCGACGGAGATGACGTTGTCGCCGTTGAAGTCCACCGACGTGATGCCGATGCGGCCGCCGCCCAGATCCGCTCCATACAGCTCGCCGCGCACGCGGCCCTCGTCGCGGCGGAGGCTGCCTCCGATCGCCATCTTGCCGATGCGATAGTTCAGCGACCCGTAGGGTGCGGTGATGTTGTAGCGAACGTCGTAGCTGCGCCGGAAGAAGGCTGTGGGCCCCGAACGGTTGAAGCCCAGATAGCCGTTCTGGGTCTGGGGCACGCCGGCGGCGTTGGTGTAGTTGATCAGAGACGAGGCGCCGTCGGCCGCCACATCCTGGATGTGGTTACTGTACAGCCAGTCGCTGGTGTAGTCCTGCAGCGACTTGTAGACGCCGCCGGTCACGGTCAGCTCACCCTTGCCGACCCCAAAGGCGCGGGTGGCGCGCAGATCGTTGATGAAGTTGTTCAGCGATCGCGACTCGATCCGGTTCAGCGAGCTCCCGACAACCAGGCCGTTGCCGTTGAGCGCGCCAAGGTTGGTGATGGCCTGACCCGCGCGGGGGCCCGTGGCGTAGCTGAAGGTCCCCGTGCCGCCGCCCAGCGAGGCGGGCATGGCGGCGCCGGAATAGATGTTGGCGACCAGGTTGCGGAGCGTCCCGCCCTCGATGTCCGAGTAGCGGCCGCGCTGGGTGATCGTCCAGCCGCTGACCTCGAACTGCGACTCCAGGCCGATCGATTTGACCAGGGCGTTCATGCCCTGGCTGAGCGGCATTTCGACGGGCTTGTTGTCGGCGTCCAGCGTGATGAGCTTGCCCAGGTTGCCCGCGTTCATCGAGTCGCGCCGGACGTCATAGGTGTTGAAGCTGCCAAAGACCGGATCGTCATTGGTTCCGGTGATGCGAACCGGGCCGGGCAGGTAGTGCGGCGAGCGGTCATCCAGATACTTGCCCGACAGTCGGACGTAGCCGTTGGGCAGCTGTTTGGTGACGTTGAACTTCAGCTGGCCGCCCTTGAAGGCGTCGTAGCCGATCTTGCGAGGCCCTTCGCCAACCCGGTAGAAGCCGCCGACGTGGAAGCGCCAGGTGTCGTTGATGGGCGCGCCGTAGGAGAAGTCCACGCGCTGGGTGTCGTAGTCCAGGCCGGTGGTCAGAAGCACCGCGCCGCCCTTCACGTCGCCGGTCTTGGAGATCAGGTTGATCACGCCAGCCGGCGAGTTCGAGGCGAAGGTCGACGACGAGCCGCCCCGAATGGACTCGACCGCAGCCAGGTTGAGATCGGCGCGGATATAGATGTCCACGGCGCCGTTGAAGAAGTCGCCGAACTCCAGGACCGGCAGGCCGTCTTCCTGCAGCTGCATGTACTTGGAGCCGCCGGAGGCCAGCGGCAGGCCGCGGATCGTATAGGCCGAACTGCCGTCGCCCGTGGACGACTCGGTGCGAATGCCTGGCAGGTTGCGCAGCAGGTCGCCCAGCGACCGCCCGCCCGAAACCGCGATGTCCTTCTCGCGCAGGGCGCTGGTCGAGGTCGCGCTGTCCAGGCGATCGCGCCCCTTCGCGACGCCGGTGGAGAACACCTCTTCGCGGCTGGCCTGGGCGCTCGCCGCAGGCTTCGCCGCCGTGTCGCCGGCTGCCCCCGCGCGGCTTTCGGCCAGGGCGTAAGAGGGTGCGACAAATAGTAGCGGCGCTATCGCTGCCGAGACAAAGAACTTCTTCATAGCTGGCCGTTCCTCCGCTATTATTGTGAAGGTATATGGCCACGATGGTGCTTATAGTTTCGTAAACGTCAGGGCTGTGCGGGCCGCTTTTAACGAGTCGATATCCATACTATTCATGGGAAAGCGCCGCTTTTATTGATGTGAGGCGTTCTGTCGCAGTCTGATTTCTGTCGAGACGCTCCTGGTCGTGGCGCGATGCGGGCAGGGGGAGGGACTTGGCGCTTCAGAGCCGCGCCGCCGACGCTATGAGCGCAACGCTGCTTCCTGTGAACGGCGTCCCGGCCACGGTCGCCGGCCTGGCCCGCCAGCGGGCCTGAGGGGGGGGGGCGAAAACCCTCCCCCCCCCCCCCCCCCGGGGGGGGCCCCCCCGGGGGGGGGGGGGGGCCGCGGGGGGGGGGGGGGGGGGGTGCGGGCCCCGGTGGGGGGCCCCCCCAACGCCCGGGGGCCGCCC
>NZ_JAVDXI010000006.1:0-304093 GCF_031457805.1 Caulobacter sp. BE264 | reverse complement strand
TATCCGAGGGGCTGGAGGCTCAGGCTCTGCGACTGTTCGCATTCGCCGGGCGACTAACCGTAAGTCATACGACTAACCCCCACACCTCAAAATCGATTGTGGGGGTGTTTCCGGGGCCGTTTATTCCGCCTTCGGCTTGCCCTTGGCGGCGATACGCTGGGCCTCTTTGACTACTCCACCAGGGGAGCCGCTTAACCGCGCTCCCCTGAGTCGTTTCCGACCCGCCGTAAAATCACCTGACAGACGCAAAGGAACAAACCATGAATCGCAACCAAGCCGTAACGCAGATCCAAGAGGGGCTGTTGTTCCTGGAGGCTGAACTTGCCGCGCGAGACACGCCGAAGGATCGCAAGGCCCTGCGTCGCCTGAAACTGCACCACGCGGGGCTTCAAGTCTTGGCGGATGAGTACGTGGAAGACGGCGACATTGCGCCTCTGAGCGCTGGTGGCGGCAAAGACGTTCCTCCGGCGCCGTAACCCATGCTCGACCTCATCATGCACGCGACAAACGAGCAGGTGTTTGGCGGGCTAGCGATCCTGACCGGCTTAGTGCTGGCTGTGTCGTATGTAGCCGCCAAGCGGAACCTGAGCCTTTATGGTGACGTGTTAGGGGCCGCCCAGCTTCTAACCGTCGTTCTCGGGCTTTCGGTGATCTGCCGAATATCCGCGCCGCCTGGTGGGGTCGGCAACATGGCGTGGCTTTGTCTGATCGACTTAGCCGCGCTCATGGTTAGCGCCTACTGGTTCATTGTCCGACCAACGGTTTGGTCATTCATCCTGTCATTTTGTTTCATCGCCCAACTGGTGGCCCATGCCGGGTTCTGGCGAGCACAATCGGCGGGAATAGATACCCGTATTGCGTACATCTTGTGCCTGAACGTCACCCACGTGCTACAATTAGTTGCGGTTGGCTGGCCGGGGTCAAAACATGTGGCGGGAGTATTTGTCGCTCTTCTGCATGATCGCCGGGGCCGGGGTGTTCCTTTCGGTTATGGAGCGCCTCAATGACGCCAGAGATGCACGAACGCATCGCCCGCCTCGAAGAAGAGGTTAAGGACATCCCCGAGATGAAGCGCGAGCTAGAGGCTCTGAAGCGCTTCAAGATCACCGTAACGACCCTCTGGGCGGCGACGCTGGGTTTGGTCGGGTTCTTCGGTGAGAAGATCAAGAAGGCGATGGGCCTGTGATCAAGCTAACCGCCCCTCATCTGCGCTTTGCGGTCGCCATGACGATCATCGGCGCACTGGTTCTGTGCATCGGGACGTTGGTCTATTGGCCCATGCCGGACGGAAACCGCGAGCTGCTGGCGACCCTGACCGGCGCTCTCACCCTCCTAGCCCGCGACGCTACCCGCTGGGTCTTCCCGCAACGTGGCAATGACGAGGAAAAGTCGTGATCACCGCTGACCGCCTGAAACAACTGGCGCCTAACATCAAGCCCGACGTGGCCAGCGCGGTAGCTGCGTCGCTGGAGGCTAACCGCGCAACGTATGGGGTCAACACGCCTCAACGGGTCGCGCACTTCCTGGGTCAAGTCTGCCACGAAAGCGGGGGCTTTACCCGGTTCACCGAGAACCTGAACTACAGCGCCGAACGGCTCTGCGTCGTGTGGCCCTCGCGCTTTCCTAATCTGGAAGCCGCCAAGCCCTACGCGCGTAACCCCGAGGCTCTGGCTGAAAAGGTCTATTCTGGCCGCATGGGGAACGTGAACCCAGGCGACGGGGCCAAGTACAAGGGCAGGGGCCTGATGCAGCTTACGGGCCGCGCCAACTACGCCGAAGCCGCTAAGTACACGGGCCTGGATCTCGTCGCCAATCCCGAGCAAGCCGCCGACCCGGCTAAGTCCGCCATCATCGCGCTAGGCTACTGGAAATCGCGGGGCCTCAACGAAGAGGCTGATCAAGACGACATCGCCACGATCACCCGGAAGATTAACGGGGGCCTTGTCGGGCTTCCTGAGCGCCGGGAGCTGGTCGAGAAGGCCAAGCGGGTGTTCGCATGATCCTGCTGGCCTTCCTCCGCCCCTACCTCAAGCCCATCGCTGGCGTTCTGCTGGTGTTAGCCACGCTCGCGGCGCTGCTCTTCGCTGTTCACCATCGAGGCTATCAGTCCGGTGTGAAGGCTGAGCAAGACGCGCAAGCCGAACGGGTCGAGAAGGCCAAAAAGCGGGTCAAGGAGGGCGATAAGCGAGCCAACGCGGCCAATACCGCCATCGCCACGAAACACGTCCAGACGGTCGAGAAAATCCGCTGGCGCACCGAGACGCTAACCAAGGAGGTTACGGTCTATGTTCCGCAAACTGTTGATCGCGTCTATCGTCTTCCCGCTGGCCTCGTGCGCGTCCACGACGCCGCAGCTAGTGGCTCCGACCTTCCCGCCGCCCCCGGTGGATCTGTCGAAGAGCCTTCCGACGTTACGCCCAGCCAGTTCGCAACCGCCATCGTCGGCAATTACGGAACATGTCGTGTTTGGGAGTCTGAAGCGCTGACGTGGCGAAACTGGTACGTCACTCAGCGCGACATCTACAACGCGACTACGGGCCAAAAGCCCTAGAGGCTCCCTCACGGTAGAGCCTACACCGGCCCTCTCCCGTTACGGCGGGGGAGGGCTATTCGCATTTCTAGGCTGCGTCCTGAAACTCGCCGCACCAGTGATCTCGCGGGGTCATGATGTGGCCGGCGCCGGGGTCGAGGGACGAGGCCGATATGCCGAACAGCGAGTAACGTTCATGGCCAGCGACAGGGGCGCTTCGGACGCACTCGCCAACGGCGGCGTTTAAATGGCGCCAGAAGTCGCAACCGGCGCAGCACGGCCCGCGCTCGCGATAGAACCTGTCAACGCACTCTTGGCGGGTTTCCATCACATCGCCTCCTCTGGCCTAAACGTCACGGGGGTCATCGCCCCTCGCGTGACAAGCCGTTGCCGATCTCTTCGCGAAGGGTCTGAAACACGCTCTGGACCAGATGCAGGACGTATTCGGTGTTCGGGTTGCCTTTCTGGGCAATCACGCGCTCCTCGATGCGCCGCTCGGCCCGGAGACAGGCGTTATAGATCAGGTCGGCGTCGCTCATAGCTGCGGCTCGTCTTGCGGGTTGCACACGCGGCAAGGGCGCGCGTCTGGACATTCATCGTCCGGTACCGAACCGCGGCACATGTCATCCATGCACCCGTGGTGCCAGCCATTATGGCAGTTGGCGCAGCCTATTCCGTCGCTGTCGTCAAACTCGTCATAGTCGGGATCGTCGTCAGTTTCGCTCATCTCACCCTCCGCGCGGCCTGATGCCGCCTTGATGGTTTGTGTTTGGTTGCCAAGTTATCGGTTTGCCGTCGTTGGCAAAGGCATCCGGAATGGTCTGTGTTTGGGGTCTAGGCTCGGTTGCGCTCAAGCCAAGCCTTAGCCAGCGCGTGCGGGCACTCGCCATCACCAAAGGCCGCGTGAGCTTGACAATTACCGTTGTGATCCAACTGGCATGGATCTCCATCGGCCAAAGCTTCAATGATCTCCAGCGCCAGAGCGTGCTCTAGTTGAAGGTCTGACAGCGGATCGGGATGATTTCCGGTGTTCTGCCGTCGCTCGCGCGCCTCAGCCTGATCAGCAGCATGTGCCGCCGATCCGTGGTCGTGTCCCTGCGCCAGCTTGCGGTTGAACGTCTCGCTCCACACGCCCATCAAGCATACTCCGGCACTTCGGCCAAAAGCTGCTTTTGAGCGCTTTCGCCAAGGAAGGCGGCGATGTTGGCCAGAACCTTTTCGCGCGCCGTCTTGTCCAGACCGTTGAGCAGGTCAACGCGCTCCCAAACCCGGTCATGCGATTGGCGGTCCTTGGCAGGCGCGCGCACGAGACGGAGGGCCGACAGGCTCACCGCCTCCACGTCCTCCATCATCTCAGGTTCGGCCGGAAGCCCGCCGTGGTCATACGCTGGCGGCGTTTCTGGGCGCCCTGGCTGATAGGTGCCGTTCAGCTC
Organism: Caulobacter sp. BE264; assembly: GCF_031457805.1. Lineage (NCBI taxonomy): Bacteria > Pseudomonadati > Pseudomonadota > Alphaproteobacteria > Caulobacterales > Caulobacteraceae > Caulobacter > Caulobacter sp. BE264. Next base: position 300,130 of record NZ_JAVDXI010000006.1, on the reverse strand, counting down.
CACTTCGACCTCAAACGTGTCGGTCGCCTTGATTACTCGCGCCATCTCGCTCTCCGTGCGGCCGATGCCGCGTTAGTTGGTCTTCGGGAAACCCCGCGCCTGGGTGATCGCGCGGGGAAACCGGAAATCCATCCGAGGGGCCGGGGTTTAATCCGGCGGGTTCATGGTCGCCTCCTGTGGCTCGACAAATTCGCTATCCGCGATATCAAAGTTGAACAATACACCGTCATCGTGTAGGGTCAACCACGATATCGGAGATAAGTGATTTTGACCCAATCTTTGACGCCAACCGCGATATCGGCGAAAACCCCGCCCATGCCGGGGCCGAAGCCACAAGACCTTGAGACCATCCTTGGTCGCTACCCGAAGGGAACGGGCGACAGGATCAAGCGCGTGCTTGGCGAAGACCCGCCCAAGGGCGCTCAAGCTGAACTGCTGAGAACCGCGCTAGACCGCGAACTCAAGCGCCGCGAGAGAAAGTCAGGAGGCGAGGGATGAGCGAGTGGAAGGACATCAGCACCGCGCCGAGGGATGGAACCGAGATCATCGGCTTCCGGCCTGACCAAGGCGTGTTCGTTTTCCGCTGGGCCTGGATGGAAGAGTTCGTTCCGAAGGACCAAAACGGCGACCCGACCGAAGACTACGACGACGCTTTTGCGTGGTGGTGGCATGACCGGTGGGGGTGGATGGAGCGCGAGCTTACGCCGACCCATTGGCAAGCACTGCCAATTCCGCCCCTCTAGCGATTCCCCCAGCTCGATAGATGGTGTATAAGAGAGGGGCTGTGGTAGCGCTTCGGCGTCGGGACCTCGCCTTATCCCCGATCTGGTTGGCGAGTGCAGGGCCATAACCCGTAGAAGAAAACCAGGACCACAGCATCAGTACCGCGTAAGGGGTGGCGTAGTGTTGGGGTGGTTGATTCACGCCCTGTCGGGTCAAGCCGGTTCGATCCCGGTCAACACGTCCAGCGCCGCCCCCAACATTGTAGTGCGATCCGGCACCGAGCCGGGGTAGTACCGCACCGGGGCCGGTGGGTTCGCTCACCGGCCACCCTTTCCCCCTCGGGAAAACACCAGCCCCAAACACCCACGCGCGCCGGATCTTTACCGGGCGGGTTAGCGCTTCCTGGCGACAGCCTCGGCGATCTTGCGTTGGCGCTCCTCGTTCAGATGCGCGTATCTCTTCGTGGTCGCCGCGTCGGTGTGGCCTAGAACCTCCCCGATCTCGTCCAGATTGAAGCCTTCGGATATGGCCGTCGAGGCGAACGAGTGGCGAAGGTCGTGGATGGTGAAGTCAACGAGCGCCGCCTTCTCGCGCACAAGACCCCAGGCCGCGTTCGGGTAGCTGTTGAACCCCAGGAGCCATCCCTTGCGGGGCTGGGTGGCCTGAACGATCTCGTCAGCCGCGTCTGAGAAGGCAATCACCCGCCCGCCCATCTTTTCGTCGGTCTTGTGGACGCGAAGGTCGAGAACCTTGTCCCGGTACTGGTCGCGCCTTGCCGTGCGGATCTCCGATATTCTGGCGCCCGTGAGCATAAGAACGCGGATAAGGGCGATCTGGTAGGGGTATTGCGGCTCTACCTCGTCCAGCGCGGCGTTCAGGCGCTTGACCTCTGCCTCTGACAGATACCGGCGGCGGGCTCGCTCTGGATAGGCGTCAACGCCCTTTGTGGGCGGCTCCAGATCGGCGAACTTCCAAATGCCGTTGATCGCGGCCATCGCCCGGTTGAAGGACACCGGCCGGTCGCTCATGGCCTTCTTCATGGCCAGAATGTCGGCTTTCGTCACGTCGCGGATCTTGGCCGATCCAAGGCGCGGCTTGATGATGTGGTTCACCCGGCCCCGGTCATGCCGGAACGCCTTCTTGTTCGTCCGGGTCACTAGCCATGCGTCGGCCACGTCAGAGACCGTAGGAGAGCCCCGGAGCGCCTGGTTCTCCTTGGATGGGTCATTTCCCCGCGCGACCTCTCCAAGCCACTCCCTAGCGATCTCTCGGGCTTGCTGTAGGGTGAGGGACGGATAGGCCCCGATCTTTGGCCGGCGTCTCTGGCCTGACTTGGTTCGGTAATAGAGCATCCACGAGCCGCCATCCTCGCGCTTGTGAAGCTCCAGGCCTCGGACTTGATCGTCCTTCAGGATGGACCCGGCGGGGGCGTTTCGGATGGCTGTCAGGTTCATTTCGCCAGTGACACCCAAGTGCCGGGAGGACGCAATTCGATGCGCGATCCTGCGAAAAGAACGGGTCGTGAACCTCGTTTTGATTCAATGCGGTGAGCGACCTCAAATGATCGTGAGCGACGCTCGTTATAAGTCACTGGGTCACCTCCTTTCAGTTGTTGAACAACACAGAACGGATATTGGACTGACGTCGGCGAAAGGGAAGGGGTTATCGCTTGCGACGCGAGGTCGCGGCGCTCCTGTTCACGGGGGCGGCGAACGCGTGGCGGTGTGAGGGCGAGATGGCGAGCTGGGATCCGGATGTCTACGCCCTGTACCGCAGCTACCGCGAGCGCCCGGCGCTGGATCTGCTGACCGCCATTCCCCGCGACCTCGAACCGCGCGAGATCTGGGATCTCGGATGCGGTCCCGGAGAGCAGGCGGCTCTGCTCGCCGCGCGACATCCTGGCGCTCGGGTGCGAGGCCTGGACTCAAGCGCCGAAATGCTGGCCAAGGCGGCGCGGCTTACGACGCGTGTCGAGTGGCTGCTGGGTGACATCGCGGCCTTTGAGCCTGATACGCCTGTAGACCTGATCTACTCCAACGCCGCGCTTCATTGGGTGGATGACCACGCCAACCTTTTGCCGAGGCTGGCCAGGACCTTGGCCCCGGGCGGAGTGTTGGCGGTGCAGATGCCGGTTGTCGACAACCTGGGCTGGCGCGCGAGCCTGACGGAGATCGCGGCGAAGGGACCCTGGCGCGATCGGTTGGCGAGCATCGAGGGCGTTCGCGCCGCCCATGGGATGAGCGCCTACTACGCCTGGCTGGCGGACAGCTGCTCAGAGATCGATATCTGGACGACGACCTATCTGCATGCGCTGCATGGGCAGGATCCCATTGTCGACTGGACCATGGGAACGACGTTGCGTCCCTATCTCGACGCCTTGGACGAGGGCGAGAAGCAAGCGTTCCTCGCCGCGTGGCGAGATCGGCTGGCGATCGACTACCCGCGCCGAGCGGACGGCGTCACGCTCTTCCCGTTCAATCGCGTGTTCATCGTGGCCAGGCGGGGCTGAGCTTGGCGCGCCGCTCAACAAGGCTGGGTCGCTTGCGCAGGTCGGTGATGGGACGATGCACGCCGTCCAGGGCGAAGCTTGCGGCGACATAACCGGCCTTCACCGCCGGCTCGAAGGCGCGCCAGTCACGGATATCGATCCCTTCCAGCTTAGGGGTGATCAACACGTCGGTCGCTTCGCGGGCGGCGGCGAGGTCACGACCCGTGGTGACCGTCGCGGCGCGCATGAGGAGGGCCACGATCGGCGGTCCCTTCCGCCACTCGCCCGAGAAGATCCATTTCCACAACGAGGGCGGCGTCACGATGTCGTCGCTGGTGATGCTGCGGCCGCGCGTTACGTCGACACCGACGATCGGGCCAAGCTGAAACGAGCGCATCACGTCGGCGGGGAAGTTCTTCATGACCGCCCCGTCCACCAGAACCTGGCCCCTGTCCGTCGCCGGCGGCAGCACGCCGGGCAGCGAGATCGAGGCGCGCAAGGCGACCTGCAGGTCTCCGGTGCGGTGCAACTGATATGAGCCGGAGGTCAGGTTCGACGACACACAGAAGAACGGCAGCCACAGATCGCTGATGTCGACCGAGCCAAAGTGTTCGGCCAGCCGGTCGCGGACCTTTTCGCCGCGGGTCATGGCGATCATGGGGAAGGCGATGTCGTCCAGCGGACTGGTGTCAACAAAGGCCTTGCGGATGCGGGCTTCCAGTTCGCCGTCGTCCCATCCCATGGCGATCCCAGCCGCGACGATGGCGCCCATCGAGGCGCCGCCGACAAAGTCGATCGGAATGCCGCGCTCGCGCATGGCCTGGATGGCGCCGATATGGGCGTAGGCCCTGGCGCCGCCGCCCGACAGCACCAGTCCGACAGACTGTCCGGTGAGCACGCGGGCGAGCCGCTGAAGGTCGGCCACCCCGTTTTCGCGCAAGTGAAACAGCCGCGCGGCCTGGGTGGCGGCCATCCAGGCTTCCGAGCCCGAGGGGCAGTCCAGGTTTGCGGACTGCAGCAGGATCAGGTCGACCAGCCGCTGCGCCTGTAGAGGGCCCGAGGCATAGGAGGGGATCGTCGTCGGCGGGGCGCGATCACCTCGACCCACACGGAACAGGTGGTCCACTTGGCGACCGACGACATGCTTCCAGGCGGTCTCGTCGGCCTCTGCGACGTACAGAACGAAGTCATGTTCGCGTTCGACGTTGCTGAACCATTCGGTCGGCGCAAGTAGCGACTCGCCCCCCTCCACCGTCACCGAGTATCCCAGGTTCTCGATGCAGCGCCCGAGCCGTTCCACGACCGGCCGGATCGCCGCCCCGGGCTCGATGGCGATGAAGCCGAACACCGACGGATCACCGATCGCCGCGTGGGTCTGAGCCTGCCGGGCCCGACGGATCATCAGCCGCGACAGTTCCAGCATGACCGTCGGGTCGTCCTCGGCGGCTTCGAAGAAGTCGTCGCGAGGCAGCGCCAGCACCTCGCTGTCTCGCAAGGAGACCATGCTGGCCGAATGGGCCGTGCCACCGACCAGAGCCATCTCGCCGGCCGGTTCGCCGGGGCGGATCACGCCCAGAAACTGGGGCTCTTGGCCCTCCTCGCGGCGGAAGGCGCCCAAGCGCCCGGTCTTCAGAAAATAGAGGTGGTCGGCCGCCTCGCCAGGTTCGAAGAGCGTCGCCCCGCCGGGCAGGGAAAACCAGGACGCCGCCCCGGTTCGCCATGCGCGGGCGAAGAGGCGCGCCAGGGCCGAGTCGTCGGGCAAGGGCGTTTCCACGGCGCGGACGCTAACCCGAACTGGCAGGCTTGACCACAAGGGCCCGTTCAGGCGCAACTGTTGATCGCGCAAGCGAAATAGTCGAGAACGGTTTTGGCTCGGAATCTTTGGGTTCGGGGTCCAAAAAACTCCGACTTCCGGGGCAGGGTGGAAAAGGCTAAGCGTCGGTCATGCCGAAGTTGAACTCCGTTATCGACGCGTCGAGCGACGCCTTCGCCAAGAATGCGGCCCACAACCGGGCGCTCGTGGAAGAGCTGCGCGCCAAGGTGGCGCAAGCGGCTTTGGGCGGACCGGAAGGCGCCCGCGAGCGACATACCTCGCGCGGCAAGCTGTTGCCGCGCGACCGCGTCGAGCGCCTGCTGGATCCGGGCTCTCCGTTCCTCGAGGTTGGCCAGCTTGCCGCCTGTGACCTCTACAATGGCGAGGCGCCGGGGGCGGGCATGATCTGCGGGGTCGGCCGCGTGTCAGGCCGCGAGGTGATGATCGTCGCCAACGATCCCACGGTGAAGGGCGGCGCCTATTTCCCGATGACCGTGAAGAAGCACCTGCGCGCCCAGGAGATCGCCGCGCAGAACCGTCTGCCCTGCGTTTATCTGGTCGACAGCGGCGGCGCGAACCTGCCGCACCAGGCCGAGGTGTTCCCTGATCGCGACCACTTTGGTCGCATCTTCTTCAATCAGGCGCGGATGAGCGCGGCTAGCATTCCGCAGATCGCCTGCGTCATGGGCTCATGCACCGCCGGCGGGGCCTATGTCCCGGCGATGAGCGACGAGACGGTCATCGTCCGCAACCAGGGCACCATCTTCCTGGCTGGTCCGCCGCTGGTGAAGGCCGCGACCGGCGAGGTCATTTCGGCGGAAGAGTTGGGCGGCGCCGAGACCCACGGTCGTCGCTCGGGCGTCGTCGACCATGTCGCCGAGAACGACGAGCATGCCCTCGAGATCGTCCGCTCGATCGTGGCCAACCTCAACACGACCAAGCCCGATCAACTGGTGCTCGCCGACCCCGAGCCGCCTGCCTATGATCCTGAAGAGATCTACGGGATCGTTCCGACCGACGTCCGCGCGCCCTACGATGTGCGCGAGGTGATCGCCCGTATCGTCGACGGCAGTCAGTTCGACGAATTCAAGGCGCTGTATGGCACGACCCTGGTCTGCGGTTTTGCGCGTATCTGGGGACAGCCTGTGGCGATCCTCGCCAACAACGGCGTCCTCTTCAGCGAGAGCGCTGTGAAGGGCGCGCACTTCATAGAACTCGCCTGCAAGCGTAAGATTCCATTGATCTTCTTGCAGAACATTTCGGGCTTCATGGTCGGCGGAAAGTACGAGGCCGGCGGCATCGCCAAGGATGGCGCCAAGCTGGTCACGGCGGTCGCCTCGGCCGAGGTTCCGAAGTTCACGGTGCTGATCGGCGGCAGCTTCGGGGCCGGCAACTACGGCATGTGCGGCCGGGCTTACAGCCCCCGTTTCCTGTTCACCTGGCCCAACAGCCGCATCTCGGTCATGGGCGGGGAGCAGGCGGCCAGCGTGCTTGCCACGGTCCACCGCGACGCGGCCAAGTGGACGCCCGAGGAGGCTGAAGCCTTCAAGGCGCCGATCCGCCAGCGCTACGAGGACGAGGGCAACCCCTACCACGCGACGGCGCGTCTTTGGGACGACGGGATCATTGATCCGGCGCAAACCCGCGACGTGCTAGGTCTGGCCATCTCGGCGTCGCTGAACGCGCCGATCCCCGAGACCACCTTCGGCGTTTTCCGGATGTAGATTCCAGGAAGGACCTTCCCATGACCAACCCGATCGCCGATCCCATCGTCGAGGTTCCCGACACCGACGCCATGAGCCCGCTGGTTCACATGGACAGCACGCCCGATGGCGCGGTCACTGTGTGGATCAATCGGCCGGAGAAGAAGAACGCCTTTGACGCCGCCACCATTGCGGCGCTTCGTCAGACCTTCGAGACCCTGCACGGCGCCGAGGGCGTCCGCGTGGTGTTCCTGCGCGGGGTCGGCGGCGCGTTCAGCGCGGGCGCCGACCTGTCCTGGATGGCCGACGCCGTCGACTGGGACGAGGACGATAATCGGCAGGACGCGCTGGAACTGGCGCAGATGCTCAAGGCGCTGCACGACATTCCGGCCCTGACCGTAGCCCTCGTCGAAGGTCCGGCCTTCGGCGGCGGGGCGGGTCTGGTGGCGGCCTGCGATCACGCCCTGGCCCTGGTGGACGCCAAGTTCGCTTTCTCGGAGGTGAAGCTGGGCCTAACCCCCGCCACCATCAGCCCGTACGTGATCCAGGCGCTGGGCCCGCGCACCGCCAAGCTGCTGTTCGCCACCGGCCGCGTCTTCGACGCTGATGACGCCTGGGGCTTCGGTCTGGTCGATGAGGTTTTCGAAGATGTCGCCAGCCTGGAAGCCGCGCGCGACGCCCTGATCGCCGAGATGGCCCCTTGCGCCCCTGGCGCGATCGGTGACGCCAAGGCCCTGGTCAATGACTTTGTTGGTCAAAAGCTCGACAAGGGTCTGATCGAGGAGAGCGCTCGGCGGATCGCACGCCGCCGTGTGTCGCCCGAGGGACAAGAAGGCGTGCGCGCTTTCCTTTCGCGTCGTAAACCCGCCTGGTCTGAATAGACTCAACCGGGGGGCATTATGACGGGCGCGGATCTGGAAGCGGCGGCAGCGGACTCGGCGGCGAGCTTTGTTCGCCCAAAGAAGAAGCCGTTCACGCAGCAGGGAGAGCCCTGCAAGAACTGCGGGACGGCCCTCGAAGGCTGGTACTGCCATTGCTGCGGCCAGAACGCCGACACGCGCCACCGATCGATCCTCCACCTGATCTGGGAGGCCATCGAGGGGATGTTCCACCTCGATGGTCGCCTGGCCAACACTTTGCCGCTGCTGTTCTTCAATCCCGGCAAGCTGGCCAAGGACTACATGGAAGGGCGGATCGCGCGGCACGTGCCGCCGTTCCGCACTTTCCTCGTCGCGCTCCTGCTCTTCATCTTCGCCGCCGAGCACGCCATCCACGGCGCCCGGCACAAGCAGGAGCTAAAGGAAGAGGCTGAAGCCCACGCGCTGGTGACGCCTCAAGGCCGCAAGGCCAGGGCTGATGAGATCCGAAAAGAGGCCGCAGAAGATCGCAAGGAACGGTTGGCTGACGCGCTCGCTCTACGCGACGAGGCCCTCAAGGAACCGGGCTCGGACAAGGCTCTGATCGCAACAGAGTACGCCGACAACGTCAAACAGGCCGAGGAAAGATACGCGCGCTTGATGGCTGAGGCCCAGGCGCTGCAGGACAACCCCAACGCCGGCGCCGAGGCCTTGGCCAAGCTGCGCGGCCGTAACACCGAAGCCGCCGAGAAGATTCGGGCTGTGGAGTTCCAGAGCTCAGGGACCCACGAGGCCAATGCCAACAAGATCGGCAACGTCAACATCGCGGGCCAGAACTTCAACGTCGTCACGCCTGACGAGGCCAAGCAGACCCAGAGCCAGCCCAAGGTCGGCGAGCAAAAGCCAGCCTCTGCGGAGAAACACGCTTCGGGCGCGGAGGCGCTCTTTAGCTGGAAGGAAAACCTGGCGAAGGCTGTCGCCAATCCGGACTATTTCCTGCTGATGATGTTCGGCCTGGCGCACCGTCTGGCGGTGCTGCTGCTGCCGATCATGGGGCTGAGCCTGGCGCTCGTTTACGTGAACCGCCGGCAGTTCTTCATCTATGACCACCTGCTGGTGGCCACCAATCTGATTTCGTTCTCGTTCCTGGTGAACGCGATCGGCTTTGTCTTGCCTGCGCCGTTGATGACGCCGTGGTTTGTGCTGATTTCGTTCTGGGCGCCCGTCAACCTGTTCCAGACGCTACGCGGCGGATATGGCTCGAGCATCGTCGGCGCGCTCTTCAAGACGTTCATCGTGTGGGTGTCGAGCGTGATGGCGTTCGGCTTGCTGGTGTCCGGCCTGATGCTCTTCACCCTTTCCCAGATGTAGGGTCTCAACTTGCTCTCCTCCGTCCTGATCGCCAATCGTGGCGAGATCGCCCGCCGCATCATCCGCACCGCCCGCGAACTGGGCGTGCGGACGATCGCCGTCTATTCCGAGGCGGACGCCAATGCGCCGTTCGTCATGGAGGCGGACGCGGCGATCCTGATCGGCCCGGCGCCGGCCAAGGAGAGCTATCTGGATCCCCGCAAGATCCTGGCGGCCGCTAGGCAGATGGGCGCAGAGGCCATCCATCCCGGCTATGGCTTTCTCTCGGAGAACGCGGAGTTCGCGCAAAGCGTGATGGACGCAGGGCTCGTCTGGATCGGTCCGCCGCCGTCGGCGATCCGCGCCATGGGTCTGAAGGACGCGGCCAAGGCGGTGATGATCAAGGCCGGCGTACCCACAACGCCCGGCTATCTGGGCGAGGACCAGTCGGCGGATCGCCTGACGGCCGAGGCCGCCAAGATCGGCTATCCGGTGCTGATCAAGGCCGTGGCCGGCGGCGGCGGCAAGGGCATGCGCAAGGTCGAGCGCGCGGAGGACTTCGAGGCCGCGCTGGGCTCGTGCCGTCGCGAGGCGTCGGCGGCGTTCGGCGACGACCGCGTGCTGCTGGAAAAGTACGTCACCCGCCCGCGTCACATCGAGGTGCAGGTGTTCGGCGACAGCCACGGCAATGTCGTCCACCTGTTCGAGCGCGACTGCTCTCTGCAGCGTCGCCACCAGAAGGTCATCGAAGAAGCGCCCGCTCCGGGCATGGATGAGGCGACCCGCGAAGCGGTCTGCGCCGCGGCGGTCAAGGCTGCTAAGGCCGTCGACTATGTTGGCGCCGGCACCGTGGAGTTCATCGCTGACGCGTCCGAAGGCCTGCGCGCGGACCGCATCTGGTTCATGGAGATGAACACCCGTCTGCAGGTCGAGCACCCGGTCACCGAGATGGTCACCGGCCAGGACCTCGTCGAATGGCAACTGCGGGTCGCCTCGGGCGAGCCGCTGCCGCTGGAGCAGGGCGAGATCACCCTGGAAGGCTGGGCCATGGAGGCCCGCCTGTACGCCGAGAATCCGGCCACGGGCTTCCTGCCCTCGACGGGCAAGCTGAAGCACTTTCGCCTGCCCGAAGGCGATGTTCGCGTCGACAGCGCGGTGGAGGAGGGGGGCGAGGTCACGCCGTTTTATGACCCGATGATCGCCAAGCTGATCGCCCACGGCGCCGACCGCGAGGACGCCGCCCAGCGTCTGGCCGAGGCCTGCGCTCTTGTCGAGGTCTGGCCGGTCAAGACCAACGCCGCGTTCCTGGCCAAGTGCGCCAGCCATCCCGACTTCGTCGACGGGGCCGTCGATACCGGCTTCATCGAAGCGCGCTTGGATGAGCTGACCGAGCGCACCTTCAGCGATGAGCCGGCGATGGCCGCAATCGGCTGGCGTCTCGACAGCTTCCTGGAGGCTGAAGCCCGTCGCGATCCGTGGGAGCCGGCGCCGTCAAAGCTGCTCGGCTTCCGCATGAACGCGCCGCGGGCGTCCATGCATCTGCCGATGTCGACTGACGGCAAGGCCACCTCGCTGCGTGTCGCCCTGATCGGCGGCGGGACCGAGGACTGGTCCTGGGACATCCGCCATGCCGACGGCTCGACGTTCGACGAGGTGACGCGCCTGCCGACCACCTATGGCAAGGGTCCGATCCAGGTGTTCGAGGGCGGCGACGTCGTCGAGTTTGATTTCGCCGCCAAGGTTGGCGGCGCGGGCGAGGGCGGCGCTTCTGACGGCGCGATCCTGTCGCCGATGCCGGGCAAGATCGTCTCGGTCGCGGTTTCGGCCGGTCAGGCTGTGAGCAAGGGACAGACCCTGCTGACGCTTGAAGCCATGAAGATGGAGCACGCCATGGCTGCGCCGTTTGACGGCGTGGTGGCCGAGCTTTCAGCGACCGCCGGCGGTCAGGTCAGCGAGGGCGTGCTTCTGGCGCGCCTGGAGCCGGCCAAGGCTTAGCTCTGCTGGGGCGGCGCTGCTGATCTAGGAGCGTTCCCAGGCTGATTTGAGCAGTGCCTTCAGCGCCGTATCGACCTCAGCAGGCGCGGCCAGGACGAGCTTGGCCTTGAGGCGCTCGGACCAGCTCTCGTTGCGGGGCTCGGCGAGACGGGCCGAGGCGTCGGGCGTCAACGCAAGACCCAGGGCGACGCCGCCCCCCTTCAGCGGCTTGGCGGCTGCGAACTGGCTCTTGCGGGACCAGGCGGTGTAGCCCTTGCGTTGGCCGGTCACGACGTCGGGCAGGTCAGCGATCGCCGCCTCCAAAGCCTTTAGGACGGCGGCCGAGGCCGGGTCTGTCCATAGCGCCGCACGCAGGCCGTCCGCGTCGTCCCAGCCCATTTCAGACGGGAAGGCGACGCCAAAGATCGTCGCTGCGCGGTTTTGGCCGATGCCATAGGTCGCCTTCAGCCAGTCGTTGCGCGCCTTGGACCGGGTTTCAGGACATTCGCGCCGGACGATCTCGACCCATTGATCCAGGGTCTTCCCGGTCTCCCGCTCCAGATTGGCGCGGACCGAGGCGAACCATTTCTGTTGCTGCTCAGTCAGGCCCTGAGGCTTGCTGTCCATGGTTTGCGCGCCCCTTCGCGTTTGCTACGACCGTTCCGCACAGGGAGACGATCATGAGCCTCGACGGACGCTACGACACGGGCAACATCTTCGCCAAGATCATCCGCGGCGAGATCCCCAGCGTGAAGGTGTTCGAGGACGACAAGGTCCTGGCCTTCATGGACGTCTTCCCGCAGTCGCGCGGTCACGCCCTGGTGATCTCCAAGGTCAGCCAGGCGCGCAACCTCCTCGAGGTCGAGCCCGACGTGCTGGCCGACCTGATCGCCGCGACCCAGAAGCTGGCCAAGGCGACGGTGACGGCGCTCAAGCCTGACGGTGTGGTGGTGACCCAGTTCAACGGCGCGCCGGCGGGGCAGACAATCTTTCACCTGCACTTCCACGTCATCCCCCGCTACGAGGGCGAGGCGCTGGGGCGTCACGGCGAGGGCGGCATGGCCGATGTCGCCGAGCTGAAGGTCCTGGCGGACCGGATAAGCGCGGCGCTCTAGTCGAAAACAAAAGGCCCGGATCGCTCCGGGCCTTTCGCTTGAGGGCTTGTCGCGGTTCTATTCGGCCATCGCCGGTTCGGTCTCGTCGGCCTTGCCGGCCTTGGGCGCGGTCGAGGAGTCGATCTCGAAGTCGATCTTGCTGTCCTTGAGCACGACCTTGACGTGGCCGCCACGCACCAGACGTCCGAACAGGATGTCATCGGCCAGGGGCTTCTTGATGTGCTCCTGGATGACCCGAGCCAGCGGACGCGCGCCGTAGAGCTCGTCGAAGCCGTTTTTGGCCAGCCAGTCGGCCGCGTCGTCGGACAGTTCGATCGTGATGTTGCGGTCGGCCAGTTGGGCTTCCAGCTGCATGACGAATTTCTGCACGACCTGACGGATGATGTCGGCGCTCAGCGGCTTGAAGGCCACGACGGCGTCCAGGCGATTGCGGAACTCCGGCGTGAACAGGCGCTTGAGGGCGGCCTCTTCCTCGCCTTCGACCTTGGAGCGGCCAAAGCCGATCGAGTTACGCTGGGCGTCCGAGGCCCCCGCATTGGTGGTCATGATCAGGACAACGTTACGGAAGTCGACCTTCTTGCCGTTGCTGTCGGTGAGCGTGCCGTTGTCCATCACCTGCAGCAGGATGTTGTAGACATCCCCGTGCGCCTTCTCGATTTCGTCGAGCAGGACGACGGCGTGCGGGTGCTGGTCGACCGCGTCGGTCAGCTGACCGCCCTGGTCGAAGCCGACATAGCCGGGAGGGGCGCCGATCAGGCGGCTCACGGTGTGGCGCTCCATGTATTCCGACATGTCGAAGCGCAGCATCTCGATGCCCAGGGTCTGAGCCAACTGCTTGGCGGCTTCGGTCTTGCCAACGCCCGTCGGACCGCTGAACAGGTACGAGCCGATCGGCTTGTTCGGTTCGCGAAGACCGGCGCGAGCCAGCTTCATGGCGGCGGCCAGTTGGCTCAGCGCCTCGTCCTGGCCGAACACGGCGCGCTTCAGATCGCTTTCCAGCTCCTTCAGCGCCTCGGTGTCGGACTTGCTGACAGACTTGGGCGGAATGCGGGCGATCTTGGCGACGACGCTCTCGATCTCCTTCACGCCAATGGTCTTCTTGCGGCGGCTTTCCGGCAGCAGCATCTGCGAAGCTCCGGCCTCGTCGATCACGTCGATCGCCTTGTCCGGCAGCTTGCGGTCGGTGATGTACTTGGCCGACAGCTCCACGGCGACCTTCAGGGCGTCGTTGGTGTACTTCAGCTTGTGGAAGTCCTCGTAGTAGGTCTTCAGGCCCTTGAGGATCTTGATGGTGTCTTCCACGGTCGGTTCGTTCACGTCGATCTTCTGGAAGCGACGGACGAGCGCCCGATCCTTCTCGAAGTGCTGGCGGAACTCCTTGTAGGTGGTCGAACCCATGCAGCGCAGCGTGCCCGAGGCCAGGGCGGGCTTGAGCAGGTTGCTGGCGTCCATGGCCCCGCCGCTGGTCGCGCCGGCGCCGATCACCGTGTGGATCTCGTCGATGAACAGCACCGCGTTCGGGTGGTTTTCCAGCTCCTTGACGACCTGCTTGAGGCGTTCTTCGAAGTCGCCGCGATAGCGGGTGCCGGCCAGCAACGCGCCCATGTCGAGCGAGTAGATGGTGGCGCCTTCCAGGACCTCGGGGACCTGGTGGGTGACGATCTTTCGCGCCAGGCCCTCGGCGATGGCGGTCTTGCCGACGCCGGGATCGCCCACCAGCAGCGGGTTGTTCTTGGTGCGGCGGCACAGGATCTGGATCGCGCGTTCGACTTCGTTGGCGCGGCCGATCAGCGGGTCGACCTTGCCCTGGCGGGCCTTTTCGTTGAGGTCGACGCAATAGGCCTCCAACGCTTCGCCGCCGGTCTTGGTGCTCGACTTCTCGCCGTCCTCCTCGGTGGCGTTGGAGCCGGAGCTGGCGCCCTTGACGCTCTTGGGCTCGGAGGCGCCGGCCTTCTTGGCGATGCCGTGGGCGATGAAGTTCACCGCGTCATACCGCGTCATGTCCTGCTCCTGCAGGAAGTAGGCGGCATGGCTTTCACGTTCGGAGAAGATAGCGACCAGCACATTGGCGCCGGTCACTTCCTCGCGGCCGGACGATTGCACGTGGATCACCGCGCGCTGGATCACGCGCTGGAAGCCGGCGGTCGGCTTGGCGTCCTCGTCGTCGTCGACGACCAGGGAGGTGAGCTCGACGTCAAGATAGTTCGAAAGGCTCTTCTTCAGCGCGGCGAGATCGACATCGCACGCACGCATGACACCGGCGGCGTCATCGTCGTCGGTCAGGGAAAGCAGAAGGTGTTCCAGCGTCGCGTACTCGTGCTTACGCTGGTTGGCGTACGCAACGGCGCGATGCAGGGACTCTTCCAGGGGGCGCGAAAAAGAGGGCAACGGGGGAGGCTCCTCAGTCCTTTTCCATGGTGCACTGCAGGGGGTGCTGATGGCGTCGCGCCGAGTCGATGACTTGGGCGACCTTGGTTTCTGCGACTTCGTATGTGTAGACACCGCAGACACCGACACCGTTCTGGTGAACGTGCAGCATGATGCGAGTAGCGTCTTCACGCGACTTGTTAAAGAACCGCTCGAGCACGTAGACGACGAACTCCATGGGAGTGTAGTCGTCGTTGAGAATCAGAACTCGATAGAGCGAAGGCTTCTGTGTCTTCGGCTTCACTTCCGTGACGACCGACGACCCAGCGCCGTTGCTTTGTCCGCCTTGCTTCCGCTCGGCCATCGACTTGTTCTCTCCCGGCGGGCAAATCACCCGCCTGCCTGAATTAGATATGGAAACGCGGCGGCTTTGGAAGAGGCCGAAGCACCGCTGCGCCGCTTTAGCACAGGGGCGCCTCGGTTTTCGGCTTCACATTTGGGAGAGCGAAGGCCGCGCGCGAACGGTTCCACGGGTGGAATGCCGAGATGGTGGCCGAGGTCCCGTCACGCAAGTGGCGTCGTCATCGGCCTTTCAGCGCGCGACCGGTAATCACGGCGGCGGCGCCGAACTTGCCGCGCAGGGCGTCGATGGCCGTCTCACTCTTCAAGGCGCGCCGTTCCTCGTCGGCGAACATGTCCGCGCCGGCGGTGTCGGCGTCGACGAACTCCGTGAGGCCCGCGCCGATCAGGCGATAGGCCAGGCCCCGGGGCTCGGCCGCCAGCAGATCCCGGGCGACCTGGAAGAGCGTGCGGGCCGTCTGGGTCGGGACCGCCAGCGTGCGGCGGCGGGTATGAATCTTGAAGTCGGGGGTGCGCAATTTCAGCGTCGCCACGCGGCCGGCGACGCCTTCCTGGCGCGCCTGCTTGGCGACCTTTTCGCAGAGGGGCCAGAGCTCATCCTCGAGGTCTTCGCGCTTGTGCAGGTCGTCGTTGAAAGTGGTCTCGGCGCTGATCGTCTTGCGGGCCTGGTCGGGGTCGACAATGCGGCTGTCCTGCCCGTGGGCCAGGCGATGCAGCCGCATCCCCCCCGAGCCCAGGCGATTGGCCAGGAGCTTCAGGTCGGCGGCGGCGATGTCGCCGACGGTGCGCAGGCCGATCTCGGCCAGCGAGGCGACGGTGGCCGGTCCCACGCCCGGCAGGATGTTGACCGGCTTGTTGGCGAGAAAGCTCTGCGCCTCGGCCGCGCCGATGGCCGAAAAGCCGCGCGGCTTGTCTAGCTCCGAGGCGATCTTGGCCAGGAACTTGTTCGGGGCCAGGCCAACCGAGACCGTTAGACCGATGTCGCGCTCGATCTCGGCCTGCAGGCGCGCCAGCATCTGGGCGGGCGTCGCGCCGTGCAGGCGCTCAGTGCCGGTCAGGTCGATCCAGGCCTCGTCGAGGCTTAGCGGCTGGATCAGCGGGGTAAGCTTGTCGAGCTTCTCGTGGATGCGTCGGCTCTCTTCCTTGTACTTGGCGAAGTTCGGCTTGATCACCACGGCGTCGGGACACAGCTTCAGCGCCTTGAACATCGGCATCGCCGATTTCGCGCCGCTCATCCGCGCGATGTAGCAGGCGGTGGTGACGACCCCGCGCTTGCCGCCGCCGATAATCACCGGCAGGTCGCGCAACGACGGGTCATCGCGCTTCTCCACCGAGGCGTAGAACGCGTCGCAGTCCATGTGCGCGATGGACAGGGTCCCCAGCTCCTCATGAAACACAGTCCGCGGCGAGGCGCAGGACGGACAGCGCGAGACCTTGGTCTCGCCGGTCCATCCGCAATCGCGGCACAGGGACTTCATGACGATGCCTAGGCCTCGGGCGGCCAGAGCCAGACGGCGCCGCGCACCCCCGAGCTGTCGCCGTGGCGGGCCTTGCGCACGGGGGTATCGAAGACGTCCGAGAACACATGCGGTGCGATCGCGGCTGGGAGCCGATCATAGAGCGCGTCGACATTGGACATGCCGCCGCCAAGGACGATGACGTCGGGATCGATGAGATCGCAGACCACGGCGAGCGAGCGGGCCAGGCGGTCGACATAGCGATCCAGCGCGGCGCTGGCCTTCTCGTCGCCTTCGCCGATCGCCTGCATCGCCGCCTGTCCGTTTGCGAAGCCGGCGTCGCGGGCGAAGGCCGGGCCGGCGATCCAGGTCTCCAGGCAGCCCTTGCGGCCACACCAGCAGTCGGGACCGGGATATTCCTCGGGCTTGGGCCAGGGGAGGGGGGAGTGGCCCCATTCTCCGGCGATCCCGTTGTGGCCGTTGAGGATCTTGCCATCGACGACCACACCGCCGCCGCAGCCGGTGCCGATGATGGCGGCGAAGACGACGGAAGCGCCAGCGCCCGCGCCGTCGGCGGCTTCCGACAGGGCCAGGCAATTGGCGTCGTTGGCCAGGCGCACGGGGCGCGCCAGACGAGACTCAAGATCCTCACCGAACGGGCGGCCGTTCAGATAGGTGCTGTTGGCGTTGCGGATCAGGCCGGTGCGGGGTGAGATCGAGCCCGGAATCCCCAGGCCCAGCCGCGCGCAACTGCCGCCCGCCATCGACTCGGCGTCGGCGACCAGCGCGGCGACGACCTCCAAAGCGTCATCGTAGTTTCCTGGGTTTGGCTTGCGCACCCGGGCCACGAAGTCGCCGCCCGCATTGAGCGCGGCGACTTCGATCTTTGTTCCGCCAAAGTCGACGCCAAAGCGGATCATCGGAAAAGGCGCTCCTCGAGTGCGGTCTTGAGGGTGGGCCATTCGTCTATGCGAGCGTGGCGATCTGGAGCGGAGGGCGCGAACGGGCGCAGGCGCTCGTCGCTGACCATCTGGAAGCGCCCGACCTGCGGCGCGCTGTTGGCCACCGATTCCAGCTGCGGCAAAAGGTCATCGATGAAAACGACCGCACCGGTCGTGCGCGAGGCCAGCTCCGCCGCCGGCGGGCCCTTGGGGCCGCTGTTGATCACCAGCGGATAGTCGAAACCGTGCGTCTTCAACCACTTGGCGCGGGCGATGCGGCCATGTTCAGGCGCGTTGGTCAAAATCACCACCTCGGCGCGGGTCGACAGGTCGGCCAGGGCGTCGGCCGCTCCGTGCGCGGGGTCCAGGTCATCGGCCCCGTCACGGAAGAAGTCGTCGAACAGCGCCTTGCCGGCGATCATGTCCAGGTGTTCGGTTTCTCCCGGGCGATAGATGTTCTGGAACAGGGCGAAGCGATCGACGCGCAGCTCAAAGCCGTGACGGGCGACGAACGCGCCAAACCCCCGCATGAACTGGGCAAGCACCTCGTCGACATCGACGATGACCAGCGGTGCGGTGGGTGAGATGACGCAGGCCTGGAGGTCGGAGTAACGGGGTTCCATGATCTCGGATCGTTGGGGCTTAACGCGATTAGCGCGGGCTTAAGGATATCCGTGCGATCAGGTTCTGGAAGACGGCGCGAATCCCTAGGCGTCGCCACGTGACCGCAGGGTCGGGGTAAGGATGACGAAGAAGGTCCTCATCGTGGAGGATAACGAGCTGAACATGAAGCTCTTTCATGATCTGCTCGAAGCCCAGGGTTACGAAACCCTGCAGACCCGCGAGGGTCTGTCGGCGCTGTCCATTGCCCGCGAAAACAAGCCAGACCTGATTCTGATGGACATCCAGCTGCCCGAGATCTCGGGCCTGGAGGTCACCAAGTGGCTGAAGGAAGACGACGATCTGGCCCACATCCCTGTTGTGGCGGTGACCGCGTTCGCCATGAAGGGCGATGAGGAACGCATCCGCGAGGGCGGTTGCGAGGCCTATATCTCCAAGCCGATCTCGGTCGTGCACTTCCTCGACACCATCAAGCGTCTGCTGGAAAGGCAGCCTGCATGAGCGCGCGGATCCTCGTCGTCGACGACATCGAGGCCAATGTCCGCTTGCTCGAGGCCAAGCTGACGGCCGAGTACTATGAGGTTTCCACCGCCATGGACGGGCCGACGGCCCTGGCCATGGCCGCGCGCGATCTGCCCGACATCATCCTGCTGGACGTCATGATGCCCGGCATGGACGGCTTCACCGTCTGCCGCAAGCTCAAGGACGACCCCACGACCCGCCATATCCCGGTCGTGCTGATCACCGCGCTCGACGGGCGCGGCGACCGCATCCAGGGTCTGGAGTCGGGCGCCTCTGACTTTCTGACCAAGCCGATCGACGACGTCATGCTGTTCGCCCGCGTGCGCAGCCTTACCCGCTTCAAGCTGGTGATCGACGAGTTGCGCCAGCGCGAGGCCTCGGGCCGCCGCATGGGCGTGATCGCTGGCGCCGCCGCGCGCCTGGACGGCCTGGGCGGCCGAGTTCTGATCGTCGACGACAACGAGCGTCAGGCCCAGCGCGTCGCCGCTGAACTGGGCGTCGAGCATCGTCCGGTCGTCGAAAGCGATCCGGAGAAGGCCAAGATCAGCGCCGGCGGTCCGGTTGATCTGGTCATCGTCAACGCCGCCGCGAAGGGCTTCGACGGCTTGCGCTTCACCGCCGCGCTGCGGTCCGAGGAACGCACCCGCCAGTTGCCGGTGCTGGCCATGGTCGATCCGGATGATCGCGGCCGCATGGTCAAGGCGCTGGAGATCGGCGTGAACGACATCCTGTCGCGCCCGATCGATCCGCAGGAGCTTTCGGCCCGCGTCAAAACGCAGATTCAGCGCAAGCGTTACACCGACTACCTGCGCAATAACCTGGATCACTCGCTGGAGCTGGCCGTCACCGACCAGCTGACCGGCTTGCACAATCGCCGTTACATGACCGGTCAGCTCGACTCGCTGGTCAAGCGCGCGACCCTGGGCGGCGATCCGGTCTCGGCCCTTTTGATCGACATCGATTTCTTCAAGAAGATCAACGACACCTTCGGTCACGACGTCGGCGACGAAGTGTTGCGGGAGTTCGCCCTGCGCCTCGCGTCGAACGTTCGGGCGATCGATCTGCCCTGCCGCTATGGCGGGGAGGAGTTCGTGGTGATCATGCCCGACACGGCGCTTGCCGACGCCCTGCGGATCGCCGAGCGCATCCGCATGCATGTGTCGGGCTCGCCTTTCAAGGTGGCCCACGGCAAGGAAATGCTGAACGTCACCATCTCGATCGGCGTCTCTGCGACGGCCGGCGAGGGCGATACGCCCGAAGCCTTGCTCAAGCGTGCGGACGAGGGCGTCTACCAAGCCAAGGCCTCGGGCCGGAACGCCGTGGTCGGCAAGGCCGCCTGACCGCGGGCGCCATGCGCCCATTTCAACGCTGAAACGCTTCCGTCCTTGCACGGACGGCGGCTTCGGGCGAAATCGCTCGAATGAAGAAGATGCTTACCTGCGGCGTGATCGCCGCCGCCGTCTCCGTCGGCTTCGCGGCTCAGACCCGACCGGCTCAGGCCCAGTCGACCAAGCCTGCGCCCAAGCTGGTGGTCGTGATTTCGATCGACCAATTCAGCGCCAATCTCTACGCCCAGCACAGGCCTGAGTTCACCGGGGGGCTGAAGCAGCTGAGCGCGGGCATCGTCTACCCGAACGGCTACCAGTCGCACGCCTTCACCGAGACCTGCCCCGGTCACTCGACCCTACTGACGGGCAAGCATCCCAACAAGACGGGCATCAGCGCCAACGACTGGTACGACAAGACGACGGGCAAGACCGTCTATTGCCTGGCCGACCCGAGCGTCACTCTGGCCGACGATCCCCAGGGCAGGGCGGTTTCGCCGGCAAACATGGTCGCGACCACCTATGGCGATTGGCTGAAGGCGGTCTCGCCGCAAAGCCGCGTGTTCGGCGTTTCGGGCAAGGATCGCGGCGCGCTGACCATGTCGGGCCACGCCGCGGACGGCCAGTTCTGGTACCAGCCCGGCTTTGGCTTCACGACCTACGTGCCCCCGGGGCAGACCGCCGAGGCGCGCCTCAAGCCGGTCGCGGCGTTCAACGCCAAGCTGGCGGCGGACCTTAAGAAGCAGCCCTTCGTCTGGGACTACGCTCGCAGCCCGCTGGACAAGGTTACCGGCGGCGGCTCGGCCAAACGCTGCAAGGCGCTGGAAGCCGACTACGAGACCGGCGGTCGCAAGTGGCGCGCGGCGCTGCCCATACCGGCGGCGACCAGCGAGGCGGACAAGCGTCGCGATCTCTACGCCAGCCCCTATACCGATCAGGTCACCCTGGAACTGGCGACCGCCCTGCGCGAGGCCTACGGCCTGGGTGACGGCCCGCAGATCGACCTCCTGACCATCAGCCTGTCGGCGACCGATTTCATCGGTCACCGCTACGGGACCCGCGGTCCGGAAATGTGCGACCAGATCGCGCGCCTCGACGATCGGCTGGGCGTCTTCCTCAAGAGCCTGGAGAAGGTGAAGGGCGGCGTTCTGGTCGCGCTTAGCGCCGACCACGGCGGCGCCGACATGGCCGAGCGTCTGCATGACGAGGGCTATGACTACGAGCGCCTGATCGGTAGGCCCTGGATCGCCAAGCTCAACGCTACGGTTCGTGCGCAGCTGGGTCTGTCGTGGGATCCGCTGAACGCCGATGGCGGGGTGGATCAGATCTATGTCGTCGGACCCGACCGCAAGGCGGTGTCCGATGTCGAGCGCGCGCGCATCACCGCCGCCGCCTTGCCGCTGATCAACAGCGACCCAGCCGTCGCGGGCGCCTTTGACTCCAACGCCATCTTCACCCTCGACCCCGCGGCCGCCGACGCCTCGCCCGAGGAACTGTCGCTGGCCGAGCGCCTGCGCCGCAGCGCCTATCCTGGGCGGGTCGGCGACATCCTGGTGGCCTTCCGGCCCGATAGGGTGCCTGCGACCGCCGGGCCGACCTATGTGTCGACCCATGGCAGCCCCTGGGACTATGACCGCCGCGTGCCGATCCTGTTCTGGTGGAAAGGCGCGAGCCCGCACGAGCGCGTCCTGCCGCTCGACACGGTCGACATCGCCCCGACGCTCGCCGCCGTCACCGGCGTCAAGCCGCCGGCCGACATTGATGGCAAATGCCGCCCGTTAGTCTACGGCCAACGTTGCTAACGGCGGTTAGGGCGACTTTTTAAGCTCTCGCACACGCACGGGGCGCAACCTCCTGCATGCATCTTATGCGGGAGGGGTCGGTGAGGGCGAGACTTCGCGCGAGACGACGGTCTTTTCCGGCCGCTTGGCTGGCCTTGGCCTTGGTGGCCTGCGTGTCGTTGTTCTGGCTGGGCGCGCGCCTTGAGGGCGATCCATCCGGCGGCCTTTCGACAGCCGCTGTGCTGGCCGCATTCGTCGCGCTCTGCATCGGCCCCGTGGTGCTGGCGGTCACCGTGATCCGGGGCGGCTTTGCGTTCTTCCGCTGGTTCTGGTTCGGCCAGGGCCAGTAGTGCGGCCACAAAAGCAAAACGCCCGGCTATCGCTAGCCGGGCGTTTCGATGTCGTAGCGCTGAAAGCGATCTTACTTGATCTTGCCTTCGCGGAATTCGACGTGCTTGCGGATGACCGGGTCGTACTTCTTCAGCACCATCTTCTCGGTCTTGGTGCGGGCGTTCTTCTTGGTGACGTAGAAGAAGCCGGTGTCCGCCGTCGAGTTCAGGCGGATCTTGATGGAAGCCGGTTTGGCCATGGTCGAATCCCTGCGGTGGTCGCGCAGGTTCCCGCGCGTTGGAAATGAGAGGCGCGGAACATACTCATCGGCGGCTCAAAGTCAATTGCCGGCTGGACACCGCTTGTAAGGAAAATCCGCTGACCGCTCCTGGCCGTTCAGAGAGCCCTCAATCCGGGCCACCAGCGTGTCCTTGTCCGCCAGACGATAGAGAATCCGCTGGGGAAAATCATTCTTGGGATTTTCGAAGGTCGCCGTATTGGCCGCCAGATCCTTCAGGGTGAACGCCGTCTCGGCCTGGCCCGACGGAATCACCACGTAACGCAGCGCGCCGTCCTCGCCGGGCACGATGCGCATGAACTCGAATTCGCGCAGCTTGCCGTCGCGCACGCTGCGGCTCATGCCGATCATCGCCCCGCCGGCCGGGGCCAGCCACTGTTCCTCGATCTTCGTGCCGTTGGGGCGTAGCAGCGTCCAGCAGCCGCCCATGAAGGCCAGCTTGTCGATCTCGCTGGGCGCGGCCACGACGCTTAGAGCCATGAGGACGGCGATCATGCGAACCTCCCGATCAGCGACCCGGCGGCTAGAGGTGGGTCAGGTGACGCTTGCCGTTCAGGAAGCGCATGAACGGCGCGGGACGTCCAGTCTCGGCCAAGCGTTGACCGATCTCATGCACGACGAAGCGCGTGATGTTGGGCAGGTCCAGCGCCATCGCCTCCTGGAAATCGACCCAGGCGATCTCGTCCAACTCGCCGCAGTCAGGGCGACGGTCCAGCGATAGCAGCGACTCGGCCGAGGCCATGAAGAACCGGGCGTCGAAGCGGCGGGGGCGATAGGGCGGGGTGATGGCGCGGGCCACGAAGCTCAGCGGGGCTAGGTCGGGCAGGGCGCCTTGGGCCAGGAACGGCCGCCAGGGGCCAGCGCCGGGTCGCTCCGGCGCGGGCTTGGCCAGCAGGAGCCCGGTCTCCTCGAAGGTCTCGCGCACGGCCGCCAGCGCCAGGGCGCGGGCCAGGCGCGCGGGTTTGGGGTGGCGGGGTTCCAGCTCCAGGCGCATGGCCACCTCGCCGTCGAGCTCGGTGGCGCTAGGGGCGTCGTAGTCGGTCCGATCCACCCGTCCGCCGGGGAACACCCACTTGTCGGGCATGAAGGCGTGGCCGCGGTTCCGGCGGCCCATCAACAGGCGCGGCTGCGGGCCGTCGGTGCGGACGATGATCAAGGTGGCCGCATGCCGAGGCTTGAGCGCGACGCCAGTCTCGCGCGTCGCGCCGTCGTTGATGGTGTCGAATTTAGCGTCAATCGGCGGCAGGCTCATGCGCTCAAGGTTAGCCCCATCCGCGCGGCTGCATAGGGCGACGTAGCGTCAAGGCCGCTTGCGGCTTGACCCCCCGCGGCGACGCGTCCCAATCTCGCGCCGGTTTCCTGGAGGGGTGATGATGATCGGACGGATTTCGACGCTGGCGCTGCTGGCGGGTCTGGCGATGAGCGCGCCGGCGGTGGCTGCGCCGTCCGCCGCCAAGGTCGAGGCGGCCGCCAGGGCGGTCCAGCCCAAGGTCATCGCCTGGCGGCGCGATATCCACGAGAACCCCGAACTGGGCAACCAGGAGGTCCGCACCGCCGCCCTGATCGCCAAGGAACTGCGGGCGCTGGGCATCGAGGTGCGCGAGAACGTCGGCAAGACCGGCGTCGTGGGCGTCCTCAAGGGCGGCAAGCCCGGCAAGGTCGTGGCCCTGCGCGCCGACATGGACGCCCTGCCGGTCGAGGAAAAGACCGGCCTGCCGTTCGCCTCCAAGGTCAAGGCCACCTGGGAAGGGCGAACGGTGCCGGTGATGCACGCCTGCGGTCACGACACACACGTGGCCATGCTGCTGGGCGCGGCCACGGTGCTGGCCGGCATGAAGCAGGACATCCAGGGCACGGTGGTCTTCCTGTTCCAGCCCGCCGAGGAAGGTCCCCCGGCCGGCGAGGAGGGCGGCGCCAAGCTGATGATCCGCGACGGCGCGCTGGACAATCCCAAGGTCGACGCGGTGTTCGGCGTCCATATCGGTCCCGGCGATCCGCACGAGCTGAACTATCGCCCCGAAGGCTTCTACGCCTCGTCGGACCGCATCACGATCACCGTCAAGGGCCGCCAGACCCATGGCGCCCGTCCCTGGGCCGGGATCGACATGGCCAGCGTCGCCGCCGACATCATCCAGGCGACCAACCAGATCGCCGCCCGCCAGGTCGACGTCGGCGCCTCGCCATCGGTGCTGACCATCGCTACGATCAACATGGGCTTCCGCCAGAACATCATCCCCGAGGACCTGAAGATGGAGGGGACCATGCGGGCCTTCTCCAAGGCCCGCCGCGAGGACCTGATCGCCCGGATGCAGAAGTCCGTCGCCGCCATCGGCGATCGCTACGGCGCCAAGGCCGAGGTGGTGTTCACCCAGCCCTATCCGGTCACCTACAATGACCCGGCCCTGAGCAAGTGGGTGAAAGGAACCCTGGAAAAGGCCTCGCCCGGCAAGGTCGACGACAACGCCGCCCTGGTCACCGGCGCCGAGGACTTCTCGATGTACGCCGAGAAGGTCCCGGGCGTGTTCATCCAGCTGGGCGGTCGCAAGCCCGGCGTCCCGGCCGACACCGTTCCGGTCAACCACTCGCCCTATTTCGACGTCGACGAGGCCGTGTTCGAGACCGGCGTGAAGGCCCACGCCTTCATGGCGCTGGACTATCTGGCGAAGAAGTAGGGAGCTGCCCAAGTTCCTCCCCCGCGATGCGGGGGAGGTGGCCCAGAGGGCCGGAGGGGGCTAACGCGGCCGATATCCCGCTTGCCCCCTCAGTCGCTCCGCGACAGCTCCCCCGCATCGCGGGGGAGCATCTATCGAGCGCTTCGCGCCTCAAACCACGGCGTGATCCGCCGCAGGGCCTCTTCGACCTCCGGCGTCGAGACCGCGAAGCTGAAGCGGATGAAGCGCTTGCCCTCGACCGGGTCGAAGTCGACGCCGGGCGCGGTGGCCACGCCCGTGTCGCGCAGCAGGTCTTCGCAGAAGGCCAGCGAGTCGTCGGTCAGGTGGGCGATATTGGCCCAGATGTAGAAGGCGCCGTCGGGCGGGGCGATTTCCTTGAGGCCCAGGGCCGGCAGGGCGTCCAGCATCAACTGGCGATTGGCGCGATAGACGGCGATGTGGCCTTCCAGCTCGTCGATGCAGTCCATGGCCGCCAGGCCCGCATGCTGGGCCAGGGAGGGCGCGGTAAGGAACAGGTTGCCGACATAGGCCCGCGCCCGCTCCAGGTCCTCGCCCGGCGGCGTCAGCAGCCAGCCCAGCCGCCAGCCGGCCATGCTGAAGTACTTGCTGAAGCTGTTGACGATCAGCGCATCCGGCGCGAACTCCAGCATCGAGGGCGTGCGGCCGGTGTAGCTGAGCCCGTGATAGATCTCGTCGCTGATGATGCGGATGCCGCGCTCGCGGCAGATCTTGGCGATGGCTTCCAGTTCGGCGGGCTCGATGATGGTGCCGGTCGGGTTGGCCGGGCTGGCGACGATGACGCCGGCGGGAGCCGGATCGAGCGCGGCCAGGTGCTGGGCCGTAAGCTGGAAACGGTCTTCCGGCCCGCAGGCGATCTCGACCGGGTGAAGGTGAAGGGCCTTCAGCGTGTTGCGATAGGCGACATAGCCGGGCCGGGCCAGGGCGATGCGGTCACCCGGCTTGAACGTGCTCGATAGCGCTAGGACCAGCGCGGGCGAGGCGCCGCAGGTCAGGATGATCCGCTCCGGCTCGACAGTGACCCCATAAAGCGTCTGATAGCGCTGGGCGATCTTCTCGCGCAGCAGCGGGCTTTCCCAATAGCCCATGGCCTCGGCCTCGAGGATGTCATGCGCCTTGGCTAGCGCCTTGCTCGGCGCGCCCGTCGAGGGCTGGCCGAACTCCATATGGATGATCGAGCGCCCCTCCATCTTCAACTGGTGAGCCAGACGGCTGATGGCGATGGCGTGGAAGGGTTCGATCTCGGCGCGCATGGCGACTGCATAGCTAGGTTTGACGTCCCGCGCATCCCGGATGAGAAGAGGCTATGCTCGCGCTCATCCTTGCCGCCGCCCTCGCCCAGACCGCCCTGCCGCTGAACATCGGCGGCCGCGTCGCGTCCGCGCCCGACGGCGCTTATGACTTCGGCTGGCCCGGGGTCTATTTTGAGGGGCGTTTCACAGGCTCTTCGGTCGAAGTCGTCGTCGACACGGGCGGCGAGCACCTTGCCGTCAGCGTCGACGGCGTGCGCAAGGCCGAGCTGACCAAGTCGGGCCAGACCCGCCTGAAGCTGGATCGCCTGGGGCCGGGCGAACACGTCGTGCGACTGGACAAGCTGACCGAGAGCCAGTCGGGATCGTCGCGGTTCCAGGGCTTCTTTGTCGGCGAGGGGAGTGAGGCGCTGCCGGCGCCGTCGCGACCGCGCAGGATCGAGTTCATCGGGGACTCCCACACGGTGGGCTATGGCGTGCGCTCGACCAGCCGCGACTGCACCGAAAGCCAGGTTCACGAACTGACCGACACCAGCCTGGCCTTCGGACCGATCCTGGCCCGCCGGCTGGACGCGGATTACCGTATCGTCGCCTTCTCGGGGCGCGGCGTAGTGCGAAACTACAATGGCGTCGCCGCTGGACAGCCGCTACCGGCGCTGTTCCCGCGTCTGATCCCCGGACAGGAGCAGCCGCGAGTCGGCGCGGACGACACGTGGAGCCCGGACGTGCTGGTGATTGGCCTCGGCACCAATGACTTCTCGACGCCGCTGAACCCCGGCGAGCCCTGGGCCAACGAGGCGACCTTACGCCAGGATTATCGCGACCGCTACGTGGCCTTCATCCAGGCGCTGAAGGCCAGTCGCCCGAAGGCGCGCGTCTTCCTGATCGCCGGAGACACCTTCGCCGAAGACGTCGCCCAGGTCGCCGACCGTACCGGCGCCAAGGCCGTGCGGATCACCGACATGGACCGCGGCGCTTGCCACTGGCATCCGTCGGTGGCGGATCAGCGGATGATGGCCGACCGGCTCGAGGCGGCGATCGCGGCGAAGTAGTTCCTCCCCCGCATCGCGGGGGAGGTGGCCCAGAGGGCCGGAGGGGGCGAGCTGAATGGCGGCCGTGATGGCCCCCTCAGTCGCTTTGCGACAGCTCCCCCGCATTGCGGGGGAGCATCTAGTGTCTCTGGCCTCTACCGCCGCTTCCCCCGCCGGACGCCCTTCGGCAATCCGCCGCGCGGCTTCACCGCCGCCTGGCGCCGAGCGCCTAGCCTCGGCCGGGGCATTTTCGGGTCGGGCGGCAGCGGGTCGCTGAGCATCTCGAACAGCAGGCCGCCGGTGACGGGCGTCGCCTCGACCAGCTTGACCTCGACGCCCATGCCCAGCGGCCAACGCTTGCCGGTCCGCTCGCCGACCAGGGCGTGCATCTTGTCGTCGTGGACGAAGAATTCCTGGCCGAGGCTCGAGACCGGCACGAGGCCGTCCGCGCCGGTGTCGGCCAGCTTGATGAACAGGCCAAAGCGGGTGACGCCGGTGATCCGGCCCTCGAAGGTCGCGCCCACGCGGTCGGCCAGGAAGGCGGCGATATAGCGGTCGGTGGCGTCGCGTTCGGCGGCCATGGCCCGGCGCTCGGCGTGGGTGATGACCTCGGCGGTGTCCTTGATCTGGGCGATGTCCTGGTCGGTGAGACCGTCGGTTCCCAGGCCGAGCGCTCGGATCAGGCCCCGGTGCACGATCAGGTCGGCGTAGCGGCGGATCGGGCTGGTGAAGTGCGCGTACTTGGCCAGGTTCAGGCCGAAGTGACCGATGTTGTCGGCGCTGTAGTGGGCCTGCATCTGGGTGCGCAGGACCACCTCGTTGATGATCGCCGCGTTCGGGCTCTCGCGGGTCTCGTCTAGAAGCTTGTTGAACCGCGCGGTCTGCGGGGCCTCGCCCTTGCTCCAGCGGATGTCCAGGGTCTGCAGGAAGTCGGCGAGGTTCTGCACCTTCTCCAGGCTCGGCGTGTCGTGCACCCGGTAGATCAGGGGAGAGCGCTTGGCTTCCAGGCTCTCGGCGGCGCAGACATTGGCCTGCACCATCATCTCCTCGATCAGCTTGTGGGCTTCGAGGCTGGCGCGCTTGGTGATCGAGGTGATTTCGCCGTCACGGATGATGATCCGGCGTTCGTCACTTTCGATAGCGAGTGGCGAGCGGGCGTCGCGCCCGATCTTCATTGTCCGGTAGGCTTCCCACAGGGGCTTCAGGATCGGCTCCAGCAGCGGGCCGGCCTTGTCGTCGGGTTGCCCGTCGATCGCCGACTGGGCCTGCTCGTAGGAGAGCTTGGCGGCCGAGCGCATCAGACCGCGCACGAACCTGTGGCCCTTCTTGCGGCCCGACTTGTCGAACACCATCCGCACGGCCAGCGTGGCGCGGTTCTCAGCTTCACGCAGCGAGCACAGGCCGTTCGACAGGGTCTCGGGCAGCATCGGCTCGACGCGGTCGGGGAAATAGACGCTGTTGCCCTTCTCGCGGGCGTCGCGGTCCAGGGCCGAGGCCGGGCGCACATAGGCGGCCACATCGGCGATGGCGACCCAGACGACAAAGCCGCCCTTGTTGGTCTCGTCGTCGTCGGGATGGGCGTAGACGGCGTCGTCGTGGTCGCGGGCGTCCACCGGGTCGATGGTCACGAACGGCAGGTCGCGCAGGTCATCGCGCCCCGACAGGGTCGGCTCGACGGCGGCCTTGGCCTCGCGTTCGGCCTCTTCGGAGAAGCCGGTCGGGATGCCGTGGCTGTGGATGGCGATCAGCGAGGCGGCGCGGGGATCGTTCTCGGTCCCGACCACCTCCAGCACCTTGCCGGGCTTGGGACCGTAGCGGCCGCCGTGCGTGCCGACCTGGGCGACGACGAGGTCGCCGTCCTTGTACTCGTGGGCCACGCTGGGATCGAGGACCAGGCTTTCCTTGGACTTGCGATCCACCGGCTCGACCCGGACCTCGCGGCGGTGCTTGCGGATCACGCCCAGGATCTTGTGGGCGCTCTGGCCCAGCTTCTTGATCAGCTTGGCCTCGTACTCGCCGGTCTCCAGACGCTCGAAGCGGACCAGCAGGCGGTCCCCCAGGCCCGGCGCGCCGGCGGCGGCCTCGCCCTTGCCGGGCGCGAGGCGGACATTGGGCACGTCGTCGTCGGACTTGGTCAGCTTCACATAGAGCTCGCCGTCGCCGTCACGCTCGACCACGTCGGCCACGCCGACGGGGGGCAGGGAGCCGGCCTCCGCAAAGCCTTTGCGGCCGCGCTTGGCCAGCGCGCCTTGCGCTTCCAGCTCGCGGATCATCTCGCGCAGGGCCCGGCGGTCGGCGCCCTTGAGGCCAAAGTGCCGAGCGATGTCGGCCTTTCCGGTCTCGCCGGCGTCCCGCAGGAACGCCAGCAGCGTCTCGCGATCGGGCAGGCCGGCGGGCGGCTTGGGCTTGAAGGTCTTGGTCGGGCGAAGTTTGGCCATGTCCTGCCTTAACGCGTTCGGCGGACTTAGGGAAACGCGGTGGTGGGGGAGGCGGCCCATGAGCCGATCTCCCCGGCGACACTGACGTGCCGCCGGGGGGATCGGAATAAGAGAGCGCCTAGTACAGATCCTCGATCGACTTCGGCGCTTGGGGCTCGACCGGCTTGGTCTCGGCCACCGGCGCAGGCGCGGTCGGCGGCGCTTCTACCACCGGCGCGGGTGGCGGGGCTTCCTGCTCGACGGTTTCGACCTCGACAGCCTTGGGCTTGGGCTTTTCGACCGGCGGCGGCTCGTAGGCGAGCGCGGGAGCGGCGTCCTTGATCGGAACGCCCGAGGTCTCGGCCAGCGGCTGCTGGCTGGTCACGGCGCCGCCGCGATCCAGCTTCATCGCGTTGGTCAGGCCCATGGCGAAGCCGCCGATGCAGCACAGCACCAGGACCACGACCACGACCTGCAAAGGCAGGGGACGTTCCAAGGTCGTCATGGGCGAACTCTACTCCCGTCCCTCAGCCCTGAACAGCGTCAGCCCTCGTCGTCCCAGGGCGCGGCGCCGTCGTCGGACGTCGCGGCGGCCTTGGCCTTCGGCGCGGCCTTTTTGGCCGCCGGCTTCTTGGCGGCGGGCTTTTTCGCCGCCGTCTTCTTGGCCGGAGCGTCGCCTTCGGCCTTGGCCTTGGACTTCGAAGCCGCCGCCTTCTTGGCGGGCTTCTTAGCCCCGCCCTTGGCCGCGCGTTCGGCGATCAGGGCCAGCGCCTCTTCCAGGGTGATGGCGGCCGGATCCTTGCCCTTGGGCACATTGGCGTTGGTGTCGCCGTGCTTGATGTAGGGGCCAAAGCGGCCCGACAGCACGCGGATCGGCTTGCCGTCCTCGGGGTGGTTGCCCAGTTCCGCCAGGGCCGCGGCGGCCGCGCGTTGCGGACGTCCGCCGCCGGCGCGCTTGTCGGCCAGGATGGCCACCGCGCGGTTGAGGCCCACGTCGAACACCTCGTCGGCGTTCTCCAGATTGGCGTAGGTGCCGTCGTGCAGCACGAACGGTCCAAAGCGCCCCAGGCCCGCCGTGATGACCTTGCCGTCGTCCGGGTGCTTGCCCACCTCGCGCGGCAGCGAGAGCAGGCGCAGGGCCTTCTCGAGATCCATGGCCGAGGCGATCCAGCCCTTGGGCAGGGACGAGCGCTTGGGCTTGTCGCCGCTGCCTTCGGCGGCCAGCTCCTCGACATAGGGGCCAAAACGGCCGTTCTTCAGCCAGACCGCCAGGCCCGTGGCCGGGTTGAGGCCCAGCTGCTTGTCGGCGCTCTCGGCGTCGCCGTCGCCTTCGGACACGCCCAACTGGCGGGTGTAGCGGCACTCCGGATAGTTCGAGCAGCCGATGAAGGCCCCGAACTTGCCGGTCTTCAGCGACAGTTGCCCCGAGCCGCACGTGGGGCACAGGCGCGGGTTGGAGCCATCGCCCTTGTCGGGGAAGATGTGCGGGCCCAGCGCTTCGTTCAGGGCGTCCAGGACATTGGTGGTGCGCAGCTCGGCGATCTCGCCGACGGCGGCGTGGAAGTCCTTCCAGAACTCGCGAAGGAACTCCTTCCAGTCCAGCTTGCCGTCTGAGACGAGGTCGAGCTTCTCCTCCAGCGCGGCCGTGAAGTCGTACTCGACATAGCGCTTGAAGAACTGCTCCAGGAACGCGGTGACCAGGCGGCCCTTGTCCTCGGGGATGAAGCGCTGCTTCTCCATGCGGACATATTCGCGGTCGCGCAGCACGCCCAGCACCGAGGCGTAGGTCGACGGACGGCCGATGCCCAGCTCTTCCATCTTCTTGACGAGGCTGGCTTCCGAATAGCGCGGCGGCGGTTCGGTGAAGTGCTGGTCGGCGCGCGACTTCAGCACCTTGGCGCTGGCGCCCTCGGTGATGGCGGGCAGGCGGGCGCTGTCCTCGTCGCCCTCGTCATCGCGGCCTTCTTCGTACACCGCCAGATAGCCGGGGAACTGCACCACCTGGCCGGTGGCGCGCAGGCCGGTCTGGCCATCGGCGCTGGTCAGGTCGACGGTCGTGCGCTCGATGCGGGCGCTTTCCATCTGCGAGGCGATGGTGCGCTTCCAGATCAGCTCGTAGAGGCGCCCCAGCTCCGGCTCCAGGCGCAGCGAGCCCGGATTGCGGCCCATGCTGGTCGGGCGGATGGCTTCGTGGGCCTCCTGGGCGTTCTTGGCCTTGGACTTGTACATCCGCGGCGAGTCCGGGACGTACTCCTTGCCATAGACCGCGCCGATGACGTCGCGGGCCTCGAAGATGGCTTCGGGCGCCATCGAGACGCCGTCGGTCCGCATATAGGTGATCAGACCCACCGTCTCGCCGCCGATGTCGACGCCCTCGTACAGCTTCTGGGCGGCCTGCATCGTGCGCTGGGCCGAGAAGCCCAGCTTGCGGGCGGCTTCCTGTTGCAGGGTCGAGGTGGTGAAGGGCGGGGCGGGCGAGCGCTTGCCGGGCTTCTTCTCGACGGCCTCGACCTTGAACACGGCGGCCTCGACGGCGGCCTTGGCGGCCAGGGCCGAGGTCTCATTGCCCAGGTCGAACTTGGTGAGCTTCTTGCCCTCGTGTTTGACCAGACGGGCCAGGAACGGGTCCGATCCGGCCGTGACGTCGGCGTCGACGGTCCAGTATTCCTGGGTCTTGAAGCGCTCGATCTCCAGCTCGCGATCGACGACCAGGCGCAGGGCCACCGACTGCACGCGGCCGGCCGAGCGGCTGCCCGGCAGCTTGCGCCACAGCACGGGCGAGAGCGTAAAGCCGACCAGATAGTCGAGGGCGCGGCGGGCGAGATAGGCCTCGACCAGCTCCATGTCGAGATCGCGCGGGGCCTTCATGGCCTCGGTCACGGCGGTCTTGGTGATGGCGTTGAAGGTAACGCGCTGGACGGTCTTGTCCTTCAGCGCCTTCTTCTTGTTGAGCACTTCCAGCACGTGCCAGCTGATCGCCTCGCCTTCGCGATCCGGGTCGGTGGCCAGGATCAGGCGGTCGGCCTTCTTCATGGCGTCGACGATGTCGCTGACGCGCTTGGAGGCCTTGGCGTCGACCTCCCAGCTCATGGCGAAGTCGTTGTCCGGCTCGACCGAGCCGTCCTTCGACGGCAGGTCGCGGATGTGGCCGTAGGAAGCGAGAACCGTGTAGTCGGACCCGAGGTACTTGTTGATGGTCTTGGCCTTGGCCGGGCTCTCGACGACGACGACGTTCATTCTGACTCTTGTTCAGGAAAAAGAGATCGCCCTGCAGGCGAGCGGCGCGAAAGTGGGGGCTTCACTAGGGGTCTGTCAACGAAGGACCCGGAAAACAGTCAGGCTTTGGTGTCCGGTAGGCGCTTGTTAAGCCCCTTGCGCGACACTGACGTGGCAAGTTCCACCTGTGCTGACCCCGATGGACCTGACCGTCAATCGGATCGCCACCGAGGCCTATGTCTCGCCGATCCGCCCGATCAAGCCCGTGACCTCCAACGCCGAACGCGCGGAGATCGTCGATCGGCTGAAAGAAGCCGTGCGCGCCGCGCCGGCGGCCGGGACGGGGCTGCTGGTGGATCTGAGCGTTTAGAGCGGTCGACCGCGCAGGGCTTCGCAATCTGTGGGGCCGGCGCTTGGTTGCTCCGTAGTCACCGGGATCACCTGCGTCTGCCGATGGAGAATGGGCGCTAGCTGCCATTCCTTGTGCACGCGAAGCAGATGCACTGTGTCCAGCCAACCTTCCGCATTGGTCATGATGCAGACCGTGTTGGCGTCCAGACCTACGGTCTGCAGTGGTGGGTCGATATAGCGATCAGCCTCGAAGGTTAATGCCAAAAGGCCAACCGTACCCATGAAGTACCCGTAGGCGATGGGCAGGGTGGCGACGGCCAACGTCGTCAGTCGGGCTGTGCGGTGCCAGGGGAGCCACCCTGTTGCAAACGCTAGAAAGCAGTAGGCGAAATAGGCGATCGCCAGTGCCCAGATATTGGCGAGGATTGGCACGAACCTGACGCCGGTGCAGCCTGCCAGCCCCATTGCGACCAGCCAGACGATCGATGCCCAGAGCAAGGCCTTGGCGATGTTCATCTGGAGGCTTGATGGCAAAACCTTGACCAGGATTTGCGCGATCAATGCCGCAACGGGTGCGGACAGCAGCAAAATCCAGATCAGTTTCAGCAGATTCACTCCGGTGTATCCTTGGTTGGCTTCGATCTTCGGTTGCGCTTCGAGCATTGGCAAGCGCTACCATTCGCCTACTTCCTGACGTCTAGTCGTGGTCCACAGCGTCTCGGGCCGGCGCTTCGGCTTGTGGCTTGGCGAACAGATGGCGGGCTGGAGACGACGGGGCGGGAAGGGCGCGGCGTTGGCGGTGAGCGTGGTCGCGCACGCTGTGGCCGTGGCCGTGCTGCTGGGCGCGCCTGTCACGCCTGCGCCGCCCGAGGCGCCGTCCGTCATGGTCTCGCTCGTCGAGCCGCCGCCACCCCCGCCGCCTCCACCGCCCGCGCCGCATGATGCGCCGAAGTCACCGGTCCAGGCGCCCAAGAAGCCGCCGTCGCCGGAGAAACCCAAGGACACCGCCCGCGCCGCGCCGCGCTCGCCGCTGCGGGTGACCCAGGCGCCGGTCCCCAAGGACGTGATCCCGCTGCCGGCCAGTCCGAAGCCGGCGCCCGCACGCGTGATGGGCCTGGGCGAGGCCGAGCTGACGGGCGCGGCGACCGCCGGCTCGGGGGCTGGCGGCGGCGGGGGCGCGGCGGGCTGCGACATGGTTCGGCTGCTGCAGGAGGGTCTACGCAAGAACCCGCGCGCCCGGGCTTCGCTGATGCGGGCCCACGCCGCCACCGTCGGCGCCGGCCGCGCGCCGCTGGTCTGGAACGGCGACTGGCTTCGCACCGACGGCGAGGAAGGCGACGGCCTCTCAGGCCTGCGCGAGATGATCATGCTGGAGGTCGCCTTCGCCCCCGCCGCCTGCCGGGCCGAGCCGATGCGGGGCCTCGTGCTGATCTCGCTGAACGACGGCCCCGGCGCGGCCCGCTTCGCCCTGGGCGGCGGCCACTGGCGGTGGTCGGACCTGCTGTTCGCCAAGGGCGCGCGGCGTTAGGCCCTAGAGCCTTTAGCCTGAAATCGGAATCGATTTCAGGCGTTAAAAAGGCTCTAAATCATATACTTAGAGCGTGAGGCCGAAACCGGTTCCCACTTTCGGCCTCACGCTCTAGTCTTCCGCAGTACGTAGAGCCCGCCCGGGATCGCGGCGTCGGCCTGACGGCGCAGCGGCGTCTGGCGATGCTGGATCACCTCCAGCCCGACGCCGGCGGCGGCCGCGCGGACATAATCGTCGCCGTGCGCGTAGCGCGCCGAGGGCAGCAGTCGCCACCCCGTCTCGCCCTGTTCGACGCTGAAGGCCAGCAGGCCCTCGTCGCTGAGCGCCTCGGCCGAGGCGGCCAGGATGTCGCCCAGGTCGCCGAGATAGCTGAACACGTCGGCGGCGACGATCAGATCGAAGCGATCCGACGTCTCGCGCAGGAAGGCGACGGCCTCGGCGTGGACCAGCGCGTCATAGCCGCCGCGCTCGGCCGCCTTGGCCAGCATGGCGTTGGAGAGGTCCACGCCGGTCAGGCGCGCGACGGCGGCCCGGAAGGGCGGACCCGCCAGGCCCGTGCCGCAGCCGAGATCCAGCAGGTGTTCGAACCGGCGCCCGGTGACGCCGACCATCTCGGCCAGGATCGCCGGGGCCTGGTACTCCAGGTTCTCCACCAGCTGGTGGTCGAAGCGCTCGGCGAAGGCGTCGAACAGCGCTTCGACATAGGCGGGCGGCGCGCGGTCGATCTCGGGATCGGTCAGCACCCGCAGCTCATGGGCCTGGATCGCATCCCCCTGCGAGCGGGCTTCCAGCCATCGACCCAGCTTGCGCGCGGCGTTCAGGCGCTGGAAGGCCACGAGAGCGGAAAAGCCTTCGCGCGCCACGGTGTCGAGATCCTCGGCCACCGGCCCGGCGATCCGCCCATAGAGCGCCAAGGCGGTATCGGCATCGCTGTCGTCCAGCGCGGCGTAGGCGGCCGAACGGGCCCAGGTCAGGCGCGCGCCGTCGTGGAAGCCCTCCTGGTTTTCCATCGCCGCGAACGTCTCGGCTGCCTGCGCGAATGCGCCGGTCAGGTAGAGCGCCTGGGCCAGACAGAGAAAGCGGATGGGCTCAGCGCCTGGCTGAGCGGCGGCGGCGTGCAGGGGCACCACCGCTTCGGTGAAGCGTCGCAGCCCCATCAGGGTCAGGCCCAGGCCAAACAGGGCCTCGCCCTCATGCGGCAGGACCGCCAGCACGGCGCGGAAGCCGGCCTCGGCCTCCTCCAGCCGTCCCTCGCCATGGGCTTGAACCGCCTCGTCGAAGGTCCGTTGCAGGGTTTCGGCGTCCACGACTCTCTCCGGTGCGTCTGCCGCCAGCCTATCAGCCCGGGCCCGAAGCGGAAGCTCAGGTTCCCGCGACCAGTCCGCCGTCCAGAAGCTCGGCGCGGCCGGCCAGGCTCAGCTCCACCAGCGCCGCCATCACCGCCGAGGCCGGGGCGGCGGCCGCGCGGACGAGGTCGTCGCGCGATACGGGGGTGGGGGAGAGCAGGGCGGCGATGCGTTCGCGCAGGGCGTCGTGGTCGATGTCCATCTCGGGCGCCGGTTCATAGCGGTGATCATGTTCACGCAGATGCGTCTGGCCCGACAGCGAGCGCAGAACGTCCTCGGCGCCTTCGCACAGGATCGCGCCCTGGCGGATCAGGTCGTTCGTACCCTTTGAGCGTGGGTCCAGCGGCGAGCCCGGCACGGCGAAGACGTCGCGGCCCTGTTCGGCGGCCAGGCGCGCGGTGATCAGCGAGCCCGACTTCAGCTCGGCCTCGACGACGATGACGCCCAGCGACAGGCCCGAGATGATCCGGTTGCGGCGCGGGAAGTCCTTGGCCTGGGCCCGGCGGTCGGGCGCGCTTTCCGAGACCACGCAGCCCTCGGCGGCCAGACGGGCGTGCAGCCTGTCGTGCTCGGGCGGATAGATGTCGCCGACCCCGCCGCCCAGCACCGCCACCGCGCCGGTGGCCAGCGAGCCTTCGTGGGCGGCGCCGTCGATGCCGCGCGCCATGCCTGACACAACGACATGGCCGGCGGTTCCCAGATCCGTGGCCAACTGGCGCGCAAAGCGCTGGCCAGCGGCCGAGGCGATGCGGGCCCCGACGATGGCCAGACTGGGCTGGGAGAGCAGTTCGGCTCGCCCCAGCGCCCACAGCACGGGCGGCGGCGGATCCAGGGCCGCCAGCCGGGGCGGGAAGTCGGGCTCGCAGCCGCAGATCAGGCGCGCGCCCAGTTTCTCGCCGGCCTCAAGCTCCTGCTCGATCGCCTCGCGCGGCGGCAGGGACAGCGGCACGGCGCGGCCGCCCTTGCGCGAGAGATCGGGCAGGGCCGACAGCGCCCGCTCGGGCGTGCCGTAACGGGTGATCAGGTGGTCGAAGGCGACGGGGCCGACGGTCTCGGTGCGCGCCAGGCGCAGCCAGGCGAAGCGCTGGATGTCCGAGAGCCGGCCCGAGATCACGGCGCGTCGGGCGCGGGGGGAGCATCCTCCGCCGGCTTCTTCTTGCCGATCTTGGGCTCCTGGCCCTTGAGCAGGCGCGCGATGTTCTCGCGGTGACGGATGAAGATCAGCACGGCCATGAACAGGCACAGGCCCAGCATCGGATAGGGCTGGTCGAAGGCCAGGGCGAAGGGGGCGGCCAACACGGCGGCGGTCAGCGCCGCCAGAGAGCTGATGCGGAACAGGGCGGCCATGGCCAGCCAGGTGGCGCCGGCGGCGACGCCCACCGGCCAGGCCGCGCTCAGCAGCACGCCATAGAAAGTCGCCACGCCCTTGCCGCCCTTGAACTTCAGCCAGACGGGGAACAGGTGACCCAGGAAAGCCGAGCCGCCGGCCAGGGCGATCACCGCCGGATTGCCGTTGGTCAGGTACCGGGCCAGCAGCACGGCCACCACGCCCTTGCCCGCGTCGCCCAGCAGGGTGATGGCCGCCAGGTCCTTGCGGCCCGAGCGCAGCACATTGGTCGCGCCGATATTGCCCGAGCCGATCTGGCGGATGTCGCCCGCGCCGCCCAGCCGCGTGGCGATCAGCCCGAACGGGATGGAGCCCAGCAGGTAGCCGCCGACGATGGCGATCCCGATGGTGAGGTAGGCGATGGCGGCGAGATCTTGCACGGTTCGACCCTAAGGCGAGTTGCGCGCGAATTCAACCGCTGCGCAAGCGAAAGTTGTGAGATAGGTTTAGTGCAGAGTCGGACGTCATCCAAATCCTCCCCCCAGAGGGGGAGGCGGCGCGAAGCGCCGGAGGGGGAAGAGGCAGGGTCAGCAGGACTTCCCCCTCCGTCGGCTGCGCCGACACCTCCCCCGCTTGGGGGAGGGGTTGGGAGCTACCCCTCCGCCCGATGCACCACGCGGCCATCCACCACCGTCATCAACACCTGGCCTTGCAGCCGGCGCCCGTCGAACGGCGAGTTCTTCGATTTCGATAACAGGCGTGCGGCGTCCACGATGATCGGCGCGTCGATGTCGCAGAGCACGAGGTCGGCCGGCGCGCCGGGCGAGAGGCGGCCGCCGCGCAGGCCCAGCAGCTGGGCTGGGGCCAGGGTGACGGCGCGGACTAGGTCGAGCAGCGGCAGGCGCTCCTCGTGGTACAGCGACAGCAGGGCGGGCAGCAGGGTTTCCAGACCCACGGCGCCGGGCGCGGCCTCGTCGAACGGCAGACGCTTGTCCTCGGCTGGGGCCGGGCTGTGTGAAGAGACGACGATGTCGATCAGGCCCGAGGCCAGGGCCTCGATCAGGGCCTGGCGGTCGTCCTCGCCGCGCAGGGGCGGGTTCAGCTTGGCGAAGGTGCGGTAGTCGCCGATGTCCAGCTCGTTGAACGACAGGTGGTTGATCGACACAGAGGCGTTGATCCGCAGGCCCTTGCCCTTGGCGCGAGCCAGGGTTTGCAGCGCCTGGGCCGAGCTGATCTGGTCGACCAGCAGCTTGCCGCCGGTGGCTTCCAGGAGGGCGACGTCGCGCTCCAGCATGATCCGCTCAGCCATCGGCGAGATCGAGGGCAGGCCCATACGGCCGGCGAACTCGCCGCCGATCGCCGCGCCGCCCCGGCCCAGCCACGGGTCCATGGGCCGGTGGGCCAGCAGGGTGTCGAAGCCCTTGGCGTAGGTCAGGACGCGCTGCATGACCTTGCTGTCGACGATCGGCTTGCCCGCGTCGGTGACATAGACGCAGCCGGCCTCGCGCATCAGGCCGATCTCGGCCATCTGCTCGCCCAGGAGGCCCTTGGTCGCCGCGCCGGCCACCAGGATGCGGGCGCTGTCGACGTCGCGGGCCCGGCGCAGGATGAAGTCGACCATGCTGGGGTCGTCGATCGCCGGCGCCGTGTCGGGCTGGACCACGAACGAAGTGACGCCGCCGGCCGCTGCGGCCTTGGCGGCGCTGGCCAGGGTTTCCTTGGTCTCGGCGCCGGGCTCGCCCGTGCGGACGCGCAGGTCGATCAGGCCGGGCGCCAGAAGCGCGCCGCCGCAGTCCACCACGCGGACAGCCTTGCTGAGCTTGCCGAACTCGCGGCTCTTGGCCACGTCGGTGATGACGCCTTCGGAGACGATGACGCCGCCGGGGCCGTCATAGCCGCTCTCGGGATCGACCAGGCGGGCGTTGACGAAGGCGAGGGGCTGGGGGGCGTTCATTGGGCCGCCTCCAGACGGGCCGCGAGGCTGGTGAGCACCGCCATCCGGGCGGCGACGCCCATCTCGACCTGGTCCTGGATCAGGCTGACGGCCGGATCGTCGGCGACGTCGGAGTCGATCTCGACGCCCCGGTTCATCGGGCCGGGGTGCATGACCTTGGCGCCTGGCGCGGCGCGGGAAAGCTTTTCGCGGTCAAGGCCATAGAAGCGGAAGTACTCTCGCGTGGACGGCACGAAGGCGCCCTGCATCCGCTCCAGCTGGAGGCGCAGCATCATGACGACATCGGCGCCGGCCAGGCCCGACTTCATGTCGTGGTGGACGGCGACGCCCCAGCGCTCGGCTTGAGCCGGCATTAGGGTCGGTGGTCCCACAAGGCGCACGCTGGCGCCCAGGGTGTGCAGCAGGGCGACGTTCGAGCGGGCCACCCGGCTGTGCAGCACGTCGCCGCAGATGGCGACGGTGAGGCCCGACACGCGACCAAAGGCGCGGCGGATCGACAGGGCGTCGAGCAGGGCCTGGGTCGGGTGCTCGTGCTGGCCGTCGCCGGCGTTGACCACGTGACCGCTGACCTTCTGGCTCAGCAGGCTGGCCGCGCCGGACGAAGCGTGGCGCACGACCAAGAGGTCGGGCCGCATGGCGTTCAGGGTGACGGCCGTGTCGATCAGGGTCTCGCCCTTGGCGACCGACGAGGTCTTGGGGTTCATGTTGACGACGTCGGCGCCCAGGCGCTTGCCCGCAAGCTCGAACGAGCTCTGGGTGCGCGTGCTGTTCTCGAAGAACAGGTTCATCAGCGTCCGACCCTTGAGGATGTCGAGGGTCTTGGAGGTCTGCCGGTTCAGGGCGACGAAGGCGTCGGCCAGATCCAGCAGGTCCGCCGCCTGGGGCGCGTTCAGATCGCCCGCAGACAGGAAATGGCGCTTGGGAAAAGCAAAGACGCGGCTGCGGATCGTCTCGATCGCGGCGCGGGCGGGGTCATGGGCGGAAGCCGTCATGAGCCCGCGTCTTAGGCGGCTTTGAC
This sequence comes from Caulobacter sp. BE264, assembly GCF_031457805.1. Classification (NCBI taxonomy): domain Bacteria; kingdom Pseudomonadati; phylum Pseudomonadota; class Alphaproteobacteria; order Caulobacterales; family Caulobacteraceae; genus Caulobacter; species Caulobacter sp. BE264. The sequence continues at coordinate 259,977 of NZ_JAVDXI010000006.1, read as the reverse complement.
CGTTAAGGAAAGGCCGGGGTGGCGGGGTCCTGCAGCGCACCGTCTCGCCCGCTCAAATCACACCCTCACTTGTTGCCGCGTGCAGGAGGCGCATACTGTAGAGGTCGCGTTCGAAAGCGCGGCGATCGGGGTTGGCCATGCTGTTGCTTATGCTCGCTTTGTTGCAGGCCTCCGCGCCGGCCGAGGAGACCCGCGCGACGCTGCAGTCCTGCCAGATGACCGACAAGGGCTGGGTCTGCCACTACCAGATGCCGACCGAGATGACGGTCAAGCCGCTGGAGGGGCAGCCGCCCGTCATGGCGCCGCCCCCTTCACTAGAGCTGGCGCCAGCTGCGCGCGCCAAGCCGGCTGTTGACAAGCCGGCAGAAGCGCCCGCTCCCGAAACCACAACGGATCTGTCGCGCCAGACGCGTCTGATCGCGCGGTGCGGTGACGCCAAATGGTACTCGCCCTGTCTGCCCGGCGAGCGCAAGGAGGCCCAGCTCCTGAGAGAGGCTGCGGCCAAGTCAGCGGCCTTGCGCGGCAAGGTCACGGCGCTGTTGAGCGAGAATCGCTGCGACGAGGCGGTGAAGGCTGCGCTGGAGGGCGGTGACCTGCCGCTGGCGCGCGAAGCCCGAGCGTTCTGCGCGCCGCAGCGCTGAGCCCTTATCTGGGCGTCAAAAAGAAAGAGGAGGGGGCCCTGGGCCACCCTCCTCGATAGTCTCACGATTGAGGTTGCGCTTAGCGACGCGGCGGAGCCGGTTCGCAGCGCACGCCGTCGGCGCAGCCGGTGAAGTGGATCTGCGGCGCTTCGACCGTGACGGCCGAGGGACGCACATGCACTTCCGGACGATGCAGATAGATCTGCGGCGCGGCCACGCGGACCGGCGGAGCGTCGACATAGACCGGCGGGCCCTGGATATCGATGCGGCCCGACGGCACGACGACCGGCTCGCCGTAGACGCGCACGCCCGGCGCCGCGACCCGGATGTCGCCCCAGCCCGTGGTCGGGCCGTAGAACACCACCGGGCGGGTGCAGAGGCAGTCGTCCGCAGGCGGGCCCGGCGGCGGCGACGGCGGGCGCGGCGCGGGCGGATAAGACGGCGGCGGCGGCACCGGCGGATAGCTGCGCGCGGCCGGCGCCGGCGCATAGTTGCGGCCGTCCGCGAGCACAGGGCTCACCGACATGCCGGTGACGGCGACCGCCACCAAACCCATCAAGACCTTTTTCGTCACTCGAGCCCCCTCGTTTGCCCTCAACCCAAAACTGTACAGTCGTGGAACGAACTTGGAGTCCGATCCCGGAACGCGACAATTAACCTTAACCAAAGAAAAAACGATGTTGTCCCGAAAATTCACCCGCTGAGCGAATTTCTTTTTCGGTGGGGCCGTCTGGCCTCAGGGGAAAACCCAAAAAGAGTTTCGGGCGAAAGCGGCGTTACTTCAGACGAATTCCGTCCGTTAGCAGACTAGCCACCTGTGCGCGGCGGCGTGCGGCCCGCACCACAGGGGACGACCTGCCAGGTGAAGCTCGCGTCGCGCAGTTTGTGCCGGGTCACCACGATCCTGTAGGTGGCCGGCGCAGTGTTGCTTCCAGTCCGCGCCGGTTGATCGAGCACCTGCTCGGCCCGGTCCTCATAGAGCGGCGGGCTGTAGACCTTCTCATAGCACTTGCCAGGCTCAGGATTGGGCGGACAGTCCGCGCCGTCGCTGGCGACGCCGATGTCGGCTGTCAGCAGAACGATCAAGGCGGCGCTCGCCGCAGTCGCGCGATGGCGATCTGCTTTCAGTCTCAAGTCCACGCCCGTCCCCCGTTTTGGCAATCAACGAATGTTAACCAACTCGGTTCGCGCTCGAAAAGCCTCGACTTTCTCGCCGGGAGGGAATGTTCGATGCGGACCCTGATCTAGAGGCCGCGCAGACGCTCCAAGGCGCCCTGCAGAATCCAGCCGGCGGCCATCTTGTCGACCACCTCGTCGCGACGCTTGCGCGAGATGTCATGCTCGTCGATCAGCACGCGGGTGACCGCCGCCGTCGACAGACGCTCGTCCCAGAAGGTGATCGGCAGGTCGGGCTTCAGGCGCAGCAGGTTGCGGCCCAGCGCCCGGTTGGACTGGCAGCGCACGCCCTCGGTGCCGTCCATGTTCATGGGCAGGCCGATGACGATCGCGACCGCGTTTCGGCTGTCCATTAGCTTGAACAACTGCTCGGCGTCCTTGCTGAACTTGGTCTTCTCGATCAGCGCCAGGGGGCTGGCGACCGTGCGCGTGACATCCGAGACCGCCACGCCGATGGTCTTTTCGCCCGGGTCCAGGCCCACGATGGTGGCGTACTGGGGCAGGGCGGCGGCGAAATCTTCGATGTCGAGAACGGGCATGGCGGTCTTCTACGTCCTCGCCTCGCGCTTGTCGAAGGGCGTCGCGCCGGGCGTCAGCCTGGCCCCTCGACAGGCCAAGGGTGAGGCTGAAGGAGAGGTTCGCCTTGAAACACGAGCCTTCGCCCGCTACCCACCGACAATAACAGTCAATGCTGACTATCTATCCGGAGTAGCCTTCCATGGCCATTGACGCCGCCACCGTGCGGAAGGTCGCGCGCCTCGCCCGCATCGCGACGCCCGAAGAGCGCCTGGAGCCGCTGGCCCAGGAACTGAACGGCATCATGACGTGGATCGAGCAGTTGGCTGAGGTGGACACCGACGGCTGCGAGCCCCTGACCAGCGTGGTCGCCGCTGGCCTGCCGCTGCGCGAGGACGCCGTCACCATGGGCGGAGATCCTGCCCGCGTGACCAGCAACGCGCCCAAGTCGATCAACAACTTCTTTGTCGTGCCGAAGGTCGTCGAATAATGAGCCTGACGAACCTGACCCTGAAGGCCGCCATCGACGGCCTGGCCGCCCGCGAGTTCACCTCGGTCGAGCTGACCCGCGCCCACATCGAGGCCATCGAAGCCGCGCGCGGTCTGAACGCCTACATTCTGGAAACCCCGGAACAGGCGCTGGACATGGCCGCAAAGTCCGACGCCCGCCGGGCGCTGGGCGAGGCCGGTCCGCTGGAAGGCGCGCCGCTGGGCGTGAAGGACCTGTTCTGCACCAACGGCGTGCGGACCACGGCCTGCTCGAAGATCCTCGAAAACTTCGTCCCGACCTATGAGTCGACCGTCACGAGCCAGCTGTGGCGCGACGGCGCGGTGATGCTGGGCAAGCTGAACCTGGACCAGTTCGCCATGGGCTCGTCGAACGAGACCAGCTATTTTGGCCCTGTCACGAACCCCTGGCGCGCCCAAGGCTCGACGAAGGCCCTGACCCCCGGCGGCAGCTCGGGCGGTTCGGCTGCGGCCGTCGCCGCCGATCTTTGCCTGGGCGCCACGGCGACCGACACCGGCGGTTCGATCCGCCAGCCGGCCGCCTTCACAGGCACCGTCGGCATCAAGCCGACCTATGGCCGCTGCTCGCGCTGGGGCGTCGTGGCCTTCGCCAGCTCGCTGGACCAGGCTGGCCCGATCGCCAAGACCGTCGAGGACGCGGCCCTGCTGCTGACCTCGATGTCGGGCCATGACCCCAAGGACTCGACCAGCCTCGACGTGCCCGTGCCGGACTTCACCCAGTTCGTCGGCAAGTCGGTGAAGGGCCTGAAGATCGGTATCCCCAAGGAGTACCGCGTCGACAACATGCCGGCCGAGATCGAGAAGCTCTGGCAGGACGGCATCGCCTGGCTGAAGGAGGCTGGCTGCGAGATCGTCGACATCAGCCTGCCGCACACCAAGTACGCCCTGCCGGCCTACTACATCGTGGCCCCGGCCGAGGCGTCCTCGAACCTCGCCCGCTATGACGGCATGCGCTACGGCCTCCGGGAAGAGGGCGCGAACCTCACTGAAATCTACGAGAACACGCGGGCCTCGGGTTTCGGCGACGAGGTCAAGCGCCGCATCCTGATCGGCACCTATGTGCTGAGCGCCGGCTATTACGACGCCTATTACCTGAAGGCGCTGAAGGTGCGTCGTCGCATCGCCGAGGACTTCGACAACGCCTGGGCCCAGTGCGACGCGATCCTCACCCCGACCGCGCCCTCGGCGGCGTTTGGCCTTGGCGAGAATTCTAACGATCCGATCGCCATGTACCTGAACGACGTCTTCACGGTGACGACGAACCTGGCGGGCCTACCGGGTCTGAGCCTCCCCGCTGGTCTAGACGCCAACGGGCTCCCGCTGGGCCTGCAGATCATCGGCAAGCCACTGGACGAAGCGACGGTTTTCTCGGTCGCGGGAGCGGTCGAAAAGGCGGCCGGGTTCAAGGCCAAGGCTGAAAAGTGGTGGTGATGTGAAAAGGGCGGCTCCAATCGGAGCCGCCCTTCTTCTTAGGATCGGTATCGAGCCTTACATCGGCGTGGTCGGTTCCGGCGTCGAAGGCGTCACGGGTTGCGGCGCAGCCGGCGCCGGGATCACCAGCGGCGGCGGTTCTGCGATGGCCGGCGCGCTGACCGTGGGCGTCGAGGCCGGCACGGTCGCACTGACGTTCGACGCTGCGGTCGACACGTCCGGCGCGGTTGTTTCACGCGGAGCGGTCGACGGGCTGCGCGTGACGGCGCGGCCTTGAACCGAGGCGCGAGGCGCTGACGCGCGCGCGACAGGCGCTGGCGCCGGAGGCGTTTCGTTCATCGCCAGCTCAGTGGGCTGGGGAATCGGCGTCGCGGGTGGCAGCGTCACGGATGAACGCGGCGCGGGCTGGCTGTCGGTTGTGGCCATCTGAAGCGATTGCGGATCGGTCGGCGTCTCGGGACGGTCGCCCATCGCCATCCAGACCAGGCCGCCAGCGACCAGCGCGAGAACCGGCGCCCCGACCATCAACGGCAGATTTCCGCCAGCGCTCTTCTTGGGCGTTCGTGCATAAACGGGCTGCGACGGAAACAAGGCTGAAGCATTCGGATCGGCGGCGACAGTCGGTTCTGGTGAATCGAAATTGAGTGCCGGGCGATTCGTGTAAGCGGTGGGCATTTCTACCTCCGTGAGTGAGCAGTTCGTGGAATCGAACGGCGCGATAACTCGACGGTTCCCAGATCCCGAAATGGTGCGGTTTTGGGCGAATTCCCGCCTTATTTGAGAATTGCTCCATGGCTTTGCTGGATTAGGCTTTGCACGCTGAAAACCGCGATGACGAACGGAATGAGGGAAGATCGCGCGGCGGGCCCGCGAGAGCTTTTCCGCGCCGCCTCGCTTGATGTAGAGAGACGGCCATGACGCAAGAATCCAAACAGATCCAAGGTCGCACCGGCCCCTGGGAAATGGTCCTCGGTCTTGAGGTGCACGCTCAGGTCGCCAGCAAGTCCAAGCTCTTCTCGGGCGCCGCTGTCGGTTTCGGCGCGGGGCCGAACGAGCAGGTGAGCCTGGTGGACGCGGCCATGCCCGGCATGCTGCCGGTGCTGAACCGGTTCTGCGTCGAGCAGGCGGTGAAAACCGGCCTGGGTCTGCGGGCGCAGATCAACCTGAAGAGCCGGTTCGACCGGAAGAACTACTTCTATCCGGACCTGCCGCAGGGCTATCAGATCAGCCAATTCGACCAGCCGATCGTCGGTGAGGGCGTGGTCACCGTCGAGCGTGACGACGGCACGACCTTCGACGTCCGCATCGAGCGCCTTCACCTGGAGCAGGACGCCGGCAAGTCGCTGCACGACCAGGATCCGAACGCGACCTACGTGGATCTGAACCGCGCCGGCACCGCGCTGATGGAGATCGTCTCCAAGCCCGACATGCGCACTTCGGAAGAGGCCGCCGCCTACGTCAAGAAGCTGCGGACGATCCTCGTCTATCTCGGCACCTGCGACGGCGACATGGAGAAGGGCAACCTGCGCGCCGACGTCAACGTCTCGGTCTGCCGTCCGGGTGACTATGAGAAGTTCCGCGCGACGGGTGATTTCAAGCACCTGGGCACGCGCTGCGAGATCAAGAACGTCAACTCGTACCGCTACATCCAGCAGGCGATCGAGTACGAGGCCCGCCGCCAGATTGAAATCCTTGAGGACGGCGGCGTGATCGACCAGGAAACGCGCCTGTACGATCCCAACAAGAACGAGACGCGCTCGATGCGCAGCAAGGAAGAGGCGCACGACTATCGCTACTTCCCCGACCCTGACCTGCTGCCGCTGGTGCTGGACTCAGCCTGGGTGAAGTCGATCGAAGAAACCCTGCCGGAACTGCCGGACGCCAAGAAGGCGCGCCTGCAGAGCCAGTACGGCCTTTCCGCCTACGACGCTGGGGTGTTGATCATCGACGCCGACCGCGCCGACTATTTCGAAGCCGCGGCCAAGGGGCGTGACGCCAAGCTGGTGGCCAACTGGGTCACCAACGAGCTGCTGGCCAAGCTGTCGGCGGCCGGGACGTCGTTCACTGACTCGCCGCTGCCGCACACCGACATCGCCCAGCTGGTCGAGCTGATCGAGAATGGCACCATCTCGTCGAAGATCGCCAAGGAAGTCTTCGAGCACATGTGGGCCGGCGAAGGCCGCCCTGCCGAGATCGTCGAGAAGCGCGGCCTGGTGCAGATCAACGACACCGGAGCCATTGAGAAGGCCATCGATGACCTGATCGCCGCCAATCCTGACAAGGCCGAGGCCGTGAAGGACAAGCCGCAAGCCCTGGGCTGGTTCGTCGGCCAAGTCATGAAGGCCACCGGCGGCAAGGCCAACCCGGGTACGGTCAACGAGCTGCTTCGCAAGAAGCTCGGCGTCGAATAGGCGCTCGATCATCGCGAAACGGACGAGGGCCCGCGGCGCACGCCGCGGGCCCTTTTCGTTGATGCGAACAGTCGTGGTTATTGCGGCGTCGGCGCGGCTTCCGGCGACGTCGTGGCGGCGTCTCGGGCCGGCTTCCGGTGCTTCTTGGCCTTCTTGCCCGTCATGTCGTCCGGCGAAGGCGCGGTAGCCTGATCCTCAGCGATGGGCGCAGAGGCCGAACTGGGCGTCGCAGCGGAATCCGCCGGAGCGGCGGTGTCGGCTAGCGAGGGCGCGGCAGAGTCCGCAGGCGAGGCGGAGGGCGTGGCGGCCGGCGGCGTCGCGGTCATGGACGGCAGCGGCGCGCTCTCGGGCGAGGTCGTCTGGGGCGCTGTGGTTTGGGGAGAGGTCTGGGCCAGCGCCGAGCCGGCGAAGGCGAGGGCGGCCAAGGTCAGGGCGGTGGTGGCGGCGCGCAAGGTGTTCATGGTCGTGACCGTGTTGCTGCAGCGTCGATGTGTGACGCAGGGCCTACGCTGGCGGGGCAATACGGTCGAAATGACTTCGCATTCTGGCCATCGCGCCGCATGCGGGACGAGGGCGAGGCCGTTGTGGCGGCAAAACGGCGTCCGAGGCAAAGCCTAGGACGCCGTCGGGGCGCCGAAAGCGCTTTCAGGTCTAGCGGTTGGCGATGACGTCGAAAATCAAGCCCGTCGCGATCGCCGCCAGGACGTAGTCATTGCCAGTGCGGTACCAATAGTAACCGCGCGGCGGCGAGCGGAGGTTGTAGCGGTAGTAGTCGTTCACGACGTAGCCGTGGCCGCGGTAGTAGCTCGGCAGATAGGCTCCGCGACGCCAGGCGCTGTAGCCGGGCCGATAGCCGGGGTGTCCGTAGTAGGCCGAGGGCGGCGGGCCGTAGTACCAACGGCTGTTGTAGTAGTAGCCGTTGTGCCGGCCGCGATCCCAGCGGTCGCGACGGTCCCAGCGATCACCGCGATCCCAGCGATCGCCGCGATCACGATCCCAGCCGCCTCGGTCGTGGTCTCGGCCGCGGTCCCAGTCACGGTCGCGGTGCTCCCAGCGTCCGCGGTCCTGGGCGGCGGCCTCGGTGGCGGTCAGGGCCATCGGGCCGGCCACCGAGGCCGCAGCGGCGATCGTCAGCAGCAGACGCTTCATCTCGTCTTCTCCTCGTGGTCGGGCGAACACCCTCCGGCGCCGCCTAATGTCCCTCGACCGTGAAGCGCACGATGAGCGGCTCTGGCTGAACCCAGCCTGAATGGGGTTGTCAGCGATTTACCTTGTCGGCCTCTTGGCGCGCGGCGCGGCGGCGACCATGTTCTGCAGCAACGACGACAAGGGGAGGGAAGGCTGATGAGCCGTCCGATCGAACTGCACTACTGGCCCACGCCCAACGGCTGGAAGATCTCCATCGCCCTGGAGGAGATGGGGCTGCCTTATGAAATGGTCCCCGTGAACATCGGGGTCGGCGAGCAGTTCAAGCCGGAGTTCCTGGCGATCAGCCCGAACAATCGCATGCCCGCGATCGTCGATCATGACGGCCCGGACGGCCAGCCGATCTCGATCTTCGAGTCCGGCGCGATCCTGCAGTACCTCGCCCGCAAGTCCGGCCAGTTCTACGGCACCAATGAGCGCGAGCGGGTCGACATCGACCAGTGGCTGATGTGGCAGATGGGCGGGCTGGGCCCGATGGCCGGCCAGACGCACCACTTCCGACAGTACGCCCCGGCGATCATCGCCGACCAGCGCCAGATCGCCTACGGCGTCATCCGCTACACCAACGAGACGCATCGCCTGTATGGCGTGCTCAACAAACGTCTCGACGGCCGTGATTTCGTCTGCGGCCAATTGTCCATCGCGGACTTTATGATCTGGCCGTGGATTGTCCCCTGGAAAAATCAGGGCATCATTCTGGAAGAGTTTCCGCATCTGAAGGCGTGGTTCGAGCGCGTTGGCGCGCGCGAAGGCGTCCAGAAGGGCTTCAAGCTGGGTGCGGAACTTCGCTCCGGCGGCCTGCAAGCCTCTGGAAAAGCTGCGGAAGATGCTCGCAGAGTCCTGTTCGGTCAGCGCGCCCGTTAACGCGCTGTATACTGGCGTTTACGCGCAGTAATCACCTCTAATAACTAGTATACTCGACATTATTTTCATGATGTTCGGCCGCTTAACTATATGTTCAGTGGCTGTGGACTTTTCTTCTCTCAGGCTCTGATCCGCCAGAACGGCGAGGCGAGCTTGAGAGAGGAGATGTGCCATGATGTTGATGAATGAACCGCCGGCCGTCGTTTCCACGCTGCCGCTGCCGACCGCCGCGTCCACCGGCGACGAGCTGTTCCGTATGGGCCTGCTGTACTCGACGGGTCAGGGCGGCGCGCCGCTGGACTATGTTTCGGCCCACATGCTGTTCAACCTCGCTGCGATGCGCGGGTCGATCGAGGCCAAAGTCTATCGCAAGGAACTCTCGCAGGAGATGGCCAGCGAAGAGGTCGCCGAAGCCCAGCGCCAGGCGCGCGAATGGCTTGCCCACGGCTGAGCCCGGTTCTCCGGGCTCACGTCGCCTCGATCTGGCGGTCCGCTAGCGGATGTTGCCGTTGATCGCGTAGCTGAAGCTGACCGGCAGCAGGTCTCGGAAGTACTGCTGCATGAACAGGCCCGTCTCCGCCGCGCCGCTGCGTGGCACATAGACGATGTCAAAGCGGCGCAACGGCACGAGGTCCGCACCGCCGGGGCTGGTCAGACCCCTCAGCAGGTCGGCCGTCCGCATCATCGCCCGCCCATCGGGGCCGCGACGAATGATCACGACCTGGTTGCGCTTGGCGCTGGTCTTGAAGCCACCCGCCTGGATGATGGCGCGCAAAGCATCTCCGTCGCCCGCCATGTCGTAGACGCCGGGGTTTCCGACCTCTCCGCCGACGAACACCTTCAAGGGCGCCGTCGCCTTCACTGAAATCTGCACCTGCGGTCGCAGCAGGGTGCCGGCATAGGCTTGACTCAGCGAGGCCTGCAGTTCGCCGATCGTGCGGTCGGCGGCCATGACCGGCGAGACCAGAGGTACGGTGATCCGGCCATCCGGCTGCACGATGGCGCTCTTGTTGAGTTCCGGCGCCGAAGGCACCGTCATTTCGATCTCATCGCCAGGATAGAAGCGATAGTCGGGCTCCTGCTCGCTCCAGTCCGCGTAGCCGATATTCGAGAAGGTCGCCGTCGGACGCGGCGCCGGCGTGATCGGTTCGGCGTCCAGGTGCCCACAGGCGGTCGTTCCGCCGGCCATCAGGACCACGGCCAAGGCCGTCATGAGGTGCGTGCGGCTCTGCATGCGACAAGTCTTAACAGGAATGGGTAACGAACCCTTAAGACCGCCAGCCCCAGGGTGCGAGCCAAGTTAGATCGCCCGGATTCGCATGTCGACGAGCGCCTGGATCAGCGTGCCGCACGACTCTCCGCCCATGGCGGGGGAGGCGCCGGCCCGCGGGCGCGCTACGCCCCCAGCGACTTTGTCACGCTGCTGTGGCGCGAGCGCTTTCTTATGCTCGTGGTGTTCATGGTGATCGCCGTCATCGGCGTGGGTTTCGCCATGACTCTGAAGAAGAGCTACGAGGCCCAATCCAGCCTCTTCGTGCGGCTTGGCCAGGAATATGTCTACGAACCTCGCGCCGGCGACGCAGGTCGAGGCGCTGTGCCCAACACGGACGAAGTCATACAGTCGGAAGCCGAGATTCTGGGCAGCGGTGAGCTGCGCGAACGGGTGATCCGCAAGATCGGCTTTGGCGCCATCTTCCCCAAGGCGGCGACGAAGTACGCGGTTGCGACGCCGGAGGAGAAGCGCAAGCTGATCGCCGAGGGCCGCGACTCGATCGCCAAGAGCCTCAAGATCGAGACCGCGCCGGATAATTCGATCATCCGTCTGGCCTATCAGCACCAGGACCCCGAGATGGCGGAAAAGGTGCTCAACACGCTGCTGGAAGAGTACCTGATCTATCGCCGCACCCTGCTGATCGGCGGCGACAGCAACGTGCTGCAGCGTCAGCGCGATATCTTCTCTCAGAAGCTGTCTGACGCCGACGCGGCTTATCAATCGTTCCTGATGACCAATGACATTGGCGACTTCACAGCCCAGAAGACCGCGCTGACCCAGCTTCAGGCGCAGGTCGAACAGCAGAAATACTCGGTGGACGCCCAGCTTCAGGACCGCATGGGCCGCCTTGCAGCTGTCGAAGCCGAGCTGGCGCGGACGCCGGCGGAGACGATCCTCTATCGCGACACCGACATGTCGGCCTCGACCAAGCTGGCTCAACTGAAGCTGGACCGCGAGAGCCTGCTGTCGCGCTACACGCCCAACGCCCAGCCGGTGATCGATATCAACGCTCAGATCGCCCAGTTGGAGGCGGGGCTGGCGGCCGGCCGCACGGCGGGCGAGGGCGCGCGCCGCAGCGGCCCGAACCCGATCTGGCAGACCCTGGCCACTACCCGCAACGATCTGCGCGCCGAGGTCGCCGCCTTGCAGCAGTCGCAGGCGGCCTACGCCCAGCAGGTGACCGACGTGAATTCGCGCCTGCTGCGCCTGGCGCAACTGGAGCCGCAGTTCAACGAGCTGTCGCGCGACCGAGACGTGCTCTCCTCGAACGTCCGCGACTTCACCGTCAAGGAACAGCAGGACGAGGCCCAGCGGCAGATGTCGGCCGAGAGCAGCGACAATATCCGCATCGTCCAGCGCGCCGTGGCCCCGTCGACAGGCAAGAGCCTGAAGAAGCCGGTGCTGGCCTTGGCGATCATGTTCGCCGGCTTCACCGCCCTGTGCGCCGGTCTGGTGCGGATGTTCCTGCGTCCAGGTCTGCAAACCCCGGCCTCGGCCTCGCGCACTCTCGGCATGCCGGTGCTGGCGACGGCGGCCGTGAAGCGGTGAGCGCTTTCGTCGCCTTTCGCCCGCAGGGTTAATATCGCAACTTGCGAAGCCCTGGCCGCGTAGCGATTCGGTAGATGGTGGATTTGAACTTCGAGATGACGGAGTTGTGGAGCGCGCTGGGCGCGCCCCCGGCTGGCCGTCCGCACGTCGTTCAGTTCGTGGCTGCGCGGCGCGGGGAGGGGACCTCGACGGTCGCCCGCGAGTTCGCGCGCTTCGCCGCCCGTCGCGCTGGGCGCAAGACCTGGCTGGTCGATCTGGATCTCAACGACCCGACCCAGTTTCACGCCCTCGCGGCCGATCCCCAGCGCTACGGACCGCTGGGACCGCCGGTCGCGGCCTCGCCGGACGGGTCGGTCTTCTTCACTGTCCAGCCGCCCGCGCCGCGCCCGGAGGGCGGGGTCTGGCCGGACGCCAAGTACTTGATCGGTCACAGCGTGGGCGGCCCCCGCCTTTGGGTGGCCCGTTTCAACCGGGAGGCCCTGCGAGGGCGACAACAGGCGCATGTAATCCCGGCGGCGGACTATTGGCGCGCCCTGCGTCAGCACGCCGAGGTGATCGTCGTGGATTGTCCGTCTGTGGACCGCTCACAGTCGGGTCCAGCGATTGCGCGGCACATGGATCAGACTGTCCTCGTCGTCTCCGCCGATCAGCCTGATGTCCGCCAGCCCGCGTTGCTGCGCGACGCGATCACGGCGGCGGGCGGACGGTGCGCGGGCCTGTTCTTCAACAAGGTGTCCCTGCAGCCTCCGGCGTTCCTGAAGGCGATCCTGCCGTGACCTATGCGCCGACGTCGCTGGGTTGGAGCGCGGATCGGCCTCACGCGGCGGCGCCATCGCTCCTGACCCTCGCGGCGGCGATCGTCATGCTGCTGATCTTCAGCGCCGGCTGGCAATTGCCGCTGTTCGGCGAGAAGGCTGATGAGTCCGCTTCCGGCCTCCTGCGCGTGGCCTTTCTGCCGGCCTATGGCCTGGCGTTCCTGCTGATCATGGGGCGCCCCTGGAACATGATCCGGGTGAGCGTCCGTCAGCCATTTCTCATCATCCTGATGGGGGTGGTCGCCGCCTCCATCTATTGGTCGATCCAGCCTGACGTTTCGATCCGGCGCGGCTTCGCAGTCGGCTGCACCACCTTGTCGGGCCTCGCCCTGGCCTCCCGGTTCCGATGGGCCGAGCTGGCGCGATTGTACGGGATCGTCTTCTGTCTCCTGATCGTGGCGAGTTACGCGGTGAGCCTGGCCATGCCGTCGATTGGGGTGATGACCGAGCTGTTTCCCGGCGCTTGGCGCGGTCTTTGGATGGAAAAGAACTCGCTCGGGGGGCTGATGGCGTTCGGCGCGTGTCTGCTCGGCGCGGCGGCCTTGCTCAATCCAGATCGCGCCAAGGTGTTTGTCGTGTTCGTGGGTCTAGCCGTCGGGCTCGTGTTGCTTTCGCAATCCAAGACGGCGCTGGCTTCGCTGCTGTTGGGCATGACGGCGCTGGGGTTCGTGTGGATCGTCCAGCGTGGACCCGCCTTTGGCGCCGCCGCGACCTGGGCTGGCGTGACCGGCGCGCTGTTGCTGGTCATGTTCGTGCTTTTTGCCTCGGATGTCTTGTTCGCGATCCTCGGCAAGGACGCCACGCTGACAGGCCGCACGGAAATCTGGACCGCCGCCATGCGCCAGATCGAGCAACGGCCCTGGCAAGGCTATGGCTACGCCGCCGTCTGGGGTGACAAGTCCGGCTGGGGGCCGCTGGCCTGGATCGTCAATGACGCCAAATTTGTTCCCCAGCATGCGCACAACTCCTGGCTGGAGCAGTGGATCGGCATAGGTCTCTTCGGGCTGATCGCCTGGGGGCTGTTCTATCTGCAGACCATGTCGCTGGCGTTGGTGGCGGTCTACCGCGAGCGCGGCGCGATGCTGGCCTTCCCGTTCCTGGTGGTGTTCACCCTGGTCAGTCTCACCGAGAGCATCGCGGTGGTCTACAACGACTTCCGTTGGGTGCTTTTCGTCTCGCTGGCCGCCAAGCTGGCCTTCTCGGACAGGGCTCAGGACGGGGTCTAGAGCCCGATCCGCCGCGAGCCCTCGGCCACCGTCACGACATCGAAGCCGTCAGCGAGCGCGCGGTCGATCAGCCGCCCCAAGGCGTCTGTCGTGCATCCCCACTGCGACGGCTGTTCGGCGACATCATGGGTATAGAGGATCAGCCACGCCTTACGGTCCTTGGCCTTGTCCAGCCAGACGTTCGCGACCGCCTCGCCATCCTCGCCTTCGATGCCGACGGCGGGCGTCTGGTTGAGGTCGGCCCCGTTCGTGATCAGGCCATGATGCAGCGCGCGCAGCGTCTTGAACCGACCGCTCAGCGCGGTCTTGGCCGGAGCCGCCACATCTCCGTAAGGATAGGCGAAGCTGACCGGTTCGCCAGCGCCCCAAGCCGCCAGGCTCTTGGCGTTGCGATCCACATCCTCCAGAGTCGCCGCGCGGCTCGACTGGCCGCAGTCGAGGTGGGAGTAGGTGTGGCAGGCGATTTCGTGCCCGGCCTCGTGCAGGCGGCGCGCATCCTCGCCGCTGGCGAACCGACCCATGGGACCATCCCTGCCCGCCAGACCGGCGGCGAAGTAATAGGTGCCCCGCAGGCCCCGGGCCTCGAGAACCCTGGCGCCGGCCTCGCAGGCGGTGGCGGGGGCGTCGTCGAAGCTGAACGACACCATCGGCCGCTCCAGAGACACCCGGGCCGGGCGGCGGTGGGCCAGTCGGATCAGGCGTCGACGCAGCTTGCCCTTCAGCGTGCGGTCCGGTTCGTATGCGTCGACCTTCTCGAATTCCACCTGCATCAGACGGCCCCGCTATAGAGCGCCGCGCGGTAGAGCCGCATGGCGAAGGCGCGGAGAGGAACGGGCGCGGCTTCGGCCAGCGCCAGCTGTTTCAGCAGCGGCCGCCACACGCTGCTGAGCGGAACCGCCTTCAACAGCTTGGCGACCTTGTAGCTGGGGTAAGCGCTGACGACATCGCGATGGCTGGCCACGACCCGCGCGAAATTGGCGGCGGACTGCTCGTACTTGGCGGCCATCACCGGCGCCGGATCCAAGCCCAGGTGAGTGGCGGTGTTGTCGATATGCTGGATCGGATGCTGGCGGGCCACCCGCATCGCCCATTCGACATCCTCCCAGCCCCAGCCCGAGAAGCCCTCGTCGAAGCCGATGCTCTCGAAGACGTCCCGTCGCACCAGCAGGTTGGAAGTGAAGACGTGCTTCTCCGGCGCCTTGGCGCGCTCTGGCGCGGGGGTGCAGTCGCTCTTCAGAGCCATGGCCCGGTGCAGCGCGTGCTCGGGGCGTGGCGGCGTCTGGTCCAGGGTGAAGCCGCCGAACGCGACCGCCGCGCCCGTGTCGGCCACTGCAGCCCATCGATCCAAGAAGTCTGGCGTGTCGGGCAGCATGTCGCTGTCCAAGAAGAGAAGGTGGTCGCCGCGCGCATGGGACGCCAGCCGGTTGCGGCCCTTGGCGCGGCCCTCGTTGCGCGACAGGCGCACGAAGCGGGCCGCCGTTCGCATCCTTTCGATACGACGCGCAGTCCGTTCGGCCAGGGCGTCATCGCCGCCGCCGTCATCCAGAACCACGATCTCGGCCGCGGCGGTGGTCTGGTCGAGGGCCTTGAGGAGCGCGCTGGGGTCGTCGCGGAAGGTCGGGATCAGGACTGACAGGCGTGGCTTGGTCGCCGCCCAGCCGGCGTTCTCGAGGCGCAGCTCGTTGACTGGCGCGTTCATGCGGCTTGCGCCTTTCGACGGAGGATCAGAGAGAGCTTGCCGCGAAGGCCCGCGACGTCGAGGCCTAGGACAAGGACCCCATAGACGGTGGTCCCGACGCCGGCTTTCAGGACCAGTTCCAGCAGGCCGCCGGGCGCCGGAAGCATGGCGACACAGGCGGCCATGGCCAGGCTCGCGCCGGCGGCCTTGGCCAGCACGTCCCAAGGGATCGGCAGGGGACAGGCGCGACGACCCAGGGCCCAGGCTGCGACGGCGCCGAGGCCATAGCTGACCGTCGTGGCGATCAGCGCGCCGTCCAGTCCTAGGCGTGGGATCAGGAGGAAGTTCAGGACAACATTGGCCAAGGCCGGCGCGCTCATGCTGACGATCAGTAGCGACGTGCGGCGCGCCAGGGTGAAGGCTTGCAGCAGGTAGTAGGTGGTCACGCCCGACAGCCAGCCGCTGGCGGCGATCCACGGCGTCACATGGCTGGCCTGGACACGCATGACCTCGCCGACCATCAGATCCGCCAGCGGGCGGGCGACGAGCGCAAGGCCGACTGCGGCGGGCAGGGTGAGCAGGACGATGACGCCGGCCTGCTCGCGGGCGGCGTCTTCCAGGGCCGGCTGTCCGCCGCGCTCCAGCGCCTGGATCAGGGCCGGACCACCGGCCATGCCCAGCCAGATGAACACGACGTCCAGGGTGCGGCTGCCCAGCGAATAGCCGGCGTGGTAGACGCCGACCGTCGCCTCGTCGAGGAAGGTCGCCAGCAGCAGGCGGTCGGTGCTGGCCAGCACCAGGGCCAGGATCAACGACAGCGCCACGGGCGCGCCATAGGTGAAGTAGCTTCGCGCCAGCGCCTTGTCGAAACGACCGCCGGCCATGAACTTCAGCTCGCGGGGCAGAACGGCGGCGACGCAAAGCAGCGAAACCACGCCGATGCCAAGCAGGGGCGCCGCGCCGCCCAGGCCGCCCAGCGCCAGGCCAAGGCCCAGCGCGAAGCCGCCGGCGGTCTGCACGATCGACAGCAGCGCCGCGCCCGAGACCTCGCCCGCCGCGCGTCGGCGTTCCTGGGCCAGCTTCACCAGGCTGTTGACCAGCACGGCGGCGAAGCCGGCCGCCAGCGCGACGCGCAGCGGTGCGTTCAGCGGCGCCAAGGTCAGCACCACGCCGCCGATCAAGGGGACAACCAGCGCCGCGCCGAGCCAGAGCCTGTAGAGCGTTGCGAAGTGATCCGCCGTCCGGCCGTCCTCAGCGCGCGTGGCCAGGAACCGCGCCATAGCCGCCTCGGTCCAGGTCAGCAGGCTGGTTTGCACCAGGCTGAAAACCGAGAACGCCAGGGCGTAGACGCCGTACTGGGCCGGATCCAGCAGGCGCGTGAACAGGACTATGGTGAGCAGGCCCACCACGCCCTGAACAATATTGACCGGCAGATAGCCGAGGACGCCGCGCCAGAACATGGGCGGCCTAGCGCACGGCGGACCGATCCCCCAGCAGGCAGGGGATGGTCATGACGATGATGTAGAGGTCCAGCCAGAACGACTGACGCTCGATGTATTCGACGTCCAGCGCCACGCGCAGGCGGACGCTCTCAGGCGTGTCGACGGGCCCGCGCGAGCCCTTGATGGCGGCCCAGCCCGTGACGCCGGGCTTCATGCGATGGCGGTGGGCGTACTGGGCGACCAGCTTGGCTGACTCCACGCCCGCGGTCTTCATGCCGATGGCGTGGGGGCGGGGACCGACGATCGACATCTCGCCGGTCAGCACGTTGAACAACTGCGGCAGCTCGTCGAGGCTGGTCTTGCGGATAAACTTGCCGACGCGGGTGACGCGGTCGTCATCGGCGCTGACCTGGCGCGCGGCGCTGGCGTCGGCCATCTCGTGGCGCATCGAGCGAAACTTCCAGACCAGGATCGCCTCGTTATTGAAGCCGTGACGGCGCTGGCGGAAAAAGACCGGACCGGGGCTGTCCAGCTTCACCGCTAAGGCGACGAGCAGCATCACGGGGCCGGCGACCAGAAGGCCCAGGCCCGCGACGATCAGATCCTGGGCGCGCTTGAGCAAGGCGCGACGGGTCGAGGCGGAGGATGCAGACAGAGGCGCTTCGCTTCCGGCCGCGATACGGACCAGCGCTGCGTCGTCCTCCGCCGCGCCGCCAACGTCGATGAAGAGGTGCAGCGGGTTGGGCAAGACGTCCAGTTTCTCGACCAGCTGGCGCACACGCGCCTGCGCCGTTGAGGCCACCGCGATCACGACGCGGTCGACATACGGCATGATGCGATGATCGAGCAGGGCTTGGGTGTCGCCCAGCACCGGCACGCCCATGATATTCTCGGGCGCGCGGTCCAGGCGGTCGTCGAACACGCCCAGCACATTGACCTCGCCTGTACGCATGGCCGCCTCGATCAGGCGTTCGGCGTTCTGGGTCGCGCCGACAACGACCACATTCGGGGTCAGCCGCCCTTGAGCGCGGCCGCGCGCGATGATGGTCCACCAAGCGACGTGAGCGCCGGAGAGGGCGGTCGTGGCCGCCAGCAGGGCCCAGATGACGGGCGCCTCGGACGGTGCGAAGGCCAGGCTCGCGCCCGTGGCGACCAGGAAGCCGGCGCCCAGAGCCAACCCGACGCGAGCCATATGGGCGCTCAGGGCCTGCTTGCGCGCAAAGGCGTAGGCGTCGACGAGGCGCAGGCCGATCAGAGCGGCGATGGCCCAGACCCCTGCCACGATCGGCGAACCCAGAACCGTGACCAAGACCGCGACGCCAGCGGCGACCAGAATATCTACGCCGCGAAAAACGCGGGCCAGCAGCCGCGTCTCGAGACGCGCGCGGGAGGGCACCAGCTGTCCGGGCCGGAACGGACCTCGTTTGGCCGCGCCCGACGGATCCCCGCCGCCGCCGGACCGCGTTTTCTGCGTGTCCGTCGCCGGGGCGAAGGTCAGGGTTTCGGCTTTGGAAATCGGTGAAGGCACGGGGCGCACGACGCTCGTCGTTGAGAAAACCGCGTTCAGTCTAGCGATCCCGTCTGAGCGTCACGTTAACACCAGAATTTTCCGATATCCGCCGTTGTCATCGCGAAGCGAACAGGCTATCGAACCGCTCCCTCTCAGGAGGAGACGTGGCCGAGAGGCTGAAGGCACCGCTTTGCTAAAGCGGCATACCTCAAAAGGGTATCGAGGGTTCGAATCCCTCCGTCTCCGCCAGCCCCACTTTCCAGACATATCCACCAGCGTCCGCAAACGTCGGAAGTCCGTTGATTTATCACGGAAAACTCGCGTTTCTGTGTCTGGACGCATCCATCAAGATCCGCCTCTATGATGAACAGCCGCGGGGGTCAAAGTGGGGGTTAGCCCCACTTGGGTCAGAGTGTGGGTTAGCGATGGCGCGCGTATACGAGCGACTCACGGCGATGACGGTCCGCAAGCTGCAAGGCGCGGGGCGATACCCGGACGGCGGCGGCCTCTATCTGCAGGTCACGCCAAGCGGGGCGAGGTCATGGATTTTCCGCTATCGCGTCCTAGGCCGCGAACGTCAGATGGGCCTTGGTCCTCTCGAGTTCGTTTCCTTAGCCGAGGCGCGGGAAAAGGCGCGGGCGGCGCGCCTGCAACGCTACAACGGTGATGATCCGCTGGGCGCGCGCGCTGACGCCAAAGGCCGTGCGGTCAAGCTGGAGCGAAAGGGCGTCACCTTCGCCCAAGCGATGGCCGCCTACATTGACGGTAACAAGGCCGCCTGGCGCAACGAGAAGCATATCCAGCAATGGACAAGCACGCTCAACACCTACGCTGTCCCACACTTTGGTTCGAAGGCGCTGGCCGAGATTGAGACGGCTGATGTCCTCAGAGCGCTTGAGCCGATCTGGCTGACGAAATCAGAGACGGCCAGTCGGCTGCGGGGGCGTATCGAAGCTGTGCTCAGCTGGGGCGCAGTGCAGGGTTATCGCCAGGGCGAAAACCCTGCGCGCTGGAAGGGTCACATCGAAATGATCCTGCCGGCCAAGTCAAAAGTGACGACGGTCAAGCACCACGCGGCGCTCGACTATCGGGAGATGCGCCAGTTTATGGCGGCCATGTCTAAGCAGACCGGGGTAGGGGTGTTGGCCTTGCGCTTCGTCATCCTGACGGCCGCGCGCACGGGCGAGGTGATCGGCGCCGATTGGAGCGAGATCGATCTCGACAACAAGGTCTGGACTGTGCCGGCTTCGCGGATGAAAGCCGGACGTGAGCACCGCGTGCCGCTCAGCGCAGCTGCCCTCGAGATCTTGGAGTATCAGCGCGAGGCCTGGTTTGAGATCGAAGCGCGGCGCCACCGCAAGACGCTGAAGGCTGGCGAGGCTGGACCTGTCGGTCCCGTGTTCTGGGGGCAGCTTGCCGGCAAGGGTCTTAGCAACATGGCATTGCTCGCCGTCTTGCGACGAATGGGGCGCGTTGATCTGACCAGCCATGGGTTTCGGAGCTCTTTCCGCGACTGGGCGGCGGAGGAGACCGAGTTTCAGGGCGAGGTGGTGGAAATGGCCTTGGCCCATACGATCGGCAACAAGGTCGAGGCCGCCTATCGCCGGGGAGATCTCTTTGAAAAGCGTCGTTTGTTGATGGATCAATGGGCTTTGGCCTGCTGCGGAGATCTTGCCTGGGGGACTTATTGTTGATCCGCGTCACTGGGCGCCCGCCAAACCATCAAGGGATGTTGTCGTCTCGCGCAAGTGTCTCCGGGATGCCCAAAAAAGCTTGGTAAACGCTCCACGTGCCGATTGTTTCGCTCCCGCTGATTTAGTAAAGGCTTTCTAAATCATCCGGCAAAGATCCGGGGTTTACACTGGTGGGGACCACGTGCTGATCGCAACGAATCCGTCTGCGGACCGGCGAGCCTGTGGCGTGAAAACGTCACCGGTCGCTAAAGATCCGCTTAAGCGCGCCATGGATGTTTTGGTGGCGGGCGGCGCTTTGCTGTTCTTCGCGCCGCTCCTTCTTCTCGTAGCAGTCCTGATCAAGCTGGAATCGCCGGGCCCGGTGCTCTTCCGCCAGTCGCGGGGCGGACTGAACGGCAAGGCCTTCACGATCTTCAAGTTCCGCTCGATGCGGTGCCAGGAGAATGGCTCCAAGGTCGTTCAAGCCAAGCGCGACGACGACCGCATCACGACGATCGGACGCTTCATCCGCAAGACCAGCATCGACGAGCTGCCCCAGCTCCTGAACGTCCTGCGGGGCGACATGTCCATCGTGGGTCCTCGCCCGCACGCCCTGGCGCACGACGAGCAGTACGGCGCCTTGATCGCCAACTATCATCTGCGTTTCCGCACCCGTCCGGGCCTGACGGGCCTGGCCCAAATCAAAGGCCTTCGCGGCGGCACCAGCGCGGTCGAAGCCATGGCCGCCCGCATCGATGCGGATAACGAATACATCGAGCGCTGCACTCTCGGCGGCGACGTCAAGATCTTGCTGATGACCGTGCCGCGTCTGCTGATGGCCGAGAACGCTTACTAAAGGCGACATTTTTCCTGTTTTGCGCCCGGCGAGCTTCGACTTTGCCGGATGCTACTTCGCGCCATCTCCTGACAAAGCGAGCCTTCAATGTTCTCCGCGCCGCGCGCCGATCTGGTTCCCAATACCGCCGCTTATGAGAACGAAGCCCTGGTCAAGCCGACCGGCTTTCGCGAGTACGATGCGCGCTGGCTGTTTGGCCCGGAGATCAACCTGTTGGGCGTGCAGGCGCTGGGCCTGGGTCTTGGGACCTATATCCACGAGCTGGGCCAATCGAAGATCGTGGTCGGCCACGACTTCCGCTCATACTCGTCCTCGATCAAGAACGCCCTGATCCTGGGCCTGATCAGCGCCGGCTGCGAAGTGCATGACATCGGCCTCGCCCTTTCGCCCACCGCCTATCACGCCCAGTTCGACCTCGACATCCCGTGCGTCGCGATGGTCACCGCCAGCCACAACGAGAACGGCTGGACCGGCGTAAAGATGGGCGCCCAGAAGCCGCTGACCTTCGGCCCCGACGAGATGAGCCGCCTGAAGGACATCGTGCTGAACGCCCGGTTCGTCGAGCGCGACGGCGGCAAGCTGGTCCGGGTGCAGGGCCAGGCTCAGCGCTATATCGACGACGTCGCCAAGCGCGCCAGCGTCACGCGCCCCCTGAAGGTGATCGCCGCCTGCGGCAACGGCACGGCCGGCGCCTTCGTGGTCGAGGCCCTGCAGAAGATGGGCGTCGCCGAAGTCGTTCCGATGGACACCGACCTCGACTTCACCTTCCCCAAGTACAACCCCAACCCCGAAGACGCCGAGATGCTGCACGCGATGGCCCACGCCGTTCGCGAGACCGGCGCGGACCTGGCGTTCGGCTTCGACGGCGACGGCGACCGCTGCGGCGTGGTCGATGACGAGGGCGAGGAGATCTTCGCCGACAAGATCGGCCTGATGCTGGCGCGGGATCTGGCTCCGCTGAACCCCGGCGCGACCTTTGTCGTGGATGTGAAGTCCACCGGCCTCTACGCGACCGACCCCATCCTCAAGGCCCACGGCTGCGAGGTGGTCTACTGGAAGACCGGCCACAGCTACATCAAGCGCAAGAGCGCCGAGCTGGGCGCCCTGGCTGGCTTCGAGAAGAGCGGCCACTTCTTCATGAACGGCGCGCTCGGCTACGGCTACGACTGCGGCCTCACCGCCGCTGCGGCCATCCTGGCCATGCTGGACCGTAATCCCGGCGTGAAGCTGTCGGACATGCGCAAGGCGCTGCCGGTGGCCTTCACCTCGCTGACCATGAGCCCGCACTGCGGCGACGAGGTGAAGTACGGCGTCGTGGCCGACGTTGTGAAGGAGTACGAAGACCTGTTCGCCGCCGGCGGCTCGATCCTTGGCCGCAAGATCACCGAGGTGATCACGGTCAACGGCGTGCGCGTCCACCTGGAGGATGGCTCCTGGGTCCTGGCCCGCGCCTCGTCGAACAAGCCGGAAGTCGTGGTCGTCGTCGAGAGCACCCAGTCCGAAGACGACATGCGCGCCCTGTTCCGACAAGAGGTCAAGCCGCGCCTCGGCGACCGGGTCGGCAAGTATAATCAGGAGATCTGAACGCAGAGGGCGGAGGCCGCGCGCTCGGTCGAGGCTTCCTCCAATTTTAAAAGCGCCTCAGTGCTGCGTGGTGCGCATCACCGCGCTGTGGTCACCAAGAGCGTCGCCATGGAAATGACCCGAGCAACTCCACTGGTCTCAAGCTGCAGGATCGTACCTGGGGCGTAGAGCTCCCCCTCGATTTCAATCGTGCCCTCGAGTAGCTGCAAGGTTGAGGGCGTAAAGTCGATGATCTCGCCCGCCAGCGCCCGCTGCAGATCGACACAGAACTTGGCCGTCGATACCAAAGCTTCGGCGCCGTTGGTGGCTATGCTTCTCCTGGAGCCAATTGCGCGTCCTTTGGCCTTTAGCCCGTCCACCAGGGCTTTGACCTTCTGGCTGTCCTTGCGATGACAGACTAGAACGGCATCAGGCTCGGCGATCACGACGATGTCGCTGACGCCGATGACGCCAATATAGGGACCTGTCGAGCGCACCAGGACGTTTGACGTTCCGCGAAGGTCGACATCGCCCACCTGCGCGTTGCCTTCGTCGTCTCGGCTTGATGCCTCCCAGATCGCATCCCAGGCGCCAAGGTCTGACCAGGCGAAAGTCGCCGGAACCACCGCCGCCTTTGAGGTGCGCTCCATGACCGCATAGTCGAGCGAGATTTTTTTGGCCTGACCAAACGCGTTTGGCTGCAGTCGCCCAACCCCCAATTCCAGCGTCATCTCGGCGATAGAGGCCTTGGCTGCGGCGGCCACCGTAGGTTCGAACGCCGCAAACTCGTCGAGCAAAGTCGCGGCTTTGAAAGCGAAGTTACCGCTGTTCCAGAGATAACCCTCCAAGAGATAGCGCTCGGCCGTCGCCTGATCGGGCTTTTCCACGAAGGCGGCCACTTCATGCACGGAGCCATCGAGCAACGCAGCGCCGGGCCGGATATAGCCAAACCCTGTAGCCGGCACGGTCGGCCGAACGCCGAAGGTGACGATCAGGTCGCTCTGCGCCGCCTTTGCGGCGGTGAGGGCGGCTGCGCCAAAAATTTGCGGCTCTGAGATGTGGTGGTCAGCGGCGAGCATCAGTACCACTCCGGCGGGGTCTTTCGCGTGAACGTAGGCCGCGGCGGCTGCGACGGCTGGCCCGCTGTCTCGCGCTTCCGGTTCGACCAAGATGGTGACCCAGGCGCCGAGCTCATCGGTTTGTTGAGCGACGAACTCAATCATCGCCTCGCCGGTGACGATAACGATCTCGGCGACGCCGGCGAGATCCCTCACCCGTAGCACGGTCTCCTGAAAAGAGGAGCGATCGCCGACCAGCTTCAGGAACTGTTTGGGTTGGTCGCTGCGCGAAGCGGGCCATAGGCGCGTGCCAGAGCCACCGCACAGGATGACGGGATAAATCGAAGCCAAGTTATGTCCCCACACTTGCAGTCTTGCTCTCTTCGTAGAGAGTCATTGCGACTAGCCTTTAATGATCATTCGCTTTTGAGCGAAGAACATTTGGTAGCCTGGGGGCTCAGGTTTGTGCGGAAAGGTGGTCAGGTGACCTATTTGCAGCCAATCCGTGGCGATAGCGCCAATGAGGTTACCTCGAACCAGTTTGACGATCGTTTGTCCCGTTCTCCATGATGGACGTCCAGCCAATATCCGTCGTGACGGCGTCACTCCAACCGAGTAGTCAGGCCCAGATTGTTCAAGGCCGCACGTGAACGGTCTTCAGTTCAACCTGTATGCCCCGTTTGATCGGGCAGCGAGCGCGATAGGGAAAATATGCGCGTAGCGATGATTGGTACGGGCTATGTGGGCCTGGTGTCGGGAGCGTGCTTCGCCGACTTCGGGCACGTGGTGACGTGCATCGACAAGGATCCGAGCAAGATCGAGCGCCTGGAGAAGGGCGAGATCCCGATCTTCGAGCCGGGGCTGGATGATCTGGTCGCCCGCAACGTGCGCGAAGGCCGACTGTTCTTCACGCTGGACGGCGCGCAGGCGATCAAGGACGCCGACGCGGTGTTCATCGCCGTGGGCACGCCGACCCGTCGCGGCGATGGCCATGCGGATCTGTCGTACGTCTATGCGGCGGCCGAAGAGATCGCCGGCCTGATCGACGGCTTCACCGTGGTGGTGACCAAGTCGACCGTGCCGGTGGGCACCGGCGACGAGGTCGAGGCGATCATCAAGAAGGTCCGCCCCGACGCCCAGTTCGCCGTGGTGTCCAACCCCGAGTTCCTGCGCGAAGGCGCGGCCATCGAGGACTTCAAGCGTCCCGACCGCGTGGTCGTCGGCACCGACGATGAGCGCGCCCAGGCGGTGATGCGCGACCTCTACCGTCCGCTTTCGCTGAACGAGACCCCGATCGTCTTCACCGGCCGTCGCACCAGCGAGCTGATCAAGTACGCGGCCAACGCGTTCCTGGCGATGAAGATCACCTTCATCAACGAGATGGCCGATCTCTGCGAGAAGGTCGGCGCCGACGTCCAGTCGGTGGCCAAGGGCATCGGTCTGGACAAGCGGATCGGCTCGAAGTTCCTGAACGCTGGCCCCGGCTATGGCGGAAGCTGCTTTCCGAAGGACACCATCGCGCTGGTCAAGACCGCCCAGCAGTATGGCGCGCCAACGCGGCTGATCGAGACCACGGTCGAGGTCAACACCGCCCGGAAGAAGGCCATGGCCACGAAGGTCGCCGACGCCATCGGCTCGACGGACCTCAGCGGCAAGACCATCGGCGTGCTGGGCGTGACCTTCAAGCCCAATACCGACGACATGCGCGACGCGCCCAGCCTCGACATCCTTCCGGCCCTGCAGGCCATGGGCGCCAAGGTCCAGGCCTTCGACCCCGAAGGCGCCAAGGAAGCCGCCCACATGCTGGCCGGCGTCGAGTTCAAGACCGGCGCCTATGACGCCGCCGAGGGCGCCGACGCCCTGGTGATCCTGACCGAGTGGGACCAGTTCCGGGCGCTCGACCTGGATCGCCTCAAGCTGTTGATGCGATCGCCGACGGTCATCGACCTGCGCAACGTTTACAAGCCGGCCGAAATGGTCCGTCACGGGTTCACCTACGCCTCCATCGGTCGCGGCTAAGCATGAGCAGGTCTCCGATCATCGTCACGGGCGCAGCTGGCTTCGTGGGCTACCACGTGGCCGACCGTCTGCTCGATCGCGGCGAGACGGTGATCGGGGTCGACGTCTTCAACGCCTACTACGACCCGGCTCTCAAGGAGGCCCGCGCGGCGCGTCTGGACGGCCGCAACGGCTTTACGATGCTCCGCATGGACATCGCCGACCATGAGGCCTTGGCCGACCTGGTGAAGGCCTCCGGCGCCCAGAAGGTGATCCATCTGGCCGCCCAGGCCGGCGTTCGTTACTCGATCGAGAACCCGTTCGCCTACGAGCGCAGCAACCTGGCCGGCCATCTGTCGGTGCTGGAAGCCTGCCGCCACGCCGGCCTCGAGCATCTGGTCTACGCCAGCTCCTCCAGCGTCTATGGCGACCGGCCGTTGAGCGTCGACGGCTTCAAGGAAAGCGACCCGGCCGAGAGCCCGGTGTCCCTTTACGCCGCGACCAAACGCTCGTGCGAGCTGCTGAGCCAGAGCTACGCCAGGCTCTACGGCTTCCCGCAGTCGGGCCTGCGCTTCTTCACGGTCTATGGCCCGTGGGGCCGTCCGGACATGGCCTATTTCAGCTTCACCGAGAAGATGCTGAAGGGGGAGGCGATCGAGGTCTACGGCGAGGGCAAGATGGCCCGCGACTTCACCTATATCGACGACATCGTCGACGGGATCCTCGGCGTTCTCGATAACCCGCCGGCGAAGGGCGGGCACGAGGTCTACAACATCGGCGACAACGATCCCGTCGGCCTGATGGACATGATCACCACGCTGGAAACGGCGCTGGGGATCGAGGCCAACAAGGTCTTCCGGCCCATGCAACCCGGCGACGTCACCGCCACCTACGCCAACATCGACAAGCTCCATGCGCTCTGTGGTTACAAACCCAAGGTCAAGCTGGCCGAGGGGCTCGCAAGGTTTGTGCGATGGCGTCGGGAGGGGAGCTGGGCAGGCTGAAGATCACGCTTGTTGCGTGCTTCAATCACCGCAGGGGCGGCACCAAGTCGTTGAACTGCGCTTTCAAGCGGGATGAACGGGCTTGAGTTGGCTCGGCAGGCGCGGGGCATGCTCGATCGCAGGGGCGACGTGGTGATCCTGACCGGAGACATCTCGGCCCGTACGCTCCGCGACATCAGCGAGCAAGGCTATCTCCCACCTTCCAAGCCGGTGAAGGTCCCGATCTCAACACCTTGATCCAAGGCCTTCCGGCGCGCGCGGAAGCGGAGGCCATTCGTCGAAGCCTGCGGGACGCAGTTCGACTGATCCCATCGTCTATCTTTTCGATGATGGCAGCGGCGTTCGCGCCGCGATCTGCGAGGTCCTGGAGAGCGAGGATATCGCGGTCAAGGCGTTCGCTTCGGCTGAAATCCGCCCGACGATTGGGGCGCGCTTTACCGGGCCACTTCGGCAAGAGGCTCGATACAGCGATTGGATGCCGCCACGCCATTTGGTCAGTGACCTTGTCGCAAGAGCGCACGGTTGCGGATTCTGGAGGTCATTGTCGGCGCCGCTGAAACCGCAGAGTGGAGGAGGGGCGCATTCTAGGGGCGCACACCCAACCGCACCACTGATGCAGAGCCCGCTGTGGCTTCTAGTCAGCGCCATCAGCCGAAAATTACGATGGCTTTTCAGGGTTTTAGGGATTTCGCCAGCGCTGAGGTTGAAGCCTCTCGCACTGAACCGCCTGCTTCGCCACGCGGAAAATTTCCGCTGTGAGCGTCGAGCAGATCAGCTTTTGTCTTTAGAAATCAGAGCTTTGGAGGTGGAGGCCCGGGCCGGAATCGAACCGGCGTGCACGGATTTGCAGTCCGCTGCGTCACCACTCCGCCACCGGGCCATCCGGGTGTCGACGCAAATCACGTCGGCGGGGGAGGGCGTTCGATACAGGAGCGCTTGCGGGGCTGCAACTGGCAATTCGCGGCTCGCAAAATGGGATGGCGAAAGTGGTGCGCGGCGCATCTGCGCGCGGGCGAACTGACTGGGATCTACAGGGCGGCGCGGAGGGCGTCCGAGGGAGACGCCTCTGCGGCGAATGTCAGGTGCAAGTCTCAACAAGGGGGGCTTAGTCGCGCCTTCGCGATCGCCTTCAAGGCCCACGGCGAACGCTGGCCGCTCGAAGGTGGGCCGGTCATGCCTCGTCTTGGAAGCCTCCGGCGGTTCCATGTCGACCTGCGTACAGGCTAGGTCCGATCTTGCAATCCACCAAAGCGCACCACCGCCTCAGTGCGATTTTTCGCGCCAGCCTCGCCAAGAATACCCTGGACGTGGAGCTTCACCGTAGCGAGTGAAATACCGAGCGCCTCGGCGATCTGCTTGTTGGTTTTGCCATCGAGCAGATGGCCCAGCACTTCGCGCTGGCGCTTAGAGAGGCGCGCGATGGAGGGACGCTCGGAGGCGCGCGCTTCGGGTCTTTTGATCCATGGAAAGTATTCGCCGCCCGCCATGACGAGGCGGAGGATCGCCACGCGCATCTCCTGTTTGGCGTTCTCGGGGATCAAGCCGTTGAATCGACGAGCATAGGCGAGCCTCGCGAGTGCAAGATCACACCACGCGGCGAACAGCACCCGGTGGCGAGCCTTGACGCGAGCGGCTTCGGAGATGGCGGCGAGCGGATCAGTCGCATCGCCCAGGTCGACCAAGAGCAGGTCAAAACAACGATCGTGAGGGAGCTCGAACCCGGACCCAACGCTGACCGCATCCGTATGCAACGCTTCTGAGACCAGTGCGGTCAGCATGGCCGATCGCACTGGTTCGGGGCTCACGACCGCAGCCCTCATGTCCAACACCCGCACCTAAACACAGATCACTCTGATCGCCTTCAATAACCACAAGGCATGTAAGGGCTTTCTCGAGTGGCGCCATCTGGCCCATCGGCTAGGATTTCGCGAATTTTACGGAAGGAGGTTGAGAGGAATCAATTTCGGGATCGCCTAGCCGAAGGGATAGCCCTCGCCAATAGCGGCTATGTCACGCTCTCTTCGAAGGACGATTCGAGGAAGTGATGCCGGTCAAGGAGATTCAATCCAAGGACGCGAATATTGCTCCCGATACTCAAGTTATCCTTACGCAGGGGCAGGGTGGCGCGTGTATCGTCCTTGAGGTCGATGCTCAGCGGCGTGTAACCGGCCTCTCTGGCCTGGGCATGCGTCCTAGTACTATCGGGGCGGACGTTCTTTGCGTGCTTCAGCAAGAGTTTGATGTGCCGTCGGACTGGGCGAAAGCCCTGGTCTTGGGCGCGCTTGAGGGGCGGGCGGGACGTACAATCTTTGCGGCTAAAGCAGGCGCGGTTGAGATGACGCTGGCCGCAACACCCCGGGGCGACCCGGCTGGCGGATATGGCGCCGCGATCACACTCTCGAGCGCCTCAGGTCTGTCGACGGCGCATGGGTGTGACGCACAAGATCGGCTGAACGCCATTCTCGACAACGCCGCTGACGCCATCTTGGTGATTAACACTGAGGGGATCATCGAGAACGCCAACCGCGCTACGGCGGCCCTGAGCGAATGGCCAGCAGAAATGCTGATCGGCCAGCCCTTGACGGTGTTGATGGGGGCTGACGATCAGGACCATCAGGCGCGGGTGTCGCAGTATCTGCTGACCGGGAAGAGCGGGATCCTCAATGTGGGCCCCCGACCCCTGACGATGATCACCCGTTCGGGCGCGGCGGTGCCGATCGAGTTGTCGGTCGGGGAGGCTCGGGTTGGCGGCGCCGTCAAGTTTGTGGGCATTTGCCGTGATATCCGCGAGCGTCTTCAGGTCGAGGCGGCGCTCCGGGTGGCTAACGAGCGCCTTCATGGACAGGTCGACGAGCTTCGCGCGCTTGGTCGTGACCTGGAGGAGCGCAAACGCACCCTCCAGGCGCTGACCAGCGAAGCCCAAGCGGCGCTCCGCGTCGCCGAACATGCCAATCAGGCCAAGTCTCGGTTCATCGCCACCATGAGCCATGAGCTGCGGACGCCATTGAATGGCGTTCTCGCGATCGCCGAAGCTCTGTCGAAGCGCGCTCTGCCCGCCGATGCGCTGGAACTGACCGAGTTGATCAAATCCTCTGGCGAGGGGCTCCTCTCGATTCTCAACGAGGTTCTCGACCTCGCTACAGTAGAGGCGGGCGCGCTGGCGCTGGACGTGGCGGCGATCTCCCCCGGCGAGGCGGTGTCAGCGGTCGCTGACGTCTGGCGTTTCGCGGCGGAGGCTAAGGGCCTCACCTTGACCTTGGAGGTGGCGAACCTGCCTTCGTTCGTGATGGCGGACGCCAAGCGGCTGCGCCAGATTCTCTCCAATCTGGTCAGCAATGCGATCAAGTTTACTGATCGCGGCACGGTCCACCTCTCGGCGATCGGCGGCCCAGAGCCAGGGCGGCTGCTGTTCTCGATCATCGACAGTGGACCAGGTATCAAGCCTCATCAGCGTGAAACGCTTTTTGAGCCTTTCGTCCAGGCCGATGCCGGCGCCACGCGTCGGCACGGCGGAACAGGTTTGGGCCTGACGATCTGTCGTGAGTTGATCACCCTGATGGGTGGTCGCATCTGGGCCGAGGCCGCCCCGACCGGCGGTACGGCCATGATCGTTGACGTGACGCTGCCGCTGGCTGCCGCGCCAGAGATCCTCTCGGCGGGGCCGGACGCGATCGAGACCTCGCCGCCGATCGCCGCGAACTTCGATCCGCTGATCTTGGTTGCGGAGGATCACCCGCTGAACCGCCGGGTGATCGCCATCCTGCTAGATGAGGCGGGGTTGCGTTATGAGTTCGCCGAGGACGGCGAAGCGGCCGTTGAAGCCGCCGCTTCGGGACGGTTCGATCTCATCTTGATGGATGTGCACATGCCGCGGCTGGATGGTCTGGCGGCGACGCAGCGGATTCGAGCGTTTGCCGATGCGCGCGGATCTATCCCCATCGTCGCCGTCACCGCGAACGCCGCCCCCGAGGAGATCGCCGCATGCCGGGCGGCGGGCATGGATGACTTCGTCGGCAAGCCCATCAGCGCTGAGGCGCTGTTCGCGGCCATTACTCGCTTGGCGCGTGCGTGACGGCGCGCGTGTTTTGGCGGAGGGCGCCTTGGCGACGACCGCGTATTACGCACGCGTGGATATGACGCCAGCCTCGCGCTCAAGAGCTGGGCCTCAGACTTTTAGGATGGGTCTGATCGGCGTCGCGCCACGCTATGTCTCGGCGTAGTCGAGGCCTTCACGCGCGGCCAATCGATGGCGGCTGGGATCGAAGACAAGGTTCACGACCGCAAGTCCCGCCAGGAGCCCGGCCAGGCCCGTTGCGAGGGCGAAGCCGTAGGCGGCGTCGCCGAAGCGGTCGCTGATCAGACCCATCATCCACGGGGAGATCACCGCGCTGACGCAGGTGAAGAACAGGATCACGCCCGAGACCGAGCCATGCTCGGCCTTCGGAAAGCAGCTGATGCCCTTGGAGTTGATCGTAGGATACAGCACCGACATGAACAGGCCCGAGATTGGCAGGCTGAAGACGGCGACAGCGCGTCCGCCGGCTAGGGCTGCGGTGAAGCAGACGAGGATCGCCACGCTGCAGATCGCCACCACCTGCGTCCATGACAGGCGGTTGAGCAGCCAGGCACCGAGGAAACGTCCGGCTGCGCGCAGGATGAAGAACACCGACAGGGCGTAGGCCGCCAACAGTACTGCAGGGCCCTTGTAGTCAGCCAGCAGGGTCGGCATCCAGACATAGATCGCCGTCTCGACGCCGACATACAGCATGATCGCGAAGCTGAAGGCCAAGGCATAAGGGTTGCCGAACATGGCCAGGGTCACCCGGGGATCCAGCTTCTGCTGCGCGGCCGGCGGGGTCTGCGGATAGCGCACGTTCAGTGCGGCGATGATCAGCAGCACGCACAGCACACCGGCGATCACGTATAGCCATTTCCAGGACGCGCCCTGGGCCAGGAGCGCGGTGACGATGGCCGGCCCGATGATGGCGCCGAGTCCAAAGAAGCCCTCGACCATGTTCATGGTCGCCGTGTGAGCGCGGGTCGAGGACGAGATGTCGCCGATCAGGGCGAGGGCCCCGGTCTTGAAGACGCCGATCGCCAGGCCCGACAGGAAGAGCAGGGCGACGAAGAAACCGAAATCCTTGCCGACCGCGAACAGGAAGGCCGTCACGGCGAAAGCCACAAGCCCCAGCACGATCGTCGCCTTGCGACCGAGCCGGTCGGCCAGAAAGCCCAGGCAGACCCCGCCCAGCGCGATCCCGGTCATGCTGGCGTAGTGGAACGATCCGGCTGCGGCCATGCCCAGATCGAAGGTCTTGATGACGTGCGGAATGATGACGCCGACCGAGTCGGTGGTCATCGCGAACATCATGAACATGAGATAGGTCAGGATGCGGATAAGGCGCGGATCGCGCGACGCATCGGAAACAGTCTGGGTCATGGCGTCAGCTCCTGGCGTCGTGTCGAAGGGCCAGCGCCACCGCGCCGAGCAGGCCTGAGTTTGCGCCAAGGCCTGGGGGCGCGACGAAAGCGTCGATCTGGGCGCGGGTTTCAAGCGGCGCGAGGTAGCCGGCCAGGCGCGTCTGCAGCTGCGTCCGCGTCTGCGCCAACAGCTGCGAATTGCCCCCGACGCCGCCGCCGATGATCACGCGACGGGGCGAGGCGATCAAGGCGAGGTTGGCGACGAGTTGAGCCAGATAGTCGGCGGCCAGCGCCCAGACCGGATCGTGGCTCGACAGAGACTCGCCGGGCGCGCCAGCCCGAGCGGCTAGGGCCGGCCCGCTGATCAGGCCTTCCAGGCAATCGCCATGGAACGGGCAGCAGCCGGCGAACGGATCGCGGGTCGCGTCCCGCCGGACCAGGATATGGCCGGCCTCGGGATGTAGCAGGCCGTGGGTCGGCGCGCCGTTGACGACGAGGCCAACACCGACCCCGGTCCCGACCGTGACATAGGCATAGTCCTCAAGTCCCCTGGCCGCGCCCCAGAGGCCCTCGGCCAGCGCCGCGCCATTGACGTCGGTGTCGAGGGCCAGCGGTCGGTCGAAGCGCCGAACAAGGCGTGGCGCCACGTCGGCGTGCGACCAGCCGGATTTGGGAGTCTTAAGGATGTGGCCCCAGTCCGGCGCGGCCGGATCCAGGCGGATGGGACCGAAACTGGCGACGCCGATCGCGTCGAAACGACCCTGCTCGGCGGCGAGGGCGTCCTCGATCCGCGCCAGGGTCTCGGCCGGCGTCGTGGTGGGGATACGGAGGGGCGGCGACAGGTCGTGCGGTCCCGATCCGAAGGCGACCATCACCTTGGTGCCGCCCAGCTCGATCGCAGCGATCCGGCTCATCGGGCGACCAGCCACCGGAGGCCATAAGGCGGCAGGCGGACCCGCCCGGTGGGCGCGGGGCCGTCGTCGAGCACGTCCTCGGCCTCTTGGACGAACGCCGAGGGAAGGTCGACCTCTTGCGGCGCGTCGGAGAGGTTGGCGAGGCACAGGAACGGCCGTGCGCCCTCGTCACGCACGAAGGCCAGGACCGCCGGCGCCGAGACCGTGATCGGACGGGCCGGACCGGCCACGCCGAACGCCGCCAGCCCTTGCGCGCGCCGGCTCAGCCTGGCGAAGGCGGCGAACAACTCGGCCTGCAGCGCGCCCGTCTCGTGTCGACGCTCGGCCAGCGACCAGTTCATCTGCGGGCGGTGCAGCCAGCGTCCGTCGCCGGCGCGCAACGGGTCGTCCTGATAGGCCTCGTCGTTATCGAGCCCGATCTCGTCGCCCATGTAGATCAGCGGCCAGCCATCCAGCGCGTAGATGATGCCGTACAGGAGGATGAGCCGCCGGGCGCCGAGGCTGTCGCCATCGGCGTCCGCCGTCAGGCCCGCCAGCGCGGCGGCCATGCCGTTGGTCGACGGAACGCCGCCTTTAGCGGTCTGGAAGGCACGTCCGCGCGAGAAGCTTTCGCCACGGCCGTAGGCGTTCGACCATCGCCGCAGATCGGCAGGCGAGGCGTATCCGGCCAGCGCGTTCCAGATCAGATCGTCATGGCACCGGACATAGTTCAGCCAAGCCCCTTGGGCTGGCTTGCGCGAGGCGACCGCCAGACAGCGCCGCGCGATAGAAGCGTCGCCGTCCGCCAGCGCCGCCCAGAGGGCCGTCATGACCACGTTGTTGTAGGCGAGATTGCAGCCGGGGGCTTCGCCGCCGAAGAACGGCAGGACATCCTCGACGCTCTCGATCGCCTCGGCCAGCAGCACGACGCCCGGCGCGACGATCGACAGGGCCGCGCGCCAGGCCTCGACGATGTCGTAGGTCTGCGGAAGGTTGCGGCAGGTGGTGCCCGCCTGTTTCCAGAGGAACGGGGCGCTGTCGAGCCGGAAGCCTTGCGCGCCCTTGGCCGCCAGGAAGATCAGCACGTCCAGCATCTCGGCGAAGACGGCGGGGTTGGCGTAGTTCAGGTCCCACTGGAACGGGTAGAAGGTGGTCCAGACATAGCCGCCCATCTCCGCGTCGTAAGTGAAGCTGCCGGGCGCGGTGTCGGGGAAGACGTCGATCAGCTCGCGATCACGCGCCGCCGCGCTCTGGGCGTCCGGCAGCACGATGTAGTAATCGCGATAGGCGGGATCGCCCGCGCGGGCCTTGACCGCCCAGGCATGCTCGCGGGCGGTATGGTTACAGACGACGTCGAGGATCAGGCCCATGTCGCGCTGGCGCAGGTCGCCCGCGAGGGCTTCCAGGTCGTCGATCGTGCCCAGGCGCGGATCGACCTTGCGGTAGTCGGCGACCGCGAAGCCGCCGTCACTGTCGCCGGGGCGCGGTTCCAGGAGCGGCAGCGGGTGAAGCCAGCGCACGCCCAGCTCAGACAGGTAGTCCAGCTTGCCGCGCACGCCGTTGAGGTCGCCGGCGAACCGGTCGACGTAGAAGGTGTAGGTGCTCTGACCCGAAGCGTGCAGCCAGGTCGGATCCGCCGCCCGCGCCGCATCGAGCGCCCGCAATGGTTCGGGCCGGGAATGGGCCGCGTCGAGAAGGCGCTTCTGCAAGCGCTCGAGAACAGCCGGACTGCGAGCGTCCTGCCCATAGACCTTGGTGAACCGCGCTTCGATGATCGGCCAAAGCGCCGCGAACCGGGCCTGGACGGCGTCGCTATGGGACGTGGGGGTCGTGGCGGTGGAAATCATGCCGAGACGCTCGCGAAGGAGTGGCCTCGCCAGGGCGTGGGGCGCGCTCTGGCGAGGCCGAGGCGCCGGC
Source organism: Caulobacter sp. BE264 (assembly GCF_031457805.1). Taxonomy (NCBI): domain Bacteria; kingdom Pseudomonadati; phylum Pseudomonadota; class Alphaproteobacteria; order Caulobacterales; family Caulobacteraceae; genus Caulobacter; species Caulobacter sp. BE264. The sequence goes on along the minus strand of NZ_JAVDXI010000006.1, from coordinate 225,329 downwards.
GGGGCAGGAAACCCGCCGGCGATGGGGACTAGAAGCTGTACCGAAGCGTCGCCGTGACGGTGCGGCCGTTGATCGAGCGGGCGCGGATCGCATTGACCGAGCCTCCCGTGATCGCGCCTTCCTCGGCCTCGGTCAGGCCGACCTTGTCGAACAGGTTGTTGGCGTTGACCGACAGCGACAGGGTCTCGGCCAGCTTGTACTCAGCGAAGGCGTTCACCTGGGCGTAGGCCGGGAAGATCAGCTGGTTGTCGTCCTGGGCGTAGGCCTTGGTGGTGCCGATGACGCTGGCGCCGATCGTGGCCTTATCATTGATCGTCCAGGTCGGGGCGAACTGGTAGACCCACTTGGCCTGGCGACGCGGCGTGTTGCCGACGACGGCGGGCGTCAGGGCGTCCTTGTCGATAACCGCATCGGTATAGGTGGCGCCGCCGGTGACGGAGACATCGCCGATCCGGTAGCTGGCCTCCAGTTCGATGCCCTTGGCCTTGTAGGTGCGGTCGAAGAACTTCTGGCTGGTGGCCTCGAAGTTCTGCTCCTGGGTGCGGGCCCAGAACGCGGTGGCGAACAGACCAAAGCCGGCGCGGCGATACTTCAGGCCGCCCTCGACCTGGTCGACCATGTCGACGGCGTCCTCCTTGGACACCGTGCCGTCGGCGCGGACCTTGCCGAACAGCAGGCGGTCGGCGTTGGCCCGGCCGCCGCGGCTGACGCGGGCGAAGGCGGCGACGTCGGGATTGAACTGGTAGTTCGCGCCCAGCGACCAGGAGGTGTAGCCCCAGTCGTAGTTGACCGGCGAGGCGTTGGCGTTGTCGATCACCGAGACGCTCTGCTCGACGGTCTGGATCACGCCGTCGCCATTGACGTCCACCGTGGCCTGCTTGGCGCCGGCATAGAGGCCGCGGGCCTTGCCCTCGTCGCGACGGAGGCTGGCGTCCAGGCTCAGAGCGCCGACGCGGCTCGACAGGCTCAGATACGGCGCGTCGATGTCGTAGGTGACGTCGTAGCGGCGGGTGCAGCAGTTGCCCCACAGCGGCACGCCATAGGCGGCCAGGCCCGTCTGGGTCAGCTTGGTTCCGGCGCTGTTATAGACGTCCAGCAGGGCGGCGTTGTCGCCCTTCACTTCCGAGACGAAGGTGTTCCACAGCCAGTCCATGGCGATGGTCTGGCGCGACTTGTAGTAGCCCACCGTCAGATCGATCACCGCAGCGCCCGTGTCGAAGCTACGCGACAGCTTCAGGTCGTTCATGGCGTTGCCGAAGTCGTTGATCTCGACGTCGAACATGTGGATGCGCATCGCTAGGCCATTGCCGTTCAGGCTGGCGGGCGAGGTGATCGCCTGACCGGCGCCGGGGCCGTTGGCGTAGCGCAGAGTCGCGCCCGCGCCGCCGATCGAGGTCGCCAGGGCCTGGGCCGAGAGAACCTCGGCGGGGAAGGGGGCGACAAAGCGTCCGGACGTCTTGGCGACCTTGAAGCGATCTTCGATCTTCCAGCCGCCGATATCGAACTTGGCCTCGGCGCCGAACTGCAGGGTGTCGGGGTGCATGCCGTCGGAGACCTTACTGCTCCGACGATTGCCGTCGCCGTCCAGGCCCGGATTGCGGGCCAGATAGATCGACTGCAGGTCATCCCGCCCGATGTCATAGCCGGCGAATGAGCCGATGTCGGGATCGCTGTTCGACCCGGTCACCCGCGTCGGCATCGGCAGATAGCCCACCGCGCGATCGTTCAGATACTTGACGTTCAGGCGGATAAAGCCGTTCTCGAAGTCCTTGGTCAGGTTGGCCTTGATCTGGCCGCCCTTTTCAGACGTGTACCCCGACTTCCGTGCACCTTCGCCTTCGCGATAGAAGCCGCCGACATGGAAGCGCAGTGTGTCGCTGAGCGGCGCGCCGTAGTCGAAGTCCAGGCGCGTGTGGTCGTAGCCGAGACCCTTGGTCAGGGCGATCTCGCCGCCCTCGACGTCACCGGTCTTGCTGATGAAGTTGATCACGCCGCCGGGCGAGTTGGAGGCGAAGGTCGAGGACGAACCGCCCCGCACCGACTCGATGCGTGAGACGTTCTGGTCGGCGCGCAGGAAGATGTCGGCGTTGCCGAACGCGATGTCGCCGAACTCCATCACGGGCAGGCCGTCTTCCTGCAGCTGCAGGAACTTGGCGCCGCCCGAGGCCACCGGGAGGCCGCGCACGGCGATGTTGGCGTTGCCGTCGCCGCCGGTGGCCTCCGATCGTACGCCGGGCAGGCCCCGGAAGATCTCAGCGGTCGAGCGCGGGGCCTGGGCCAGGATCTGGTCGGCCGACAGCGCGCTGACGGAGATGGACGAGTTCATCTTGGTCGCGCCATCGCGCGAGGCGGTGATGACGACCGAGTCGAGCTCGAGGACGTCCTGGTCGTTGGTCTTGCCGTTTTGTTGGGCATGAGCCGATAGCGGCAGAATGGCGAGCACCGCGGCGCCGACGAGCAGGCGGGACTTTTGCCGGTTCATATCTTCCTCCTCATGCGCCCTCGCTTCTTATGGCGGGGGCTTCGAGCGTGAGACTGGTGTCTTCGCAATCGATTGCGAAGATGGAAAATCAGCGCCGCCTCATTTTCGCAATCGATTGCGTTAAATTGGCAACAGTTACGCTTCCGGGATCGACGTGCCACGCACGACCAGCTCGGGCGGCATGAAGACTGACTCTGTCGGGGCGCCGGAAATCCGGCGGAACAGAAGATCCACCATGGCGCTCGCGCCCTTGGCCAGATCCTGGCGAACCGTGGTGAGAGGCGGGGCGCTGTAGCGCGCCAGGCTGATGTCATCGAAACCGACCACGGAAACCTCGGTCGGGACCGATCGGCCCGCAGCGTTCAGGGTGTTGATCGCCGTGACAGCGATCACGTCGGACGCCGCCAGAACACCGTCGAATTCCGCGCCGCTGTCGATCAGCGCGCGCACCGAGGGCTCGACCGACTCCACCGTGAAGTGGGCCGGAGCGCACAGCTCGGGCGAAGGGCTAAGGCCCGCCTCGTTCAGGGCTTGGAGATAGCCTTCTCGCCGCAGCTCGACCTCGGGCGCCCCAGGCGGACCCAGAAAGGCGATCCGTCGTCGACCCTGAGCGATCATGTGCTGGGTGGCCAGCCTCGCGCCGGCGATATTGTCTGAGCCGACGGTGCAGTAGCGGCGTTCCGGGAGGTCGCCGCCCCACACGACCAGCGGCCGATAGGTGTCGGCCAGCGCGTTCAAGGCGTCATGCTGGTCGCTTTGGCCGATGATCAGAAGGCCGTCAGAGCGGTGGGACTGCACGATCCGCCGCAACCAATCGGCGCGGGGCGCCACGACCTTGTTGAGCAGCACCTCGTAGCCGCGGCCGGTGATCTCATCGGCGAGACGGCCAATCATCTCCAGGAAGAATGGATCGCTGATCAGCTGGTCGCGCTCGTGGCCCAGGGGGACGATAAGGCCGATTGTATGGGTTTTCTGGAGACGTAAGCTCCGCGCCGACTGGTTGATCACATAGCCGTGCGTGCGGGCGAGCTCAGTGATCTGATCGCGCAGCGTCTGGGGAATGGAGGGGTTGCCCGCCAGGGCCCTCGAGACCGTCGAGGTCGACACCCCCGCCAGCTTGGCGATATCCGCCATCTTCAGGCGGGCCTGCTGGGGTTCAGTGGGGGCACGACTCATGTCGCCCAGCTTAGTTCAAGCCGTCGCCGCCACAACGGCCGGCTTGGTTTGGAGGCAGCGGCGCCTTGACCCGCTCCCACGCGTCCTACAGTCGTAACCGCCCGCACTTCCAGCGCTGAAGAGAGTAACCCGTGACGCTAGACGCCCCGCCAACTCCGGTTGCTCTCGTCGTGGTCGAAGCGCCCCGCTTGCCGCCGCTTTCGGGGCAGGAGGCGTTTTCGACCGCGCGCTATGACGCCCAGGCGCTGGGCGCCTCGGCGAGGCTCGATGCGGCGTTGAAAACAACGCCAGGTGTCTCGCTGTTCCGCAGGACCGGCAGCGACGCCGCCAATCCAACGATCCAGGGAATCTCGCTGCGCGGCGTGGCGCCATCGGGCGCCGGCAGGGCCTTGGTCACGCTGGATGGCGCGCCTCAGAACGATCCGTTCGGCGGGTGGGTGATCTGGACCGCCTTGCCGGGCGAGGGCCTGTCCGGCGCGACCATCGTGCGCGGCGCAGGCGCTGGCCCCTATGGCGCAGGCGCGCTGACGGGCGTGGTGGCGCTGCGCGAACGGGCGGCGGGCGGCGGCCTTTCGAGCTTCACCGCCCAGATCGGCGCGCGCGACAGCTGGCGCGGCGCGGCGACCTTCGGGACCGATCATCTCTTGCTGACGGCCAGCGGCTCGCGCACTGACGGATACTATCCGGTTCGCGGTGAGCGACGGGGCTCGGCTGATACGCCCACGACCTTGGACGATCGGTCTGTCGCAGTCAGGGCGCAAGGGGCGGGCGGCGCCGTACGCTGGGCGATCCGCGCTAGCGTATTTCAGGAGCGGCGGGACGCGGGCCTCGTAGGCGCTCGCTCGAACGCTACGGGCGGCTCTTTGACGGTCACCGCGGCGACCGAGGTTTGGCGAGTTCAAGCCTGGGCGCGACGCAGCGACCTTGAGAACACGTCCGTCGCCGTCGCGGCCGGCCGAATCTCGACAACGCCCGCCAACGACCAGTTTTCGACCCCGGCCACAGGGTATGGCCTCAACGCCGCTTGGCAGGGGCAAGAGGGTGATTGGAGCTGGGAGTTGGGCGGCGACGTCCGCACCGCCGAAGGGCGGGTCAATGAGCGCTTCCGTTATCAGTCCGGCGCCTTCACGCGGTTACGCCAGGCCGGCGGGCGCACGCTGGTGGGCGGCCTCTACGGCGAGGCCTCGCAAGTGAGCGAAGACCGCGCATTTATCTTCGGCGCGCGCCTGGATGGCTGGCGGTCCTACGCTGGCGTGCGGCGCGAGCGCGACCCTCTGACAACGACCGCGACCCTGGATGCGCCTATCGAGGATGCTTTGGGCGTTACGCCCACCGCCCGCGCCGGGCTGCGCCAGCGGCTCCATGGCGAGATCTGGTGGCGTGCGGCGGCCTATGCCGGTTTCCGGCCTCCGACCTTGAACGAACTGCACCGTCCCTTCCGGGTCGGCAACGACGTCACCGAGGCCAATGCGGCGCTGAAGCCGGAAACCCTCCACGGCGTCGAGGCCGGCCTGACGGGCGAGGGCGCCCTGCAATGGAACCTTGCCGTCTTCTACAATCAGGTGCGGGATCCCGTGACGAACGTGACCATCGGGGTCGGGCCTGGGACTTTTCCGGTCGCCGGCTTTATCCCGACGGGCGGGGTGCTACGCCAGCGGCGCAATGTCGGCGAGATAAACGCCTATGGTCTAGAGGGCGATGTCAGGGTGCAACTGTCCCCCGCCTGGACTGCGCGCGCCGCAGCCTCCTGGACCCACGCGCGTGTCGATGGCGCGAACGCTGCAGCGCAGTTGACCGGGAAGCGCCCCGCTCAGGCTCCAGCGTGGGCGGTGACCGCCGGGGCAGCTTGGAGTCCGCTCGAGCGACTGAGCGTCGATATCGACCTGCGATACGAAGGCATGCGCTACGAAGACGATCTCAACCTGCGTCGTCTGAAGGCCGGCGCTGGGTTGGACGCACGGGTCGGTTGGACGCTCTCGTCCGCAACCGAAATCTACGTGGCCGCCGAAAACTTGCTGAACCATAACCTTGCCGTCGGCCAGACGGCGGACGGCGTGATCAGCTACGCCGCGCCGCGCACGGTGTCATTCGGCTTCGCCTTGCGGCGATAGGCGGTCGCCGGGGTGTCGTTCTCCCGACACAGGAACGAGAGATGCAAGCCGCCCGTTGTCACCCTGCCAACCGATCCACGGTGCGGCCAATCGAAAAAGGGACGACGACCATGGGTGAGACCCCGAACAACCCGGAACGCATGCCGCAACAGGCGAACGACGCCCAACGTCAGCAGGCGGGTCAGCAAAATCAGCAGGGTGAGACGCGCCAGCCGCAACAGCAGCAGGACGATCGTCAGCAGACCCAGCCCGGCCAACAGAACCAGCAAGCCGACCGCGAGCGCCGTGGCGATCAAGGCGCTGACCGCGCCGGCGAAGACGACCTGACCAATGGCTCGACTGGCGGTGTGGACACCGGTGCGATCGAGCCCGGTCGCACCGACGACGGTGGCGCTGAACGCTAAGCGTCATCTATCGGGCCGGTCGCAAGACCGGCCCTTTCTCCCCAAAGAATCTAGGAGTGCGCACCTTGCACGGTGGCGAACGTCTTTCTCGTTTGGGCGCTTTCAGTGCTCAGTTTCCGGACGCCGAAGCGCTTCACCGCGCGTTGGCCCACTGGAACCACGCGCGCTTGGCGCCTGCTGCTCCCAGCCACGAATGGCGGCGCGATCTCGAGCGCGAGCATCAGATGCGCGAGGCGGAAGGTGCTTTCATCGAAGCGTTCCGCAGTCACATCGCGCCGCTGGTCGAGCAGACCCCGACGGGCGCTCAGGAGTTTGTCGCGTGGTTCGAAGCCTTAAAAGATCATGGTCCTGGTCAGTGGGATCCGCTGTTCGATTGGTTGGAGAGCCAGGCCACACTTGAAGACCTGAAGTGGTTCCTGACGCAGGAGGCCGCCGGAGAAGCGGGCTTTGACGACCTGGTGGCTATGACCCAGGTGAAGGTCCCTGATCGCGCTAAGCTCGAGCTGGCGCGAAACTATTGGGACGAGATGGGGCGAGGCAGCGCGCGAGGCATGCACGGACCCATGCTGACACGCACTACGTCTATGCTAGGCCTGACACCGACGATCGATGCAACCCTGTGGCAGTCGCTGTGCTTGGCGAACACCATGACCGCGTTTGCGACGACGCGACGCTATGTCTGGCACTCGATCGGCGCCTTGGGCGTGGTGGAGCTGACCGCGCCGACACGGGTGGCGTGCGTCGACGCTGGTCTGAAGCGGGCGGGTGTCGCGCCTGAGGCGCGAAAGTACTTCGCTCTCCATGCCCAGCTCGATGTTGAGCATTCCAAGGCTTGGAACGCCGAGGCGCTGGTTCCGCTCGTGGAGGAAGACCCGTCCCGCGCACGCTTCATCGCTGAGGGCGCGTTGATGCGCCTGATCTGCGGGGAGCAGTGCTTCGACACCTATCGCGCCCACCTCTGGGCCCACACTCACCCGCTGGTCTACGCCGCCGAGTAGTCCTGGCGCTCAGGGGGCCGTCGCCGCGCGCCCGCTGCGAAGCGCGCCCTTGCAGCGATCGGAGCAGGTCTTCACCTGATCCCAGTCGCGCGCCCACTTTCGTCGCCACGAGAAGGGGCGGCCGCAAGCCGCGCAGGTCTTGTCGGGCATAGTGGCCTTGGGGCGCTTGGCGGCTTTCATATGAGCCCTCCGGCGAGGTGACGCTCGTAATACGCGGCTGGTCTGAGATCGGACGTGGGCGCGGGCCTCTTAAAGTTGCGGAACCGTTCGCTCGGTCCTGGCTTCCTCAAGAAAGTGCGGAGCAGCACGATGCCCAAGGACACCGCTTTCGAGAGGTCGATCGATGCGACCTTAGTCTATGTGAACGACGATGACCCCGGCGTCCGTCGATCACTAGCGGCCGATGGCTGGCGGTACTTCGGCGTTGACGGAAAACGGCTGAAGGATCCCGATGTGTTGGCGCGGATCCAAGCGTTGGCGATCCCGCCCGCCTGGACCGAGGTATGGATCTGCCCGGCCGCCAATGGCCATATCCAGGCGACCGGGCGGGACGCAAAGGGACGCAAGCAGTATCGCTATCATCAGGCTTGGCGACATGATCGAGACGGGACGAAGTTCGAGCGCATGATTGCGTTCGGCCGCGCGCTGCCTCGCCTTCGCGCGCGGATCGAGAAGGACCTGAGGCGACGCGACCTGCCGCGCGAGAAGGTCATCGCCGCTGTCGTGCGGTTGATGGAGCTGACTCTGATCCGGGTTGGCAACGAGGTCTATGTCAGAGAAAACAAGAGCTTCGGTCTGACAACCCTGCGAGATCGGCACGCCATTCTCACGGGCGTTGGCGGCACGTTCGAATTCAAGGGCAAGAGCGGCAAGACGCACAAGACCGGGTTCCGTGACCGCCGGTTGGCCCGCATTGTGAAAGCCTGTCGGGACATTCCCGGCCAGCGCCTGTTCCAGTACTTCGACGTGGAGGGCGTGCGCCGGTCGGTCGAATCCGCTGACGTGAACGCCTACATCCGGGAGGCGATGGGGGAGAACTTCTCGGCCAAGGATTTTCGTACCTGGGCTGGCACGCTGGGCGCCGCCCGCGCGCTGTGTCAGCGCCCCCGCGCCGCCAGCGCGTCCGAAGCCAAACGGAACGTCGCCGCGTGTGTGAAGGCCGTCGCCGGCCTCTTGGGTAACACGGCCGCCGTGTGTCGCGGCTCGTATATTCATCCACTTGTGCTGGAGGCCTATGAACAGGGCGCGTTGCCGCTGAAGCCAGGTCGGTCTGCGCGCGCCTTCGAACTGGCCGTGATCCGCTTTCTGGAGGCCGCGCAGGCCTCATGCCGCGACGATCTCCGGAACGCGGAGCTCAGACCTTCCGTTTGACCCCTATTATTTGGGAGGAATGCTCATGGCCGCCGGTCGACCTACCTGGCAGGGGCATCTGCGTCTGTCGCTTGTGACATGTCCCGTCGCGCTTTTCACCGCCACCGACTCCCAAGGCGATGTGCGCTTCAACATGCTGCACAAGACCACGCATAACCGGATCCGGATGGTCCCGACGGACCCGGACCTTGGCCCGATCGAGCGCGCCGATATCGTCAAGGGCTACGCCTACGAAAAGGACAAGTACGTGGTCGTCACCCAGGACGAGATCGACAGCGTCCGGCTGGAGAGCACCCGCACGATTGACATCGAGCGTTTTGTCTCGGCCGCCGAGATCGACCGTCTGTATTGGGACAACCCCTATTTCCTCGTACCCGACGGCAAGCTGGCCGCTGAGGCCTATGCTGTGATCCGCGAGGCGATGCGCAAGGAAGGTCAGGTTGCGCTTGGCCGCGTCGTCATGCACCAGCGTGAGCGCCTCCTGGCGATCGAGCCGCGCGACAACGGCATGGTGGCCTGGAGCCTTCGCACGCACCGGGAGGTGCGGGACGCAGCCGACTACTTCGATGACATCCCCGATCTCAAGGCCGACGCGGCCATGATCCAGATCGCCCAGAAGATCATCGAGCAGAAAGAGGGGCCCTTCGATCCCGAACAGTTCAATGATCGCTACGAGGACGCGCTGCGCGACCTGATTGCCGAGAAGCGCAAAGGCAAGAGCCGCCAGATCACGGTCGAGGCCCCGGAAGAGACCAATGTCGTGGATCTGATGGAGGCGCTGCGCCGCAGTTTGGGTGATGCGCCCAAGCCTCGCAAAACGGTGCGGAGCAAGGCTTCCAAGCCGGTGCGCAAGAAGGCCAGCTAGGGTTTCGCCTTTTCCAGTTTGCGGATCGCCTGCACCAGGCTGCGATCGCTGTCCGAATAGGCGTCCCAAGCGTCCAGATCTTTGAGGAGGTCCGGCGCCGTAGCCAGGTTAAACCGCGACGGATCAAGACCTTTGCGAACCTGCGTCCAGTTCAAAGGCCAGGACACCGGCGCGCCCGGACGGGCCCGGGGGGACATCGGCGCGACGGCGGTGCTCATCCGGTCATTGCGCAGATAGTCAAGAAAGATACGGCCGCCGCGATCCTTCTTGGCCATGCTGATCAGGTAGCGGTCGGGGCTGTCGGCGGCCATGCGGGCGCAGACCTCGCGGGCGAACGCCTTGGCTGCGTCCCACTCCACGCCCTCGGCCTTCACGGGCGTAACGACATGGAGGCCTTTGCCGCCCGTCGTCTTGCAGAAAGGCGTCAGGCCCAGCGCTTCGAGGCGGTCGCGGATCTCCCGCGCAGCTTCCACCACGGCGTCGAAGTCAACGTCAGGGCCCGGATCGAGGTCGAACACGAGGCGTCCGGGGATCTCCGGTTCGTTCGGCGCGCAGTTCCAGGGATGCAGCTCCGTCGCGCCCCACTGGGCGGCGGCCACCAAGCTCTCGAGGGTGTTAAACACGAGGTAGGGCTTGCGGTCGCCCTTGACGGTAACCGCGTCGATCAGCGCCGATACGCCCTTGCCGGCGTGGCGTTGAAAGAAAGTCTCGCCGTCGATCCCGTCTGGAGTTCGAATGACCGAGCAGGGGCGGCCCCGGATATGGTCGAGCATCCATGCGCCGACGGTTTCGAAGTACTCAGCCAACTGCAGTTTGGCGCCTGGTCCATCGCCGTTGACCTGGGGCCATAACGCCTTGTCGGGATTGGAGATCGAAACGCCTCGCACCACCGCCTTGCCGCGCGGCTTCCCGGCGGGAACAGGAGCGGCCAGTTCAGCATGCTCCACAGGCGCCGGCGCCTCGGCTTTGACGGCCGTGGCGGGCTTGTCCTCTCGCAGCCCTTTGAAAGACGCCTGTCGCACCGCGCCCTCTCCCGTGAACCCCGCAAACTCTATCTCGGCGACGAGCTTGGGCTCTACCCAGTGAACGCCGGCCCCGCCGCGCGGCGCGCCTTGTCCACTGAAGGGCGAGGCCTTTCGCGCCAGGCGCCTGAGGGCGGGGACAAGCTTGGCCACCTTTTCGCGACTAAATCCCGTACCAACGCGCCCGACATGGGCGAGATGACCGTCGCGGTAGACGCCGACGATCAAGGAGCGAAACGCCTCGCCCGTCGTGGTCCAGCCGCCGATGACCACCTCGTGGCCCGCCCGGCACTTGGCCTTGGTCCAGGCCGCGCTCTTGCCCGACCGATAGGGAGCATCCAGCCGTTTGGAGACGACGCCCTCCAGGGACATCCGGCAGGCAGACTGCAGCACCGCCTCGCCGCCGCTGGTGAAGTGCTCGACATAGCGGATGTGATCGCTGGTTTTCGGCAAGAGCGCCTTGAGCCGGGTCTTTCGCTCCCCGAGCGGCAGATCCACCAGCGACTCGTCAGCGGCGTGCAGCAGGTCGAAGGCGAAGAAAATCAGATTGTCGGTATCTTCGTCGGACAGCGCCGCTTGCAGTCCCGCGAACGAAGGGGAGCCCTCGGTGTCAAGGGCGACGACCTCGCCGTCGATCAGGGCGTCGGGGAGGCTCGCGGCGTCCTGCACAAGCCTCGGAAAGCGATCGCTCCAGTCCAGGCCCGTCCGGGTGCGAAGCGTGGCTCGGCCAGCCTGCACGCGCAGCTGCATGCGGTAGCCGTCGAACTTGATCTCGTGGGCCCAACCCGCGCCTGTGGGCGGGCGATCGACCAGTTTGCACAGCTGAGGCGGGACGAAGGTCGGCATCGCCGCCACGGGCTTCGCTTTCGCCCGGGGGTTGGCGCGGGCCGGTGTAGCCTTCTTCCCTTCAGAGGGCGGTGAGGGTCCAGCGGTGTTCCAGACCGCGTCGGAGGGCTGGCCTTGCTTGGTCATGAAGGGCGCGGGCGCACGGCCTTGGCCGGCGGCGATCTGTTCCATGGTACGGCCGGACGCAATCGACACGGCGGACGTCTCCAGGAAGTCCGCGTCGTCGTCCTTCGCGAACCCATCGCGATGCTTGATTAGCAGCCAGTTCTCGCGTTTTCCGCCCGAGCGATCATTCTTGATCCGCACCAGCACCCAGCCGCCCTTCATCCGTTCGCCCGCGAAGACCAGCTTGATCTCGCCCCGCTTGAGGCCCTTCTTGAGATCGAAGCCGGGCTCCGGCGCCCACCAGCCGCGATCCCAGAGCATGACCGTGCCGCCGCCGTATTGCCCTTCCGGGATCACGCCCTCGAAGTCGCCGTAGGCGAGGGGGTGGTCCTCCACCTTGACCGCTAACCGCTTGTCCTGTGGATCGCGCGACGGGCCTCGGGTCACGGCCCACGACAGGAACACGCCCTCGTGCTCCAGCCGGAGGTCGTAGTGCAGGCGTGTGGCCGCGTGCTTCTGGATGACGAACCGGGCGCTGGTCGACGCCGCGACGGCGGCATCGTCCGACGGTTCGGCGGTGACAGTGAAGTCACGCTTAGCCCGATAGGCCTCCAGCTTGCGCGCGGCCACGGCCTCTATTCTCCCCCGAAGACTGCGGGGCGTTCATCGTCCACGTCGCGGCCGTCTCCAGGGTCGGACTCGTGCTCCATTGCGACGATCTCGGCATCATCCAGCTCTTCGGCGATCAGGGCGTCGTCGTCATCGACGTCGCCCTCCGCCTGGGTCACGTCCAGAACGTCGGGCAGTTGCTCGAAGGTGCGCATCTCGCCGTCGCGACCGACAACGTCCTCGTCCAACGCTTCAGCTCCGTCCTGCTCGTCCCATCCGGTGTCGACATCGCTCATCAGCGTTCCTCCTGCTTGTGCGGAGGGAATGGCCGGAGCGCTGGGGTCGTTCCGCGTGATGACGATTGTCGCTGCTGGTCTTGCTGGTCCGGTCTCGGACCGCGTAGGTAAGGGCGAATGACTGAAGCGACGCATATTCTCGTCACCGGCGGCGCCGGGCAGGTTGGCTTGGAACTGCTGCGCGCCGCATGGCCTGACGGGGTTGTGCTGCATGCGCCGTCCCGAACGGAACTGGATCTCACCGTTGAGGCCTCGGTCCGCGCCGCCTTCGAGGCCACGGCGTTCGCCGCCGTAATCAATTCTGCCGCCTGGACGGCCGTCGACAAGGCCGAGAGCGAGGTCGCCAATGCCTTCGCCGCCAACGCTATCGGCCCTGCGCTGCTGGCCGACATCACGCGGGCGCGGGGCGTTCCGTTGATCCAGGTTTCAACCGACTATGTGTTCGACGGCGAGAAGCCGGGTCCCTACGCCGAGGATGACCCGGTAGGGCCGATCGGGATCTATGGCGCCTCGAAGCTGGCCGGCGAGACGGCCGTGCGCCTGGGCAATCCGCGCTCTGTCGTGCTCCGGACGGCTTGGGTGCTCAGCGCCCACCGCGCCAATTTCCTGAAGACCATGCTGAGGCTGGCAGCTGACCGCCCCACCTTGCGCGTCGTCGATGATCAGTACGGTTGCCCCACCTCGGCGCGCGATATCGCCGACGCGCTGAAGGTCATCACCTTGCGGATGATCGCCGACCCGCAAGCCCCGACTGGCGTCTATCATTTCGTCAATGGGGGCGAGGCCAGCTGGGCGGATCTGGCGCGGGAAATCTTTCGTCTCAGCGGCGCGCAGGGAGGCGTTCATGCCGCGGTCGAGGGCATCCCGAGCCGTGAATATCCCACGCCGGCCCGCCGACCGCAAAACTCACGTCTGTTGACCAACCGGATCGGCGCGGACTACGCCATCCACCCCCGGCCTTGGAGAGAGGCCGTGGCCGACATAATCGCGGAACTGCGCGTTCAGGGAGCCCCTGCATGAAGGGCATCATTCTCGCCGGCGGTTCCGGCACCCGGCTGCATCCGATGACCCTGGTCACGTCCAAGCAGCTGATGCCGATCTACGACAAGCCGATGATCTACTATCCGCTGTCGACGCTGATGCTGGCGGGGATCCGCGAGATCCTGATCATCTCGACGCCGCGCGATACGCCGAACTTCCAGGCCTTGCTGGGCGACGGCTCGCAATGGGGCCTTGAGATCCAGTACGCCGTTCAGCCCAGCCCCGATGGCCTGGCTCAAGCCTATGTGATCGGCGCGGACTTCGTGGGACGCGATCCCTCCGCTCTGATCCTGGGCGACAACATCTATTTCGGCCACGGGATCACCAACCTGTTCACGCGGGCGATGGCGCGGCCGAAAGGGGCGACCGTGTTCGCCTATCACGTCAACGACCCGGAGCGGTATGGCGTGGTCGAGTTCGACAAGCAGATGACCGCACTCTCGATCGAGGAGAAGCCTGTCGTTCCCAAGTCGAACTGGGCGGTCACGGGTCTCTACTTCTATGACGGCGACGTGGTCGACATCGCCCGGGACCTCAAGCCTTCGCCGCGGGGCGAGTTGGAGATCACCGACGTCAACCGCGCCTATCTGGAGCGTGGCGACCTGTCGGTGGAGCTGATGGGGCGTGGCTATGCGTGGCTAGACACCGGCACGCCCGACAGCCTCCTGGAGGCCGCCGAGTTCGTGCGGGTGCTGGAGAAGCGTCAGGGCTTCAAGATCGCCTGTCCGGAAGAGGTCGCCTACCAGAAGGGATTCATCGACGCCGCCCAGGTGGAGCGTCTGGCCGACGCCCTGGGCAAGAGCGCCTATGGCGGCTACCTGCGCACCGTGATCGGCGCCCGCTAGATGGGGTGACCGGCGCCCGTAGAGGACGCCGGCCGTGGAGCCTTACATGGGGCCAACGCCGCCCGGCGTGGTCTGGAAGTCGAAGGCCGGCTCGCGGGCCCGGCGAGGGTTCGCAGCCCCTTGGCCGCCAAAGCCGTAAGTGATCCCGACGAACACCGCCCGCAGATCGAGCTCCATGTCGCGGCGGTTCTTCAGGGTCGGGGTATTGATCACCGTCTTGTCGCGGAAGGTCTTCAGACCGTCCTGGACCGTCACGACGCCCGAGAGGCGGTCATTGAACTTGTGGCGATAGCCGAGAAGCAGCATCCCGGTTGGCGCCTTGTGGCCCTGCGGGGTCAGGCGCTTGCCCGTGGCGAAGCCGCTGATCTGCACGAAGTCCTTCGGCGTGGCCTGGATGTTCAGGGCCGCATAGCCCGAGACCGTCCAGGCCGAGCGCTTGTCCGGAAAGCCAAGGTCGGTGGCGCCGATCTCGGTCCAGGCCGTATTGCCGCTGATCGTGTAGGACAGCTTGGGCGACAACCGCGCGTTCGCCACTAGCTCCAGGCCGCCGCTGCGGCTGTTGGCCAGGTTGGCCTTGGTGGTCAGCAGCACGCCGTCGCCGAGGTCGCGGACCACGTCGGTGACGCCATCGCGCGCCTCGCGCCAGTACAGAGTGCCCAGATAGTAGTTGAAGCCCTTGCGCAGCTGATAGGCGACCTCGAAGGCGTCCGTGACCTGCGGCTTCAGGCGCGGGTCGCCTTGGCGATAGCTGTAGGGGTCCTGGTAGATCCGATAGGGGTTCAGGTCCTGCGCCGAGGGCCGCTGAATCCGGCGGCTATAGCTGGCGTTGACCTGGCGCAGGTCGTCGACCTTGTACTGCAGATGCAGCGAGGGATAGGCGCGCAGATAGTCGTAGCGGTCGGTCAGGCGCGAGGTGATCTGGTTGGTGTCGATCGAAACCTCTTCGATGCGCAGGCCCGGCATCACCGTCCAGTCGCCGATCGGACGGCTGTAGGTGGCGTAGATCGCGTTCACCGCCTGATCGAACTGGAAGCGGTTGGTCAGCGACGGATCAACGACGAGCGCGCCGCCCTTCGGGCCTCGGGCGCCGTAGTTGTCATAGTCGTTCTCGTTGAGTTGCAGCTCGTAGCCCGCCACCAGCTTGGCGTCGTGGGGCAGGGGACGCTTGTACTCGGCCTTCAGCCGGGTCTGGACCAGTTCGTCGCTGGTCCGGACGTTCTCCAGGGCGATCGGCGCTATCGGCAGTTGGCTGAAGGTCTCGGCGAGACCGCCCTGACTGTTGCGCGTGCGCTCGATGCTGGCGTTGAGCGTGAATTCGTGATCGTCGCCCGACAGCTTGCGACGAAGGTCGCCGCTGAGGCCTGCGACTGACCGCTTCATGGCGCCGTCGCTCAGGCGCTGGAAGCGCACGTTCGGAACGCCTGCGGGCGTCTTGCCCTCAAACGACGAGCCAGACACGGAGTCGTAGCGCATATCGTTATAACGCGCCTCGGCGCTGACGCGCGTGCGTTTGTCGAGGTCGTAGTCGACGCTGGCGCGGGCGTTGTGCGACTGGCCCCGGCTGGTGAAGTTCAGCTTCTGGCGGCTGGTGGCGTAGGCGCCGCTGCTCGCGTCGAGACGTTCGCGCTCGTCGATCATCTCGCCCTTGGCCTTGTCGCGCCGCCAGCCGGCGTCGGCCGACAGGGTCAGGCCCTTGGTGTTCCGCGCGATGCTGGCGCTGGCGTTCTTGCGGCCTTCGGTTCCGACATTGGCGCGCACCGAGCCGGTCATGCCGACGCCGCGCTGCTGCTTGGTGATCAGATTGATGATCCCGGCGGCCCCTTCGGGGCTGAAGGCGGCCGAGGGGTTGGTCATCACCTCGACCCGCTCGAACTGGTTGGCTGGGATCTGCTGCAGCACCTGGCCGCGGTTGTCGCCCTTGAACATGCCCGAGGGCTTACCGTCGATCATGATGGTGACATTGGGATCGCCGCGCAGGCTGACATTGCCCTGCACGTCGACCTGCACCGAGGGGACGTTGCGCAGCACGTCGGCGACCGAGCCCGTGGTGGCCTGCAGGTCCTTGCCCAGGCTGTAGCTGCGCCGATCGATTGAGGTCCGCATATCCTGGGCGTTCGGTGCGGTGATGGTGACGCCCTGGACTTGGTTGGACGGATCTTTCTTCGACGCGGCTTGTGGCGGGGCGGGCGCGGTGGTCGGCGCGGTCTGGGCGAAGGCGGCCGTGCTCAGCGCAGCCAGGCCCGTGGCGGCCAGCAGGGCGACGCGGCGGGTCGGGATGGTCATGGAAAGTCTCCTCTGTTGACGAGGAAACTGCATGAGAGACTCAGAGCGCTGCAGTGCCGGGCGTCAGGCCGGCGAGGTGACGATTGTCACCTCAGGCTCCCTACGGCGCGGGGTCGATAGGGTCGAGCGCCTGTGGCGTCGCCGCCTCCGCGCCGGTGAACACCAGCGTACGGGTGACGCCGGCGCGCCGGATGTTCACTTGATTGACCTGATCGCCATAGACGTCGGCGAACATGGCGGCGATCACCGCCACTTGGGCTCGGGTCTGGGGCGGGGTAATCTTGCCCGCATACTCAAAGCGGACCTCGTCGGCGCCCAGAGTCATGTCCTTGAGGGTCAGCGCCACCGGTTGGTCAGCGACCGCCATCACAAAGCGCCCGGTCATGTAGAGCTTCAGCGCCTCGACCGCCTCTGGATCATCGAGGCTGGTCTGGGCGTCCGGTGCGATCAGGGCCAGCGCCGGTTCAGCGTCGTGGGTCGCGATGCGGTGGCTGACCCGGACCTCGCCCGACCGCACGTCGATGTCCACGACGCTCAGCGCGCCGTGGCCGCGGTGCGCGGCCGCCGGGAACGGGGCGAGCGCGAAGCTCGCCGCCGCGAACAGGGCGACCGCGCGCTTGATCACTTGGCCGCGTCGTCCTTCTTCGGTTCTTCCACCGGGAAGGTGCCCAGACCGCCCGGCTCGACCTTCACGTTGGCGTCCTTCATGCGATTGGGCGCCTCGGGGAACTTAGGCATCTTCAACGTCATCGGCGTGATCGCGCCTTCGTAGACGTTGTTGCCACGGTCGGCGTCGGCGGTTTCCCACAGCGGATCGAGCTCGGCGCCCTTCAGCTCCTTGCCGGTCACGTATTGCCACGTCACCTGCTTGGAGTTCTTCCGCCAGATCTCGGCCGGGATGCGGACCGTCTCGCTGGTGCCGTCGGTGAAGTCCATCTTCAGGATCACCGGCATCACCAGACCGCCGATGTTGCGGAAGGAGAAGCGGTAGAAGTTGTCCTTGAAGTCCTGGGCGGCCAGCTCTTCCGGCGTCATGTCGGCGCGCGCCGTCTTGGCCCGCTTGCGCGCGCTCTCGAAGACCGTGAATTCGTTGGTTTCGTTGTAGAAATCGCGAACCTTCGGGTCGCGTTCCACGACCGTCGGGCCCTTGTTGTTGGCCGCCGTGCGCGATTCCGGTTCCTTGGCGTCGGCCGCCTTGCGGACACCGGCTTCCACGTCCGGATCGCCGCTGTCGAGACGAGCCTTCACGATCTTGTCCAGCGAGATGTCGACGTGGTCGGTCGAGTAGAACCAGCCGCGCCAGAACCAGTCGAGGTCGATGCCCGAGGACTCTTCCATGGTGCGGAAGAAGTCGTACGGGGTCGGGCGCTTGAAGCGCCAGAGGTTCGAATACTCCTTGAACGCTCGGTCGAACAGCTCGCGGCCCATGATCGTTTCACGCAGGATCACGAGGGCGGTCGCCGGCTTGGTGTAGCCGTTCGGGCCGAACTGGATCACCGAGTCCGACTGGGTCATCAGCGGCACCTGGTCCTGGCTGACCATGTAGTCGACGATGTCCTTGGGCTCGCCGCGACGCGCCGGATAGTTCTTGTCCCACTGCATTTCGGCCTGGAACTCGAGGAAGCTGTTGAGGCCCTCGTCCATCCAGGTCCACTGACGCTCGTCCGAGTTGACGATCATCGGGAAGTAGTTGTGGCCCACCTCGTGGATCACCACGCCGATCAGGCCGTACTTGGCGCGCTCGGTGTAGGTCAGGGCGCCGGTCTTCTTGTCCTTCACCGGCCGCGGGCCGTTGAAGCTGATCATCGGATATTCCATGCCGCCGACCGGGCCGTTGACCGATTGGGCCACCGGGTAGGGATAGGCGAAGGTGAAGTCCGAATAGACCTTCAGCGTGTGGGCGATCGACTTGGTCGAATAGGCGTCCCACAGCGGCCGCGCTTCCTTGGGGAAGAACGACATGGCCATCACGACCGGATATTCGGCCTTGGGATCGTCCTGCTTTACGCCCTGGGCGTCCCAGATGAACTTGCGCGAGCTGGCCCAGCCGAAGTCGCGGACGTTGCTGGCCTGGAAGACCCAGGTCTTTTCCGTCTTGGCCTTGCCCTTCTCGGCGGCGGCGGCTTCTTCGGGCGTCACGACATAGACCGGTTCGCTGGCCGTACGGGCCTTGGCGAGACGGTCGCGCTGAGCGGCGGTCAAGACGGCGCCGGGGTTCTGCAGGACGCCCGTCGACGACACGACGTGGTCGGACGGCACGGTCAGGGCGACGCGATAGTCGCCGAACTCCAGCGTGAACTCGCCTGCGCCCAGGAAGGCCTTGTTGTGCCAGCCTTCATAGTCTGAATAGACGGCCAGACGGGGGAACCACTGCGCCGCCTCATAGATGCAGTTGCCGTCATCGCCCTTGCCGGTGAAGCACTCATAGCCGCTACGGCCGCCGATGACCTTGTTCTCGACCAGCGGCAGCGACCATTCGATCGTGAACTTGGTCTCGCCGCCATTGGCGCGCACGGCGGCCGGCAGGTCGATGCGCAGCAGGGTGTCGACCACGGTGAACTTCAGCGGGCGGCCCGAGGCGTCCTTCACCGACTTGATCGTGAAGCCGCCCTCCCACTCCTTGAAGCGCTGGATGCGGCGCACCTGGCCCAGGCTGATCGAGTCGCCCGAGACCGTTTCGGTCATCTTGCTGATCGAGTCGCGCTTGGCGTCCTGGTCCAGCAGCAACCACAGATAAGGCAGGCTGTCGGGCGAGTTGTTGCGATAGGTGACCGTCTCGCGACCGGTGAGGGTCTTGGTGTCCTCGTCCAGGCGCACGGAGACGTCATAGTCAACCTTCTGCTGCCAGTAGCGATAACCCGGCGCGCCCGACGCGTTGCGGTAATCGGTCGGCGTCGGCCAGTCTTCGCCCTCGAGCTGACGGAACTTGTCGTCGAACGGCGCCTTGGTCTGCTTGATGGCGTCGGCGTGCGCGACTGTGACGGAGAGCGCGGCGGCGATAACGCCGGCCACGGCGTAGCGAATGGAACGCTTGGACAAGTTCAATAGCCCCTCAACTCAGAACCCTGACGAAACCCCGCGCGGACTTTGACGGGCGATACGACGAAAATCATCCCATTTTCGCAACGAAGGTCAGAAATTAATCTTGATGCCCGCCCGGATGGCGCGAGGTTCGACCGGATGGAAATGCACGTCCTCGACCCCGTCCGCCGGCTCTCCGGGGAGGCGCGAGGCGTAGAAGTAGGCGATGTCGTCCTGGCCGCTATTGGCGAGGTTGAGCGCCTCGACCATCAAGCTAGCCGGCCCGAAATCCTGCACAAAGAGCGCGTTGACGAGGCCGGTGGAGCGCGAGCGCACCGAGTTGTCCTCGATCAGCGGCGCGCCGCCCAACCGACGATAGGTCAGGGTCACGCTGGAGGTCGGACCCAGTTTCCAGCTCGCGCCGCCTGTGAACACCGAGGCGACGGCGTTGGGGATCCGGTCGCCGTTGGTGAAGCGCGCGTGAGTTCCGGCGTAGGAGGCGGTCAGGTTCAACCGCGCCGTGGGCCGCCAATCGGCGAGGAGCTCAATCCCCCGACGACGCGTGGCGCCCGAAGCTTCGGTGAAGCCCGCATCACCGACATAGACGAGCTCGGAATCGACATGCAGCGCCCAGGCGGCGGCCGTGAGGGTCAGGTCGTCGCGACGCCAGCGCAGGCCCAGCTCCGCGCCATCGGTCGGCGAGAGCAGCGGCGCGCGGTCGGCCGGATCGCCAGAGACGGGGTCGACCGTGATCGCCGCGCCCCGGGCGTCGTTCGAGTGGAAGCCGCGCCCCGCGTCCGCATAGAGCTCGAAGGTCTTGGAGATCCGCCAGGCGAGCGTCAGCTTGGGCGACAGCAGGACATCGCTGACCGTTCCGGCGTTGCGCGGATCGCCGGCCTCAACGTCGGCGCCCATGGCGTCGGCCCGCAGTCCGGCGGTGACGTCAAGTTGGCCAAAGCGCTTTGAGGCCTCGCCCCAGATGGCGGTCGACCACTCGGTCAGGGCGTCCTGGCGCACAGTCGTGCGCCGCAGTCTGGCCGTGGTCCGATAGAGGCCCACCTTGCCGATGTCGTCCACGCGTGCGCTGACGCCGGTGCGCGCGCTCCAGCCCTGGCCCAGCGCCCAGCGCTTGGTGATCGCGCCGCCATAGATCCAGCGCTGGTCGACCTGCTCGAACTGGTCGCCATTCACCGGATCGTCGAGGAAGTAGGTGAAGTTCGAGAAGACATCGAGCTTGTAGCGCTGGACGTAGGCCACGGTGTCGAGGCCGCGCAGCAGGTCGCGCTTTCGGGCGGACAGCATGTACCGGGAGGTGGTGCCGCCATCGGTGGCGTCTACGGTGTCGAGGCGGTTCAGCAGGCCCGACTCGACCGCGCGGCGCGGGATCTGGTCTGTGGCGTTCCACTGCGCGTCATAGGCCAGGGCGGTGATCGACCAGCCACCGACGATGGCGCGACCCAGAAGGTTGATCTTTCTGAGGTCCTCGGACTGGGTCCAGGCGCCGTTGTTGGTGGTGACGTCGGCGGCGACCAGGACGTTGCTGGTCAGGGCCTTGGAACCGAGCGCGCGGTAATAGTCGTTCTCGCCGGCCCAGACCTGGAGACCGTCGCCGTGCAGGTGGTCGGCGGTTTCGAAGGCGACCGCGCCAGCGGTGGCGAAATCGCCGTTCTCGGCCGAGTAGGGGCCCTTCTTGAAGCTGATGTCGTGCACGAACTCCGGCGTCAGGACGTTCAGATCCAGATAGCCTTGGCCATGTCCGTGCGAGGGCAGATTCAGCGGCACGCCGTCGAGCGAGGCGGCCAGGTCGGTCCCGTGGTCCAGATTGAAGCCGCGCAGGAAGTACTGGTTGGCCTTGCCCGCGCCCGAGTGCTGGGTGGCGGCCAGGCCTGGCACCGCCTCGATCAGTTCGCCAGGGCGCAGCAGCGGCCGCGAGGCGAAGTCGGCATAGGCGATGCGCCCCTCGCTGGCCGAGGTCGCGCGGCCCAGGTCATTGGCCCGCTGGCCCCACACCAAGATCGCCTCGACCTCCTGGGCGAAAGCCGGCGTCGAAACGGTCGCGAGGAGAAGCGAAAGGAGCACACGGCGACGGGTCATAGGGCGCTGTTAAGCGAGCCCCATCCTGGGGACAAGTTGACCGCGAAAAAAATGGGCTACGCGGCGACGGCAGCCGACAGAGGCCGCTAGGCGGCTTTCAGCAGGCCGTCGAAATACTCGATCGTCTTCATCAGCCCCACCTTGAGCGGTGCGGTGGGCGTCCAGTCCAGCACCTGCTTGGCGAGGGTGATATCGGGTTGGCGCTGGCGCGGATCGTCGGAGGGCAGGGGACGGTGGACGATCGTCGACGGGCTGCCGGTCAGTTCCAGCACCAACTCCGCCAGCTGCTTCATCGTAAACTCGACGGGATTGCCCAGATTGATCGGGCCGGTCACCTCGTCGCCCGTATTCATCAGCCGGATCAGGCCATCGACCAGGTCGTCGACATAGCAGAACGAACGAGTCTGGTTACCGTCGCCATAGAGGGTGATGTCCTCGCCCTTCAGCGCCTGGACGATGAAGTTCGACACGACGCGCCCGTCGTTGGGATGCATGCGCGGGCCATAGGTGTTGAAAATCCGCGCCACCTTGATGCGCAGCTTGTGCTGGCGCCAGTAGTCGAAGAACAGGGTCTCGGCGCAGCGCTTGCCTTCGTCGTAGCACGACCGCAGGCCGATCGGATTGACATTGCCCCAGTAGCTCTCGACCTGCGGATGGATGGTCGGATCGCCATAGACTTCCGAGGTCGAGGCCTGGAGGATCTTGGCCTTCACGCGCTTGGCGAGGCCCAGCATGTTGATCGCGCCGTGGACGCTGGTCTTGGTCGTCTGCACGGGGTCGAACTGATAGTGCACCGGGCTGGCGGGGCAGGCCAGATTGTATATCTGATCGACCTCGACATAGAGCGGCATGGTCACGTCGTGGCGCAGCAGCTCAAAGCGCGGATTGGCGAGGTTCTGCGCCACGTTCAGGCGCGAGCCGGTGTAGTAGTTGTCGACGCAGAGCACTTCGGCGCCGGTCTCCAGCAAGCGGTCGCACAGATGCGAGCCGACGAAGCCCGCGCCGCCCGTGACCAGGATTCTCTGCGTATGCATCGGCGACCAGCCTCCCCGGGACTCAGCTCTTACGACCCTTATAGCCGGGCCTCGTCCAGGACCAACACCGCGTCATGTGACGCGGTCGGCGCGGGTGACGTTTGTCATATCCAGCGCGTGACGCCCGGCACTGATGGCGGACCTCGCTCCGAGCGATCTTGGCTCCATAGAGACGGAGCCGACCATGTCACCCCAATCCACCGAGCCGCCGATCGCGGTTCTCAGCAAGGTTCTCAAACGCCGGGGCGCGACCCTGGCGCTGAACGGCCTGGACCTCGCCATCCGTCCCGGCCAGTGCGTGGCCCTGCTGGGGCCGAACGGCGCGGGCAAGAGCACCACCGTCGCACTGTTGACGGGTCGCCTGCGCCCTGACGCGGGGGAGGCGTTCCTGTTCGCGGGCGATCCCCGGGCGCTGGCGAGCCGCGGCCGCTTGGGCGTGATGCTGCAGAGCGCCGGGTTGCCCGGCGCCCTGAGCGTCCGCGAACAGATCGACCTGTTCCGGGGCTACTATCGCAAGCCGCGCCCGCTGGACGAGGTCGTTCGCCTGGCTGGTCTCGAGGGGCTGGAGAAGCGCCGCTGCGGCGCGCTGTCAGGCGGCCAGCAACGCCGCGTCCAGTTCGCCCTGGCCATCGCCGGGCGCCCCGATTTTCTCGTCCTGGACGAGCCGACGACCGGCATGGACAGCGACGCCCGCCGCGCCCTTTGGAGCGCGGTGCGCGCCGAGATCGCGCGAGGCTGCGCTGTGCTGCTGACCACGCACCATCTGGACGAAGCCGAGGCCCTGGCGGACCGCATCGTGGTCATCGACCACGGCCAGGTGATCGCCGACGGCACGCCCGAAGCCATCAAGTCCCGCGTGTCGGGCGTCGCCATCCGCTGCCGCACGCGCCTGTCTGACACCGAGCTGGCGTCGCTGGCGCGGGTCACCGGCGTCAGCCGAGACGGCGGCAAGGTCACGCTGCTGACCACCTCGGCCCCCGCCACCCTGCGCGAGCTGCTCGCCCGTGATGAGGCGGTCGATGACCTAACCGTCTCCGGCGCGTCGCTGGAAGACGCCGTCGGTCGCCTCGTCCAAGCCGGCCAAGCCGCCGCCCTGCAACGTCAAACCAAGGTCGCCTGAGATGCACACCCTGGCTGTCTATATCCGCGAAGCCCGCGCCCAAATCCTGGCTACCTGGCGAACGCCCCAGTTTATGGTCCCCAGCGTCATCCTGCCCCTGCTGTTCTACGGCGTGATGGGGCTGGGTCTCAGCAAGGGACGCGAACCGGTCGCCCACATGATGCTGGCCAACTACGTGATCTTCGCGGCGATCGCGCCCGCGATGTTCGGCTTCGGGGCGGGCGTCGCCGCCGAGCGCGAAGCCAAGCTCGTGGAGTTGAAGCAGATCGCGCCCCTGCCGGCCGGCGGATATCTGGCCGGACGTCTAGCTGCGGCGTTGGCGCTGATCGCCGTGGCGATCGCTCTGCTAGGCGCGCTGGCCTATCTCGGCGGCGTCAGGATGGAGCCCGGGCAGTGGGCTGCGACCCTGGGCCTGGGTCTGGGCTCGACAATCCCCTTCGCCCTGATCGGCCTGAACCTGGGCCTGCGCATGGGCTCACAAGGCGCGACCGCCCTGACCAACCTGGTGTTCTTGGGCTTCAGCCTGTTCGGCGGTCTGTGGATCCCGTTGCAGGCCATGCCCGCCTGGTTCGGCAAGATCGCCGTGTTCACGCCTTCGTACCACTTCGGCCAGCTGTCGCAGATGACTTCGGGGATGCAGCCCTTCGCCGATGTCGAGCGCCATGTCTCGATCCTCGCCGCCATGACGCTCGCAGCCCTGATCGGCGCTGTGTTGGCCTGGCGGCGGCAGGACGCTTGACCGTGACGATCCAGGCGCGCGACATCGCCGACATGAACACGGGCGGCGCGTCGAGAAACACGAGTCAGGTCGGCGCGCCCGATCCCAACGCGCCGGGGGCGGGCGAGTCTTTCATCCGCCGGAACTGGAGCCTCGTGTTCCTAGTCTACCTGCCGTTCTATTTTATTTCCTGGCTGTACCGCCGGCCAGGCCCTCTGGAGATGACCGCGTCCTTCATCGGCTTGGCGGTTTTCCTGGGGCTGTTCGCCAGCATTCACTTGCGGAAGAGACCTCCGGCGCTCTGGCAGGTTCTGGCGATCTTCGGCGTGGGCCTGGCCCTTTCGCCGTTCAAGTCGACCTGGAGCGTTTACACGATCTACGCCATGGCCTACGCCGCGCGGTTACCGTCCCGCCGTGTCGCACTGCGCGCCATGATCGGCATGGAGTTGGTCGTTCTGGTCGTGGGTCTGGCGTTCCTCCGAGACGCCTGGCCGATCTGGGCGTCGGGTCTGCTGTTTGGCGCGATCACCGGCTTCGCCACCCTGATGCAGGCCGACATCGAGCGGAAGAATGTTGCCCTGGCGACCGCGCACGAGGAGGTCCGGGCGCTTGCCAGCACAGCCGAGCGCGAGCGGATTTCGCGGGACCTGCACGATCTGCTGGGCCACACCCTGACCCTGGTGGCGGTGAAGGCGGAGTTGGCGGCTCGGCTGGTCAGCCGCGACCCAGCGGCGGCGGAGCGTGAGATGCAAGCTGTCGCAGCGGCCGCCCGGGAGGCGCTGTCCGAGGTTCGTACTGCGGTGGTGGGGATGAAGGGCGCCTCGTTGGCCTTTGAATTCGACAACGCCCGCCAGGCCCTGGCGGCTGCCGGCGTCGAGGCGAACGTGTCAGCCCTGACCACCGACGGCCATCCGGGGCAGGAGGCGGTCTTGGCGATGGCGCTGCGCGAGGGCGTCACCAATGTGATCCGCCATTCCGGCGCCTCGCGCTGCGAGATCTCGTTGGCGCCCAGCGCGTCGAAGCTCGTCCTCACCATCGCCGATGACGGTCAGGGCGGGCGTCTTGTCGAGGGCTCGGGCCTGAAGGGGATGCGCTCACGCCTGACCGCCATCGGCGGGACCCTGGAAGTCAAATCCGACAAGGCCGGCACGCGCCTTGTCGCCACGGCGCCGCTGCGCGCCCAAGGGGAGGGCGTGTCTTGATCCGCGTCGTCATCGCCGAAGATCAGAAGATGGTCCTGGGGGCCCTCAGCGCCCTGCTCGAGATGGAAGGCGACATCCAGGTGGTCGGCCGCGCGCCCGACGGCGCTGTGGCTCTGGACCTTGTCCGCGCTGAAAAGCCTGACGTGCTGATCTCCGACATCGAGATGCCCAATCTCACCGGCATCGACGTCGCCGCGCGCCTGAAGGCCGACGGCGCCGGCACCCGGGTGCTGATCGTCACCACCTTTGGTCGACCCGGTTATCTGCGCCGGGCGCTGGAGGCGGGCGTGAAAGGCTATCTCCTGAAGGACGGACCTAGCAGCGTGCTGGCGGCGGCGGTGCGGGCCATCGCGGCCGGCGGTCGCGCGATCGCGCCGGAGCTCTCTGAGGCGGTCTGGGACGCCGAGCCCGATCCCCTGACCGACCGCGAGCGCGAGATCTTGCGGCTGGCCGAGGAGGGCCGCTCCAACAAGGACATCGCCGACGTCCTGGATCTCTCGCCCGGCACGGTCCGCAACTACCTCTCCGAGGCGGCGCAGAAGCTGGGCGCGGCGAACCGGGTGGAGGCGGGGCGTATCGCGCGATCGAACGGCTGGCTGTAGCGTGGCGGGATGATCGTCTCCTCGACCACGGACTTTCGCGAAGCCGCCCGGCGCAGGCTGCCCCGCTTCCTGTTCGACTATATCGACGGCGGCGCCTACGCCGAGCGGACGATGGCGCGCAACATCGATGATCTCGCCGACATCGCGCTGCGGCAGCGGGTGCTGAAGGACGTCTCGGTCGTCGATCCGTCGACCACCCTCTTCGGTGTTCGGCAGGCCTTGCCGGTTGTTCTGGCCCCGGTCGGTCTTACAGGCATGTACGCCCGCCGCGGTGAGCGCCAGGCGGCGCGGGCCGCGGCGGCCAAGGGCGTGCCGTTCTGTCTGTCCACCGTCTCGGTCTGCGATGTCGACGAGGTGCGTGCGGCCTCGCCGGCGCCGTTCTGGTTCCAGCTTTATGTGCTGCGGGACCGGGTCTTTATGCGGGACCTGCTGGCGCGAGCCGCCGCCGCTGGCGCGACGACCCTGGTCTTCACGGTCGACATGCCGGTCCCCGGCGCCCGTTATCGCGACGCCCATTCAGGCATGTCCGGACCCAACGCGGCGGCGCGGCGGCTTGTCCAGGCGGCGCTGAAGCCGGCTTGGGCCTGGGACGTCGGCGTGATGGGGCGGCCGCATCGGCTGGGTAATGTCGCCCCGGCGCTCGGCAAGGCCTCGGGCCTGCAGGACTTCATGGGCTGGCTGGCCGCGAACTTCGATCCGTCGATCCAGTGGTCGGATCTCGAATGGATCCGCGACGCCTGGAAGGGGCCTCTCATCATCAAGGGCGTTCTGGATCCCGAGGACGCCAAGGCCGCCGCTGACATCGGGGCTGACGGCGTCATCGTGTCCAATCACGGCGGTCGTCAGCTGGACGGCGTGCTGTCCAGCGCCCGAGCCCTGCCGGCCGTTGTGGAAGCGGTCGGTGACCGATTGGCCGTTCTGGCCGATGGCGGCGTGCGCTCGGGCCTCGACGTCGTGCGGATGCTGGCGCTGGGCGCGCGCGGGGTGCTGATCGGCCGGGCCTACGCCTACGCTCTGGCCGCGCGCGGAGAGGCGGGGGTGACGCACCTGCTGGAGCTGATCGACAAGGAGATGCGGGTCGCCATGGCCCTGACGGGCGTGCGCGAGGTGTCCGCCATCAATCGGAGCGTCCTTGCCGAGGCCTCTCGACCGTAACAGATAGGTCGCGCCTGCGGAAAATTGGCCAAGGGGGCTTGCGTCGCGACGTCGCGATCGTTTCTTGGCGGTCCGCGAAGACTTGCCGAGAGGCCGGTTCGTGCTCAGTTATGCGGTCGCGACCGCCGGGGCCGCGGTCCAACGATTCCAAACGGGGCGAAGAAGGCCCCGATTCCAGCGAGATTCCAGAACGTCATGCAGCCGGTTAAGACCCTCATTCTCAGCGCTGGTCAGGGCAAGCGACTGTCGCCGCTGACCGACGACCGGCCCAAGTGCCTGGTCGAGCTGGCCGGTCGCACCGTGCTGGAATGGCAGCTGCGTCACCTGCATCAGGCCGGCGTCACCGAGGCGGTGGTCGTGACCGGCTTCCGCAGCGATTTGGTCGAGGCCGAGGTCGCGCGTCTGTCGCTGCCGGGCCTTGCCGTGCGCACGCTCTACAACCCGTTCTACAGCGTCACCGACAACCTCGCGACCTGCTGGCTGGCGCGCGAGGAGATGCGCGGCGGGCCGTTCATGATCCTCAACGGCGACACCCTGTTCGAGCCGGCGATCGCCGAGCGCCTGATCAGCGCGCCGGACGCCCCGATTACGGTCACCGTCGACCGCAAGGCGGGTGGCTACGACGCCGACGACATGAAGGTGCTGACCGACGGCGACGCCCTGCGCGCCATTGGCAAGACGATCACCGAGTACGACGCCGAGTCGATCGGCTTCCTGCGCTTCAACACCGAGGGCTCGGCCCTGTTCGTGAAGACGCTGGAGGCGATCATGCGCACGCCCGAGGGCCTGAAGCGCTGGTACCTGAGTGTGATCAACGAGATCGCCCAGAACCACGACGTGGTGCGCGTGCGCTCGATCGAAGGCCTGGGCTGGGCCGAGATGGACTTCCCGGAAGACCTCGTTCGCAACCGCGCCCTGACGTCGCAGTGGGCCGCCCAGGAGGCCGAGGCCGTCTAGGCCTCGCCGACCAGCTCTCGAACCAGATCAAGGTCGGACGGCTTGTCGACATCGACGGCCGCCAGGCCGTCGTGCGCCCGCACGGCGGCGGCCCTGACGTCGGCCAGGGCGCCCAGTCGCGCCACGGTCTGGTCCAGGGTCAGCAGGCCGAGCGCGTAGCGGATCAGGAAGCTGGGCCCCAGCATGGCGGCGATCTTCCAGGGCTGCTTGCGCAGGGCCTCGACCTTGCGCCACAGGCGCACGACGCCCATGGCCCGCTCGTCGCGCAGCAGGAAAAGGTTGCAGCCCGAATAGCGCCCGTCGCGGAACTTCAGATAGGTCCGCTTGGTCTGCGGCGCGGCGGCCTGGACGCGCGCCTCGGGAGCCAGCAGCACCGCGACCTCGGCCCAGTCGGGGGTGTCGGCGAGAAATTGCGTGATCCACTCGGGCTTGAGCAGGGCGTGGTCGACGGTGGTGATCAGCAGCGGAAAGCCCAGCCGCCCGGCGGCGTCGGCGACGCTCTGGCTGGGGCCTTCGGCGGTCGGGAGGGTCTGAGCGCGCGTGCCCGCCAGCGCGGCCTTGATGGAGTCGTCATTGGCGCTGAACCCGATCTCGGCGGCGCCGGCCGCCTCCACGGCGCTCAGCACGCGCGCCAGCAGGGTCTGGCCCTGCAGCACGATCAGGCCCTTGTGGGCGACGCCCGCATAGGCTGCGGCGGGATCGACTTCTCCCGGGCGCGACCCGGCCAGGATCAGCGCCTTGAAGGGCTGGCTCACAGCGCCTTCTCGTAGACGCGATAGGTCTTGTAGT
Source organism: Caulobacter sp. BE264 (assembly GCF_031457805.1). Classification (NCBI taxonomy): domain Bacteria; kingdom Pseudomonadati; phylum Pseudomonadota; class Alphaproteobacteria; order Caulobacterales; family Caulobacteraceae; genus Caulobacter; species Caulobacter sp. BE264. Next base: position 196,183 of record NZ_JAVDXI010000006.1, on the reverse strand, counting down.
GCGTGCCGCCGACGTTCTCGGCGATATGGGTCATGGCCTTGTTGGCCTCCAGCACCCACGAGATTTCATAGCGGTTGTAGCCGAGGCTCATCGCCATATCGCGGCTGGCCTTCATCATCCAGAAGGGCAGCATGCGGCCGCGTTGGCTGGTCTGGAACTTCTTCTTCACGCCCATCAGCGGAATGCGCGCGGACTTCACGCCTTTGACCTTCAGCCGCCACAGCAGCTTGGCCCAGCCGAACGGCAGCAGCTTGCCCTTAAGGTCGGCGATGGCCTCGTTGACGTTAGGCAGGAAGACCACGACGCCGGCCGCCTCGCCGTCGATCTCGGCGAACCAGACCAGGCGCTTGTCGATCACCTGCTTCAGCGACTTGGCCAGCTGTCGGGTCTCGGCCTCGGTGGTGGGGGTGAAGCCCCAGTTGTCCGACCAGGCGTCGTTGAGGATCTCCGTGAGGGTCTGAACCTCCTGGTCATAGCGGCTCATGTCCAGCTGGCGCAGCACCACGCCTGCGGGCAGCCCGCGTTTGACCCGGCGCTGGGCGATCTCGGGGATGTCGCCGGTCTCGTCGGCCTTGTAGGCGAAGAGATCCTGGGCCTTGGCGTAGCCCTGCTCCTCGACGCGTGGACCGGCATAGGCCGGGTCGTGGCCCATCAGGACCATGGGCGGGGTGTCGAAGCCCCAGACCAGCAGGCCGACCTCTTCGTTGATCGACAGGTTGAACGGCCCGACCGCATGGGTGCGCCCCCGGGCGCGCAGCCAGTCCTCGGCGGCGCGGAACAGCACGTTGAACACCGCCGGATCGTCCTCGGCGGCGATCATGCCGAAGTGGCCGTCGAGGCGACCTTCCACCGGCTGGGGCGTGAGCTGGTCGATCTGGGCGCTGATGCGGCCGACGTCGCGGCCGCCCCGGGTGGCCAGGAACAACTGCACCTCGGCGTGATCGAAGAACGGATTGGTCTTCGGCGTCAGGGCGTCCGTCCGCTCCATGAACAGGGGCGTGATCCAGTTCGGATCCTTGGCGTTCAGCCGGGCGGGCAGGGCGATGAAGCGCTTTAGCTCGGCCGGCGTTCGGACCGGAATGACCGAGAGGTCGGCGTTGGTGGAGTCGAAAGGCATCAGCCCTCCAGGGACAGGAAGGTGCGCGCGGCGAGCGCGCCGAAGATAGCGGGCGCGGCCCAGACGGCCAGGAACGGTGAGAGCGCTCCGGACTCGCCCAAAGCGGTCAGCATGCCGTTGGCGACCAGGAACATTAGACCTGCAGCCAGGCCCGCCGTCAGCAGCACCGCGCCTTGTCCGCTGCGGAAGTTCGCCAAAGCGACCGGCGCACTGAGCAGCAGCATGACCAGCGACACGAAGGGGCTGGCGAAAGCGGCCTGGAAATGGGTGGCGTAGAAGCTTTCCGGGCGGTCCGAGCCGCCGTTCTCCAGCGCTCGCCGGGCCGAGGCGGCCGTCGGCATGGCGTCGTCGCCGAACAGGCCTTGGACGTCCTGCGGACGCAGGGCGGTGGGCCATGAGGTCGAAGCGGCGGTGGAGGCTTGGGCTAGGTCTCCGGCGAAGCGGGTGGTCTTGGGCTGCTCCAGTGTCCAAGCCTTTCCGTCAAAACGGGCTGTGGGCGCCTCCACCTTCTCAATCAGGATGCCTTTGCCGTCGCGACGGAAGATCGTGACGCCGGTGATCGTGCGGCCGTCCGCCGACGCATCGGCGCCGATAACGAGGTCCGCGCCCGCCCGGAAGGTGCGGGGCGCAGGCTCCTTGCGCTCGGCGACGGGTGTTGTGTTGCGCCACCAGTCGGCCAGCGCCGGATCGGCGCGGGGCGCCAGGACCTGGCCGCACAGGGCGTCGAGCAACATCACGGCCACGACGGCCGGGATCGCCATGCCGACGATCCGATAACCCGAGATCCCGCTGGCGCGCATGGCGACGATCGCGCTCTCACGCGCCAGTTGGGAGAAGGCGAACAGGCCGCCCGCAAGCACCGCGATCGGCGCGACCTGCTCGAACAGGCGCGGCAGACGCAGGGCGGCGTAGTAGCCGACCCCCGCCATGCCCAGGCCGCGATCCAGGATGTCGCTGGTCACGTCCAGCAGATCGAGGATCTGCAGGACCGACATCAGGATCAGGGCCGCGCCAAGGATGCGGGTGGCGACCGTCTTCAGGACGTAGAGCTGCAGCTTCATGCGGCTTGTCGCTTCTTCGGCTGGGGCAGCAGGCGCAGGGCGCGCGTGACCAGATTGTTGATGCGCCGCACCAGGCGCGACACCGGCGTGTCGCCGGGGCGGGTCCTGCTGCCGACGAACAGCCACACGCTGAGCGCGGCGAACACGGCGAAGGGGACCCAGATGGCGGGGAAGGCGGCCGCCTTGCCGGCCTTCGCCATGCCCTGACCCAGCAGCAGCGAGTGCTGGAACGCCAGCAAGAGCAGCCCCGCCATGATCAGACCTGGGGCGCGGTTGCCTCGCTTGGACGCCAGGCCGAGCGGGAACGCCAGAAGCGGCAGGAACGGCAGGAAGGCGGCGCGGGCCAGACGACCATAGAACTCACTGAGCAAGGTGCTCTTGGAGACCACGGGGTTGGGGGAATTGGCCTGCCGGCGAAGCTCGCCCATGGTCAGTTCGCGCTCGTCGCCGCCCCGGGCGCGCAGTAATACCGCAGCCGCCGACAGCGGCGTCTGGATCGTCAGGCTGGTGAAGGCCAGGTTGCGATAGGTCCCGTTGGCGTCGTGGGCGATGCGGCGGCCGTCGCGCAGGTCCATGGTGATGGTCTTGCCGTCCGGATCCATTTTCAGGTCAGCCGAGGCGGCGGTGATGATCTCTTCCTGGCCCTTGGCGTCGAGGCGGCGAATGAACACCCGCGTCAGGCGTTGGCCGGCGATGTCGGCGCTGTCGGCGGTGAGCAGCGAGCCCTTGTCGTCAATGAAGGCCCCGCCCGCCAGGCGTCCGTTCCAGCCGGCGTTGATCGCCGCGTGCATCACCGCACGATAGGCGTAGCGGCTGTAGGGCTGCATGTAGCCGAACACGATGATGCTGAAGACGCTGAGGAACAGGCCGACGGCCACGAACGGCGCGGCGATCCGTTCCAGAGACTGGCCGCTGGCCAGCAGCGCGTCGATTTCCGAGCCGTCCGACAGCTTCACGATGACGATGAACAGCGCCACGAAGAAGGCCACCGGCAAGGCCAGGCCCAGATAGTGCGGCACCAGATTGGCGGCCAACTGGGCGACATAGCCAAAGCGCGCGCTGCTTTGCGACAGGACGTCGAGCAAGCGCAGGATGCGCTCCAGCAGCAGCGCGATCACCGTCACGCCCAAGCAGGCGACCAGCGGCCAGAGCAGCAGGCGCAGCACGTAGCGATCGATCAGGCGCGAGCCGCCGGCGGGCGAAGTCTTGACGCTCACGCTGGGTTCCAAGCCTTGGCGAAGCGGGCCGCGAGACGCTCCACCGCGTCGGGCGCCAGCTCGACCGCCGTTCCCAGCGCCGGCGCGGCGGGCCAGCCGGCGTCGGGGAAGGAAACGCCTTCATGTTCCCGAGCGCCGGCGTAGCGCGGCAGCACGTGGAAGTGGACGTCTTTGTCGACCATCATCAGCATCAGATAGTTGATCTTCTCGTAGTCGACTTGGCTCTTGAGGAGGCGCTCGATCCCGGCGACGGCGACCTGCAGGTCGGCGAACGCGGCCGGACTCACGTCCGAGAACGCCTGCACCGCTTCCTTGCCCACCAGAACCAAGGCGCCAAACGTGGGCTGCTTGGGGCGAACCAGGACAAGCCAGTGATCGGTCTCGGCGACCTTCGAGGCGGGATAGCCGAACGCCAGGGCGGTGGGATTGGTCATGAGAACGCCGAAACTTCAGGCCGGTGTCGCCAGCGCGGCACAATAGGGATGCGCGGGGGCACAGGGAAGGGCGATGCGTTCGCCGAGGTCATTCAGGCGGCCTCGGCGCGGCGCGCGACGTCGGCCAGGGTGAAGCGACCCAGTTCGGCGATCTCCGCGCCCGTCTCTGACAGGCCGCGCGCGACGACGCGGACGGCGTGACCGCCTTCGGGGCGAGGCTCGATCTCGATCTGGTGCCAGCGGGCGGGCGCGTGGCGGCTGGGCTTGGCCGAGGCCGACGGCACGCCCAGCACCGGGATGGTCGCGCCGCCGGGACCGGGCACCGAGCCGACCAGCGCCTCATGGGCGTGGCCATGCAGCACGAGGTCCGCCCCGCGCCTAGCCAGCACCGCGCGTAGCGCCTCCTGGTCCTCCAGCCGCTTGCGCTTGGACACCGCGCCCGGATACGGCGGGTGGTGCAGGACCACCAGTCGGAACAGGCCGCCGTAGGCGGGGTCCGACAGCGCCGCGTCGAGACGCTGCAGCTGGTCGTCGCCCAGGCGTCCCGTGGCCAGATGCGGCGCGGTGGGAACCGCCGAGCACAGGTTGAAGATCGCCACGGGGCCGCGCACTCGCACCTGCGGGAAACTGGCCTCGCCGGCGTCGCCCAGCCAAGGCGACCAGATCGCGAAACGTTCATGCCCGCCCGGGCCCGCCAGGGCGTCGTGATTTCCCGGACTGATGGTGTAATCGGCCGCTGCGCCCAGCGCTTCGAGCCATGCGCGGGCTGCGGCGATCTCGCCGGGCGCGGCGAAGTTGGTCAGGTCGCCGCTGATCACCACATGGTCCGGCGAGGTCGCCTTCATGTCGGCGATCAAGGCCTCCAGAACCTCGGGGCGATGGACCTTGCGCTTTTTTCGCCAGGCGATGCGGCTGAGCAGGCGCTTGGTGAACACGTCCCGTAGGCCGAACGCGCCGGGCGGCGGCGGGAGATGGGGGTCCGAGAGGTGTGCGATGCGATAAATGGACAAGACGGGCCGGCGGTTCTGGTCGAAACGGACGAAGCTGCGTATCTATCAGCCTGGGATTCAAGGGGTATAGCCGTCTTTGAGTGGTGAAGTTCAAAATGCGCCGCGTGCGCTGACCGTGGGCCGCAGCGACGGGCGCATCTGGGGCATGAGCTCCGCCGAGCGTCTGTCCCGCATCTACCGTCGTCTGGGTCTGGTCGAGATCCCCGCCGTGGATCTCTCGCACGCCGTCGTGGCGGTGGACGCCGGCTGGGTGTTCGATGAGTCGCTGATCAAGGCCTTGGCGGGCCGCGAAGGCGCGGTGTTGGTCGATGATGCAGGGCGCGCTGTGGCTGTGCACGCGCCAGCGGATCTGGGGTACGCCGCCAGCGAAGCGCTCGCCGCCGGAAACGACCCCACCGGACTGGACCCGCGCTTCACGCGGTTGACGGCCCTGGAACTGGGTTCAGCCTATAACAGCGCGCTGCGCAAGCGCGAGCCGCCGGTGCTGGAGCGCCTGACCCCGGAAACGGTGCGCGCCGTCGAAAAGCGCCTGTTCCAGGGCTCGTACAAGGGCGTCACGGACTTCGTCACCAAGTACGTGTGGCCGGCGCCGGCGCGGGTTGTGACCCGTTGGTGCGCCCTGGCGAAGATGACGCCCAACCAGGTCACCTTCATCGGCTTCCTGATGGTGTTGGCCGCGACCTGGCTGTTCTGGCAGGGGCAGTTTGGCTGGGGCCTAGTCTGCGCCTGGATCATGACCTTCCTCGACACGGTCGACGGCAAGCTGGCCCGTGTGACCCTGACCTCGTCCAAGTGGGGCAACGTCTTCGACCACGGCATCGACCTGGTGCATCCGCCGTTCTGGTGGTGGGCCTGGTTCGTCGGCGTCTATGCGGTGGGCCAGGAGATCCCGTACGCGGCCTTGAGCCTCGCCATCGTCGTCGGCGGCTATGTGGCCCAGCGGGTGGAGGAGGGGATCTTCCTCGGGCTCTTCAAGCTGGAGATGCACGCCTGGCGGCCCTTCGACAGCTTCTTCCGCCTGATCACCGCGCGTCGGAACCCCAACCTGATCCTGTTGACGGGCTGCGCGCTTGTTGGCCGGCCGGACGTTGGCTTCACCCTCGTAGCGATCTGGACCGCCGTGTGCTTCGTCGTGCACGCCATCCAGATCCTGCAGGGCCTAATGGCGCCGAAAGGCTCGATCCAATCCTGGCTGGCGAAATGACGCGCGTCGGGGTCGTCCGCAATCCCAAGAGCCACGGCAACCGCATCCGGCCCCCGGGCCCGGCCCCAGAGGACGTGCGCCTGGTCGAACCGATCGGCCGGGACGCTCTGCGCGAGGCCCTGAATGGCTTCGCGCGTGACGGACTTGACCTGCTGGTGATCGACGGGGGCGATGGGACGGTCCGCGACGTCATCAGCCTGTTGCCGCATACCTTCGGCGACGCCCCGCCGCTGCTGGCGGTGCTGCCATCCGGCAAGACCAATGTCCTGGCCATAGATCTTGGCACGGCGGAGGGGTGGCGCCTGGAAGACGCGCTCAGCGCAGCGCGCCGGGAAAACCCTACGATCAAGTCGCGCCCGCCTCTTCGGGTCAGCTGGGCCGACGACAAGCCTTGTCTGCAAGGTTTCTTTTTCGGAATGGGCGCGCCGGTTAAGGCGACCAACCTCGCGCAACGTGTCCACAAGGTGGGCTTCTTCCACAATGTGGCGGTCGCCCTGACCATCGCCACGGCGGCGCTGGGCGCATTGTTCGGCGGTTCGCGCGACGAATGGCGCGCGGGGGTCCCGGCGCGGCTGGCTCTGGATGGTGAAGCTCAGGCCGAGGGTGATCGCTTCGCCATTATCGCCACGGCGTTGAAGCGCCTGCCGTTCGGGCTCAAGCCGTTCGGGGCGCCGCGCGAAGGGTTGAAGCTCCTCGATGTCGACGCTCCGCCGCGTCGCCTGCACAAGGCCTTGCCCTTGATGTTGAGCGGCAAGGTGGCTCCGGCGCTGGAGGGCCTGGGGTATCGCCGTCGCGATCCTCGCACGGTCGATCTTTCGGGCGGAGCGCCCTTTGTGCTGGACGGCGAGGTCTTCGAAGGCGGCGACCTGACGATCCGGCTCGGGCCGCCCTTACGGTTCCTGGTCGGATGAGCCGCCTGCGCGACCTCGTCGCGGCCGAGCTCTCCCAGACGACGCCCGAATCGATCTCCGCCTTCGCGGCGCATCTGGCGAGCGTGTTTCCCGGCGCGAGGGCGGTTCTGTTCTATGGCTCGATCCTGCGGACCGGCGACCTATCGGGCGTGCTGGACTACTATGTTCTTACCGAAAGGGTTCCAGCAGGCTGGCGAGGCGTGTTCACACGGCTGCTCTGGCCAGACGTCAGCTATCACGAGTTGGAGCACGGCGGCTCGACGCTGAGGGCCAAGGTCGCGTCGATGACGCTGGCGCAGTTCCAACGGGCCGCCAGCGGCGCGGGCGTCGACACCACGATCTGGGCCCGCTTCGTGCAGCCAAGCGCCTTGATTTGGGCCGCCCCCGAGGCGCGTGAGGCCGTGGTGGACGCCATCGCCGACGCTTGTCGGACCGCCGCCGACTTCGCCCAGGCGATCGGTTCGGCGGATGCTACACCGCTGGCGCTATGGACGGCGCTCTTCCAGGAGACCTACAAGGCCGAGCTGCGGGTCGAGAAGGCAGGCCGCGAGGTGTCGATCCTGACCTACGACCCGGAGCGCTATGAACGGGTCATGCAGGCTGTCTGGCTCGATGAGGGGCGGGGCCTGTCTGCGGAGGTCCGGACACGCCGGCTCAAGGCGTGGAGCGTGCGGCGGGCCTTCGGAAAACCCTTGAACATGGCGCGCTTGGTCAAGGCGGCTTTCACCTTCCAGGGCGCGGCGCGCTATGCGGCCTGGAAGATCCAGCGCCACACCGGGGTCACGGTGCCGCTGACGCCGTGGCGAGAACGACATCCGATCCTGGCTGCGCCGGCTGTTCTGCTCAAGGTCTGGAAAGAGCGACGGCGATCCGCCTGAGTCTATGCAAACGAAAACGCCCGGGTCGTTGACCCGGGCGCTCTTGTTTCGGCGATGAGACGACCTCAGGCGCGTGCGCGCTTCAGGGGCTCGATCACGCCCAGCGCAGCGCCGATCTCGCCGTAGGTCTTGAGCACCGCGTCGATCTGCTCGTCGGTGTGAGCAGCGCTGACGCTGGCGCGCAGCAGCGGACGGCTGTCGGGGGTGGCGGGCGGCAAGGCCAGGTTCAGATAGACGCCGGCCTGCAGAAGGCCGTTCCACATGGCGATGGCGCGCTCCTGGTCGGGCATGGTCGCGGCCACGATCGGGCTGGCGCTGGGACCCGTCAGGAAGCCCATGGCGGTCAGGCCGTCGTACAGGCGCTTGGCGTTGCGGTTCAGGCGATCACGCAGCTCTGGCTGCTCGACCATGCGGCGCAGGGCCGTCACGGTCGAAGCGACCACGGCCGGCGGCAGCGAGGCGGTGAACATATAGGGGCGGCAGACGACGCGCATGACGTCGAAGTCGTCGTGATCCGACACGCAGAAGCCGCCGATGGCGCCCAGGCTCTTGGAGAAGGTGCCGACGATGAAGTCGACATCTTCTTCCACGCCCGCCGCTTCGGCGAGACCGCGACCCGTAGCGCCCAGCACGCCCATGGAGTGAGCCTCGTCGACGAGCAGATAGCCGCCCATCTCGCGCTTCACGGCGGCGATTTCCTTCAGCGGCGCGACGTCGCCGATCATCGAATAGATGCCCTCGACGACGATCAGGCGCTCGCCCGGCGCATCGCCCAGGCGACGCAGGCGCTTGGCCAGGTCCTCGGGGTCGTTGTGGCGGAAGCGGATGACCTCGGCGTGGCCCAGACGCGAGCCGTCATAGATCGAGGCATGGCTGTCGGCGTCGAGGATCAGGTGGTCGCCGCGGCCCACCAGGGTCGACAAAACGCCCAAATTGGCCTGGTAGCCGGTCGTAAAGACCATAGCATGCTTGCGGCCGTAGAACTTGGCCAGCTCTTGCTCGAGTTCGACGTGGGTCTCGAAGCTACCATTGGCGATGCGGGAACCGGTGGTGCCGGTGCCGCGTTCCTGTACCGCCTTGACCGAAGCGGCGATGGCCTGCTCGTCAAAGGTCAGGCCCAAATAGTTGTTCGTGCCCAGCAGAATAGTGGGACGGCCATCGACCACGCCTTCAGTCGGCGAGTGGACGGCGTCAAAGCGCACCTTGAACGGGTTTGCGCCCGCGTCCTGGATAGCCTTGTACGCGTCGCGATAGGCCAGGTGCTTATCAAATAGCCCCATTAGTTAAGCCCTAGTCCGGAGATCGTTGATCAGTTTGGAAAGGTCGCCGGCGGTCTCGACGGACGCCAGGCGATCGAGCGGAATGGAGATATCGAAGGTGTCTTCGAGCTCCATGATGATGTTCATGAGGGCCAGCGAATCCACGGCGAGGTCCCGGCCGATATGCGATTCCGCACGAACCTCGACAGCTCGCCCCAGAACCTTGGTCGCCGCTACCCCGATCTCGCGCAAGCTGAGATCCGTCACCGTTTCCATTCTAAATCAAACCTCCGGGAGCCCCACCCGTGTCACTACTGTAACGGCGAGTCTGTCAGATTTCCGCCATATTTGAACTAGGCGACCAAATTTTTGGGTAGCCACCCCGCCGATCGGTACCAATCGACGGTGTGAGCGAACCCGTCAACAAGACCGAAGACGCTGGGTACTCCCTCCGCCATCGGAGCGCTAGATGGGGTCCAATCGGCGTGAAGCAACTCCCTAGCCTTCCCTGATCCAAAGACGGAAGGTGTCTTTGTCAGACGAGACCAAGCGTCCACAAGGGCTCCGGCGGTCAGAATGCCTAGGTCGGGAAGCCTTACCAGGCGCGGTTTTGCGCCCATGACAAGCCCCGCGCCGCGCATGATTTCCGTCCAAGTGTATCCGTCGCGCCGCACATCGGAGACCTCCACGAGACCCAAAACGGGTGTGCGGCAGAACGCGACTAGCTTTGCGGCGGCGTCGTGCACGTGGATCATGGCGATCCGAGAGCTTGGCGAGAGCACCGGCAGGACCGGACTGCGCGCAGCCAGCTGAAACAATCCCAGCGTCTCGGTGTCGCCGGGGCCGTAGATCGCGGGCGGTCGAAAGATCAAAGCGCTAGGGTCCGCCGCGCGCACCGCCTCTTCGCCGGCACGCTTGCTGGCGGCGTAGTTCGAGAGCGACGGCTCGCGTGCCGCCAGGCTCGAAACCAGCATGAACCGGGCGCCCGCGGCCTTGGCCGCCTCAGCGGCGGCGCGAGCCCCGTCCTGGTTCACCCGGTTGAAGCCGTCCAATGTCGTCGCCTTGATGAGGCCTGCGACATGAATGAAGACCTCGGCGTCCGTCGCCAGCCGGCGCAGCGCGCCGGGCGTTTCCAGGTCACCCGTGATGACCTCGACCTCGATGTCACGCCAGAATGCATGCACCGGGTCTCGGCGCACCAGAACACGAGGCCGCCAGCCGTCCTGGGCGAGCGCACGCACCAGATGCCGACCCAGGAACCCGGTCGCGCCGGTGACTGCGACGACCCCGCGCGTCTCAGTCGCCATAGGCCCCGGCCAGATAAGCCGCCTTGGCCTTCGAGCGGCTGAGCTTGCCAGATGATGTCTGTGGAAGGGCGTGCGCCCCGACCAGCTTCACCTTGGTCTCGATCCCGTGTCGGGTGCGCAGCAGGGCTGTCACCGACTCGCGCAGAGCGGCGCGGCTCTCGGCGTCGCCGCCGCGAGCCTGCACCAGAACCACGACCTCGTCTTCCGGCTCAGCCGGGATCGCGAAGGCGCAGACGTCGCCGCTGCGTAGCCCGTCGATCTCGTTATCTGCTGTCCATTCAAGGTCTTGCGGCCAGATGTTGCGGCCATTGAGGATGATCAGATCCTTGGCTCGGCCGGTGATGACGATCTCGCCCTCGATCTTGAAGCCGATATCGCCGGTATCCAGCCACCCGTCCGCAGAGAGCACGCGGGCGGTCTCTTCAGGATTGGCGAAATAGGCGCTCATCACCGACGGGCCTTTGGCGAAGATGCGACCCACGCCGCGCTCCGGCAACACCTGGCCGTCGTCGCCGCGCACTTCGAGGAAGTGGTCGGGGAGGGCGGGGCCGCAGCGCGCAAAGTCGCGAGCGCGCTCGGAGCCCTCCGGGGCTTCAACCGCTAGGGCGTCGCGTTCCAGACGCTCGACGTCCAGCGTCTCGGCGCGCAGCCCCTCGCCCAGCGGGGCCATCGAGAGGGCCAGGGTCGCCTCAGCCATGCCGTAGCTGGCGACGAACGCCTTGTCCGAGAAGCCGGCGGGGGCGAAGGCTTCGACGAAGGCTTTCAAGGGCGGCATGCGGATCATGTCGCCGCCTAGGCCCGCGCTGCGCCAGTGCGACAGGCTGTAGTTGTCGAGCGGCTGGCCCTGGACGCGTCGGGCGCAGAGTTCGTAACCGAAGGTCGGGCTGTAGGCGATCGTCGCCTTGTTGCGGCCGATGAGGTCGATCCACAGGAGCGGGCGGCGGACGAAAGCGCCGGTGGGCAGCAGGTCGACCGACATCTGGCAGCTGAGCGGGCTGAGCAGGAAGCCGATCAGGCCCATGTCGTGATAGAGCGGCAGCCAGGAGATGGCGCGGTCTGACGCCTGGACTTGCAGGCCGTCGCGCGTGATCGCCACGCAGTTGGCCATTAGGGCCTTGTGGCGCACCAGAACCCCGGTCGGCGTGCGGGTGCTGCCCGACGAAAACTGCAGATAGCAGGGATCTTCGGGCGTGATGGTCGGCAAGGCCGCGCCGCTGTCCTCGGGCAGGTCCGCCAGCACGCCGGCGAAGGAGAGGCCTGCGCGGGCGCCGATCTCGGCGACCCAGTCCTTGAGCCCGTTCGGGCCGATCAGGATGTTGGCCTTGGCCGAGCGGGCGAGGTTCGAGATCTGCTCGATATAGGCTTCGCGTCCGCCCAGAGGGGTCGGCAGCGCCATCGGCGCAGGCAGCAGTCCGGCATACTGGCAGGCGAAAAAGGCGCGGACGAAGTCGCCGTCTGTCTCGGCCAAAAGAGCCACGCTGTCGCCGACCTTGGCGCCGGTCGCCAGAAGGCGTCTCGCCAACACGACCGCCTCGTCGCGCAACTTGGCGTAGGGCAGGGCCTCGACCAGTTCGCCGCGCAGCGAATAGAGATTGATCCCCGTCTCGCCGCCGGCGGCGAAATCGAGAGCCTGGGTCAGGGTCGGGAAGTCGGCGAACCGGACAATGCGGTCAGACGCCGTGGGCGTGATCATAACTTGGGCCTTCATCGTCTTATGTCGTGCGCGGCGCGGCGTTTTCCTCGGCCGCGAGTCGGGCGAGCCTGCGGCGCGCCATGAAATACATGCCTGTGGCCATTGCCAAAGCGGACGCAACCAGAGCGGCGCCTGCGCCGGTCAGGCCAAAGGTGTTGATCAGCGGAACCAGGGCCGCGAGATAGGCGAGGACAACGATCAGGCGAACCATCATCGCTGCGCCCGCTGCCCGCATCGAGACAAGCATGGGCTCCAGCGGAAGGGTCATCACGCCAATCGCGGCCGCCGCCACCTGCCAGTTCATCACCCCCGCCGCAGCGCCGAAACCCGGCCCCATCACGGTCTCAAGGATCCAGCGGCCCGACAGCAGGCTGACCAGCAGCAGAACGCCCGCCGCTGCGCCGCCGATGAGAGCGATCTGCACGGCCAGTTTGGTCATGGCCTCCTGACCGCCGGACGCCCGCATCTTGGCGAGCTCGGGATAGAGAGCGGGGACCATCAGCCGGGCGGGCTTGGCCATGCCGTCGGCGACCTGCTTGCCGATCCGCCAGAGTGCGGCCTGCGCGGGCCCCAGCAGCGCGCCGACCGCCATGGTCAGGACGTGGGTGAAGCCGACGTCCAGCGTCCCCGAAAAATTGGTCGCCATCGCAAAGCGCCAGACCCCAGGCATATCCTTGCTGGTCGGACCGATCATGGTGAAACCGCTCAGCAAACCCCTGCGGCGCAGGTCCCAGATCGCGATAGCGGCGACGTAGAAGAAGGCGGCGAACGTCCCGGCGGCCCAGGCCAGCAGGAAGTACTGGATCGGCGCCTGTGTCACGGCGCATATCGCGCAGCCCACGAGTCGAACAAGCGAGCTGATGGCCTGCTCGGCGGCCAGGAAGCGGAAGCGGTCGAACAAGCGCAGCAGGCCTACGCCCGTCGCCGAACTCATGACCCCGATCGACAATCCATAAAGCGCGCCATACCCGCTCATGCCCTCCGGCCAGCCGAGTTGGCGCCAGAAAAGCCAGGCGCCCAGCACGCCAAGCAGAACTCCGAGCACGGCGCTGATCAAGTCTAGAAGCAGAGTGAAGCGGAGCACCTGTTGAAAGCGCTGCTTGTTGTTCTCGAGCAACGGGCCTGCGCCGTAGGTGATCAGCGTCTGCCATGACTGGAAGTGCGCGACTTCACCCAGGAACTGGGCGAAGGCGTTGATGACGACCAGGACGCCCATGAGCTCCTGGCCCAGGCTGCGAGCGGTCAGGGCGATATAGGCCAAGCCGATGATCGCGTTCACCACCCGGCCGCTCAGCAGCTGGCCGGCGTTGGCGAGGACCTTCTTCAGGGGGCTCTGGGCTGCAGCGGTCACGTGGCCCGCTCCAGCTTTTCAATGATCGCCCGCGCCGCCCTTTCGGAGGCGGGGGTGTTCTGGACGTCGAAGGTTTCAGCGATGCCCTGGATCTGCGCCTGCCGATAATCGTCGTGGGTCGCGAAGGCCATGTCGATCGCCTCGCCAAGATGGTCCGCCGCGTCCAGAACCGGACCGTACAGCCAGTGATGGTAGCTTGGATCTCCACGCCAGTCAGCGCCACTGGCGTTCAGGAAGAGGCAGGGCTTGGGCGTGCGGAGAAACTCATACACTTGGCTCGAGACGTCGCCCAGATAGAGGTCGGCCAGCTTGGTGTAGGTCATGTCCGCAGCAGCGGGGCCGCCAAGGTCGATATGGATGTGGGGATGCTCGGCATAGGCCTTGAATCCAGCGCGTTCGTCGCTGGAGGCTGTTTCGAACAGCCGGATATGCGGCGCGAAAATCAGGTTGTAGCGATCATCCTGCGCGAACGCGTCTAAAACCTCGCGCCCCCAACGCGACCACGAGCTGAGTTCCGGGTGGAAGTGAGGGTTGTAGAGAACGATCGGGCGTTGTTCGTCGAAGCGGGGCGCGACCCGTGGAGGCAGTGCGTCGACGAGGTCGAACTTGGGATAACCGACCATGGCGCAGGACGCCGGGGTCACCCAGCCTTCACGCAGCATGCGGTCTCGCTGCTTGGGACCGGCGGCCATTACTAGGTCGAACAGCTTCAGGCGGGGCTCGAAGGGGCCCTCTCGATCGCCGGCGCCGTGTTGAGTGTAGACAAGCAGAGGGTGGCGCACCCCTAGGCGGCGCAGAAGGGCCGTCGTCCGCTCCGGGGTGATCACCGCATCGTACTTCGCCAGACGCCAAGCGTTGGCGATCAGCATGGGCGCCTTGGGCGGGCCGCCGCCGCCCAGGCGTCGTAGCCAGGCGGGCGGGAGCAACACCAGTTTGATGTCGGCGCCGCCCAGTTCCGACAGCAGGCTGGAGACATAGTCGAGCAGCTCGGGCGTGGTCGCCGCGATCTCGACTTCGATGTGAGGCCATAGCTTGGCCATGGCGACGGCCACCGACAGGCTGTGCCAAACCTGATGGTGCTGTGCGATGTAGAGGAAACAGACGCGTTTGGCTCTGGCCACGTCAGCGCTGCGGCTCCAGCCGCGTCTTGACGCGCCCCTTCAGCACCACGCGGTCGCCCTTGTCGGTCACCGAATAGGCGTTGGCCTGAGTGCTGCCCTTCGGGCCGGATCCTGCAATGCCGGCATCGCCGCTCACTGATCCGGTGCGCAGGTCGATCAGCGCCCGAGGCGCATCAAAATCATAGCCTTCCGCGCTGGTGATCTTCACCTCGTCGGTCAGCAGAAGAGTGTTCTCGGCTTCGCGATAAACGCCCGTCTTGGCTGTGGCTTGACTGGGGTTGGCCTCACCATAGCCGCGAACCAGCAGAGGCGTCGTCAGGCGGACGATGTTCTGATCTTCAGAATCGCGCACAGCGCGGTCGGCGGTGATCAGAAAGGGGCGTCCATCCTTCAGAACACCGGTGAACCGAGGCTTGTCCAACACCAGGGGCGCCGCAGAGGCCTGGGTTTGCAGCTTACTCGAGGCCAAGCTGCGCCAAGAAGCCTGAACGATCACGGCGACAGCGATGCCGATCGCAAAGATGGCCAAGCCCAGACGCAGCCGCCGGACGGGCTTCCGGCGGCGATTGCGGGCGCGTTCCGCAGCGGTTTGGGAAGGAGTGACGGCGCCGGCGCCATCGGATTGGGTGAGCATTTGACGCCATGGATAATCCCCCGCCGCCGTTCGCCCAAGACCTTTGTTTTGCTCGGCTCCGCACGTCGCCTCTCGAGCGCCAGCGCCGACGAAGATTTCCTGCGGAGTTGTGTGGCGCTGCGAAGCGCGTGATCCTGACTTTCGGGCCGTGTAAGGATCCGCGTCATGTTTCCCAGACCTTCGCCGCACAAGGATTTTGGCGTCTTCCTGCCCGTGGCCAACGGCGGCTGGATCGTGTCTTCAACGACCCCGACGCTCGACGGTCTCTACGCCCAGAACCGCGCCGCAGCGGTGCTGGCGGATGACATCGGCATGGATTTCGTCATGTCGATGGGCAAGTTTCGCGGTTTTGGCGGCGAAACGGATCATTGGGGCACCTCGCTCGAGTCGATCACCCTGATGGCGGCGATCGCCGAGGCCACCAAGCGGGTGCGCATCTGGGCGACCGTGCACCCGCTGCTCCAGAACCCTGCGGTGGCGGCCAAGATGATCGCGACCCTGGACCATATCAGCGGCGGACGAGCCGGGCTCAATATCGTGGCCGGAGCCTACAAGGCCGAGTTCGATCAGATGAGCGCGTGGGACGACTCGCTGTCTCACGACGATCGCTACGCCTTGGCCGAGGAGTGGACCGCCATTCTAAAGCGGCTTTGGACCGAAGATAGCGTCGACTTCGCTGGGCGCTACTTCACGATGAAGGACTGCCAGTCCAGGCCCAAGCCCTTGGCCAAGCCCCGGCCGGAGCTGATCTGCGCCGGCATGTCGGATCGCGGCTTCCAGTTCTCGGTGCGCGAAGCTGACGCCTGCTTCATCGGCGGGCGCACGCGCGAAGAGCATCGCGACGCGTCACGCCGCGCCAAGCGAATGGCGGAGGCCCTGGGGCGGTCGGTCCGGACCTATGCGATGTGCACGATCATCCACGGAAAGACGGACGGTGAAGCTCAGGCCTTGGTCGCGCGCTATGCGGAGGGGGCGGATATCGGCGCCATACTCTCTATGCTGGCCAGCTGGGGCGTTCCGACCGAACGGCTGCAAGCAACGGCCCAGCAGCAAGGGGCGTTCATGACCCAAACCGTGATCGGCTCACCGGCGTCCTGCGGCGAGCAGATCGAAGCCTTCGTCAGGGACTGCGAGCTGGACGGGTTGATGCTGATCTTTCCGGACTATGTCGAAGGGCTCAGCATGTTCGGGGCCGATATTCTGCCGGGCTTGCGCACGGTGTTTTCGTGAGCTTGCCGGCCTGGATCGCGCCGGCGCGAACGGCGCTGGTGATTGTCGACATGCAGGTCGATTTCGCGGCGCCGGAAGGGCTGTCCGCCCAATGGGGCATGGACTTGTCAGCCATACCGGACGCCCTGGCGGCCGCCGATCGTCTCGCCGCCGCCGCACGGCGAGCGGGGGCGCCTGTGGCCTTTGTGGGCCTTTTCACCACGCCAGAGACCGATTCTGAGGTCTGGTGCGAACGGGGGCGGCGGCAAGGTCACGATCCCGAGGAAAGTCCGGCCCTATGCCGCGCGGGGGCTCGGGGCAGCGACTTTTTCGGCCCCCAGCCGCAAGCCGATGACCTCATTTTCCGTAAGACGCGTTACAGTCCGTTCTGGGACACCGACATTGCCGGCCTGCTGCGGGCTAAGGGTGTCGACACCTTGGTGTTGGCCGGCCTAACCACCGAGTGCTGTGTCGACAGTACGGCACGCGATGCTTTCAACCACGACTTCCACGTGTTCATTCCCGTTGACGCTTGCGCCGCCTACGAGCCGGCGCTGCATGCGGCGGCCTTGCGAATGTTGGAGCTCAACACCGCGATCCTGACCGACACCGAGGCCGTCGCCGCCGCATGGGCCCGCGTGTCCTAAAGGATCTTCTGAGAACCGCTCGGCCCTTGCATCGCCACGCGTAGGTCTTCCTCAAGCATCCATAGTCTGTCTTGGCCCCAATGCGCCGCGCAGCCTGTGACACGGAAGGTGGGGGCGCCCCATAGACCCGCATCCAGCAGGGCCGCGCGATTGAGCTCCGCGCACTGGCGCCAGCTCTCGTCGGCCAAGGCGGCGGCGGTTTGGGCGTCGGTGAGTCCCGCGCGCCGCGCTACCGAAAACAGGCCATTGTCTTCGGCGAGCGCGATCCCGTCGGCGAACGCGGCCTTCAGGGCCAGTTCGGCGAAGGTCTCGCCCAAGCCCAGCCCGATGGCGTGATGCGCAACAGCCAGGGCGCGCTCGGCTCCTGCGCCCACGGGGTCGACGATGCGGCCAAACGGCAGGCCCACGCGCTCGGCCTCCCGCTTGCAGTCCAATGTGATGTAGATGGTCTTGATCCTTGGAACCGCCAGGCCCCGCATGACCATCGGCAGGATCGGCCGCAGTTCCAGCGTCGCCCCGTAGGCCTGCGCCAGATGGCGGATACGCGGCATGAACAGCCACGAGTAGGGGCTGCGGAACGAGAACCAGGCCTCGATGGTCGGGGCCGCGCCGTTTGGCCGGAGGCCTAGGGACGGCTCCAAGGCCGGGGCGAGCAGCGCGGAACCCGCTTCGCGATCCAGGCCGCGCGCGGCGAGGCGCGCCTCCAGATGGCCCAGGCGATCGACGCCCCAGAACCACTCGCCCTCAAAGTGGAACATGCCGCCCAGATAGTGGCCAAGTTGGGCGCGCAGAGTCTGGCCGGCCTTGAGCAAGTCTTCGGCGCGTTGAGGGTTCTGGCCGCCGGCCCAGGCCGACATGCCCGCCAGGGTCTTATGGTCGCCTGACCAAAGCGCCGCGCCTGCAGGATAGGCGACATCTTCGAAGCGCCCCCGATCCAGAGCGTCTGCAAGCACCGCCTCCAGGCGTCTAACGGCCTCGTTCGGTGGCAGGGATGCGTCCGCGGGAAAGCCAAGTCCGCGGGCCCGCGCCACGCGGGCGGCGTCGCGGACGCCGTAGGCGCGAAGCCTCTCCCGATCCGGCGCGGCGGAGTCTTCTGGCGGCGGGACAAGAAAGACGGTGATCTCGGCCCCATAGCGGGCGCGCAGACGAGGCAGCATCTGGGCCGCCAGATGAGAGTAGGGATCGTCCGCTTGGTGGAAGTAGCGGATGGTCGGCCGCTCGCCGCGCAGGCGGGCTGAGAACGCCGCCCCGTCTCTGGCCAGCTTGCGCCGTGTCGGGCTAGTCAGGGCGGTGGTCACGCTTCGCATGATCGATGTGCGCAGGGACACGGCGATCTCTCCGTTGGGTTGGTTGGATGACATCTAGCGGCACGATGAATGTCAATATATGCTTCGCCAACGATAAGAGAGGGAGGCGCGCATGAAGGCCTGGAAGCCACTGATCGCGGGTGTCGCCGTGCTGGCGGTCGCGGGCGCGACGGCCTGGCACTTCCGCTTTGATCTGATCGTCATGCTGGCGAAAGCCCGGCAGCCGAAGATCGAAGCCAATATGCCGGTGACCTGGGCGAAGGGCCCCGAGGCACCGCCGGCGAACGGTCAGCGACCGCCCAATGTCGTGTTCATTCTCGCTGACGACCTTGGCTACAACGACATCACGCTCAATGGCGGCGGCGTCGCCGGGGGCACGGTGCCCACGCCCGCGATCGACTCGATCGCCAAGGACGGCGTGACCTTCGCCAACGGCTATAGCGGAAACGCCACCTGCGCGCCGTCCCGCGCAGCGATCATGACCGGCCGCTACGCCACGCGCTTTGGCTTCGAGTTCACCCCGACGCCTGTGGCGTTCTCTCGCGTGGTCGGCGGCCACGCAGGCGATCCGCTGCACCCCTCGCGCTTCAACAAGGCCGAGGTGAAGAACATGCCCAACGACGAGAACGTCCTGGCCGTACCTTCTACCGAGGTGACCATCGCCGAGGCGCTCAAGACCAAGGGCTATCACACCATCCACCTGGGCAAATGGCACCTGGGCGGCGTGAAGGGCTCGCGGCCCGAGGATCAGGGTTTTGACGAAAGCCTCGGCTTCATGGCCGGCGCCTCGCTGTTCGCGCCGGTCGGCGACCCCAATACTGTGGAGTCGCGCCAGGACTGGGATCCGATCGACAAGTTCCTGTGGGGCGCAGCGCCGTTCGCCGTGCAGTACAATGGCGGACCGCTGTTCAACCCTACCCACTACATGACCGACTACCTGACGGACGAGGCGGTGAAGGCGATCGACGCCAACAAGAACCGGCCGTTCTTCATGTATCTGGCCTACAACGCAGTCCACACGCCGTTGCAGGCCCCCAAGGCCGACTATGACGCGCTGGCGCACATCAAGGACCACCGGATGCGGGTCTACGCGGCTATGGTGCGGAACCTCGACCGCAACGTCGGCAAGGTGCTGCATGCGCTGAAGGACCGGGGGCTGGACGACAACACCCTGGTTATCTTCACCTCCGACAACGGCGGCGCGAACTACATTGGCCTGCCGGACATCAACAAGCCCTATCGCGGCTGGAAGGCGACCTTCTTCGAGGGCGGGATCAAGGTGCCGTTCCTGCTGCGCTGGCCCGCCCAGCTGCCGGCCGGCGCGGTCTATCGCAGCCCTGTCGGCCACGTGGACATCTTCGCCACCGCCGCCGGCGCGGCAGGTGCGCCCACGCCTAAGGACCGCGTCCTCGACGGGGTCGATCTGGCACCCTTCGTGAAGGGGCAGGCCGCGGGCGATCCGCACAAGGCGATCTTCTGGCGTTCGGGCGGCTACAAGACGGTGCTCGCCGGCGGCTGGAAGCTGCAGGTGGCCAAGGAGCCGAACAAGACCTGGCTCTTTGACCTTTCCACCGATCCGACAGAGCGCAAGGAACTCTCCAAGGCCCGGCCGGAGAAGCTTCGCGAGATGCAGGCGATCATGGCTCAACTGGACGGGCAGATGATGAAGCCGACTTGGCCTTCGCTGGTGTCCGGCGCCTTCTATATCGACCATCCGGGCGGCCAGAAGGCCAAGCCCAGCGACGAGTACATCTATTGGGAAAACTGACGGCGCTTCCCGTCCTCGCGGTCCTGGCGTTAGCCGGCTGCGGCCGGCCTGCGCCCAAGGCTTGCCTGGCTGACCTAGTGGTTCCTGATCCCCAGAACCGCACAGCGGGTATGGTCCGACTGGCGGGCGGGGACTTCCAGATGGGCGCGGCGCCGCTGCGCCCCGAGGAGGGGCCGCCCCAGACGGTGAAGGTCGCGCCGTTCTGGATCGATCAGACCGAAGTCACCAACGCGGCCTTCGCGCGGTTCGTGGAGGCCACGGGTTATCGCACCGTGGCCGAACGGCCGCTCGACCCCGCGCGCTACGCCCACGTGCCGGCGGCGCAGCGGCGTCCGGCCTCGCTCGTCTTCGTGGGGGCGAAGGGGGCGAGGTCGGACGATCCTTCCCAATGGTGGCGGGTGATCCCTGGCGCCGACTGGCGCCATCCGGAAGGTCCAGGCTCCAATATCCGCGGGAAAGACGCCTGGCCCGTCGTCCACATCGCGTGGGAGGACGCCATGGCCTACGCCAAATGGCTGGGCCGCGACCTGCCAACCGAGGCGGAATGGGAGTACGCCGCGCGTGGTGGGCTTATCGGCAAGCGATACACCTGGGGCGACGACGCGCAGGATCCCGCCAAGCCGCGCGCCAACACCTGGCAGGGCGTCTTTCCGGCCCAGGATCTGGGGAATGACGGCTTCAAGGCCAAGCCCGCGCCGGTGGGGTGCTTCCCACCCAACGGCTATGGCCTGCGGGACATGGCCGGCAATGTCTGGGAGTGGACCCGCGACTGGTTCAAGCCGGGCCTCGATCCGGTCAGCGTCCTTGAGACGGGCGGACCGCCCGAGGCCCGCGCGCTCGATCCAGAAGACCCGAACACGCCCAAGCACGTGGTCAAGGGCGGCTCGTTCCTGTGCGCGGACGACTACTGCTTCCGCTATCGGCCCGCCGCGCGAACGCCGGGGCCGCCGGACAGCGGCGCGTCGCACGTGGGCTTCCGCACCGTGCTCCGCGCCGCGCGCTGAGCGCTCAGTTCACCGCATTGGCCTTTTCCGGCTTCCAGAGGCGCTGGATGTCATGCACGCCCAGCGGTTCAAACCCTGGCGCGGGGCGGGTACGGATGTTCAACTGTCCCGCAAGACCCGCCTTCCGGTGGTGCTCGATCGCGTGCATCTCCGGCGACAGGGCCATGGCCTGAAAGGCGGCGAGGGACGGGTACTCGGCCAGGGCCACGGCGTCCCACATCTCCTCGACCTCGCCCAACAGCAGGCCCGTGACAGCGCCGCTGTAGCGGATACGACCCCCGAGCGCCTCGACGAGGCCGGACACCACCGCGCCGTAGCGGGCGTAGGCCTCACGCCCTGACAGTTCGGGCTCAGAGCCGTCGGCGTACTCAGCCTTTTCCTTGAACTTCAGGAGGTTGACCATGACGAACGGACCATCGTCCGGGGCGCCGAAGAACTCCTGGAACTGTTCGGGGCTGGGGAAGACGGTGTTGACGACCTTCATCGAAACGCTCCGGTTTAGGATTGAGGCAGGCTGGCGACCAGGCCGTCCAGCAGGGCGGCGATCTCGACCGGGCTGTCTTCCTGCACGAAGTGGCCGCCCTTCAGCGTCGTATGCGCCACGCTCTTGGTTCCGGGCACGCGGGCCAGGAACATCGCCTCGCCGCCCCGCGTGATCGGATCGGCGTCGCTGAAGGCGGTTACGAAGGGCTTTTCAAACTGTTCCAGCACAGCCCAGGCGGCCTTGTTCTCCTCGACCGAGGCGTGTTCGGAGGTGATCGGGACCAGGGCGGGGAAGATCCGCGCGCCTTCCTTGTAGCGCTCGTCCGGGAACGGCGCGTCATAGGCTGCGCGCTCGGCGTCCGACAGATCGCGGGCCGTGCCGCCATTCAGGATGAAGCCCACCGGCAGTTCCGGCGTGTTCTGGCTGAAGTTCAGCCAGGCCTCGAAACCCTCGCTCTTGCCCACGCCGATCGGCAGGCCGGTGTTGGAGACCACGACCGCTGAGAACCGCTCCGGGAAGGCGGCCACTAGGCGCAGGCCGATCAGGCCGCCCCAGTCCTGGCAGAACAGGACGATGTCCTTGAGGTCGTTCTGTTCCAGCCAGGCGCGCATCCAGGCCACGTGCCGCTCGTAGGTATAGTCGGTGCGCTTGGCCGGCTTGTCGGAGCGGCCGAAGCCGACGAGATCCGGGGCGACGACGCGATGTCCCTTGGCGACCAGTTCAGCGATCACCTTTCGGTAGAGATAGGCCCACGACGGCTCGCCATGCATCAACAGGATGGGGCGCTGATCCTCGGGACCTTCATCCACGTGATGGATGCGCAGCGCCGTGCCATCGGCGTCGGTCACCTCGTTGTAGCGCGGCGCGTAGGGCCAATCGGTCAAGCCTTCGAACCGAGCATCCGGCGTCCGCAACACGTCCATGGGATTTCTCCGACCCTTGAGATTTGTATTGACACTATGCGTGCCATTATGACGCCTATGGGTCAAGGACGAGATGGAGAAGGCGCATGCGCAAGGTCTGGATCGGATTGGGAGTCGCGGCGGGCGTGATTGCGGTGGGGCTGGGAACGGCCTGGCTCATGCGTGAGCGCCTGGCGCAGGCCGCCATGCGCAAGGTCTATGAGCAGGTTCTGGCCGTCGACACGATGAAGGATCTGCCCGACGGCCTGCACGTGGGCCTCTGCGGCGCCGGCTCGCCAATGGCCGATCCGCTGCGGTCGGGGCCTTGCGTGGCGGTGGTCGCCGGCAAGGACCTGTTCGTCGTCGACTCCGGGTCCGGTTCGACCCGCAATCTGCTGCTGATGAACATGCCGCCGCCGCGCGTCACCGCGCTGTTCATCACTCACTACCACTCCGATCACATCGCCGATCTCGGTGAGCTGATGCTGCAGCGATGGGCGAGCGGGGCGTCCAAGACGCCGACGCCGGTCTATGGCCCGCAGGGGCTGGAGCAGGTGGTTGAGGGCTTCCAACAGGCCTATGCGCTGGACCGGGGCTACCGCATCGCCCACCATGGCGAGGCCGTCGCGCCGCCATCAGGCTTCGGCGGCGAGCCGCGCGCCTTCGTGGCCGATCCGGCGGCGCCCGATGTGCTGGTGCTGGAAAAGCCTGACCTGAAGGTCTGGGCCTTCCCGGTGGCGCACCATCCGGTCGAAGGCGCGGTCGGTTATCGCTTCGAATACAAGGGCCGCAGCGTCGTGATCAGCGGCGACACCGGTCCTTCAGACCGGCTGGTCAAGGCCGCAAAGGGCGCGGATCTGCTGCTGCACGAAGGCTTGGCTCCAAACCTCGTCGCCGTCCAAAAAGAGGTCGCCGACAAGATCGGACGCGATAACTACGCCAAGATCTTCCACGACATTCTCGACTATCACACCGCCCCCGAGGTCGCGGCCCGAGAGGCCAAGACGGCGGGCGTGGGCGCGCTGATGTTCTATCACATTATCCCGCCGCTGCCGGTGCGTGCGCTGGATGGTCCGTTCCTAGGCCGCTCGCGCGAGATCTTTGACGGTCCCATCAAGGTCGGCCGAGATGGGGACTTCGCCTCGCTGCCCGTCGGCTCAAAAGAGATCAAGTGGTCTAACCGCTTGCTCGCCCTCTAGATTGGACTTGGCCCCGCGCCGGTCGCAGGGCTAAGCAGGAGCCGGAATAGAAAGAGGTTGCCGTTCGTGAGTTCCGCGCCGCGCTATCTTCGAGCGGGGGCTGATATCGAGCCCGAAGTCCCCGCTGCGGATGGTCGCCGCCGACGGTCGCAGGACAGCCGGGCCCGGATCGTGCAGGCCATGCTCGATCTGGTCCGTGAGGGGGACATCTCGCCCTCCGCCGAGCTGGTGGCGACGCGCGCCGACGTTGGCCTGCGCACCGTGTTCCGCCATTTCAAGGACCTTGAGAGCCTCTATCTCGAGATGTCGGCGGTGATCGAAGCCGAGCTCATGTCGCTGGTCCACACCCCGTTCAAGGGGACGACTTGGCGCGACCGGGTGCTGGAGCTCGTTGAACGGCGCGGATGGGCCTACGAGCGGATCGCGCCCTTCAAGCGCGCCTCCGAGGTCCTCCGTCACAGTTCGCCGACGTTGGTGGCCGATAACACCAAGATGGTGGAGATTTCGCGCGAAATCCTGCGTCGCCAATTGCCGCCGGAAATCGCCAAGGACCGGGTGCGCTTTGAAGGCATCGACATGCTTCTCAGCTTCGACGCCTGGAACAGGCTGCGTCGCGACCAGGATCTTTCACCCAAGCGGGCGACGGAGGTTCTGCAGGCGATGATCAGCGGGCTTCTGGATGGTGCGTCCGAGGACTGAGCCCGTCGGCTAGTCCAGGTTGCTGCCGCGCTCTGTCAGCAGTCGCGCTCTTGCCGCCTTCAATACGCGCTCCGGAACAGTGAAGGTCTCGGAACGTTGTCGTCGCTGGGCGTCGGCGATGCTGGCTGGCCCTTCAGGAGCGCCCATGACCCCCGACGACATGCCCATGGTGGGCTTCGCCCCTGCCGTTGAGACCCTGGCGGACCGCTACTTCACGGTGCGGCGTCGCACTGAGAGCCTGGCCGCGCCGCTATCGCCGGAAGACCAGAGCGCGCAGTCAATGCCCGACGCCAGTCCGACCAAATGGCATCGCGCGCACACCACCTGGTTCTTCGAGACGTTTCTGCTGACGCCCTTCATGCCAGGCTACCAAGTCTACGATCCCGCCTTTGGCTACCTGTTCAATTCTTACTATGAGGCGGTGGGGCCTAGGCAGCCGCGCCCTCAGCGGGGACTGCTCACCCGGCCCACGGCGGCCGAGGTCGGAGCTTATCGCGCCCATGTCGACGCAGCGATGGCGCGGCTGCTGGCTGGTCGATCTACGCCAGAGATTAGCGAGCGCCTTGAGCTTGGTCTGGCACATGAAGAGCAGCATCAAGAGCTGATCCTGATGGATATTCTACACCTCTTCGCCCAGTCGCCGCTCAATCCCGCCTACCTCCCCGCCACGCCCAAGAGCCATGTCGATCCGGGCCCGCAGACATTTCACCGGTTCCCGGGCGGTCTCGTCGAGATCGGAGCGCGTGACACGGGCTTCGCCTTCGACAACGAAAGGCCGCGCCACAAGGCCTATGTCGCGCCGTTCCGGCTGGCCGATCGTCTCGTCACCAACAGCGACTGGTTGGCCTTTATGGCCGCAGGAGGCTACAGCCGCGTCGAGTTCTGGCTGTCCGACGGCTGGGCCTTAGCGCGCGCCGAAGGTTGGGAAGCGCCCGGCTATTGGCGGCGTGAGCAGGACGGTTGGAGCACGATGACGCTGCAGGGCCGCCGGCCCGTCGATCCGCACGCACCGGTCGTCCATGTCAGTTATTACGAGGCCGCCGCCTTCGCCGCCTGGTCTGGGCGTCGCCTGCCCACCGAGTTCGAATGGGAGGCGGCTGCGAGCGCCGGGGGCGGACCGGCGCCACGTCAGCTCTTTGGAGAGGTCTGGCAATGGACCTCCAGCGCCTATGCGCCATACCCTGGTTTCCGGCCAGGATCAGGCGCGCTGGGCGAGTACAACGGCAAGTTCATGGTCAACCAGATGACCTTGCGCGGGGGCTGCTCCGCTACGCCGCCTAGCCATTCGCGGATAACCTACCGCAACTTCTTCCATCCCGGCAGCCGGTGGATGTTCGCGGGCGTGCGCCTCGCAGACGACGATCGGTTGTCAGCAGTGACGAGGGACAACCGCTTTCTCGATGAGGTTGTCGCGGGCCTTTCCGCCGAGCCGAAGTCGTTGCCCGCCAAGTATTTCTACGACGCCGAGGGTTCGCGCCTGTTCGAGGCGATCTGCGAGCTCCCGGAGTACTATCTGACCCGGACCGAGACCGCTCTGCTCTCGCAGATCGCGCCGCATCTGGCGGCGCTGATCCCGGACGGCGCTGCGCTGGTCGAGTTCGGTAGCGGGGCCAGCACCAAGACCCGCATCCTGTTGGACGCTGCGCCGCAGGTGGCCGTCTACGCACCCATCGACATCAGCCCCAGCGCCCTGGACGCAGCCGCCGAAAGCTTGCGAAGCGCCTATCCCGAGCTCGTCATCGCGCCACTGGTCGACGACTTCACGCGGGCCATGGATCTGCCCGAGGGTGCGAAGGGCCGCGCCCCGGTGGGCTTCTTCCCCGGATCGACGATCGGGAACTTCCCTCCGGACGAGGCCGAGGCGCTTCTACGTCATGCGCGGACGCTCTTGGGCGAGGGGGCGATGTTCATCGTCGGTGCGGACGTCGCCAAGAGTCCCGATGTTCTCGTGCCTGCCTATGATGACGCCCAGGGCGTGACTGCGGCCTTCAATCGCAACATCCTCTCCCACATCAATCGGGCCTTGGGTGGAAACTTCGATCCCCAGGCCTTTGAGCATCGAGCGATATGGAACGCCGAGGCGAGTCGGATCGAGATGCACCTGGAAAGCCAAGGGGACCAGATCGTCATGGTGGGCGACCATGGTTTCCGTTTCGCGGCTGGAGAGACCATCCACACCGAGAATTCCTACAAGTACCGGCCAGAGGTCTTCGAGGCGATCGCCGCGCGGGCGGGTTGGACCATCGCTGAGCGTTGGATCAACGAAGATCCGACCTTCGCAATCTACATTCTCGCGGCGTAGCGCGCATGCGAAGACGCGCCAGCTCCACAGGGAGCCGGCGCGTCTTGCTTTTGGCGCTGGCTAGAGCGAGCGGTCGTCGCGCCCGCCACGCGAGGATGATCCACCCTTGCGACCGGCGTTGGCGGCCAGATCTCGATCCTTTGCGAAACTGCGTTTCTCGCTGGGCACGCTAGCTCCGCCCTTTCTGGCGATCTCGCGTCGGCGCTCGGGATCCATGGCGGCGAAACCGCGACGGCCGCGGGGACGTTCGCTATCGGTGTCCATTTGAGGCTCCTAGTGGGGACTGGTCACAGGCGGTACGCGCGGGAAGCCACGCCATAGGGACGGTCGTCCCCGGGATCGACCGGTGGCGAGGTCGGGGGCTCCTCGACGGGTACGGCGCCGGGCTCGTACTCGGGCGGCTTGGGCTCGGTCGGAGGCGGGGCGTCGGGGTCGGTCACTGGCGTCGTTTCCTCTGCGTTCCAGTGAAGTAACCAGTGAAGCCGCGTTCGGTTCACCGCTTGGGCGGACTAATTGTCCTCTGTCGATCTCCAGCAGACGACAGCGTCGGCCCGCCACAGCCTCTCAAGCGCAGTAGATCGCCGGTCATCGCCGGGGAAACCATCAGCCGCGCGAACCGCCGCCCCGACCGTCGGAACCACGCTTTCCATTCAGTCCCGGCCCGCCGCTGCGTCCAGGCCGCAAACCCCTCTGCGCCGGGGTCTCTGGCAGTTCTGCAAGATGGAGCAGACCATCTCTATCGGCGTCCAGCAGCGCGAAGCGGGTCTTGGCGGCCTTCGTGGCCTCGTCGCGGGTGATCCGTCGGTCGAAGTCGCCGTCGGACGCCATCACGGGCTGCGGTTCGGCGATGAGACCGTAAAGCGTCGCGCCTTGCAGCACACTCACGCCCTGTCGTCCCCGCCGAGGCGCGTCGCCGCCCTGTTGTCCGCTGCCCATCGGTCCGTGACGCAGCGTGTCAGGCGCGGGCCCGCCGAGGATCTCTGGCGCAATCCGATTCTCGTAGGCGGACACCTCAAACCCGTCGATCACGCCGCTGCGATCCGCATCGAGGATCGCGAAGAAGCGCAGAGCGTCGGCGACGAACTCTTCGCGGCTGAGCACGCCGTCCCGGTTTCCGTCCGCGCCGGAAAACCATGTTCCGACGGGGTAGGGCGCGTTGGGAGGCGCGCGGAACGGTTCGCCAGCGGGGCTTATGAAAAGCTGCGGACCATGGAGGTCATGTCCCGGACCCGACCCTTCGGCGAGACCAAGGGGTGCGGCGGCTCCGCCTTGCGGCGCGCTCGCGCACGCAGTGAGGATCAGGGCGAGGGCGACTGTCGATCCAAGGGGACGAAGCATCTTTTGGGGGCCTCCAAGCTGTACGGCAATGGAGACCACAAGCTTGGCCTTGAGATGACCGGATGGATGGGGCGACCGTCAGGGGCGAAACAATACGGGCGCGTTCCCGCCGCAATCATGCGGGGAGCTTGACCGTCGCCGTCAGCCCGCCGCCCCGGCGGTTGGCCAGGGTCACATCGCCGCCGTGCGCCCGCGCCAGGGAGCGCACGACCGCCAGTCCCAAGCCGATCCCGCCGGTCTCGCGGTTCCGCGAGGGTTCACGGCGGTAGAAGGGCTCGAAGACCCGCTCAAGCTCGGCCGGCGGCACGCCGGGTCCGTCATCGTCGATCTCGATGATCGCCATGCCGTCCTCCGAGAAGACCCGCCCGCGCGCTCGGCCGCCGTACTTCAGCGCGTTCTCGACCAGGTTCGAGACGAGCCGCTTCAACGCGACGGGGTCGCCTTCAATGACGGTCTTCTCAGCCCGCTCGACCGTCGTGTCGCCGCCCGTCTCGGCCGCTTCGTCCATCACGCTTTCCAGCAGCGAAGAGAGCTCCAGTTTGGTGCGTTCGGCGGGTCGGTTGGTGTCACGGACAAAGCCGAGCGTCGCAGAGATCATGGCTTCCATCTGATCGATGTCGGCGGCCAGCTTGGGGCGGATGTCTTCCGGAACCGCCTCAATGCGGAACTTCAGGCGCGTCAACGGCGTGCGCAGGTCGTGCGCGATCGCGCCGACCATGGCGGTGCGGTCCTCGACATAACGCCGCAGGCGCTCCTGCATCATGTTGAAAGCGTTGGCGGCGGCCACGACTTCGCCGGAGCCGGTAATGCTAAGCGGCGGCGTGCGAGGGTCTTTGCCAAGCCGTTCGGCGGCGTCGGCGAAAGCGGTGATCGGTTGCGCCAACCGCCTTGCGAACAGCCAGGCCAGCGGCGTCACGGCGATCACAGACAAAAGCAGGATCAACAGGATACGCTGCTGCCAGCTATCGAAGCGCAGGGTGGGTTTGGGTTCGACCACAAGCCAGTGGCCGTCGCTCTGACGGACCCCAACCTTGAAATCGCCAAAGATCAGCGGCTCGTCGCGTCCCTGCGCGCCCCGAGCGTTGGCCGAGCCTGGAGCTGCGCCTTCGCGTGCAAAAGGTTCGCGTTGACCCGGCTGACCATTCGGGGCCGGCGGCGGCGCATCCGAGCGGGGAGGCGTCACCGGAGTCCGGCGAACGAAGAAGCGCGGGCCGTTGTCGATCTGCAGCTCGACGCGATTGGCGGGCACGCCCAGCGCCTTGCCGATCCCGGCCTTGAAGTCGGCCCGGCGCGGTGTATCCGGGCTTCCCGCACGGATCGAGCCGCCGCGCTTGACGACCAGGAGACGCCCATCCCGCGGCTGGACCGACTGCCCCGTCTTCAACGCTTTCACGATCTCGCTGGAGCGATAGAACTCCGGCGGCGGCGGGGGCAGGGTGAAGATCACCGCGATCGAGATCAGTTGCGCCGCCACCAGGGTGACGATCAACAGTTCCAGCGCCTGCACGAACAGCGGCGCGCCGCGCCGGGAAAGTATCATGGCGTGCGCACAACCTTGGCGGTGAACATGTAGCCTTCGCTGCGAATGGTGCGGATCAGTTCGCTGCCCCCGCCATCATCGAGCTTACGACGAAGACGGCTGATCTGGACGTCGATCGCGCGGTCATACGCGTCGCTGTCTCGACCCCTAGCGAGGTCCAGGAGTTGGTCGCGGGTCAGGACACGTTGGGGGCGCTCCACAAAGGCGCGCAGCAGCGAAAACTCACCGCTCGATAGGTTCACCACGACCGATTGCGGCGAGCGCAGCTCGCGACGGACGAGGTCGAGGCGCCAGCCGGCGAATTCGCAGGCCGCGCCCATCGCGTCATCGACAGCCCTGGGTTCTTGGCGACGGCGAAGCACGGCGCGGACGCGGGCCAGAAGCTCACGAGGATTGCAGGGCTTGGGCAAATAGTCGTCCGCCCCAAGCTCAAGGCCGACGATCCGGTCGGTTTCTTCGCCCATCGCTGACAGCATGATGATCGCCGGCCCGTCCGGCGTGGCGGAGAGGCGACGGCAGATCGCCAATCCGTCTTCGCCGGGGAGCATGACGTCGAGAACGATCAGATCAATCGGTCCGCGCGCCAGCACCTGTTCCATGGTTCGCCCATCCTGAGCGCTTTCGACCATGTAGCCATGCTTGGCCAGAAAGTCGGAGACCACGTCTCGGATGCCCGGATCGTCGTCGACGATCAGAATGCGAGAGGTCGCGCCACGCGCGGTCTCGAACTCGCCTTGGATGGAGTTTTGGACGTTTTCCATGCCAATTCCCTGTCACGTCCCCGTCACGTTGTGATTTCACGGCTGAAACAGCCGCGCAACCCAGTCCGCGACCGGACGTCTCTGGCCCGTCAACCCGGCGAGTTGTTCTTCGGGATAGCGAACCCCGCGCCCTTGGCCTTCATCGCCGCGACCACCCGATCGCCGACAAAGGGATTGCCGCGACGTTCGGCCCCGAAGGTCGACATCGGACCGTGGCCCGGCACGAAGCGAACATCGTCGCCCAGCGGCCAGAGCTTCTGCGTGATCGAATCGATCAGATCCTGGTGGTTGCCCATCGGAAAGTCGGTGCGGCCGATCGACCCCTGGAACAAGACGTCGCCGACCTGGGCGAACTTGGTCTCACGGTGAAAGAACACCACGTGTCCGGGCGTGTGACCGGGACAGTGAAAGACCTCGAACTCCGTCTCGCCTAGAGTGACCTTGTCGCCGTCGTCCAGCCAACGGTCGGTGACGAAGATACGGGCCTCGGGGATTCCGTACATCTCGCCGCTTTCCTGGATGCGGTCGATCCAGAACTGGTCGTCCTTGTGCGGGCCCTCGATCGGAACGCCCGTCCGCGCCTTCAACTCGGCCGCGCCGCCCGCATGGTCCATGTGGCCATGGGTGATCCAGATCTTCTCCAGGGTCAGGCCCTTGTCGGCGATGGCCTTGAGCAGACGGTCGACCTCGCCGCCGGGATCGATGACAGCGGCCTTCATCGTCTTCGCGCACCAGACGATCGTGCAGTTCTGCTGCAGCGGGGTGACCGGGGCGATCACGGCGCCGATCGGCATGGTCTGGGTCATGGAAACTCCTTGCAAGGCCCAAGCATAGACGCAGGTCCCGCCCAAATGAAGAAGGCCCGGGATCGCTCCCGGGCCTTCTCTTATCCGCAGAGGCCGCGTGCTTACTTCACGTCGTCCACGCCACGACCCATCGCCTCGGCGGGCGAGTTCATGTCGGTGTCCTCGGTGATGTCGATGCCCTTGGCCAGCTTCGAGTGCCAGAAGCCGTAGGCGATGTAGATCACAGCGCCGACGGCGGCGTATCCGCCCAGGATCATCAGCGGCAGCGGGTTGTCGTTCATCGCGTGAACGATCATCGGCTGGAAGTTCTGGTAGGCCAGGAACAAGCAGGCCGCGATACCCAGAGCCGCCGTGAACATGCCGCCCGGAACCTTGAACGGACGCGGCAGGTCAGGGTGCTTGATGCGCAGATAGATCACCGACAGGCAGACGATCGAGAAGGCGACAGCCGTACCCAGCGAGACCAGATCGCCCAGCAGGCTGATCGGGAGGAACGAGGCGGCGATAGCGATCACGACGCCCAGCAGGATGGTGCCCATCCAGGGGGTACGGAACTTCGGGTGGATTTCGGCGAACACCTTCGGCAGCAGGCCGTCACGGGCCATGGTGTAGAAGATGCGGGTCTGCCCGTAGCACAGCACCAGCATGACCGAGGACAGGCCGGTGATGGCGCCGATCTTGATGGCGAAGCTGATCAGGTTCAGCTTGCCGCCTTCAGCGGCGGCGAACGGAACGTCAGCCCATTCCAGGCCCATGCGGTCGATGGCGACGGCGATCGGGGCCGGGCTGGCCAGTTCACGGAAGGGGACAACGCCGGTCATGACGGCCGCGACGGCCATGTAGATCAGAGTGCAGATCACCAGGGCGCCCAGGATGCCGATCGGCACGTCGCGCGAGGGGTTCTTGGCCTCGGCGGCGGCGGTCGAAACGGCTTCGAAGCCGACATAGGCGAAGAAGATGATGGCGGCGCCGCGGAAGATGCCGCCGATGCCGAACTCGCCGGGCTGACCGGTCGGTTCGGGGATGAAGGGGTGCCAGTTGGCCGGATTGATATACTGCGCGCCGACCGCGATGAACGTCACCAGCACGATCACCTTGATGACCACGATGGCGTTGTTGACGTTGGCGGACTCGCTGACGCCGACGACCAACAGGGCCGAAACCATGGCGATGCCGATAGCGGCCACCAGGTTCAGCGTGCCGGTCATGGCGAACATCGTGCCGCCGCCGGGCGCGGCCACGGCCTGGATCAGCGGGGTCGCCCACATCGGGGCGTCAGCGCCCGCGACCTGGATCATCGGGAAATTGATCCCCAATGCGTGCAGGGTGCTGACGACATAGCCCGACCACCCGACCGCCACCGTCGAGGCGGCCACGCCGTACTCGAGCACAAGCAGCCAGCCCATGATCCAGGCGAAAACCTCGCCCAGCGTACCGTAGGCGTAGGTATAGGCGGAGCCCGAAACCGGCATGGTCGAGGCCAGTTCAGCGTAGCACAGGCCGGCCAGGGCGCAGGCGATGCCCGCGACGATGAACGACAGCATGATGGCAGGACCGGCGTTGGCCGAGGCCACCTGACCCGTCAGCACGAAGATGCCGGCGCCGATGATCGCGCCGACGCCCAGGCTCATCAGGTTGATGGGACCCAGCGTACGCTTAAGCTGGCTATGAGCGGCTTCCTTCTGGATGCTCGCAATCGACTTTTTCAAAAATAGCCTGTTTCCGGCCATGTGTGCGTTTCCCCAACGACCAGCGAACCCCCGCCGGTCAGGCATTGGGGGCGGACGTTAGTCAGAGAGGCGTCGTCGCGCAACGCCTTGCGGTGACGGATGCGATTTCAGGGGCTATGCCTCCACCCAATGCTGCCTATCGAGAATGTCCTGCCCGCGCTCAAGGCGGCGCTGCTCGCAAACAACGCGACCGTGCTGGTCGCGCCCCCTGGCGCTGGCAAGACCACCGCCGTTCCCTTGGCCTTGCTGGACGCGCCGTGGGTCGAGGGACGCAAGATCATCGTGCTGGAGCCGCGTCGCCTGGCGGCGCGTGCTGCGGCCGCGCGCATGGCGTCCAATCTGGGCGAATCCGTCGGCGATACGGTGGGTTTCCGCGTGCGGCTTCAGTCGAAAGTCTCGGCTCGTACGCGGATCGAGGTGGTCACCGAGGGCGTCTTCACGCGAATGATTCTCGACGATCCCGGTCTGGACGGGGTCGCCGCCGTGCTGTTCGACGAGTTTCACGAGCGCAGTCTCGACGCGGATCTGGGCTTGGCCTTCGCCCGCGACGTCCAGAGCGTTCTGCGTGAAGATCTGCGCCTGCTCATTATGTCAGCGACGTTGGACGGCGCCCGCATTTCATCACTTTTGAATGAGGCGCCGGTCGTCGAGAGCCAGGGCCGCATGTTCCCGGTCGACACGCGCTACCTCGGCCGCGACGAGCGCCAGCGACTCGAAGAGCGCGTCGGGCGCGCGGTCGAGCGGGCCCTAGCCGAGGAGGCGGGCTCGATCCTCGTATTCCTGCCCGGTCAGGGCGAGATCCGGCGGGCTGAGAGCTGGTTGAACGAGCGCCTGCGCCGGCCCGACGTCGATATCGCGCCGCTGTATGGCGCACTGGAGCCGGCGGCGCAGGATCGCGCGATCTCGCTGGCCCCGGCGGGCCGCCGCAAGGTCGTGCTGGCGACCTCAATCGCCGAGACCAGCCTGACCATCGAGGGCGTGCGCGTCGTGATCGATGTAGGCTTGGCCCGCGTGCCGCGCTTTGATCCTGCCTCGGGCATCACGCGGCTTGAAACCGTGCGCGTCAGCCGCGCGGCCGCCGACCAGCGACGAGGCCGCGCCGGGCGCACCGAGCCGGGTGTCTGCTACCGCCTGTGGGACGAGCCTGAGACCCGGTCGCTGCCGGCCTTCGCCCGGCCGGAAATTCTGGAGGCGGACCTGTCGCGCCTGGCGTTGGATCTGGCGCGCTGGGGGACCAAGGACCCTAGCGGCCTGACCTTCCTGGACCCGCCGCCCGCCGCCGCCTTCGCCGAGGCGCGGACCTTGCTGAACCGCATCCAGGCCCTCGACGCCCAGGGCGACCTGACCGCCCACGGCAAGGCGCTCGCCGACCTGCCGCTGCCGCCGCGTCTGGCGCACATGGTCGCGCGCGGCGCGGCCTCGGGTCAGGCCCGCGAAGCGGCCGAGATCGCCGCCGTGCTGACCGAGCAAGGGCTGGGCGGCCGCGATATCGACCTGCGACGGCGGCTGGAGGGCCTGCACCGGGATCGCTCGCCGCGCGGCCGCGACGCCATGGCGCTGGTCGAGCGATGGGCGCGCGCGGCGGGCAAACCTTCCGGCGCCAAGCCGCTCGAGATTGGGTTGCTGTTGGCCGAGGCCTATCCCGAGCGGGTGGCCAAGGCGCGCGGCAAGCCCGGCGAGTTCCAGCTGGCCGGCGGGCGCGGCGTCTATCTGGAGCCGGCCGATCCGCTGGCGCGCGAGGCCTGGCTGGCGGTCGGCGAGCTGGGCGGCGGCGACAGCCGCGACCGCATCCTGCTGGCCGCCGCCATCGACGAGGCGGACCTTCGCGAGACTTTCGCCGATCGCCTGGTCGCCGAGGATCGCCTGGAGACCACCGGCGGTAAGGTGCGCGCCAAGCGCCTGCTGCGCTTGGGCAAGCTCGTCCTGGAAGAGCGGCTGGTTGAGAATCCGGACACGGCGATGATCGCGGCCGCTCTGATGGACCAGGTCCGCGCCGAGGGGCTGTCGGCCCTGCGTCTGGGCGAGCGGGGCAGGGCGCTGCTGGACCGCGTGGCCTTCCTGCGCGTCGTCGACAGCGACGACTGGCCCGACCTGTCGGAGCCCGCCCTGATCGAACGGCTCGACGAGTGGCTGGAGCCGCTGCTGGCGGGGCGCTCGTCCCTGTCCAGCCTGGACGAGGGGACGCTGCACGATGCGCTGAAGACGCTGGTGCCGTGGGACCTGCAGCGGAAGATGGACGCGCTGCTACCGGCCCGCTTCGAGGCGCCGACGGGCAACAGCTTCGCCATCGACTATTCCGCCGAGGGCGGACCCCGCGTCGACGTGCGGGTCGGCGAGCTCTACGGCCTCTCAGAACACCCCAGCGTGGCCGGCGGCAAGGTGCCGCTGACGCTCTCGCTGCTGTCGCCCGCCCACCGTCCGATCCAGATCACCAAGGACCTGCCCGGCTTCTGGAAAGGCTCGTGGCGCGAGGTAAAGGTCGAGATGAAGGGGCGCTATCCCCGGCACGTGTGGCCGGACGATCCGGCGAGCGCCGCGCCTGTGACGCGGGCGAAGCCGCGGGGAACTTGATTGGGTCCGCTTTTGACCCTGGTCGGACGTTCGGAAAATTCTCCCCCCAGAGGGGGAGGAGGCCGAAGGCCGGAGGGGGAAGTCCTGCTGAGCCGGTTTCTTCCCCCTCCGTCGGCTTCGCCGACACCTCCCCCGCTGGGGGGAGGATTTGGTCTTATATCCACCCATAGCAGCCGTTCAGCCGCCGTCCGCTACCCCGTCACCGTATAGATCATGATCCCCGTCGCCACCGACAGGTTCAGGCTGTCGGCCCGGCCGCGCATCGGGATCTTGACGTTGACGTCGCACGCCGCCGCCAGTTCCGGCGGCAGGCCCTGTTGCTCGTTGCCCATCAGGATCAGCGAGGGCTTCACATAGTCGGCGGACTTGTGGTCGACCGTGGCGGTCAGCAGGGTGCCCACCACGCTGCCGGGCCAGGTTTCGCGCCAGGCCAGGAACTCGGGGATCGTGGCCTTGGCGATCTTCACGGCGAAGATCGAGCCCATGGTCGCGCGCACGCCCTCGACCGAATAGGGATCGACGCAGTCGCCGACCAGGATCACCCCGCCGCAGCCGGCCGCATCAGCGGTGCGGATCACTGTGCCGAGATTGCCGGGGTCGCGGACGGCCTGCATGGCCACCCAGCACGGCGCGCTTTCCGGGACGATGGCCGACAGTGGCGTGAACACCTGGCGGAACACGGCGACCACGGCCTGCGGGTTGTCGCGGCGCGAGACCTTCTCGAGGATTTCGCGATTGACCTCAATGACTTCGCCGCCGGCCTTGAGGCACGCAGCGACGGCCTTCTTCAGCATCGGATGGTCGGCGGCGTCGGGGCCGTACATGACGATCTTGGGCGCGTGGCCACAGTCGATCGCCTCGATGACGATCTTCAGGCCCTCGGCCAGGAACAGGCCGCTCTCCTCGCGCTCCTTGCGCATGTGCAGGGCGCGGACGGCCTTGACGGTGGTGTTGGTCAGGGAGGTGACGGTCTTGGTGCTCATGTCCCTCAGCCTTCAGACGACCAGCGGGCGAAGAACGACAGGCCGATCTGACGGTCGCCCTTTTCTTCGACGAGGGACAGCTCGCCCCAGTCGATGACGCCGCTGCGGCCTTGCAGCTCCTGGGCCAGCAGACCCGACATCGCCGCGCCGGAGACGCGGGCGGCGTAGGCGTTCATCAGCAGGAACGAGGCGTCGTCGCTCAGCAGGGTGGCGCAGTCCTTGGTGAGGGCGGCCAGATCCTCGAACAGGCGCCAGACCTCGCCGTCGGCGCCGCGACCGAACTTGGGCGGGTCCAGAATGATGCCGTCGTAGGTGTTGCCGCGCCGGACCTCGCGGGCCACGAACTTGCGGGCGTCCTCGACGATCCAACGGATCGGCTTGTCGGCTAACCCTGCAAAGGCGGCGTTCTCGCGGGCGAAGCCGACCGACTTCTTGGAGGCGTCCACATGGGTGACGGCCGCGCCGGCGGCGGCGCAGACCAGCGAGGCCACGCCCGTATAGCCGAACAGATTCAGCACCTTGGGCTGGGCTTTGAAGGCCCGCACGCGCTCGTCCTGCCAGGCCCAGTTGGCCGCCTGCTCGGGGAAGAAGGCCAGGTGGCGGAACGGCGTGAACTGGCCATGGAACTTGGCCTTGCCCCAGGCCAGATCGAACTTCTCGATCGGCTTGCCCTTGAACCGCCAGCGGCCCGCTTCGTCCTCGTCGGTGGGGTCGAAGACGGCGTCGGCGTTGTTCCAGACCTTCTGGTCCAGGCGCGGCGCCCAGAAGCACTGCGGCTCGGGGCGCACGACGGTGTAGCGGCCGTAGCGCTCCAGCTTCTTGCCGTGGCCGCTGTCGAGCAGGGCGTAGTCGGCCCAGCCGGTGGTGCGCATGACGATGGGGGCGGGGGCGATCTTGGGAGCCATCGCCCGCCCATACCGCCTTACGGGTGGCGAGGTCCAGAGCGCGGGACATGCAGTGTCTTGTCCCAGCGGTGCGGCGCGACGATGAACTGGTGCAGCGCCTTGACCGCCGCAAGGCTCTGGCAAAGCCAGTAGGCGGGCATGCCCAGCAGGTGCAGCCACTTCGGTCGGCCGCCCGCGCGTAAAACGCCTCTTGCCCCTGCGATGGCCGCAGAGCTCCAGCCCAGGAGGTAAAGTGTCAGATCGTGGGGTGGGACCTGAAAGGCGGCATCGGGCAGAAAGTCGATGAGCGCCCACGCGACAGCCACCGCCATGACGGGTCCATGGAGATGCGAGGCGGCGACCGACTGCGCCAGGGTCAGGACCAGCGCGATGGCGTTGCGCGGTTGTGTGGGGAGCGGACCGCGCGCGTGCACGGCCAGCGTCTGCATATGACCCTTGATCCAGCGCGCCCGCTGCGGAAACCACTGCTCCGGCGTCGTCGGAGCGGTTTCCCAGGTGGGACGCCGGATCACGTCGAGACGATAGCCCGCCGCTGCGAGGCGAAATCCGATGTCTGCATCCTCGGTCACATTGTATGGGTCCCAGGCGCCAATCTCGCGTAGAGGACCGACCTTGAAATGATTGCTGGTTCCGCCGAGCGGAAACGGCAGACCCCATCGCGCGAGGGCCGGGAGCAGCACCTCGAAGTGAGCAGCGTACTCCAGCCGAAACTGTGAAGGTAGAAACAGGGAAAAGCCTGGGTCCTCGATCCTGAGCGGCGCTTGAAGGCAGGCGAGGCTGGCGTCCGAAGCGGCGAACCGGGCCGCCGCCTCGCGTAGTTGCTGCGGGTCCGGCATGTCCTCGGCGTCGTAGATCACCACCAGATCGCCCCGCGCGCGCTCGAGAGCGTAGTTGCAGGCGCGAGGTTTGGTTCGGGGTGTTCCGGGCGGAACGACCAGCACCTGTATGAAGCTCGGCAAGTCCAGCGCTCGAGCGGCGGCGCGGGTGATCTCGTCGTCAGCTTCGAGTACGATCAACGCCTGCAAGCGATCTTGCGGATAGTCGATCGCAGCCAGACTCTCGACAAGCTCTGGCAGCACCTCCGCCTCGCGATACAGCGGAGTGATGATGGTATAAGTCGGAAGATCAGCCTCGGGCTGCGGCGCCGGCGCTCTGCCGGAGGGCAGGCGTGTCATCGCTGCCGCGAGACGGGTCAGTCCCCCCAGCAGGAAGATGGCAAAGAACAGATGGTGCGCCGCCGCGAAGGCCGTCATCGGCGCGAGGGCGACACCAAGCGCTGCGAGTAGCCCCGCGATGACGACCCCTGCGACTTGCGTCTGGGACAGGGGACGATGAGCGCCGTCGCGTTCGGGTGCGCTGATGACGAAAGCGTCCGCGATCGTTTCAATGTGGTCGACGGACACAGGTCCGCTCGCCGGCGCCAGCGCCGGTTCCAGCCGTCTGTCTTCGCGCGCCATGGATGCCCCTGAATACGCCGATCGCCCCAACGGAAGCAGATAACGGAATCTCAACCAGAAAGTGTCAAATGAAAAAACACTCGTTTTAGGCTGCTGTGGATGAAGCGCCTGACACAGGCGCGGGCGCAACGCACTGGGTTGCGACGGCTGAGTGATTCCCGTTTAGTGTTCTCCGGGGGATACTGAGGGGAAGCTAGGTCCGTGACCGTCGTTTTGAAAAAGCCGCACAAGTCCGCGCGAAAGCCCAAGGGCGACGGGCACTTGCGCCGGGGCGAGATCCTGGCCGCGGCTGAAAAGATCTTTATCGCCGAGGGCTATTCCGGCGCCACCATCCGCAAGATCGCCGACGCCGTGGGGGTGTCCTCCACCGCGCTTTACATGCACTTCCGCGACAAGGATCAGATCCTGCTGGAGATCAGCAACGATGCGATCGAGCGTCTGCTGGACCTCAATACTCAGATCGCCGGACAACCGATCGATCCGGTCTCGCGGGTGCGCCTGATGCTCGAGGCGTACATGCGCTTCGCGCTCGACAACCCCAACACCTACCAACTGGTGTTCTGCAGCACAGGCGATCACGTTACGTCCGACAAGATCGGCGAGACCATGGCTTTGGGTGACCGCTGCTTCGAGAAGTTCAGCGAGCCGGTCCATGAGATCGCCGCTCAAGGGCGTCTGCGGTCAGGCTCGGCGGTCCAGGCGGCGGAAGTGCTGTGGAGCGGCTGCCACGGTTTGGTCTCCTTGCTGATCACCAAGCCCTCGCGGGGGTGGTCGGAGCCGGAACAGTTGATGAAAGTGATGCTGGACGGGCTGCTGCACGGTCTGGTCTCGGACTGAGATCGTGAACGCCGGCAAGGCCCTTCGCGCCCTCGCGGCGGCGATCGCGCTCGTCCCAGCTGGGGCGTGGGCCGCGCCGCGCGTGATGTCGCTCGACTCATGCGCGGACCAGTACGTGCTGGCCCTGGCGCCTCGTGAAGCGATCGTCGGCCTCTCGCACCGGGCGGTCGCGCCTGACAGCTACCTGCGCGACAAGGCTGCTGGCCTTCCGCTGCGCCGGGCCACGTTCGAGAGCCTTGTGTCCGCGCGACCGCAACTGGTGGTGCGGCTATGGGGCGGCGATGCGCGTCTGACGAAGGCGTTGCAGGCCAAGGGCGTCACCACGGTCACTCTGGATGACGCGACCGACTTTGACGGGGTTCGCGCCAATGTCCGCAAAGTCGCCGTCGCGCTGGATCGTCGACCGGAAGGCGAGGCGCTGATCGCCGCCATGGATACGCGCCTCAACGCCGCCGCCGGCGCGGGCAGGGGGCGTGAGGCGCTT
Source organism: Caulobacter sp. BE264 (assembly GCF_031457805.1). Taxonomy (NCBI): domain Bacteria; kingdom Pseudomonadati; phylum Pseudomonadota; class Alphaproteobacteria; order Caulobacterales; family Caulobacteraceae; genus Caulobacter; species Caulobacter sp. BE264. The sequence continues at coordinate 156,053 of NZ_JAVDXI010000006.1, read as the reverse complement.
TATCTGACCCCAGGCGGCTATACGGCCGGCGCCAACACCCTCATCGATGCGATGCTGCGGGCGGCGGGCTATGCGAACGCGACCAAGGCGCCGTATTTCGCGGCTGTGTCTCTGGAGCAGATGGTCATGACGCCGCCGGCCGCCGTCGTGCTGGGCATGTTCGATCGCGCCCGGGCCGGCGCGGATCGCTGGGGACCGGGACGCCACGCGGCGCTGCGGCGGGCGGTGGAGACGCGCGCCGTCGCCGAGCTTCCCGCCGCCCTGGTCGGATGCCCCGGCTGGTTTGCCGCAGAGGGCGTGGTGGTGCTTGCGAAGGTCGCCCGATGAGCCTGCCGCGCCTGTGTCTACTCATGGTCGCCGCGCTGGCGCTGGGGTCTGTACTGGCCGTCACGCTGGGCGAGACGAGCTTTTCCCTTCAGCAATATGGCCAAGCGTTGTTTCAGCCTGGCTCCCCGCCGGCTGAAGTGCTGTGGTCGATCCGTGCGCCGCGCGTCTCGGTTGCGGCCCTGGTGGGCGCGGGGCTGGGCATGGCGGGGGCGACCATGCAGGGGCTGCTGCGCAACCCGCTCGCGGATCCCGGAGTGCTGGGCGTATCGGCCGTATCGGGCCTCGGCGCGGCCTTTGCGATCTCGGCGGGACTGGCGGTCTTGCCTGGGGCCGTCGAGCTCTCGGCCCTGGCCGGCGCTCTGGTCGCCGGCGCGCTGGTGGTGATCGTCGCCGCCCGCTTTCGAGAGCCTGAAGCGCTGATCCTCTTCGGCGTATCGCTGTCGGCTTTCGGCGGAGCGTTGACGGCCCTGGTGTTCAATCTCTCGCGGTCGCCGGTGGCGACGGCCGAGATGTTGGCCTGGTTGATGGGCTCGGTCGAGAACCGCGACGCCATGGACGCGCTGCGGGCGGCGGCGCCGATGGCGCTGGGCGCCGCGCTGTGTCTGCGTGCCGGCGCGGGGCTGCGGATGCTGACCCTGGGCGAGGAGGCGGCCCGGATGTCGGCGCTGCCGATGGCGCGGCTCCGGGTTTATGCGGTGGCCGGCTCGGCCTTGCTAACGGGCGCAGCGGTGGCCGCCTCGGGCGTGATCGGCTTTGTGGGCCTGGCCGCGCCGCATCTGGTGCGGGCGCTGGTCAGGGACGATCCTAAGCGCATCCTCTGGCCCGCCGCCCTGGCCGGCGCGCTCCTGGTGGTGCTCGCGGACCTCGCCGCGCGGATGATCCCGACCGAGCAGGAGTTGAAGCTTGGCGTCGTCACCGCGCTGTTCGGCGCGCCGGCCTTCGCTTTGCTCGCCTGGCGCGTTGCGCGGAGCTGGCGATCATGAGCGCGCTATGGGCGCTGCACGGTCTCTCTGTGCGACAGGGACGCAAGACGGTGGTCGATACCACTGCGTTGAGCGTCAGCGCCGGGGAGTTGGTCGGCGTCGTCGGCCCCAACGGCGCGGGCAAGACCAGTCTTTTGCGCGGCGGACTTGGACTTTTGCCGGCGGTTGCGGGTGAAGCGCTTCTGTCCGGCCAGGAGGTGAAGCATCTTGCCCCAGAGGCCCGTGCGAGCTTGGTCGGCTACCTGCCGCAGGATCGCCGTTTGGCCTGGAATGCGCCGGCCCGGATGGTCGCGGCTCTCGGCGCCAGCGATCTCGGCGACGCCGCAGCCGATTCTCTGGCGCTGGCGTGCTTGGCGAGGGTCGGCGCGCGAGAACTCGCCGATCGTGGGGTGCTGGACATGTCGGGCGGTGAACGTGCGCGCGTGCTGCTGGCGCGTCTTTTAGCGACCCGCGCCCCGCTGCTGGTGGCCGATGAGCCCGTGGCGGGCCTTGATCCCGACGCCCAGCTGCTGACGCTGGACCTGCTGCGGGCAGAAGTCGCGCGCGGCGCGGCCGTCGTCGTCACGCTCCACGACCTTGGCCTCGCCGCTCGGACCTGCGACCGGATCGTCGTGATGTCCCGCGGGCGCGTCGTCGCCGACGCCCCGCCGCGCGAGGCGCTGTCGTCGGCCGTGCTCGCCGAGGTGTTCGGGCTGGACGGCGCGCTGATCGAGACCGAGGCGGGTCTCGTCTTGGCGGCTCGCCGTCGGGCGTGACGCTTAAGGTTGCCCGCTGGTCGTTTCGGCTGACGCGACTGACGGCGTGTAGACGTAGCCGCCGCGCTTGAGCTCCGAGGACAGACTCAGCGGCGTGACGCCGCCGTTCAGACGGGCGCGATAGACCATCGTCGTCTCAAGCGTCCGCATCACGTAGTTGCGGGTCTCGGAGAACGGGATGCACTCGATGAAGTCCAGAGGGTCGGTCGACGCGCCGCGCGGGTCGCCGCATTGGCCAGCCCACTGCGCCGGACGTCCGGGGCCGGCGTTATAAGCGGCGGCGGCCATGATGTAGGAGCCGCTGAAGGTCCTGATCATGTCGCCCAGATACACCGAGCCCAGGCGCATGTTGTACGAGGCGTCGCCGAGGCGGTCGATCGAGTGCGGCTCACCGAGCTTGCGGGCCACGAGGGAGGCGGTGGCCGGCATCAGCTGCATCATGCCGCGCGCGCCGACGCCCGAGCGGGCGGCGGGGTCGAAATTGCTCTCCTGACGGGAGATCGAATAGACGAAGGCTGTCTCCGCCGCGCCGGGACCGGGCGTGAAATGGTGGTCCAGCAGAGGGTAGCCGCGCTCGGGCAGGATGAACCCGCGCTGGGCGGCGGTTCGCACGGCGCGCATCGCCAGATCCTGGTCGCCATAGCCGCGCGCCATGTCGACCAGCAGCGCGGTCTCCTCGGCGTTAGGCAGGGTGTCGTCGATATAGAGAACCAGGCTGCGGAACAGGTCTCGCGCCCCGATGTCGGCCAGCACCCGCGCGGCGCGGACCTGTTCGCGGCCGTAGAAGCGGGCGCGGTCGGCCTGGGTGATGACCGGATCGCGCTCCAGCCGCAGCTCGCGGATCCCCGCCTTCTCGGCGGCCAGTTGGCCATAGAAGGTGGTGATATGGCGTGCGCCCTCGGCGTAGAAAGCTTGAGCCGCGATCGGGTCGCCCTGGGCTTCGGCCGCGCGACCCTGCCAGTAGAGGGCTCGGCCACGGGTGATGGGCGAGGCCCCGACGGCCGCGATCTGAGCAAAGTGGGCGGCGGCCGCATTGGCGTCACGGAGCCGGGTCAGGGCGATCCAGCCAGCGTAAAACTCTGACTCGGCGATATCGGCGGGGGCGAGCGCTCGGGTGTTGTAGGCGGCCGTATAGGCGCCGTTGCTGTCGCCGGCCTTCAGCGCGCCGACGATCAGCAGCTTTCGCTCGCGCCAGATCGCGGTCGAGGCTTCTTCGGTCGGCGGCGCCGGGAAGTTGGCGACCATCGGCAGGGCCAGGGTGTCCATGCCCTTGCGGCGCAGATAGGCGGCGCGCTCGAAGACGACGCCGGGCGAGTCTTGCAGGTCGGGCGTCAGGTTGTTGTAGAGGTCGTTGGCGCTGGCCGAGTTAGCCCGATAGGCCATGCGGACGCGGGCGGCGGCCTGCTGGGTCTCGGACAGCATGGCGACCATCTCGCGGGCCGCCGGGCCTTGCTGACCATAGAGCAGGATATCGGCGCGGCGGACATAGTCGTCCGGGGTCAGCATCGCGCCGAAGCGGGCGATCATGCTGCGCTGGGTGTCGGCCTCGAACACCTTGTCGCGGAAGGTGCGGCGAATGAGGTCGGTGGCCAGCTGGATCTGGCCTGTGGCTTGATAGGCGCTGGCCAGGGCCATGGCGCCCTCGGCCGTGGTCGGCTGGACGCCGCCGAACCAGGCGACCATCCGCGCCGCATCAAGGCCTGAGGTGGAAAGCGCCTTCTCGGCGGCCGCATCGCGCCGGGCGCCGCGCGGCCAGCCGGCGAGATCGCGGCGCGCCGAGTCGAGCTCGAAGAAGCTCAGCGCCTCGGCGTTGCTGTCGACGAGCTGCCACTGAGCGATCTTTCTCGCGATAGGGTCCTGCAGGCTGTCCATCGCTATGCGCGCCCCGGAAACGTCGCCGCGCTTGGCGGCCGCCAGGGCGGTCTGCAGATTGGCCGAGTCTGTGTCGCTGAGCGCCGTCGTCACAGCGGTGGGCGGCGTGGTGATCAGGCCGGGCGCGGTTTGCGCGGAGGCGTAGGACGTCGTCGTCTGGGCGTCAGCGGCCCCAACGATAGTCACGATACACGCTCCTCCGAGCAGCAACCGGCGCATTCCTGAAACCAAAACGCTCTCCTTGCGGTCTCTATAAGACCTCATACTCGAATTCGTCCGTTAGCCCTATGCGGCGATTCAGGCCGCAATAGGGTTCTTAAAGTCGGCCCGCGGGCTTGACCCGGAGGGCTTGGCCCATCAAATCGCACCTGCTCCTTTTGATCCGCACCCAGAGCCGGTTGCAGGTCGGCGGGGCAGGGACATATTGTCCGCCCCCATCGTCCCGCCGCAACACATGCGGCTCCATCCTCACGGCAATTTGCAAGTCATGGTCCAGTCTCACTTCAAGGGCGTCATTCCGGCCCTCATCACGCCGTTTCACAACGGTGAGGTGGACGAGAAAGCCTTCGTCGCGCTGGTCGAGCGTCAGATCGCGGGTGGCGTGCATGGCTTGGTTCCTGTCGGAACCACGGGCGAGACCTCGACCCTGTCGCACGACGAGCATCGTCGTGTCGTCGAGCTGTGCGTGAAGACCACGGCCGGCCGCGTGCCTGTGATCGCCGGCGCGGGCAGCAACTCCACCGACGAAGCGATTGAACTGGCCCGTCACGCCAAGGCCGTCGGCGCTGACGCCTGCCTGGTGGTGACGCCGTACTACAATCGCCCGAGCCAGGAGGGCATGTACCAGCACTACAAGGCGATCAACGACGCCGTCGAGCTGCCGATCTTCGTCTACAACGTGCCGGGTCGCACGGGCGTTGACATCAGTAACGAGACGCTGGAGCGCCTGTCGAAACTGCCGAACATCGTCGGGATCAAGGACGCCACGGGCGACCTCACCCGGATCAGCTTCCAGCGTCTGATGTGCGGTCCTGAATGGGTGATGCTGTCGGGCGATGATCCGACCGCGCTCGGCTACATGGCCCACGGCGGCCATGGGGTGATCTCGGTGACCGCCAACGTTGCGCCGGACGCCTGCTCGGCCTTGATGAACGCCTGCATGCAGGGCGAATGGGAGAAGGGTCTTTACTGGCAGGATCGCCTGGTGCGCCTGCACAAGGCCCTGTTCCTCGACTCGTCGCCCGCGCCGACCAAGTTCGCCATGGCGCAGCTGGGTCTGTGTACGGAAGACGTGCGGCTGCCGATCACGCCTTGCGCCGAAGCGGTGCGTCCGACGATCCTGGAAGCCATGCGCGAGGCTGGTCTGCGCTGATGTCCAAGCCGATCGCTGAAAATCGGCGCGCGCGCTTCGATTACTTTATCGAGGAGACGTTCGAGGCGGGCATCATGCTGACCGGAACCGAGGTGAAGAGCCTGCGGACCGGCCGGGCTAACATCGCTGAGTCCTACGCTTCGGTGGAGGGGCGTGAGATTGTGCTGATCAACGCCGACATCCCGCCCTACGGTCATGCCAATCGCTTCAATCATGAGCCGCGTCGCCACCGGAAGCTGCTGCTGCATCGCCGTCAGATCGACAAGCTGATCGGCGCGGTTCAGCGCGAGGGGCGCACCCTGGTGCCGATCAAGCTCTACTGGAACGACAAGGGTTTGGCGAAGCTGGAGATTGGTCTCGCCAAGGGCAAGAAGCTGCACGACAAGCGCGATACGGCGGCGGAACGTGATTGGCAGCGTGACAAGGCGCGCCTGATGAAGGGCGATCGCGGCGACTGAGGCCTAGTGAAGGCCCATCAGGACAAAGCCGAGCGCCAAGCCCAGGGCGAAAGCGCCTGCGCTGACGATCAAGAAGGTGCGAACCTCGGTCCGCAAGGTCTCACGCGTAATCTGGGCCATACCCGGCTCCGGTTGGCCGCCCCCCGGCGGCAAATCAGTCCCGGATTTGAGGGTAATCCGAACGGGACGCGGGAATTGTCAACGATTGTAAATGCTGCGCCCCGCGCATCAGGCGGCGTGGGGCAGCTCATGCACTTGTGACGGTACGCCCTTGTCGAACAGCGCCCCGCAGATCGCGAGCGCCCGCTGATAGGCGGTCTCAACAGACTCGAAGCGTCCAACTGGGCGGCCGCCTTCGGTGACGACCCAGCCTTCGGAAACCTGGGCGATTTCAATACGTTGGAAATGCGCGGCGTCGAACATGACGACGAGCTCCCTAGAGTGGAGGCGCGCCCTTAGGTTGGGCTCAGGTCGTGCTTAACGCGCGTCTGGTCCAAATCATTGTCAACGATTGTAAAGCTGGTAGCGGTAACGATGTGCTCGCGGGTGGGGCCTAGCCATTCTCGAGCGCCAAGAGGGCGAACGTCGCCAGCCAATGTTCACCCATATAGTCGCCAGAGATATGTGGCACGGCCGCCGCAAGATGGCTCATGGCCGCGTTCACCGCATGCGCTTGACCGGGATCATGCTCTGACATGGATCCCGCCAGCAGGCGCCAACACCAGGCGCGCGAAAGGTTCAGCCCGTCCAGATGGGCGATCTTGCCGTCCGTGCGGTCGCTGACCCGGGCGGGCGTGAACAGGGTCGCCGGCTGCTTATCGGCGAGATTCGGCAGGAAGCGGGGAAACCACAGGTCGAAGCGCTCGCGCGGCAGAAGCCGTCGCATGGCCTCGGCCTCGATCAGGGCCGGAGAGAGGAAGTCGTCGCCGGACGGCTCCCACGCCTGGCAGTCGGCGTCCTGCCCGTACCAGATCAGCGCCCGACTCTGCAGTAGATCGAAGAAGGCCTGATCACCGGTCATTTCGGCGAACTCATAGGCGAGGGCCAGCGCGAAGGCAGTGTTGTAGTGCGTACCGCCGCGAACCGGGTAGTCGGCGATCGGCAGGAAGGTTTCGAACCGTTGCTTGAAGGCAAGGGCCAACGGGGCGTGAATCCGCGCCCAGGGGCGGTCATGCCGCAGGAGTTCGGCCTGCAGCATCAGACTCCAGGCCCAACCGTAAGGACGTTCAAAGCCCCGGCTCTCCGGTCGCGCCAGATAGGCGACCTCGCCGGCGACCTTCTCCTCGGTGAAGGCGTCGTCAAACAGCGCCATGATGGTCGGCGCTTCGGCCATCTCAGGGCGCAGGCGTAGCAGGGTGGCCAGCAGCCAGTAGCCGTGCACGCACGAGTGCCAGTCAAAGCTGCCGTAGAAGATGGGGTGTAGGGCCTGAGGCGACTGCACGTCTTCTGGACCGCCCATCACGTGGTCCAGCTTGTTGGGATACTCGCGGGTCAGGTGGCCCAGCGCGATCTTGGCGAAGCGGGAGGCGGTGGAGCGGGCGAGGCTCATCGGTGGAAGGCCAGGGCGTTCATCAGGATCACGTTGACGATCAGCATCAGGGCGGCCGTGGGCGCTTGGGCGCGGATCACGGCGTAGCGGTCCTTCAACTGCAGCAAGGCGGCGGGCACAAGGTTGAAGTTGGCCGCCAGCGGCGTCAGCAGCGTGCCGCAGAAGCCTGACAGCATGCCGATGGCGCAGACCACGGCGGGATCGCCGCCGAACTGGCCGATCACCAAGGGCAGGGCGATGCCGCCGGTCATCACCGGGAACGCGGCGAAGGCGTTGCCCATCATGATCGTGAACACCGCCATGCCCACGCAGTAGGCCGCGACGGCGGCGAAGCGGCTGTCCGCCGGTGTGATCATGACGGCGATCTCGCCGATCGACTTGCCCACGCCCGCCAGCGCGAACACAGCACCCAGCGCCGCCAGCATCTGCGGCAGCAAGGCGGCCCAGCCGACGAGGTCCATCAGGCGGCGGCCCTCCTGGATCGGCGCGCCAGCGGGTTGCTGGAACATCAGCTTGGAGAGAACCGCCGCGACCAGCGCCGCCAGGGCTAGGGCGATCAGCGTCGCCTGCTTGGGATCGACCAGATGCGCGCCGCCAATGGTCAGGTGCTTGAAGGCCAGTGAGCCGACCAGGACCAACACCGGGATGACCAGGGCGGGCGCATAGAGCTTTATCCCGTAAGCCATGGCCAGGCTCTCCCGCTCTTCCGGCGCGGTGCTCTTTGGCGCACCAACGCCCAGCTGTCCCGCTCCGGCGATGAGGGCCAGGCACAGAACCAAGATCCCGTTACCCAGGTCGCCCAGATGGTCGCCGGCCAGGAAGCTCAGCGCGAACAGGCCCCAGAACGCGGCGTTGCCGAAACGCTTGGGGTTCTCGCGGTCGCCGGCGCTGAGGACGGCGAAGGCTGCGAACATCAGTCCCGAGAGCAGATAGACGAGGGGAAGGCCGATCATGCCGCGTCCTCCGCCTTCGGGGGGAGCCCGCGGTCGAACATCAGCAGTCGCGCGCCGTGGATCAGAAAGGCGGCGATGGCGGTCGGGATCGCCCAGACCGAGAGGGCGAGAGGCTCGACGGTGATGCCGCTCTGATCCAGGAACCCGACGATCAGCAGGATCGAACCGATCGCCAGGAAGATGTCCTCGCCGAAGAAGAGACCGACATTGTCCGTGGCGGCGCTCATGGCTCGAACCTTCTGGCGCTGGTCGTCGGTCAGCGGCTCGGCGGCGGCCTCGGCCATCGGCGCCAGAAGCGGACGGACCGTCTGGGCGTGGCCGGCCACCTGGGTCAGGCCTAGTGCGGCGGCGACCTGCCGAAGAGCCAGATAGGCCAGGAGGATCCGCCCCGCCGTCGCCGCCCTCAGTCCCTGGATCGTGCGCCGCGCCTGCTCTCGCAGGCCCGCGCGCTCGAGCACGCCGATGGCGGGCAGGACGAGCCAGGCGACGCTGACATAACGGTTGGTGTTGAACGCTTTGCCGAACGCGGCCAGCACCTCGAGCGGCGCTAGACCGGCGGCGAGGCCGGACGTCATGGCGGCGGCCACAACGACCAGCAGCGGATTAAAGCGCAGAGCAAAGCCCAGTACGATCACCGCAACGCCCAACAGGGTCAGCATCCCCGGCGACTCCCCCTCATTCCGAGGGGGACCGTCCGACGGCTGAGCCGCGCTGGCAAGCCGATGTCTGCTCTCCGAGGATCAGGTACCCCTTGACGGCCCAGCGCCTCGGCGCGACGCTCAACTCAACAATGATAACCTACGGGAGGCCCCAATGGCCGACGGCGCTATGCCTATCACGTCCCTGAAGGGCAAGGTCAGCGAAGCGGAGTGGCAAGCGCGGGTCGATCTCGCCGCCCTCTATCGTCTCGTGGCCCTGCATGGCTGGGACGACATGATCTTCACCCACATCTCGGCGCGCATTCCTGGCCCCGAGCACCACTTCCTCATCAATCCCTACGGGATGTTCTTCGGCGAGATCACGGCCTCGAGCCTCGTAAAGGTCGATCTCGAAGGCAACGTCATCGACAAGACCCCGTACTACATCAATCCGGCGGGCTTCACGATCCACTCGGCCGTCCACGCGGCGCGCGACGACGCCCACTACGTGATGCACCTTCACAGCGACCAGGGCGTGGCGGTGTCGGCGCACAAGGAAGGTCTGCTGCCGCTGACCCAACACGCGCTAATCGTCTTGCCTCAGCTCGCCTATCACGATTATGAAGGCATTGCGCTCAACCTTGAAGAGCGAGAGCGCATCGTGGCCGACCTCGGCCAGAAGAAGCTGATGATGTTGCGCAACCACGGCACCCTGTCGGTGGGCGCTTCCGCAGCTGAATGCTGGTTGGGGATGTTCTTCCTGGAGCGAGCATGCGCGCAGCAGGTGATGGCGCTTTCGATCGGACGCGAGAACGTCCTGCTGGCCCCCGACGCCGCGCAGGACGAGGTTCGCAAGCAGACAGGCATGGGCATGGGCATGATCGGCGGTCTGGCTTGGCCGGGCTGTCTGCGCAAGCTGGACCGCGAGTCTCCGGGCTACGCCGACTGACCACTGCCTTAGACGTCGCAAAGGCCGCCGTGATCCTGGTGATCGCGGCGGCTTTTTCGTCTCTGGGCGTCGGTGCGGCGACAGCGGGCGCCTGGCCCGTTCCGCCGGGCAAGACGCAGGTCATCGTCAAGTATGAGCGGCAGACCGCCAGTCAGGGTTTCAATGCGCAAGGCCAACGGGTCGACATCAACCGTCGCCGCGACGAAGCGGCTTCCATGTTCGTCGAACACGGCTTGACGGAACGACTGACGCTGCAGGCCAAGGCCGGCGTCACACGCGGGCGCGATCAGTGGGTGGACTATGCGGGCCGAGGGCCGATCGAACTGGGGCTGCGTTGGGCCGTTCGCCAGGACGACCGCTCGACGCTGTCGCTCTATCTTGGAGCCGCCGAGGCGGGCGCCGGGCGAAACGCCGGCTACGCGGCGCCTGGGGAGGGCAGTCTCGATCTGGAGGCGAGGGTGCTCTACGGGCGGTCCGCCGTTTGGCGCGGGAAGCCGGTCTACCTGGACATACAGGCGGCTCGGCTTCGGCGAGAAGGTCTGGCGGACGAGAACCGGCTGGATGTCACGCTAGGCCTCCGGCCGACGCCCAAAACCCTTTTCCTGGCGCAAACCTACGCCGGGCAAGCCGAGCGCGAAGGCCCGGATTCGTGCTGGCTGAAGAGCGAGATCTCGGTCGTCCGCGCGTTCGGCGCCTGGAGCGCCCAAGTCGGCTGGCGAGACACCGTGGCGGGGCGCGAAACCGCCCGAGATCGCGGCGTCGTGCTGGGTGTATGGCGTAACCTATAGCGTATTTCAGTGCTGCAACACACAGTCATCCTGGTGTCACTGGACGTGGGTTTACGGTGCGGTCATATCTCGCCGCGTTTGTCACCCCGCCGAGCTTGTCCGGCGCCCGGAGCACGTCCTTGATCCGTAGGCACTTCTTCCTCGTCGTGGCCCTGGCCGCCGTCGTTCTCATGCTGGGGGTGGGCGGCTTCAAGCTGGCTTTCGCCAGTAAGGAGACCAAGGGCGGAGGCGGCGGTGGCCGCGCGACCGCCGTCACGCAGACGGTGGTCGGCGAGCGCTCGTTCACGGATCGTATCGAAGTGCTGGGCGCGGCCAAAGGCCGTCAGTCGGTGACCATCACCTCCAATACCGCCGAACTCATCACGGCCGTTCGCTTCACCGATGGCCAAGCCGTCTCCCGCGGCCAGGTCTTGGTCGAGCTGAAGGCTGAAGCCGAGGACGCCGGTATCGCCGAGGCCCGCGCGCGTCTGGCTCAGGCCGAGCGGGACTACAAGCGCTGGAAGACCCTGGCTGACAAAGGCATCGCCCCGCGCGCCACCGCCGAGCAGTACCTCGCCGCCTACGAGACCTCGAAGGCGGCGGTCGAATCCGCCCAAGCCAATAAGCTCGATCGCGTGATCCGCGCGCCTTTCTCCGGCCGGGTCGGAATCTCGGACGTTGCGCCCGGCATGCTGATCAGCCCAGGCACCGCCATCGTTACGCTCGATGACACCGCAGTGATCCGCGTCGATTTCTCGGTTCCTGATCGCTATCTGGAAACCCTGCGCATCGGCTTGCCGATTGTCGCCAAGCCCGACGCGCTGCCGGGCGAGACGTTTCAGGGGCGCATCGCTCAGCTCGACACCCGTATTGATCCGACCACCCGGGCGCTCAAGGCCCGTGCGGAGTTCCCCAACGCCAGCGGCCGCTTGAAGCCGGGCATGCTGGTCAAGGTGGCGATTGACCAGGGCGTGCGCACCAGCGTCGCCGTGCCGGAAGCGGCTGTGCAGTTCGAGGGCGAGCAAGCCTCGGTCTATGTCGTCGCCAAGGGCCCCAAGGGGCTGGTCGCGCGTCGCACCGACGTCGATACGGGCATCACTGAAGGGGGCTTTGTCGAAATCCGCTCGGGTTTGAAGACGGGCGACAAGATCGTCGCCGATGGTCTGAACAGGATCCAGGACGGCGCCTCCATCGCCGGCGGCAAGCCTGGGCAAAAAGCTGAAGCCAAGGGCGGCGCAGACCGCAAGGCCGGCTGATGCTCTCCGATCTTTCCGTCCGTCGCCCCGTATTCGCCGCTGTTGCGGCGATCATCCTCTGCGTGATCGGTCTGGCGGCGTACACCTCGCTGCCAATCCGTGAGCTGCCCAGCGTCGATCCGCCCGTCGTGTCGGTCTCGACCAGCTACCGCGGGGCCTCGGCCGAGGTCATCGAAGAACGCATCACCCAGGTGATCGAGCGCCAGGTCGCCGGCATCCAGGGCATCGATCGGGTCAATAGTTCATCGCGCGACGGCCGGTCGAACATCAGCATCACGTTCAACCTCGACCGCGATCTGGACGCTGCGGCCAATGACGTGCGCGACGCCGTCAGCCGCGTGACCAGCAACCTGCCGGATCAAGCCGATCCGCCGCAGATCGCCAAGGCCAACGCCGACGCTGCGCCGATCATTATCCTAAACCTCACGTCCACAACGCTGAACCCGTTGCAGCTGGCCGACTATGCCGACCGCTATCTGGTCGAGCGGATGTCGACGATCGACGGCGTGGCCCAAGCCAACCTGTTCGGCGCCAAGATCTACGCTATGCGGATCTGGCTCGACGCCAACGAGATGGCCGCGCGCGGCGTCACCGTGGACGATATCGAGAGCGCGCTCAACGCTCAGAACCTCGAGCTACCGGCTGGTTCGCTGGAGAGCTCGGCCAAGGACTTCACAATCCGGGTGGCGCGTAGCTACGCCAAGCCGGAAGACTTCGCACGCCTGCCGCTTAGGGCCGCCAACGGCGCGGGCTACGTGCTGCGCCTGGGCGACGTCGCGCGGATCGAAGAAGGGCCCGATGAGCGCCGTCGCCTGTTCCGGGGGAATGGGATCGATCAGGTCGGCATCGGTCTGACCCGTCAGTCCCAAGCCAATGACGTCGAGATCTCCAAAGCTGTCCGCGCTGAGGTGGAGGTCATCAATCAAACCCTGCCCTCCGGCACCAAGATGGTGGTGGCGGTCGACAACTCGGTGTTCACCGCTGAGGCGATCCACGAGGTCTGGATCACCATGGGTCTGTCGATCGGCTTGGTGGTGCTGGTCAACCTGCTGTTCCTGGGCAGCTGGCGATCGGCGCTGATCCCGTCGATCGTCGCCCCGATCTGCATCCTGTCGACCTTCATCATCCTGGCGCCGCTGGGCTTCTCCCTGAACCTGCTGACGCTGTTGGCCCTCGTGCTGGCCGTGGGTCTGGTCGTGGACGACGCCATCGTCGTGGTCGAGAATATCCAGCGCCGGGTCGATGAAGGCGAGCCGCCTCTGGTCGCCGCCGAGCGCGGCACGCGCCAGGTCTTTTTCGCCGTCGTGGCGACGACGATCGTCCTGGTGTCGGTGTTCGCGCCGCTGATGTTCCTCCCGGGTTATATCGGTCGCCTGTTTGTCGAGCTGGCTGTGGCGATCGCGGCGGCGGTCGCCTTCTCGGCGCTGCTGGCGCTATCGCTGTCACCGATGATGGCGTCCAAGCTGTTGCGCCCTGCGCATGGCGAAGGCTGGCTGGCGCGCCGGGTCAACAAGGCCATGGGCGCCTTGAGCGCCTCCTATCGCGCGTCGCTGTCCCAGATCCTTGGCGGATGGTCGGCGGCGATCTCGGGCGCGCTGGTGCTGCTGCTGGCGGGTTTCGCGGCGCTGTTGTTTGTCAGTCTGCCCAAGGAATTGGTGCCGGCCGAAGACCGGGGACGGGTGGACGTCTCGATTTCGGCGGCCGAGGGAGCGGGTTACGACTACACCTCGGCGATCGGTCTGAAGGTCGAGAAGGTCCTCGACAAGTATCGTCAGGACGGCGTTTCCGAACGGACCATCATGACCATCCCGCGATTTGGCGGGAACTCGTTCAACAGCGCCAACGGCGTTGTCGCGCTGAAGCCCTGGGGCGAGCGAGAAAAGACTGCTGACGAGGTCGCTGCGGAGCTCAACAAGGAGCTGTCCAAGTTCACCAGCGTTCGCGCCGTGGCCAGCGTGCGCGGGCCGTTCCAGCGCGGTGGCGGCGGTGGTGGCGGCGGCGGCACGAATGTCGACCTCATTGCGGTCGGCAACGACTACGTGCAGCTGGCCGCGTGGCTGAAGCCCATCCTGGCGGAGGCGCAGGACAATCCGGGCCTCGCCCGTCCGCGCCTGGACTATGAGCCGACGGCGCCGCGTCTGTTGGTCCAGATCGACCTCGACAAAGCCGCCACGCTCGGCGTCTCGGCGCAGTCGGTCGGCCGCGCGCTGGAGACCATGTTCGGCTCACGCCGGGCGACCACCTACATCAAGAACGGCCAGGAATACGACGTGATCCTGCAGACCAATCTTGATCAGCGCCGGAGCATCGAGGATCTGAACCGCCTGAACGTGCGGACCAGCACAGGGGCCATCGTGCCGCTGTCCACCGTGGTCACCACCGAGCTGAGAGGCGATACGCCGGACCGGCCCCGCGTTGACCGTTTGCGTTCTGTGACCCTGACGGCGCAGCTCAATCCGGGCTACACGGTCGAGGACGCCGTGGCGTTCTTCAAGGACCAGGCCGCCCAGCGCCCGGTGCCCGGCGTCAGCATCAAGTGGGGCGGTCAGGCCAAGGACTACATTGAAGGCTCCGGCGGCATCGCCATCGCCTTTGGTCTGGCGCTGCTGCTGGTGTTCCTGGTGCTCGCAGCGCAGTTCGAGAGCTGGATCCACCCGGCCGTCATCATGCTGACGGTGCCTCTGGCCGCGCTGGGCGGGTTGTTCGGCCTGCTGATGACGGGGTCGACCATCAATACCTACAGTCAGATCGGTCTGATTATCCTGATCGGCATCGCCACCAAGAACGGGATCCTGATCGTCGAGTTCGCCAACCAGCTGCGCGACGAGGGTCTGACCGTGCGCGAGGCGGTGATCGAGGCGGCGACCCTGCGTTTGCGTCCGATCATCATGACCTCAGTGTCGGCCGCCATGGGCGCGCTGCCGCTGATGCTGTGGGCGGGCGCGGGCGCGGGCAGCCGTCAGACGATCGGGGCGGTGATCTTCACCGGCGCGATCTTCGCCACCCTGCTGACGCTGTTCATCGTTCCGGTGTTCTATGACCTCCTGGCGCGCTTCACGAAGTCGCCGGAGTGGACGGCGCGCCAGATCGAAGCGTATGAAGCCCAGGAAAAGTCGGGCGAGGGGCAAACCTCACCCGTATAATCTGGGTGAGGAAGCATGCCTGACGGCTCTCTGACGGCCAAGCGGCAGGAAATCGCGCTGCTGCGGCGTCTCGAGGAACGGATCCTATGGTTGGCGGCGTGGACGATCCACAACGCCAACCACCTCCGTGAAAGCCGTGACGGCCTGAAGGTCGGTGGTCACCAGGCGTCCAGCGCCTCGCTGACCACCATCATGACGGCCCTCTACATGAAGGCCCTGCGGCCGCAGGATCGCGTCGCGGTCAAGCCGCACGCTAGTCCGGTGTTCCACGCCATCCAGCACCTGTTCGGTCGGCAAAGCCTGGACAATCTCAAGCGCTTCCGGGCGCTGGGCGGCGCGCAGTCCTACCCCTCGCGCACCAAGGACGTCGACGATGTCGACTTCTCGACGGGCTCGGTGGGCCTTGGTGTGGCCATGACGGCCTTTGCCTCTCTGGCCCAAGATTATCTGGCCGCACGCGGCGCCGTGAAGCCCGAGAAGATGGGGCGAATGATCTCGCTGCTGGGCGACGCCGAGTTGGACGAGGGCAATATCTACGAAGCCCTGATCGAGGCCTGCAAGCACGACATCCGCAACACCTGGTGGATCGTTGACTACAATCGCCAGAGCCTGGACGCGACCACCCAGGATCGAATGTTCACGCGCTATGGCGAGATCTTCGAGGCGGCCGGCTGGGCGGTCGAAACGCTGAAATGGTCAAAGCGCCAGCGGGAGGCCTTCGCGAGGCCAGGCGGGGACCGGCTGCAGGCCTGGATCGAGACAGCGCCCAACGATCTCTTCTCAGCCCTGACCTATCAGGGCGGCGCCGCGTGGCGAGAGCGGTTGACCGGGGACCTCGCCGACAGTCCCGACGCCCTTGCCCTGATCGCGGCCTACAAGGACGGTGATCTCGCCGAACTGATGACCGAACTGGGCGGGCATTGCCTGGAGACGCTGCTTGAGGCCTTTGAAAAGGCCAGCCAGGATGATCGTCCGCGCTTCTTCATCGCCTACACCGTCAAGGGGCTGAGGCTGCCGTTTCAGGGGCACAAGGACAACCACGCCGGCCTGATGACCCCGGCGCAGATCGCTGAACTGCGGGAGCGGCTGGGCGTCGTCGAGGGCGAGGAGTGGGACCCCCTGTCGGGCCTCTCGGCCGCCGAACGCACCGCCATCAAGGGATTGGTGGCGCGAGCGCCCTTCGCCGCAGAGGTTGCGCGCGATCACCTCGCGCCGTCCATCCCCACGCCATCGGCCGACGACCTGCTCGCGGCGGTGGCTGGCGGCGGCGAGCAGTCGACGCAGGCCGCGTTTGGCAAGGTGATGTTCGAGATCGCCGCGCGGAAGGACGAGTTCGCCGGTCGGGTGGTCACGACCTCGCCGGACGTGACGGTCTCGACCAATCTCGGCGGCTTCGTGAACCGCCGCGGCGTCTTCCAGCGTCGCGCGCACGACGATGTCTTCAAGCGTCGGCGCATCCCCTCGGCGCAGGTGTGGTCCAAGGCGGAGACCGGCCAGCACGTCGAGCTGGGTATCGCCGAGAACAACCTGTTTATCGCCCTGGCGGCGCTGGGCCTGACCGCGCCGCTCTTTGGCGAGCGCCTGTTTCCGGTCGGCACCCTCTACGATCCATTCATCGCCCGTGGTCTCGATGCGTTGAACTACGCTTGCTATCAGGACGCCCGGTTCCTGCTGGTGGCGACCCCGTCCGGCCTGACGCTGGCGCCGGAGGGCGGAGCGCATCAATCGATCAACGCACCGGTGATCGGCATGGCTCAGCCTGGCCTCGACACCTACGAGCCGGCCTTCGCCGACGAGACGGCGGTGCTGATGGCGCACGCCTTCGAGCGTATTCAGGCCAAGAACGGCGCCTCGACCTATCTACGCCTGTCGACGCGGGTCATCGCCCAGCCGGAACGGACGGACGACGCTTGGCGGCAGGGCGTGATCGACGGCGCCTACTGGCTGAGGGCTCCAGCGCCGGGCGCGCGACTGGCGATCATCTACAGCGGCGCTTTGGCGCCCGAAGCGCTGTGTGCGTTCGAGGCGCTGGTGGAGGACATACCCGAGGCCGGCCTGCTGGCGGTGACCTCGGCGGACAGGCTGCACCGTGATTGGACCGCCTCCGGGCGGGCGCGTTGGACAGGGGACGGCCGCCGGACCTCGACGATTGAAAGCCTGCTGTCGCTTCTGGATCGGGATGCAGGCCTGGTGACCCTGACCGACGGAGCGCCGCTGGCTCTGTCTTGGCTAGGCTCGGTCCGTGGTCAAAGGGTTCGAGCGTTGGGCCTGGAGACGTTTGGGCAGTCGGGCGATCTGCAGGATCTCTACGCCAAGTATCGCCTGGACGCGGACGCGGTGCTGGACGCGTGCGCCGACCTTCTGGCCTAGAAGCCGCTCAGGATCGTCATCCCTGACAACAGGCCGTCACGAAAGTGATAGGTCAGTCGCGCACGGGTGTCTGACCAGATCTGGCCCTGTTCGGTTTCGACCGCGTACTGGGCCTCGACTGTCAGGGCGTCCTCAGTCTCCGCAAGCACCGCGATCAGCTGGATGTTCGGCCGTATAGTCGCGAACAGACGCGCGAAGTGGCCTAGAACCGCGTCTTGGCCAATGAGATCCTCGCCCGTTTCAAGTGTGTTCGGCCAAGTCGCATCGGGATGGATGAAGCGGCGCAAGCTGGCGACATCACGGGCGTTGAACACCGCGAAGGCCTCTTCCAGTACCGTGCGCAAGGCGCTCATGGCGACTCCTCGCCGCTGTCGTCGACGTCCTGTTCGATGATGCGCCCCGCTTCAAGTCGATACCAGACCGTGACGCCGCCATCCTGCCAGAGACGGCCGTTCGCCCCGCGCGCCTCGACCTGCAGCCGGGCGCGGACCCGGTCGTCCGGCTCAAGGACATAGTCGCGCATCGCCAGAGTGACCTGAAGGGTCTCCAATAGGTGCTCGAAGTGTCGTCGGATCGCCGGACCGCCGCTGACGTACCCGTCTTCCAGGTTGTCCTGGAAGCGCGCGTCATCGCTGTAGCAGCCCACGATCGCGTCGATGTCGTGCGCGTTGATCGCTTCGCATAGCCGTCGCAGAAGGCGCTCGACGCCTTCAAAACCTTCGGCAGCGTAGTCTTGTTCGCTGTCCAGCCGCGTGATCAGCCCATCGACCATCGTGAAGCGGTGTCGAACCCGCAGGCTCGACCAAAGCGAACCATCGGCGGCGCTAACTACGGTCTGACGTGTCAGCACTTCGACCTGACCCGGGGCGGGCGTGAACAGAGCGATCGGTTGATGCCGCACCCGTAGCGGAGCCATGGCTGTCTCAAAATAGTCGCGCACAGCGCCGACGCCCTCAAGTCGACGGTCCTCAACCTCATCGGGCCAGGATACGTCAGGCGCCAGCCCAGCGATCACACGATCGAAGGCGCGACTGTTGAAGGCCTCGTAGAGCTCCGCGATCCGGTCTTCGTCAGGCGTCATGGGCGTCGAACGGCGTTCTCCGTATGGCCTGTGTCCATGCGCCAGAACGGGCCGCCGGGGAGCGTGTAATATTGCCGCACGGACTATTTCGCTGGAGCCTTGAAGCCCGTCTCGACCTTCAAATAGGCGATCAGATCGATGCGGTCCTTCTCACCCTTGATGCCTGCGAACGTCATCTTGGTGCCCGGCATGAAGCCGCGAGGATCGGCCAGCCACTTGTCGAGCTGCCCGGCGTCCCAGACGAAGCCGGCGGCCTTCACGGCGTCTGAATAGCTGTAACCTTCCTTGGCGCCGGCCTTGCGACCGAACACGCCGTAGAGGTTGGGACCCGTGAGATCAGGGCCGCCTTCGGTAATGGTGTGGCAGGAGCGGCAGAGCGCGAACTTGCTCTGGCCGTTCGACAGGTCGCCGGTGTTGTAGGGGGCGGGGAGGGAGGCGAGGATGGCGGCCTTCCCGGCGTCGGTCGGCGGGGGCGCGGCGGTGGCTGCCGGCGTTGGCGCGTCGGCGGGAGCCTCGTTGGAGCTTCCACCATCCTTCGAGCACGCCGAAACGGCCAGGCAAAGAGCCGCGACGGCGGCCAGTTTCAACGAGCGCATATTCATCCTCGACTGACGTTTCGCCGCAGGTTCTGCGACGCCGCGACGCATTCCAAACCCTTATAAAATCTGGTCCCGCGCCTTGTCACGTAACAAGGGTCCTTAAGCGTGGGGGTTACGGCAAGGCTGCGACAATTGTTGGTATCTACGTGATTCTCATGGCGAAAAGTGAACTTGCAAAACGTGGGTCTGCACATAACCGTTTGACGGTCGTTAACCATAAATCTTACCCCTTTTCTCACGGAGCGGGCTGGCTCCGGGCAGGGCTGGAAGCAAGATCATGGACTGGAGCGAAGAACGGACCGCGACCCTGAAGAAACTGTGGCTGGAGGGCCTCAGCGCGAGCCAGGTGGCGCGACAACTGGGCGGCGTCAGCCGTAGCGCGGTGATCGGCAAGGTGCATCGCCTGGGCATCACGGTTCGCGAGACTCCCGTCCGCAAGCGCGCCACCACTGTCCGAGCCCCGTCGCGTCTGGCGGTTCGCCAGCGCCCCTCGCGCGACGTCGCTGCACCCCGTGTCGCCCCGCGCTTTGAGCGGATCGAGGAAGATCTGCTGCCGACCTCGGGCATTCTGGGCCTGGGCGCCCATTCGTGCCGCTGGCCGATCGGCCATCCGGAGAATGATGACTTCGGCTTCTGTGGTCGTCCGAAGACCAGCGCGCGCGGCTCATACTGCGAGCAACACAGCCAGGGCGCCTTCCGCCGACTGGGCAGCAGCGAGGCGGTCGAGGCCTGGGCGCTGAAGGGCGTCAAGGAAAAGCGGGTGCAACCGCGTCTCGTGTGATCGATCGCACCCGCAAAATCCGCCCTCATAAATTCCCCTGATAGCGACGAGCCGTCCCATGAACATGGTCCTGATCGAGAACGCAGCCGGCAGCAGCCAAGTGATCACCATCATCGAGGAGTTCGCCGGTCACTCGGTGTCCCGCGATCTCAACCCGGGCGACCATGCAGAGATTCCGGTCACTCAGTTCAAGTCGATCACGGTGCGCGAAACCTACCCTGACGACTGGTTGACCCGAGGGCTTCACCGGAACCGCGCCGCCGCCTGACCCCTCGCGGCGCTCCATGCTCAAACTGAGGTCAAGACGTACGACCCCGCGAAGCCTTTCGCGGGGTTTTTCGTTTCCGTCCCGGCGCTGCGGATTGCGTGGCTGTTAACCATGTGACACACAGAGCGCCGTTTTGCGGGGGCGGACACAGCGATGGGCGAGGGGGAACAGCGCGCCGAGGCAGGGCCTGATCACGCGCTGCCGTTATCGAGCTATCTGAGCTACCTGCTCTATCAGACCGAGCAACATCGCCGCGCCATGGCCGCGGACCTCCTTGCCAAGCATGGTCTTTCCTTCGCCAAGTGGGTGGCGATGATCTCACTGCGGCGGTTCGGTGATCTGTCGATGACGCGTCTGGCGAAGCTGGCGGCCACCGATCGCACCACCCTGACCCGCTCCATCGACGGCTTGATCGCGGATGGCCTGGTGGCCCGAGAAGCTTCGGCGCGGGATCGCCGCATTGTGGTGATCCGGTTGACCGAAGCGGGGCGGACCTTGCTGGAAGCCATCCGCAGCGAGATCCGTCCGCTGAACCAGGAAGTCTGCGCCCAGCTGACCACCGAAGAGCAGGCGACTATGACGCGCTGCCTGCAAAAGATGCTCGGCGGCCTGATCGTCGAACCCGACTGGAAGCAGGACGTCATCGCCTTCAGCGCGCCCGCGCCGCCAGAAACGGTCTGAGCGATCTTCAGTCGTCGAACTTCACCCGTCCACGGCCTGACTTTACAGTGCCGCGCTTGGCCTTGGTCTCTAGGCGCTTGAGCTTGCTGGAATAGGTCGGCTTGGTGGCTTTGCGGGGCTTGGGCTTCTCCGTGGCTCGGCGGATCAGGTCGATGAGACGGTCAAGGGCGTCCTGCCGATTCATCTCCTGTGAGCGTGAGCCTTGGGCGAACAGCACCAGCACCCCGTCCTGGGTCAGGCGGCTGCCCGCCAGCGTCTCCAGCCGCGCCTTCACGTCGTCAGGCAGGTAGGGCGAGTTTCGTACGTCGAAACGCAGTTCGATAGCGGTCGAGGTCTTGTTGACGTGCTGACCGCCAGGACCCGACGCGCGGGTGGCCTTCCAGACTAGGTCGTCCTCGTCGATCCGCAGCCAGGAGGTGATCTCGATCATCGCGGCCATGGGATCACCGGAGCGCTGCGCGCTTGGCCTTGACCACCAGCTGGTCCAGCGCCTGCAGGAACCGCGAGCGGTCGGCGTTGGCGAAGGCGGCCGGGCCCTTGGTGACCTCGCCCATCGAGCGCAGGTGCTCGCCGATCGAGCGCGAGGCGAGGGCCGAGCCGATCATGTCGTGTGAGAACACCCGCCCATTGGGCGCCACGGCCGCGCCGCCGGCCTTCAACACCCGATCGGCCAGGGGAATGTCGTTCGTGACGACGACATCGCCGGGACCGCACCGCTCGGCGATCCAGTCGTCGGCCACGTCCGGACCCGCGTCGACGACGATCTGCTCGATCACCGGCGTCTGCGGGACGCGGATCCAGCTGTTGGACACCACGAAGGTCTTGAACCCATGCCGGGCTGCGACCTTGTAGGCCTCGTCTTTAACGGGGCAGGCGTCGGCGTCGATGAAAAGCGTGGCGACCATCGCGCGAGGCCTCGGACGAGGGAAATGGTGCCGGCTGAGGGGATCGAACCCCCGACCTTCGGTTTACAAAACCGCTGCACTACCGCTGTGCTAAGCCGGCATGGGCCAGTGACCCGAGGTGAGGGCTTATGCCGTCTGTCGTCGCGAACGGCAAGGGGCGCCGACCCGCAACGCTCGGCGCGAACAGAGATCCTTGCTCCGGGAAAGCGGAGGGCGCGCGCTGCGGGCGGGAGAGGTCGCTCGGTCTCGGCCTCTCCCGGAAATCCTACACTTTTACAACGCCTTGATAGGTTTGGCTCAATCCGCCTTAGGCTTGCGCTTCAGGCCGCCCAGCAGCGCCCCGGCGATTGCGTAGGTCACCACCTGGTAGCCGCCATCGATCACTAGAAGCGAGAGCGTGCCCGCTGCGTAGATGTAGTTCAGCGCCGCCACGGTCAGGGCGAAGGCCACGCAGGCGCTCAGAGCCGTCTTGGCGCCGGCGACATAGCCGTCAGCGCCAAGGCGGCGGATTAGCCAGTCCAGGCCCAGCAGGATGACGATCATGTTCAGGACGCCTAGCGCCATCTTCCAGTCCTGGCCGACAAAGTCCGCCTCGGTCAGGCGCTGGGCCTCCATCCAGGCGGCGCTGAAGAGGTTGCCATACCAAAGGATGCCGATCGCCTGCCCGGCGACTAGGGCCACCACAAGGCCCAGCCAGTTCACGTTTTTCATAGACGTTTCCCCCGAAACGGCCGGATCGCGCTGATCCGGCTCAGCTTTCGGAAGGCTGCGCCCAAGAACGCCGTTCGGTCAATCGGCTTGCGCTTTCGTTTCCGGCCCGAGCCTTCTATATGCGGACCCTTCCAAGCGTTCCGTAGACTCCCCCGAAAGGCCGCGCCCGCATGGCTCGCATCCTGATCACCTCCGCCCTGCCGTACATCAACGGCATCAAGCACCTGGGGAACCTCGCGGGCTCCATGCTGCCGGCGGACGTCTATGCGCGCTTCAAACGGGCCCAAGGCCACGAGACGCTCTATATTTGCGCCACCGACGAGCACGGGACGCCCGCCGAACTCGCTGCCGCCGCCGCGGGCCAGGATGTGGCCACCTATTGCGCCGAGCAGCACGTGTTGCAGCACGACGTGGGCCGCGCCTTTGGCTTGTCCTGGGACCACTTCGGCCGCTCTTCCTCGCCGCAGAACCATCGTTTGACCCAGCACTTCTGCCAGGCCTTGGAAGATCACGGCCTGATCGAGGAACGCGTCGACCAGATGGTCTATTCGGTCGACGACAAGCGCTTCCTGCCCGACCGCTACGTCGAGGGCACCTGTCCGCACTGCAAGTTCGAGAAGGCGCGCGGCGACCAGTGCGACAACTGCGGCAACCTGCTGGACCCCACCGACCTGATCGACCCGTACTCGGTGATCTCGGGCTCGCGGAACATCGAGGTGCGCGACACCAAGCACCTCTACCTGTTGCAGACGAAGATGCAGGACAAGATCCGCGCCTGGGTCGACAGCCACGCCGACTGGCCGCCGTTGGCGCGCTCGATCGCCTACAAGCACCTGGACGAGGGCCTGATCGATCGCGGCATCACCCGCGACCTGGCCTGGGGCATCCCGGTCGCTCAGAACGGCGTGCCGCGCCCGGGCTTCGAGGACAAGGTGTTCTACGTCTGGTTCGACGCCCCGATCGAATACATCGCCGCGACCCAGGAATGGGCCGAAGGCGCGCCCGACCGTGACTGGAAGCGCTGGTGGCGCACCGACGCGGGCGCGGAAGACGTTCGCTACGTCCAGTTCATGGGCAAGGACAATGTGGCGTTCCACACGGTCAGTTTCCCGGCCACGATTCTCGGCTCTGAAGAGCCTTGGAAGAGCGTCGACATGCTCAAGGCCTTCAACTGGTTGAACTGGTACGGCGGCAAGTTCTCGACGAGCAACAAGCGCGGCGTGTTCATGGACGCGGCCCTGGAGATCCTGCCGCCTGACCTGTGGCGCTGGTACCTGACGGCCAACTCGCCAGAAGGCAGCGACACCGCCTTCACCTGGGAGCAGTTCGCCAGCGCCGTAAACCGCGACCTGGCCGACGTGCTAGGCAATTTCGTCAACCGCATCCTGAAGTTCAACGAGAGCAAGTTCGAGGGCGTGGTGCCCGCGGGCGGCGAGCCCGGCCCGCTGGAAGAGAAGCTGTTCGCCGACGTCTCGGCGCGCCTCGCGGACCTCGCCGAGCAGATGGACGCCATCGAGATCCGCAAGAGCGCCCAGGCGCTGCGGGCGCTCTGGGTGGTCGGCAACGAGTATCTGCAGGAAGCCGCCCCGTGGACCGCGATCAAGACCGATCGCGACCGCGCCGCCGTCATCGTCCGCACCGCGCTGAACCTGGCCGCGCTGTACGCCAAGATCTCGGCCCCGTTCATCCCGTTCGCCGCCGAGAAGATCGGCGACGCCTTCGGTCTCGACTTCCCGGCCGCCTGGCCGTCGAATGACGCCAAGGCTGAACTCGACACCTTGAAGATCGGCGCTTCTGTGACGGTGCCAGAGGTTCTGTTCAAGAAGATCGAGGACGAGCAGATCGCCGACTGGACGGCCCGCTTCGGCGGCGCGGAGTAGGGTGACGGGCGGGGCGGACAGGTCTGAGCGCGAGGGGCTATCGACCCTTGTTCGCCTGTGCCTGTTCTACGCCGCCATCTTCCTGAGCTCAGGCGTCAGTCTGCCGTACATAGGCACCTATCTGCGCGACCGGGGCATGACCGGCGGCGAGATCGGCCTGATCTTGGCTATCCCGCTGCTGCTCAAGCCGTTCACCGGACCCGTACTGGCGGTCTGGGCCGACGGGTTCACGCTTCGCCGCACGCCCATGGTGCTGCTGTTGATCGGCGCGGCGATCGGCTACGGCGCTCTGCTGGGGCCGGCGAACCTGTGGTGGTTCATCCTGGCCTGGTTCGTCGGCCAGACCCTGCTATCGACCGTTTCCCCCCTGATCGACGTCATCACCCTGCGCCGGGCGCGGGTCGACAACTTCAACTACGGCATCCCGCGCGGCACGGGCTCCAGCGCCTTCATTGCGGCGAACCTGGCCATGGGGGCGATCCTGACCTTCGCCGCGCCGACGATCATCGCGGTCTGGATCGCCGTGGCGTGCCTGTTCGGGGCGCTGGCCGCCGCGACCCTGGTGCCGCCCGAGCGCGTCCACGCCGAGGGCGCCAAGCCGCTGCGGTCGGAGCGCTGGAACGGGCTGTCGGAGCTGCTGCGCAATCGGACTTTCGTCCTGGCGGTGGTGACCGCCGGGCTCATCCAGGGCGCGCACGCCTTCTACTACAGCTTCTCGGCCATCCTCTGGCGCAAGCAGGGGATCAGCGAGCCGATGATCGGCGTCTTGTGGGGCGTGGGCGTGGCGGCCGAGGTGGCCTTCATGTGGTTCCTCGAGCCGTTGCGCCGCCGCTGGGGACCTGAGCTGTTTCTCGTGCTTGGCGCAGGCGCCGCCGTAATGCGCTGGACGATCTACGCGTTCGAGCCGCCCCTGTGGTCGCTGTTCCCGCTGCAGATGTTGCACGCCCTGACCTTCGCCGCCTCGTTCCTGGCGTCGCTGCGCCTGATCGAGAAGCTGGCGCCGCCAACCGCCGCCTCGCCGGCGCAGGCGATCAACTCGGCGCTGTCATCGGGGTTCACGCTGGGTATAGCGACCTTGACGTCGGGGCCGCTGTTCGACGCCTTCGGTGCGTTCGGCTATCTGGCCACCGCCCTCATGGCGCTGCTGGGCCTCGCCGGCGCGATCCTGTTGACGCGCCGCGCGCGGAGCCTGTCATCCGACAGACTCCGCTTCTGAGCGGCTTTAGATCGTGTAGTCGATCTCCTGGCCCTCCAGCCACGCCACGATTCGCTCGGCCGCCTCGACGGGATCGATGGCGGTCGTGTCGATCCGCAGCTCCGGCGTTTCCGGCGCTTCATAAGGGCTGTCGACGCCGGTGAAGTTCTTCAGCTGACCCGACCGAGCCTTCTTGTAGAGGCCCTTGACGTCCCGAGCCTCGGCCACGGCCAGCGGCGTGTCGACAAAGACCTCGATGAACTCGCCCGGCTCCAGCAGGTCGCGCGCCAACTGGCGCTCCGCGCGGAACGGCGAGATGAAGGCCGTCAGCACGATCAGGCCCGCGTCGACCATCAGCTTGGCGACTTCGGCCACCCGGCGGATGTTCTCGACGCGATCTTCCTCGGTGAAGCCGAGGTCCTTGTTCAGTCCATGCCGGACGTTGTCGCCGTCCAGCAGGTAGGTGTGACGGCCCAAGGCGTGCAGGCGCTTCTCGACCAGATTGGCGATGGTCGACTTGCCCGCGCCCGACAGGCCCGTCAGCCAGACCACTTGACCGCGTTGGCGTTTCAGCGCCGCCCGCGAGACCTTGGTGACGTCGGTATGCTGCCAGTGGATGTTGTCGGCGCGCCGCAGGGCGAAGTTGATCATGCCGGCGCCAACCGTGCGGTTGCTCAGCCGGTCGATCAGGATGAAGCCGCCCATCTGACGGTTTTCGGCGTAGGCCTCGAACGGGATCGCCCGATCAAGGGACAGGTTACAGACGCCGATCTCGTTCAGCTCCAGCCGCTTGGCGGCGGTCTTTTCCAGCGTGTTGACGTTTACCCGATGCTTGATGTCGGTGACGCTGGCGCCGACCGTGCGCGCGCCCAGCTTCAGCAGATAGGCCCGGCCTGGCGGCAGGGGCTCGTCATCCATCCACACCAGGGTGGCCTCGAACTGGTTGGCCACCGGCGCGGGCGCGTCGGCGGCGGCGATCACATCACCGCGCGAGATGTCGATCTCGTCTTCCAGTGTCAGGGTGACCGATTGTCCGGCGACAGCCCGCTCCAGATCGCCCGGCAGGGTCACGATCCGCGCGACGCGGCTCTCGCGACCCGAGGGCAGGGCGCGGATACGGTCGCCGGGCTTGATCGAGCCTGAAGCGACGAGGCCCGAGAAGCCGCGGAAGTCGAGGTTGGGGCGGTTGACCCACTGGACCGGCATACGGAAGGGCTTGGCCTGGAGATCGTCCTCGACCTCGACGGCCTCCAGCCAGTCCATCAGGATCGGGCCGTCGAACCAGGGCGTCGCCTCGCTGCGCGTGGCGATGTTGTCGCCGCCCAGGCCCGAGATCGGGATCGGCGTGAACACCGAAAGACCGATCTGCTCGGCGAAGGTCCGGTAGTCGGCGACGATGGCGTCAAAAGTCGACCGATCCCAGCCGACCAGGTCCATCTTGTTCACCGCCAGGACCACGTTCCGGATGCCCAGCAGGCTGACGAGATAGCTGTGGCGACGGGTCTGGGTCAGCACGCCCTTGCGCGCGTCGATCAGGATCACGGCCGCGTCGGCGGTCGAGGCGCCAGTGACCATGTTTCGGGTGTACTGCTCGTGCCCGGGGGTGTCGGCGACGATGAACTTGCGCTTCTCTGTCGAAAAGAACCGGTAGGCGACGTCGATCGTGATGCCTTGCTCGCGCTCTGCGGCCAGGCCGTCGACCAGCAGGGCGAAGTCGATCGCGCCGCCCTGGGTGCCGACCTTCTTGGAGTCGGCCTCGAGGGCCGCCATCTGATCCTCGAAGATCATCTTGCTGTCGTACAGCAGGCGACCGATCAGGGTGGACTTGCCGTCATCGACGCTGCCGCAGGTGATGAAGCGCAGCAGCGACTTGTGCTGATGCTGGTGCAGGTAGGCGCCGATGTCTTCGGCGATCAGGGCGGACTGGTGCGCCATCAGAAGTAGCCCTCCTGCTTCTTCTTCTCCATCGAAGCCGACTGGTCGTGGTCGATGACGCGGCCCTGGCGCTCGCTGGTCGTGGTCAGCAGCATTTCCTGGATGACCTGGGGGAGGGTGGTCGCCTGACTCTCGACGGCGCCGGTGAGCGGGTAGCAACCCAACGTCCGGAAACGCACGCTCCTCATCTGTGGAACTTCGCCTTCACGCAGGCGGAAGCGATCGTCGTCGACCATGATCAGCGCGCCGTCTCGCTCGACCACGGGCCGCTCGGCCGCGAAATAGAGCGGCACGATCGGGATGTTCTCAAGATGGATATATTGCCAGACATCCAGCTCAGTCCAATTGGAGATCGGGAAGACGCGCAGGCTCTCTCCCGGGTGCTTTCGGGTGTTGTAGAGATTCCAGAGCTCGGGACGCTGGTTCTTCGGGTCCCAGCGATGTTCGGCCGATCGGAATGAGAAGACCCGCTCCTTGGCCCGGCTCTTTTCCTCGTCGCGGCGCGCGCCGCCGAAGGCCGCGTCGAAGCCGTACTGCGACAGGGCCTGCTTCAGCCCTTCAGTTTTCCAGAGGTCGGTGTGCAGAGCGCTGCCGTGGTCAAACGGGTTGACCCCGCGAGCCTCGGCGTCGGGGTTCTTATGCACCAGCAGGTCGAGCCCGAGCTCCGCGGCGACGCGGTCGCGCAGCGCGTACATGTCGCGGAACTTCCAGGTCGTGTCGACATGCAGAAGGGGGAAGGGCGGCTTGCTGGGATAGAACGCCTTGGCGGCCAGGTGCAGCATCACCGCGCTGTCCTTGCCAATCGAGTACAGCATGACCGGGCGCTCGCACTCGGCGGCCACCTCCCGCAGGATGTGGATGCTCTCGGCCTCCAGTCGCTGCAGATGCGTCAAGCGCGCCGGGGTGATCGCAGCCTGGGTGAGATCGGGCGTCATCGGATCCGGCGAAGCGGCGGCGGGTGCGAATTGCGTAAGGGCCAAGGCGTGGGTCCGCAAAGGAAAAATCTCCGACATGACCTTGCTTGAAGGCGGGCCGGGCTCAGGCTGGCACCTAGGCCCGGCTGAGCACGGGGACAACCGCCGTAATTCTGAGGGCGCTGTCAGATGCCGTGGCGCCGTGGGCCGACAACGCCATTCATGACCAAAACTTCATTCGCCTTTCGCTCCCGGTTCTCGCATAACGCCGCTATGGGATCGTGAGGCGAGCTATGGGCTTCCTGGCGGAAATGTTGGCTGTGGCGGTTGTGTGGCTGTCCTCGTTCGCGCTCTGCCAGTTCGGGGTCGTGATCGACCATGCCGTTCGCCCCCATGCGAAGTCGTCCGAAGCGCGAACCGTCAACCGATCGCGAGACGTGAGTCAGCCGCCCCCGATCACGGCTAACGGGCCCTCCGCCGCATCTGCAGGCGCTTAAGGTCGCGCCCTGACGTCGCAACCCCTGCGAACGCAACCAAAGTCGCTTTTCGCCAAGGCTTTTCACCGTTAGGTTCATGTGACACGCGAAGGAGGGGTTCGGCGCGCGACGCTCTATCAGCGCCCCCTCGCCGACGCTCCTTTTACGCCCCGTCTTGGGACCCTGGCTGTGTATGAAGCCTAAGAAGCGCCAACCGCTCGATTTCTCCGCGACTCCGACGGAGATCCCTCCCGAGGACCCCAAGACCGCGCCTGAACATCCAGAGCCCGAGTCGATCGCCGCGTCGGAGGACAGTGCGACGGCCGCCGAGCCGCTGACCTTGAGCACCCCCGCGCAAGACGACCTTTCTGTTCCGACGCCGGCGACTGTCAGGTCTCGGCGGCGTCGCGACGCGGAGCCGGCTCAGATCGCCGAGCCCGACCTTTCGCTCGCCCAGTCGCTCACGGCGACGCCGCAACCGCCCCCGCAGCCGCCAGCGCCAGTGGCCGAAAAGGCCGCGCCGGCGAAGGGCGCGGCGCGAGAGTCCGCATTGGATCTTCGCGGCCCGGTCTCTGAACCGACGGTTTCCGTGAACTCGGAGCTGGTTCCGCGCCGCATGTCGGGGGTTCTGTTCTGGACGCTGGCCACGGCGGTTGCGGCGCTTTGGGCGCTGGCCCCGATCGCTTTCGCCCTCGGCTATGCGCGCGGCGTACCGGCCTTCAAGATCGAAGGTTTCGCCTTGATGGTGTTCGCGGGCCTGGCGATCGGGCCTGCGCTACTGACGCTGCTCGGAGCCTATCTGCTGCGGCAAGCCAACGGCATTTCCGATGAGTTGCGGCGTAACCGCACGATGACCGACCGCCTTGTGACCCCCGCGGCCCTGGCCGCCGCCGGAGCCACCAACGCCGTCGACGCCATGCGTCAGGGTGTCGACGAGGCGGCGGCGGCTGCGGAACGGGCTCGAGAGCACATCATTTCGCTGCGAAAAGCCTTGGCTGAGGAAACGGCGCGTCTTGCGGACGCCGCTGCGGACTCCGCGCGGATGGCCAACCAGCTCGCCCAGGGCCTCAGCCACGAACGCTCGGCCATGGAGACGCTGTCGCAGTCGCTGGATGCGCGCTCGACGGCGGTGGTCGACGCGATCGGCAGTCAGGCCCGGATGGTCGCTGAGGCGTCCGACCTGGCCGAGACCCAGCTCCGCGAGGCCGAAGCGGCTTTGGCGGCCCGCGCCGCCGACCTGGCCGCCGCCGCCGCCGAAGCGTCGGATGCGGCGCGTGTCGGGGCTGAGGACCTTTCCCGCCAGATCGCGCGCCTCGAGACCGCCGGTGTCGGCGTTGGCGATCAGGTTGCTTCGGTTGAGAAGACCCTCGCCGCACAGCGCGCCGCCCTGGTCGAAATCAGTCAAGCGCTCCGGTCCGAGCAGGAAGACTTCGCCGCCGAAGCTGAGACGCGGACCGCACAACTCACCGAGTTTGTGGCCTACACCCGGGTCGGCGCCACCGAGCTTTCAGACACCGCCGCCATGGGGGCCGAGATCCTGCGCGGCTTGATCAGCTCGGCCGCCGACCAGTTCCGCGAGATGGCGGACGGGGCGAAATCGCAGCGTGAGATCCTGGCCGAGGAGGCCAAGAAGACCCTCGAGACGATCGGCGACGTCGCCGAGAACCAGCGGACCTTGCTTGAGGAAGAGCTAAAAGCGGCGATGGAGGCCATGGCGGAAGCCGCGCTAAAGGCCAGCGAGAGTGTCGAGGCGCGGGTCGAGGCGGCGCGTAGTCGTGTGGACCAGCTCAACGAGATCGCCTTCGCCGCCGGACAGAAGGCCGACGCGGTCTTCGAGTCTCGGATGGAAGAGGCGCGCGATATCATCGAGCACTCGGCCCAGATGGTTGAGCAGGCTGGAGCCCGGACGTCCCAGAAGCTTCAGGACTCCGTGCAGACGGCGCGGGGCACGCTCGACGAGCTTGAAACCATGCTGGCCGAGATTGGTCGCCGCACCGCTGACCTGCCAGCTGAAGCGCTGCAGAAAGCCGGCGAGGTCCGTATCGCGATCGAGCAAGGCGTCGAGCAACTGATGAACGCCGTGCGTCGTACCGCCGAGGAGACGGCGGCGATCGACCAGGCCTTCCAGGAGCGCGTCCGTCGCAACTACGAGATGCTGAGCGAGGCGGCGGGCGCTGTGACGGCCTCCGGGATCTCGACCGTCGCTGCTCGCGCGAGCACGGCCGCGACGCCGCCCGTCCGCACGCGCGCCGCTGCGCCCCCACCGCCGCCTTCACCGCTCCCGACCGTCGAGTTCGACGATGAGGACGAGCCGCCCGCCGACCGTCGCCGCCTGCGGCTGACGCCCACCGCCACTGACCAGGAGTTCCGCTCGGTCTTTGAGCAGGCCTCCGCGCGCAAGCAGGCCGGCGCGCCGCCGGCGGAAAACGAGGCGGACGGCAATTGGAGTTGGCGCGGTCTGCTGTCGGGCATCGAGAGCAGCACGCCCGGTGACGCGGCGCTGGGCGAGAAGCTTGCCGCCGAGATCACCGCCATGGGCATTGACCCCCATGCCCTCCTGCCGCGCGGGCGGATCGACGAGATCGCCGCCGCGCTTCAGACCCGCGACGCCAGCGGCGCGCGCGAGGTGGTCAAGCGCCTGGCCCCGGCCGCGATCCGGCGGCTGGTCCGGCGCCTGTTCTCCGACGCGACGCTGAAGAGCAACACCGAGCGCTTCCTCAAGCGCTATGCGGGCATGATCGACGAGGCCGCCGGCCAGGATCGGGAAGGCTTCCTGCTGGCGGCGCTGCTTTCGTCCGATGCGGGGCGGGCCTATCTGCTGCTTGACGCGGCCAGCGGCGACTTGGCCTAGCCTGAGCGCTTTGCATGAAGCGCGCGTTCGACTTGCTGGCTGCAGCGTTCGGGCTGGTCGTTCTGGCCCTGCCTCTTGCGGTGCTGTGGCTGCTTGTTCGGATGACCTCTCCCGGACCGGGCCTCTACTGGTCGCAGCGCGTGGGGCGGGCCTCGGCGCTGTTTCCGATGCCGAAGTTTCGCACGATGCGCATCGATACGCCCGAGGTCGCCACCCACCTGCTCGACAATCCCGATCAATGGCTCACGCCGATCGGCGGCGCGATGCGTAAGCTCAGTCTCGATGAACTGCCCCAACTTTGGAGTGTGCTCGTCGGGCACATGAGCTTGGTGGGGCCGCGGCCGGCCCTGTTCAACCAGGATGACCTGACCGCGGCGCGGCAGGCGGCTGGTGTCGATGTTCTCCGCCCCGGCGTGACCGGCTGGGCGCAGATCAACGGACGCGACGAACTGGCCATTCCTGACAAGGTCGCTTTGGACGCCGACTATCTGCGCCGTCGGTCGTTCCTGTTCGACCTGCGTATCCTGGTCAGCACTGTCGTGCCGGTGCTGACCGCGCGCGGCGTCACGCGTTAGGCGAGCCTGGCGTAGGCCTTCTCCAGGGCCGACACGAAGCGAGGATCGCTGGCAAGCGAAGACGGGAACACCGCATCCAAGGTCAGGAAAGCGGCGACGTCGGCGCGGGGCTCGCCGGTCGCAGCAAGGCCCAGCGCCAGAAGATGCTCCTGCAGGGGATCGACGATGGCTTCGCCGGACTTGGCGCGCAAGGCCACGAACCGCATCCAGGCCGCCAGCGGGGTGACAAGCCGCTCGACGGACCGGCCGGCCTCAAGGGCCTCGGTCAAGGTCCCCAGGATTCGGAACGGAAGCTTTTGCGAGCCGTCCCAAGCGATCTGGGCCAGCAGGTGGCGGATTTCGGGGTTACGGAAGCGGGCGAGAATGGCGTCTGCGTAAGCGTGCAGATCAAGACCGCGCGGCGGCGTCAGGGTGGGGATGATGTCGTTCGTCATCATGTCCCGCGCCAGTTCAGCAAGCTCAGAATCGCTGATGGCCTCAAAGACCGTCTCGTGGCCCCGCAGAATGCCGACATAGGCCAGGGTGGAGTGCACGCCGTTCAGCAGGCGAAGCTTGGCGCGCTCGAACCCGCGCACGTCATCGGTCAGGATCACGCCGACACCGGCGAGGTCCGGCCCGTCGGCGGGAAGAACGTCTTCGACGACCCACTGGGTGAAGGCCTCGCGCTGGATCGGCCAGGCGTCCTCAAGGCCTGTCGCGGCCAGCGTCCGCGCCCGAAGGGCGTCGTCGGTCGCCGGTGTGATGCTGTCGACCATGGTGCGCGGGAACCGGCCCTCGCGATCGATCCAAGCCGCCAGTTCGCCGTCCAGCTTGGCGGCGTAGGCGACCACGGCCGCCTTCAGGCGCCAGCCGTTGTCCGCGAGGTTATCGCACGCCACCACGGCGTAGGGCGCCAAGCCGGCGGCGAAGCGGCGCCGAAGACCTTCGACGAGATAGCCGACCGCGCTCTTGGGTTCGCGTGGATTGGCCAGGTCGTGAAGGATGTCCGGATGGCTTTCGTCCAGCCCGCCGTCTGAGGAGAGCGTGTAGCCTTTCTCCGTAACCGTGAGGGTGACGATCCGGGTCGTCGGGGCGGCGAGGCGCGCGAAGACGGAAGGCGGGTCTTCCGGCGCCACCAGGACTTCGAGGATCGAACCCACGACCCGGAAGGTCGTCTCGGCGTCGAGCTGCGCCAGGGTGTAGAGCCCATCCTGGGGCTCCAGCGCGTCGCGAACGCCCGGGCTCTTCAGAGAGACGGCGCAGACGCCCCAGCGCGGATCGCTCTCCAGCAGCTTGTCGAAATAGTAGGCCTGATGCGCCCGGTGGAACGCCCCTGGGCCGAAGTGCACCACGCCGATCTGAACCTTGTCGCGATCATATGCGGGAATGGCCACGCCCGGGATCACGCCGGGATAGCTGGTCGCGCTGAGACGGAGGGCTTGGGACGTCGGGAGTGAAGCGGTCAACGGAGCACGCCTGAAGTTTCGTAAGGGAGGGGCGGGGCGCTAGATGAGCCAGTTCGGACACCGGTGGCAATCCAGCTTGGCCGATTTCACAATGTGACGCCGGATTTCCAGATGGCGATCTCGCGCTCGCCGTTCAGCTCGGCCTTGGTGGCCTTGCCCGAAGCGGTCTCGATTACGAGTTTCATCAGCTTGTCGGCCGCCGCGTCCATTGAGACCCCTTCGAGCACCTGGCCTGCGTCGAAATCGATCCAGCCCGGCTTGCGCTGCGCCAAGCCCGAGTTGGATGCGATCTTCAGCGTGGGCGCGGGAAAGCCCAAGGGCGTGCCCCGGCCCGTCGTGAAGAGGATCACCGTCGCGCCAGCGGCGGTCAGGGCGGTGGAGGACACCGCGTCATTGCCCGGGGCCTCCAGAAGGGTGAGACCATGCGGGCCGACCTTCTCGCCATAGCGCAGCACCTTGACCAGAGGCGTCCGGCCACCTTTCTGCACCGCGCCCAGGGACTTTTCCTCGAGGCTCGTGATGCCGCCGGCGATGTTTCCGGGCGAGGGATTTTCGTAGATCGGCTGGTTGGCGTCGATGAAGTAGCGCTTGAAGTCGTCGATCACCGTCACGGCGGCGTCGAACACCTCGCGGCTGGCGGCGCGCTGTAGCAAGACGTTCTCGGCGCCGAAGATCTCAGGGATCTCGGTCAGCACCGGGGTGCCGCCGGCCTCGGCGACCTTGTCGGCGATCCGGCCGACCAGCGGGTTGGCGGTGATCCCCGAGAAGCCGTCTGATCCGCCGCACTTGAGCCCGACCACCAGGTCCGAGATCGGGATGGGCTGGCGCTGATCGCGCTCAGCGATCTCGACCAAGGCCTCCACAGCGGCCAGCCCGTCCTCGAGCTCGTCCTCGACCATCTGGGTCGTGAAGCTTTTGAGGCGCTCTGGATCGATGTCAGGCGCGCTCTCAAGCAGCGCCTCTAGCTGGTTGTTCTCGCAGCCAAGCCCCAGGATCAGTACGCCGCCAGCGTTGGGGTGGCTGGCGAGGGCGGCGATAAGCTTGCGCGTGTGGGCGAGGTCGTCTCCCAGTTGCGAGCATCCGAAGGGGTGCGGAAAGGCGTGAACGCCATCGACACGTCCGGCGAAACGCTGGTTGGCTTTTTCGGCGATCCGACGCGCGGTGTTGGCGACGCAGCCGACGGTGCACAGCACCCAGATCTCATTTCGCGTACCGGCTCGGCCGTTCTTGCGTCGAAATCCCTGGAAGGTCTGCGGGCTAGCGGTTGGCGATGGCGTCGGTTGAGGCGGTGAGAAGGTGTAACCCTCGATACCGTCAAGCCGTGTGGCGAGGTTGTGTACATGCACATGGTCGCCTGGGGCGATATCCACCGTCGCCCGGCCGATCGGCCAGCCGTACTTCAGGACGTCCTCGCCAGATCGAACCGACCGTGTCGCAATTTTGTGGCCCTTGGGAATGTCCGCGCCGACGACCAGGGTTTCGTCGCCCAGACGCACGGTTTCGCCACGCGTCAGGTCGCGGAGCGCGGCCGCCACATGGTCGCGCGGATCCACCGCGTGGATCGATTCGCCGGAAGTCGAGGTCGATGGGGTCATGAAATGTGATCGTCCGCGCGCCTGCTGCCTTCGACTCTTGCTATCGACACGGTGGAAACCGGTGTCAATCGTGTCGCAATCGAATGTTTCGCCTTCTGTTGGCGAGCCTATCTCGGCTGGAGTATGACAAAAGAAAACGCCTGCTGCTGCTGGATACCCCGTGAGCCCTTCCAAGACGCCGTCATCGATCCCGGAAGAAAACGAGACCAGCGTCGAGGGCGGGCGGCGGCGGGCCACGATCAATGACATCGCCCGACTGGCTGGCGTGTCCAAAAAGACCGTTTCCCGCGTCATCAATCAGTCGCCGTTCGTCCGTGACGAGACGCGCGAGCGCATCGAGGCGGTGATCGCCGAGTGGGGCTACGCGCCCGATCCCCAGGCCCGTGGGCTGGCCTTCCGCCGATCGTTCCTGATCGGCATGATCTACGACAATCCGAACCCGCAATACGTCGTGAACATGCAGCTTGGCCTGCTGGACGGCATGCGTGGGTCGGGCTTCGAACTCGTGGTCCATCCCTGTAATCGCGCCAGCCCGACGTTTCTGACCGACATCCGTTCTTTCGTCGAACGGCAGAAGCTGTTTGGCGTCGTGCTTCCGCCGTCGGTGTCCGAAGACGAACGGGTGGCCAAGCTCCTGAACGAGATCGGTTGCGCCTACATCCGCATCGCGTCGGTCGAGCTGGACAAGCCGGAACACATGATCGTCGGTCACGACCGCATGGGCGGCGCCCAGGCGGCGCGGCACATCGTCGAGTTGGGTCACAAGCGGATCGCCTTCATCTCCGGCCCTGAAACCTTCCGATCGTCGCACGAGCGGCGAGGGGGCTTCGAGGATGGGCTGGCGGAGGCCGGATTGAGCTTGGCGCCTGCCGACATCGTCCAAGGCGCCTACACGTTCGAGTCGGGCGTTGCGTGCGGCGATGAGTTGCTGTCGCGGTCTCCGCGCCCGACGGCGATATTCTGCGGGAATGACGAAATGGCGGCGGGGGTCCTTCAGTCGGCTCGTAAAGCCGGGCTGTCGGTGCCTCAAGACCTCACAGTCGTCGGGTTTGACGACTTCCAGATCGCCAAGGCGGTATGGCCGCCCCTGACCACGATCCACACGCCGACCCGTGAGATCGGCCGTATCGCGGTCGAGAAGCTCATCGGCGGCGAGCGCCGCGAGCCGCGCGACGTCACCAAGATGGAACCAAACCTGGTTATCCGTGAGTCGTCCGGGCCTGTTCCGGCCTAGGCGAGCGTCTGGCCCTGGTGCTTGCATCAAGTCATGACACCGGTTACCAAGCGGACACGAGCGGCGGTCGGCGAAACCGTCATCGATTGAGGGAGCAGACGCGAAACCATGGCCAGGCCTCTGAATTTTCACGAGGATCGTCTTTTTCCGTCCGATCCGACGACGCGGTCCTACGCGCGCGGCCTCTACGCGCTGGTCAAGGATCTTCCGATCATCAGCCCGCACGGCCACACCGACCCGTCCTGGTTCGCGACCAATGCGCCCTTCCAGGACGCGACGGACCTGCTGCTGGCGCCGGATCACTATCTGTTCCGCATGCTCTATAGCCAAGGCGTCAGCCTGGACGCGCTGAAGGTGCGATCGAAAGCCGGCGTTCCCGACACCGACCCTCGCGAGGCCTGGCGGGTCTTGGCGTCGAACTTCCATCTCTTCCGGGGCACGCCATCCTGGGTGTGGCTCAATCACGTGTTCGCCAAGGTCTTCGGGTTCACCGAGTTCCTCGAAGCCTCGAACGCCGACGACTACTTCGACCGCATCAACGCGGCGCTGGCGACTGACGCCTTCCGCCCGCGCGCGTTGTTCGACCGGTTCAACATCGAGACGCTCGCCACCACCGAGGGGCCGCACGAGAGCCTGAGCCACCACGCCGCGATCCGTGAAAGCGGCTGGGGCGGGCACGTGATCACCGCCTACAGGCCTGACGCTGTGATCGACTTCGAGGACGAGCGTGGCCCGCGCGCCTTCGAGCGGTTCGCCGAGACCTCCGGTCAGGACGTCTACAGCTGGAAGAGCTATCTGGAGGCGCACCGCCTGCGTCGCCAGGCGTTCATCGACGCCGGCGCAACCTCTTCCGATCACGGCCATCCGACGGCGGCGACCGCCGATCTTTCCAACGTCGAGGCCGAGGCGCTGTTCAACAGCCTGGTTAAGGGGGACGTCACGCCTGAGAAGGCTGAGCTCTTCCGCGCCCAGATGCTGACCGAGATGGCCAAGATGAGCCTCGACGATGGTCTGGTCATGCAGATCCACCCGGGCTCGCACCGTAATCACAATGTCGGCCTTCTGAACTCGCACGGTCGCGACAAGGGCGCCGACATCCCGATGCGCACCGAGTACGTGGATGCGCTGAAGCCGCTTCTGACCCGCCTGGGCAACGACCCGCGCCTGTCGATCATCCTGTTCACGCTGGACGAGACGACCTACAGCCGCGAACTGGCCCCGCTGGCCGGCCACTATCCGGTGCTGAAGCTGGGTCCGTCCTGGTGGTTCCACGACAGCCCGGAAGGCATGATGCGTTTCCGCGAGCAGGTCACCGAGACCGCCGGCTTCTACAACACGGTCGGCTTCAACGACGACACGCGCGCCTTCCTGTCGATCCCGGCCCGTCACGACGTGGCCCGGCGCGTCGACAGCGCCTTCCTCGCCCGCATGGTCGCCGAGCACCGGATGGACCTCGTCGAGGCCGAGGAGTTGATCGTCGACCTGACCTACACCCTGCCCAAGAAGGCCTACAAGCTGGACCAGCGTCCGGACTGGGCCCGTCCCGCCACCCTGCGCGCCGCCGCCGAATAAGAACACCCTTCCGGAGACTTCCCAATGTTCGCCAAGACCTATCACGCCACCCATCCGGACATGATGTTCGCGGTCAGCAATGACGACCTGCGCGACCGGTACCTGATGCAGGGCCTGTTCCAGGATGGCCAGATCGTCCTGACCTACAACCACGCCGAACGCTTCGTCGTCGGCGGCGTGGTGGCCACCAGCCCGATCAAGCTGCCCGACCAGACCGAGCCCGCTTCGGCCGCCGGCCATCCGTTCCTCGAGCGCCGCGAGCTGGGCCTGATCAACGTCGGCGAGACCACCGGCAAGGTCACCGTCGACGGCGTCGCCTACGAGATCGTTCCGCGTGACGGCCTGTACGTCACCATGGGCGCCAAGGACGTCACCTTCGAGGGCGTTGACGGCCCCGCACGCTTCTATCTGGTCAGCCTGCCGGCCCACGCCGCGTTCGAGACCAAGAAGCTGGCGTTCGCCGACGCGATCCCGCTGGAGCGCGGCGCGCTGGAGACCTCCAACGAGCGCACCATCTATCAGTACATCGTGCCGACCACCTGCAAGTCGGCCCAGCTGCTGCTGGGCATGACCGTGCTGAAGCCGGGCAGCGTCTGGAACACCATGCCGCCCCACCTGCACGACCGCCGCTCGGAAGCCTACTTCTACTTCGGCCTCGGCGAAAACGACCGGGTCTTCCACTATATGGGCGAGCCGGACGAGATGCGTCACATCGTGATCGCCAACGAGGAAGCCGTGATGAGCCCGCCGTGGTCGATCCACATGGGCTCGGGCACCGCCAACTACACCTTCATCTGGGCGATGGGCGGCGAGAACCTCGACTACACCGACATGAACGTGCTGGACATCTGCCAGCTGAAGTAGGGCCGAAAGGCTAGGCGCGGTCGACCTGTCATCCCGGGCGAAGCGCAGCGTAGACCCGGGACCGCCCAAAGCGCTTGAGCGTGCGGTGGTCCCGGCTTTCGCCGGGATGACAGCAATCTCAGACAGGAACTCGACATGGCCAATCCGTTCAGCCTCGAAGGCAAGGTCGCGCTCGTCACCGGCGCCAACACCGGGATCGGGCAGGGGATCGCCATTGCGCTCGCCGCCGCCGGCGCGGACATCGCCGCCGCGGGCCGCAGCGAACCGACCGAAACCCAAGCCGCTGTCGAGGCCCTGGGCCGCAAGTTCCTGTCGATCAAGGCCGACTTTGGCTCGATCGAGCCCGTCCAGCGCGTGGTCGACGAAACGGTCGCCGCGTTCGGCAAGGTCGACATCCTCGTCAATAACGCCGGCATCATCCGTCGCGCCGACTCGATCGAGTTCAGCGAAGCCGACTGGGATGCGGTGATGGACACCAACCTGAAGGTCGTCTTCTTCCTGACCCAGGCCTTCGCCAAGCAGGCGCTGAAGCAGGGTTTCGAGGGCGGTCAGGCCAAGGTGATCAACATCGCCTCGCTGCTCTCGTTCCAGGGCGGTATTCGGGTACCGTCCTACACGGCCTCCAAGTCGGGTCTGGCGGGCCTGACCAAGATCCTGGCCAACGAATGGGCGACCAAAGGGATCAACGTCAACGCCATCGCGCCGGGCTATTTCGATACGAACAATACCGAGGCGCTGCGCGCCGACCAGGATCGCAACGCCGCCATCCTGGCCCGTATTCCGGCCGGTCGCTGGGGCCGGCCGGAGGACATCGGCGGCGCGGCGGTATTCCTCGCCTCGTCTGCGTCGGACTACGTTCAGGGCATTACTCTGCCCGTGGACGGCGGTTGGCTGGCCCGATAGCGAAATAAAAACGCGCAAAAATACGATGGTAGCGCAACCATCGTGCCGGGCGGCTTTTCCCGCCCGGTGAAGCGCGCTAGAGGGCGCCGCTGCGTAAAGCGCTCGGCTTCGCTCGGGCGCGACTGCGCGTCCTCTTGATCCATTCCTGTTCGGGACCGGCCCTTGCGCGGTCCCTGGAGTCCGCGCATGCGCAACCCGGCCCTGTCGATCGAGGTCGACCGTCCGACCAGCCGCCACGTCCGCCAGAACGCCAATCTGCTCAGCGATCTGCTGATCGAGGCGATCACCTACCTGGAGGGCGAGGAGAAGGCCGAGCTGGTGGCCAAGGCGCGCAAGGCCGCCTCGCGAGAGGATGTCGCCAATGGCGATGCGCCGTTGCTGGACCACCTTTTCGCTGACCTGACGACCGAGCAGGCGGTGTTCCTGGCCCGCGCCTTCGCCAGTCATTCGCTGCTGGCCAATATCGGCGAGGACGTCGCCGGCCGCCGACGCCACGCCGAGGTCGACGCCCAACCGGGCGATGAGCGGCCGCGTACCCTGATCGCCGCGGTGAAGGCGCTGAAAGCCGCCGGCAAGTCCGACGCCGAACTGGCCAAGATCTTCGCGGCGATGAATGTCGTGCCGGTGCTGACCGCGCACCCGACCGAGGTGCGTCGCCGTAGCATGGTTGATCGTGAGACCGAGATCTCGCGCCTGATGGCCCTGCGCCGCCACCATCTGCCGCCGGACCTTGAAGCTGAAATCCGCGAGAGCCTGTTCCGCGAGATCGCCCTGATGTGGCGCACGCGCCTTTACCGTCCTGAGCGGATCACGGTGAAGGACGAGATCCGCAACGCGCTGTCGATCGTCCGCACCTCGATCCTGCCGGCGATCATCGACCTTTACGGCGACTGGACCGGCAAGATCGGCCAGCACGGGCAGCTGGCCCCGCTGCTGAAGATGGGGTCTTGGCTGGGCGGCGACCGCGACGGCCACCCGGGCGTCAACGGTCAGACCCTGAAGCTGGCCTTGAGCTCGCAGTCGCGTGTGATCCTCGATTGGTACGCCGGCGAGGTGCGCAAGCTGTGGTCCAATCTCGCCGTGTCGACCGCCTATACGCCGGTTTCCGAGGAGCTGCTGGCTCTGGCGGCGCAGGCCAAGGATCCCTCGGTCCACCGGATCGACGAGCCCTATCGCCTGGCGCTGGAGCTGATCTTCGATCGTCTGACCGCCGTCTCGCAGAAGCTGACCGGCGCGCCGGTGGCCTTCGCGAACGGCGTGACCAGCGTTGAGCCTTACGGCCATCCGGACGCCTTCGTCGCGGACCTGTCGGTGATCATCGACAGCCTGGAGCGCAATGGCGGCGAGCGCCTGGTCGGCTCGGCCCTGCGCACCCTGGTCGAGGTCGCCAAGGCTTGCGGCTTCCACCTGATGAGCCTCGACCTGCGCCAGAACGCCGACGTTCACGAGCGGACCCTTGACGAGCTGTTCAGCAGGGCTGGCACAGGCGTCGACTATCTGAAGCTCGACGAGGACGCCCGCTGCAAGGTTCTGATCGACGAGCTGTCGCACCAGCGCCCGCTGGTTTCGCCGTTCACCGCCTATAGCGAGGAGACGACCAAGGAGCTGGCGACCATGGAGGCGGCCGCCCAGGCGGTGCGCGACTATGGCCACGGGTGCCTGGGCGCCTACATCATCTCGAAGTCGGCGACCTTGTCGGACATGCTCGAGCCGCTCGTTCTGCTCAAGCAGGTGGGCCTGGTCTGGGGCGGGGCCGCGCCGCGCGCCTCGGTCAAGGTCGCGCCGCTGTTCGAGACCATCGGCGACCTCGAGAACGGCCCGGCGGTGCTGCGCCAGTGGCTGGAGCTGCCGCTCAGCCGGACGATCCTGGGCGACCGGCCGGTGCAGGAAATCATGCTCGGCTACTCCGACAGCAATAAGGACGGCGGCTATGTCGCCAGCCGGCGCGGCGTGGCGACGGGCGCTTCGGCCCTGGCGCACGAGGCCGACCGGATGGGCGTGGGCTTGCAGCTGTTCCACGGCCGTGGCGGCAGCGTCGGGCGGGGCGGGGGACCGGCCGCCGAGGCGGTGCTGGCCCAGCCGGCGGGCACCGTTCAGGGCCGCATCCGCATGACCGAGCAGGGCGAGATGATCGCCCGCCGCTTTGGCGATCAGCCCACCGCGCGCCGCAATCTCGACGGTCTGGCCGCCGCGGTGCTGATGGCCAGCGAGCGCTCGATCCCCAAGCGTGATCCCAAGGTCGAGGACGCCATGACCGCCCTGGCCGAGGCTTCGTTCCACGGCTATCGGGCGCTGGTCTACGATGACGCCGCCTTCGAGGACTTCTTCTGGTCGGTCACGCCGATCAGCGAGATCGTCGGCCTCAATATCGGCAGCCGGCCCGCCAGCCGCACCGCCAGCCGCAAGATCGAGGATCTGCGGGCCATCCCGTGGGTGTTTAGCTGGTCGCAGGCCCGCTTCATGCTGCCCGGCTGGTATGGCTTCGCCTCGGGCGTCGAGCGGGCGGGCCTTTCGGTCGAGCAATTGCGCGATCTGGCGGGCGGCTTCGACTTCTTCGCCTCCCTGCTGTCGAACATGGAGCTGGCCCTGGCCCAGAGCCAGATGGGCATCGCCGCCCGCTATGTGGCGCTGTCGCCCGACAAGGCCAACGCCGAGCGGATCTTCGCGACCATCCGGCGCGAGCACGAGGCGGCGACGGGTCTGGCCCTGGCGATCCGGGGCGGAACCAGCCTGCTCGACAACCAGCCCGATCTCGCCGAGTCAGTGTCCCTGGCCAGCCGCTCGGTCGATCCGCTGAACCATCTGCAGCTTGAGCTTCTGTCGCGTCGCCGGGCAGGGGACAGCGACGAAGAGCTGCGTCTGGCCATTCAGCTGACCGTCGCAGGCATTGCGGCGGGGCTGCGCAATACGGGGTGATGGTCTTAGCCGCTGATCTCGCTTGTCCCCGCGACCGCCGGGAGGGGCGGATGTTTGTGCGCCGGTTGTCAGGTCAATCGAAGTCATTTGAATTCAATAGTTTGCGGCGTTCAAAATCCTGGATAACGGTGCTTGCGCTCCTGAACGGTTTCTGATTATCTGCCAATGACACCGGTGGCGAAGTGGTCATGCCACTTCAGGTAACCGGTGTCATAACGTTTCGGTTCGGCGTCGTGGTCGTCCGTCTCGTTTGCGGCTCTTTGAGCTCGCTCCTGCGCAAACTTTCGGGGCGTCGGCGAAGTCCGACGCCTCAATTTTGTATCGGGCGGCGAGGGCGGCGAGCCGAGGGAAAAGGTCTGGGGAAGGAAGCGTGCATAGGAAAGCTTTCGCGCTAAGGCGGCCGCTACGGTCGATTTCAGCGCGGTCGCGTCCCTTAGTTTGACGTTGCGGCAAGCGCAGTGTGGCGCCCGAGCGCGACGCGGTCTAAGGGAACGCCCTGAGCCAATTCCGGCGAAATATTGCTCGCGCGGCGGCCCATCGGGCCGTTCGCGCAAGAACGATCCTTCGGGAAGGAGTTTGAGATGGTGAAAGACCGTATGGCGGTGCTGACCGCCCTGATGGACCAGGGCGTCATTCCGGTGTTCTACCACCCGGACGTCGAGGTCTGTAAGAACGTGATCCAGGCCTGCGCCGACGGCGGCGCGCCCTGCATCGAGTTCACCAATCGCGGCGATTTCGCCAGCCACGTCTTCTACGAAGTCACCCGCTATTTCGATAAGGCCGATCCGCGCGTGATCATGGGCGTGGGCTCGATCGTCGACGCCCCGACCGCCGGCATCTACATCGCCAACGGCGCCAAGTTCGTCGTTGGCCCGATCCTGAACGCCGACGTCGCCAAGGTCTGCAACCGTCGCAAGATCCCGTACTCGCCGGGCTGCGGCTCGGCCTCGGAAATCTCGTACGCCGAAGAGCTGGGCTGCGAGATCGTCAAGGTGTTCCCGGGTTCGTCGGTCGGCGGCCCGGATTTCGTCAAGGCGGTGCTCGGTCCGATGCCCTGGACCCGCATCATGCCGACCGGCGGCGTCGATCCGGACGAGGCCTCGGTCAAGAAGTGGTTCGGCGCGGGCATCGTCGCCGCCGGCATGGGCTCCAAGCTGATCACGCAAGAGCTGCTGGACGCCAAGGACTACGCGGGCATCTCCAAGAAGGTCCGCGAGACGGTAGACCTGATCAAGAAGGTTCGAGGGAAGGCCTAAGAGCAAATGACCGACAACATCCTCAACATCCGCCCGGCTTCGGAGACGAAGTGGGACTGCGCCAGCTTCGGTGAAGTGATGCTGCGTTTCGACCCGGGCTTTGGCCGGGTTCGCAACGCCCGTCAGT
The DNA here is from genome assembly GCF_031457805.1 of Caulobacter sp. BE264. Classification (NCBI taxonomy): domain Bacteria; kingdom Pseudomonadati; phylum Pseudomonadota; class Alphaproteobacteria; order Caulobacterales; family Caulobacteraceae; genus Caulobacter; species Caulobacter sp. BE264. The sequence goes on along the minus strand of NZ_JAVDXI010000006.1, from coordinate 111,897 downwards.
TCCAGGTCTGGGAAGGCGGCGGCGAATACAACGTCGCCCGCGCTTTCAAGAAGTGCTGGGGCAAGCGCTCGACGGCCGTCACCGCCCTGCCGGTGAACGACCTCGGCTGGCTCGTTGAGGATCTGATGATGCAGGGCGGTGTCGACACCTCCCACATCATCTGGCGTGATTTCGACGGCCTGGGCCGCAACACGCGCGTCGGTCTCAACTTCACCGAAAAGGGCTTCGGCGTTCGCCCGGCCCTGGGCTGCAGCGACCGGGGTCACTCGGCCGCCTCGCAGATCCGCCCCGGTGAAGTGAACTGGGAAAAGCTGTTCGGTGAGGAAGGCGTGCGCTGGTTCCACACCGGCGGCATCTTCGCGGCCCTGGCCTCGAACACGGCGGAAGCCGTGATCGAAGCCGTGGAAGTGGCCCGCAAGTACGGCACCGTCGTGTCCTACGACCTGAACTACCGCGCCAGCCTGTGGAAGTCGCAGGGCGGCAAGGAAGGCGCCCAGAAGGTCAATCGTCACATCGCCCAGTACGTCGACGTGATGATCGGCAACGAGGAAGACTTCACCGCCTGCCTCGGCTTCGAAGTCGAAGGCCTGGACGAGCACATCAGCTCGATCGACCCGGCCAACTTCAAGAAGATGATCCAGACGGCCGTGAAGGAGTTCCCGAACTTCAAGGTCGCCGCCACCACGCTGCGCAACGCCAAGACTGCTTCGGTCAACGACTGGTCGGCGATCCTGTACGCCGGCGGCGAGTTCTACGCCTCGATGATGCGCGAGAACCTGGAAATCTACGACCGCGTCGGCGGCGGCGACGGCTTCGCTTCCGGTCTCGCGTTCGGCTTCATGGAAGGCAAGGGCCCCCAGGCCGCCGTCGAGTACGGCGCGGCTCACGGCGCCCTGGCCATGACCACGCCGGGCGACACCTCGATGGTGCGCAAGGAAGAGGTCGAGGCCGTGATGAAGGGCAAGGGCGCACGGGTCATCCGCTAAAGCTCTCTGTCCACGGACACGATTGAGCCCTCGGTCGCAAGGCCGAGGGCTTTTTCTTTGGCCAACATCCGTCGGTACTCCTCCGAATTGCGGAACTTCCGGACTTTCTTGAACACCGCGCGCCGCAGCGCCGCGATGCGGGTTGGCGGCCATTCGCAATCGGGCGCGATTGGGCGCGAAGTTGCGTTCTTTTTCTTGCGGGACATCGACCCCTCCTGGGACGTGGGAAGGCGCTCCGACGCGGCGCGCCGGAGGAATGGGGAGGGAGGCGGGGCGTCCGGGCCACGCCCGGAGCAAAGGAAAAATACCGTTTCGACGAAGCCTGAGCGCCCCGCGCGATCGTTATCCAGAAGCGTGACGTCGCGACGCTATTGGCGCCTCTTCGCCCTTGAAGCCTCCGACGGGCGGGCCAGGCCGCGAAGCCTAGTCCCGGTCAGGAGTCTTTCAACTCCCCTGTCGCTCTCCTCGGCCCGCATCCACCGTCGTTTCTGTGTTCCAGGGTCGACTACCTCGGGGATGGTGCGGTTGCGGAGTTTTCCCCGCGCCGACGAGCGCGCCCGCTCGACCGCTCCCCAAAGCCGCGAAGGTCGCTGGCCGCGCGCCCTCCCCAGTGCCTCGAGGTGGGAAGAGGATAGGGCCGGTTTTGCAGGGGAGGATGAAATCGCGTGAACGCCCACCGGGTCCCCTCTCCTTTCGAGAGAGGGAGGGGCCCAAGCGAAGCTTGGGAGGGTGAGGGGTTTCACCCTTTCAAGGGAGGATGGGGTCGAGTAAGATATTGAATTCGTATAGGATTTGTGGTTAGCTCCGTAACCACTCACCCTCCCACGCCTGACGGCGCGGGCCCCTCCCTCTCTCGAAGAGAGAGGGTTTCTACGCCCATCCCCTAAGAGCGTTCGCCGCGCAGCTTGGCGTTCAGCGCCAGGCTCGCCTCCATCCGCGCCAACTGTTCGGGCGTCGCTGGCGACTGGTGCTTGGCCTTCCAGTCGGCGGCCGGCATGCCGTGGACGGCTTCGCGGGCGGCTTCCTTGCTGATCGCGCCTTCCGAGGCCTCGTGGACCCAGTCGCCGAGACAGTTGCGGCAGAAGCCGGCCAGGCCCATCAGGTCGATATTCTGCGCGTCGGCCCGCATCTGCAGGTGCTCCACCAGACGGCGGAAGGCGGCGGCGGCGAGGCGGTCTTCGATCTCGAGGGTCATGGGTGTAGCGTCCTGTAAGGGCGACAGTTGTCTCCACCACCCTCAGTGAAAAGTCCAACTCAACCTCGTCATCCCGGGCGGAGAAGCCGACCCGGGACCTAGGGGCCAAGCCCAGTGCGGTCGCCCCTGGGTCCCGGCTCTCCGCTTCGTTGCGGCCGGGATGACGAGAGAAATGAACAGAGGGCTCTGGAGATCGCCCCTCTTCAGCGCGAGAGTGCCCGATCCCTTTCGACCGGATTCGACCATGGATTTCTCGAAGCTTCGTACGACCAGCAAGGTCACCACCGAGTGGACCTATCCGCAGGGCGAGCCGCTGCGCGCGGGTTGGCTGCGGGTCGACACCGCGCCGGACCACGAGCTCTACTGGGAGGAATATGGGCGCGCCGACGGCGAGCCTGTGATGTTCCTGCACGGCGGGCCGGGCGGGGCGTGCGCGCCGGTGATGTCGCGCTTCTTCGATCCGGACCGTTATCGCGTGATCCTGTTCGACCAGCGCGGTTGCGGCAAGAGCCGCCCGACCGTGGCGGCTGATGGGCCGGCGAAGGCCTTGGCCAACAACACCACTGATCACCTGGTCTCCGATATCAACGCCCTGCGCGACGCGCTGGGGATCACCGGCAAGATGCATGTGTTCGGCGGCAGCTGGGGCAGCACGCTCGCGCTGGTCTACGCCATCCGCCATCCGGACAAGGTCGCCTCGCTGATCCTGCGCGGCATCTTCCTGGGGCGGACGGAGGACCTGCTCTACATGTACCAGGGCAATGCTGCGACCTATGCCGAGCAGCCCTACGCCATGACCGCGCCGGGCGCCTACATCACCTATCCCGATGAGTGGAAAGCCTTCGTCGAGGTGATCCCGCCCGAGCAGCGCGGCGACATGATGGGCGCCTACAAGGCGATCTTCGATACGGCGCCGACCACGGACGCCGAACGCGAGGCGCAGCTGAAGGCGGCCCTGGCCTGGTCGGTCTGGGAGGGCACGATCTCGAACATGATCCCGGCCGCCGACGACGCGGGCAAGTTCGGTGAGGCCGCGTTCGCGCTGAGCTTCGCCCAGATCGAGGCGCACTTCTTCGCCCACGACCTCTTCCTGAAGCCGGACGAGATCACGGACGGCGTCGCGGCGCTGAAGGGCGTGCCGGTTCACATTGTCCATGGCCGTTTCGATCAGGTCTGCCCGCTCACCCAGGGCTCGCGGCTTGTCCAGGCGCTGGAGGCGGCGGGTCTGCCGCCGGCGACCTTTGTCATGACCGACGCCGGCCACAGCGCCATGGAGGCGCAGACCGTGATCGCCCTGACGGCCATCATGGACGGCTTGCCACGGCTTTGACGGAACGGCGCGGGCGTCTTCGCGGTTAACCCGACATGCTCCACCGCTCGGGACCTGGAAGATGACCGCGCCAGCCTCACCGTCGTCGGCCTCGCCATCCGCCGCCTTGCTCGGCGTGGCGGTTTTGGCGCTGGCCTTCGGGGGCGCCGCGCCGGCGCGGGCCGAGCGTCAGCAGAAGCCGCCCCAGACCTCGGCTGAGGCCAACACCGACAATCTCGGATCCGCCGTCGTCGCGCCGCTGCGTGATATCAATATGGTCCGGTCAGAGATCCCCGACCTGCTGAAGCGGGCGGTGGCCGATCCCTACGCCCCGCCGGCCACGGGTTGCGAGCCGCTCAAGGCCGAGATCGAACAGCTCGACGCCGTGCTGGGCGACGATTACGACGAGCCCCGGAGCGACAAGAAGGACGACAGCGCGCTGTCGCGTCCCGTCCTTGGCGTGGTGGCCAGTACGATCACCGACGTCATTCCGATGCGCGGCTGGGTTCGACGCCTTACCGGCGCGGAGCGTCATGACCAGGCGGTGCGCGACGCCATCAAGGCGGGCTTTGTCCGGCGCGGCTACCTGAAGGGCCTCCAGAAGGCGGGAACCTGCCAGAGCGACCGGGTGGTGTTCGTCGCCGCCAAGTCCGCGCCACCGGTGGTTCTGGTCGCCGCGCCGACAGCGCCGCCAGCCATGGTCGCGGCCGCGCCGGCGACGCCGCCGGTCGCTGCGCCCGTGGCGCCTTTCACCAACGTGATCCGCGTGGCCTCGTCCAGCGAGGCGCGTACGCCGGTCGCCGCTGTCCCGGTGCCCTAGAGCATTTTTCGAGCGAAGTGGTTCCGGTTCGCGTGAAGAAAAATGCGCCAAAACAAAAGATTAGAGCTCACGGCCTGACGCAGTCAGGTCGTGAAATGCTCTAGCGGGCGGTGGCCACGCGTTCTCAGCCGCGCACGAAGATGTTGCGCAGCCACTGGCTGCCGGCCTTGGCGACCTGGCCCCAGTCCTCTTCGTCGTCCAGCGCCTCGGGCTTGTAGCTCCAGGGGTTGAACAGCTTCAGACGCGGGATCTTGGCGAAGGTCGCGGTGTCCCGTGTGGCCAGGGTCAGGCCGTGCTCAAGCGCCGTGGCGGCCAGCAGGGCGTCGCGCGCCTGCGTCAGCGGGATCTGGCTTCGACGGCGGGCGACTGCGGCGTCGACCGCCAGGATGCGGCCGTCAAAGGCGGGCAGCACGCGCTGGTCCAGCCATTCGCGCATCACCGCGCCGCCGCCCTTGTCGCTCCGCTCGGCCCGCGTGGCGGCGGTCTCCAGCTCCATCAGCGTGATCGCCGAGATGAAAAGGTTCGTACGGGCCACGCCGGCGGCCCAGGCCGCCAGGCCCGCATCGGCCATCCCCGCCTTGGCGTTGCGCAGCTCGTAGACCACGCCGGTGTCCAGAAGGTGCATCAGCGGTCCCAGCGCTCGGGCGCCAGGTCGACGGCGGGGGAGGGCGAGGGCATGGCCAGCAAGTCGACGATCGTCTCGCTCTGGCCCGAAAGGCGGCGGTAGGTCTCGACGCTCATCAGCACATGGGTGGGACGGCCGCGGTCGGTGATGAACACCGGCTCGATTCGCGCCGCGCGCTTGGCCTGGGTGACATCCTGGTTGAATGCGCGGCTGGTGACGACCTTCATGAGCCTGCCCCTCTCGCCCTGCATGACAAGGCTGTCTTGTAGGTATGTTACTACATCGTGGCGTGGCGGCAACAACCGATAGGCCAACAAAAACAATCGACTGACAAGGCTGTCAAAAATATGCCCGACCGGTTGCGCGAACGACCGATCTCTGTTCGGCATGCGGTCAAGGCGCAAAGCCAAGGACGATCCGTTAGGGGGCTAAGGACGTGTCAGACATCATCGCGCACACGCTGCACACGATCGCGGACGTCCTGTCCCCGCACGGGCCGGCGACCAAGGCGGCCGCGCAGAGCTACACGCCCAACGACTTCTCCATCCATTTCTTCCTGCAGCTGGCCGTGATCATCCTGGCCTGCCGGGTGGTGGGGTGGCTTGGGAAGAAGCTCCTGGCCCAGCCGCAGGTGGTGGGCGAAATGATCGCTGGCGTGGTCCTGGGCCCGTCTCTGCTGGGTCTGTTGTTCCCCGACTTCCAACTGGCGCTGTTCCCCAAGGAGACGCGCAACGTTCTCTATGTGGGGGCGCAGCTCGGCGTGGGCCTCTACATGTTCATGGTCGGGACGACATTCCAGGCGGGGCACTTCAAGGCCAAAGCCAGGAGCGCGATGAGTGTGTCGTTCGCTGGCATCGCCGCGCCGTTCGCGCTGGCGGCGATCATCACGCCGTTCCTGCTGAAGGTCCCCGGCCTTTTCGCGCCGACCATCAGCCAAGGCGCAGCGACGCTGTTCATGGGCGCCTGCATCGCCCTGACCGCCTTCCCGATGCTGGCCCGGATCATCAACGAGCGCGGCCTGCAGAAGACCTCGCTGGGCACCCTGTCCCTGACCGCCGGCGCCTTTGACGACGCGGTGTCGTGGTGCGTGCTGGCCGTGGTGCTGGCGACCTTCGGCGGCGGGCCGGGCGTGGCGGTGCTGGCCATCGGCGGCGGCCTGGCATGGGTGCTGTTCGTTACTACCCTGGGTCCGAAGATCCTCGCGCCGCTCGGCCGCATCGTCGAGCGCGAGGGCGAGATGAGCACCCATGTCCTGGCGCTTGTGATCCTGGCCTTCTGCGTCTCGGCCTTCCTGATGGACGCGGTCGGCATCCACGCCATCTTCGGCGGCTTCATCATGGGCGTGGTCATGCCGCGCGGCCGCCTGACCGAGGAGCTGAAGAAGAAGGTCGAGCCGCTGGCCGTGGTGCTGCTGTTGCCGATGTTCTTCACCTATTCGGGGCTCAACACCCGCATGGACATGGTCAATTCCGGCGAGCTGCTGCTGATCGCGCTGGGTATCCTGGCCATCTCGATCCTGGCCAAGTGGGGCGCGTGCTACGTCGCCGCGCGCCTCACGGGGGAGGACCACCCGACCGCCATGGGCATCGGCGCCCTGATGAACTCGCGCGGGCTGATGGAGCTGATCATCATCAATATTGGCCTTCAGAAGGGCATCATCGGCCCCACACTGTTCTCGATGCTGGTGTTGATGGCGATCGTCACCACGGTGATGGCCAGCCCGCTGTTCGAGGTCGTCTACGGCAAAAAGGCCCGCGAGCGCGGGGAGTTGGAAGCGGCGCCTGACGCGGCCAAGGCCTAAGCCTTGTGCGCGGGGCCCGCTTCGACGGGCCCCGTCGCGCTGTCGCCAGAAAAGTTTCAGCGCCCCGCCTCCAAAGCGCTCGCCCGAGGCCTCTAACAGACGGGAGGCCGCTTCATGCCCGTCAGTATCGTCCTGTCCGCGTCGTCGGATCACCGCTGGGTCCTGTCGCACTATGCGCCCGGCGAGACCTGCCGCGCGCACCGGCACGCCGAGGCCCAGACCTCGCTCTTGCTCGCCGGCGACTATGTCGAGGATAGCCCCGAAGGCCTGATCCGGGCGCAGGGGCCGCACCTCAGCCGCAAGCCCAGCCTGTTCGAGCACGAGAACCAGTTCGGCGACGCGGGGGCGCTGATCCTGTCGGTGCACGGCGTCGACGCGAGGGCGGGCCCGGCGCGCTATGATCTTGAGGCGTGCGAGACGCGGGAGGTCGGTCACGCGGCGCTGACCCGGGCGGCCTTGGGCGAGACGATAGCGCCAGGCGCCGTCACGCCGACGCGGCGAGACGCATCGCCGGCGGCCTGGCTGGTCAAGGCGCGGGATCGCTTGGTCGGCGCGCCTGATCAACCCGTCGGGATGTTGGCCGAGACTTTGGGGCGCCATCCGGTCGCCTTCGCCCGCGCATTTCGCAGCGCGTACGGGCGTTCACCGACGCGCTATCGCCATGACTGGCGCGTGGCTGGGGCCATCGACCGGGTCGTGCGCTCGACGGCGCCCCTGGCCGATGTCGCGGCGGAGGCCGGCTTCGCCGATCAGGCCCACATGACCCGCGCCGTACGTCACGCCAGCGGTTGGAGCCCCGGCGCCCTGCGGCGGCTCTTCGTCCCCTGAAAGGGCGGTTTGCTCCGTTCAAGACCCGGATCGGCGATGACGGCTTAGCTGTCGTCTCCTTCCAGAGGCCCATCGCATGATCACACGCCGCCACGTCATCGCCGCCTTCGTATCCGCGCCCTGGCTTGCCGCGCCCGCTCGCGCCTTGGCCGCCGGCGCCCGACGAGGCCAAGAGGCTGACGCGATTGACGCCTTCGTGCGCCGAGCCCTGGCCGAGGTCGCGGTCGTGCCGGGTCTCTCGCTGGCCGTGGTGCGGGGCCATGAGGTGCTGATGACCGCCGGCTACGGCGTCGCCGATGTCGCGACCGGCCGCCCGGCGGACGCCGACACGGCCTTCTACATCGCCTCATCGACCAAGGCCTTCACCGCTCTGGCGATCAAGGCCATGGCCCAGCGCGGAGCCTTTGATCTGGACGCGCCCTTGAGCCGCTGGGTTGGAAAGAGCGCCTTGCCCGTCGATCTGGCGGCGTCGGTGACCCTGTCGGATCTCCTGTGTCACCGCTCGGGCCTCGAGAACCTGGCCATTCCCTATCGCGCCGCCTTCACGGGCGAGCACACGCCGAGGGTCATGAGCGCCTTGCTGGGCGCCACCAAGCGCAGTCCGGACCCGCCGTACGGCGTTTTCCGCTATTCCAACACCGGCTACAATCTGGCGACCACGCTGATCCAGGACCGTTTCGGCCTGGACTGGCGTGACATGGTCGACGAGGCGGTGCTTCGGCCTGCGGGCATACGACGCACGACGGCGCGCATCAACGGCGCGCGCCGTCGGATGCAGGTCGCTGTGGGCCACACGCCCGCCGCCGACGGCCGCATAGCGCCCAGCCCGTTGCAGAAGGTCGACGCCACCATGCAGTCGGCCGGCGGACTCGTTTCCACCGCCCGTGACATGGCGCGCTGGCTGGAGATCCAGTTGAACGACGGCGTCCTGGCGGGGAACCGGCTTTTTCCCCAGGGCCTTGTCGCCTCCACGCACCGGCCGATCGTCGAGCAGCAAGCCAAGTTCGGCCCCTATGTCCGCGATGGCTATGGACTGGGCTGGCAGACGGGACGCTATGGCGACCAGCGCTTGATCCACCACTTCGGCAATTTCGCCGGGGCGCGCGCCCATGTGTCGTTCATGCCCGAGCGCAGCGTCGGCGTTGCGGTGATGGCCAATGAGGACGTCATGGGCGGCGAGGTCGCCGATCTGGTGGCCAACTACGTCTATGACCGTCTGGCCGGACGCGCAGACCTGGAAGCGGTCTATGAAGGGGAACTGACCGCTCTGAAGATGCGGATCGACAAGCGTCGCGCCGGCCTGGCCGCCAGCCGCGCCGACCGTGCGCGGCGCGCCTGGTCGTTGGGTCAGCCGAACAGTCACTATGTCGGGACCTACCGCCATCCGCTGATGGGGCGGCTGGACATCGTCGAGCTCGAGGGCCGGCTGACGGTGCGCGCCGGGGCGATGGCGGCTGTCGCCGAAGCCGGCGCGGAGCCCGAGACGTTGCGGGTGGAGCTGGTCCCGATGAGCGGCCAGACCCTGCGGTTCTCGGGGGCTGACATTCTGGTGCTGGACGGTCAGACCTATCAGCGGGGCTAGGGCGCGGCGCTCACACCCCCTCCAACGCCTTGTCGAAACCAAACTGGTTGATCTGGGTAATCAGGTCGCGGTGGCTGGGCAAATCCAGGGTGGCGCGGTCGGCGAAGCCGCGGATCTTGGCGAAGAGCTTGGCGGCGCCCGCCACGTCCGGGAACTCGCCCGCGCCGTCCGCCAGGTCGGTCTCAAAGCCCATGCCGTACAGAATGTACTGGTAGTTGAAGAAGGCGAAGGTCTCGAGATCCAGGATGAAGTCGAACCTCGCCGGCGGGCGGTGACGCCACTGTTCCAGCAGTTCGGCAAGACGCTCGGGGATCGAGGCCGGATCGACATTGTCGCGCCAGAACGGCTCGGTGCGTCGGCTGAGAGCATAGTGCAGCTTCAGAAAGACGATGATGTTGTCGAAGCGCGCGGCCATCAGCTCGTTGAAGCGGCGGGCGGGGGCGCTGACCGGGCCTGAGTGGGGAAAGAGTTCGGCGATCATCGCCACGGCCGCCTCGATCAGCACGACGCCGGTCGACTCCAGCGGCTCCAGGAAGCCGGCCGCCAGGCCCACCGCGACGCAGTTCTTGATCCACTGCTGCTCGCGATAGCCGGCGTCGAAGGCGATCTTGCGGGTCTCGATATCGCCCGCCGCCTTGCCGAGATAGTCGCGCAGCACCGCTTCGGCGCGGTCATCGTCCATATAGTCGCTGGCGTAGACGCAGCCGACGCCGCGGCCGCCGGCCAGGGCGATGTCCCAGATCCAGCCCGCCTCATGGGCGGTGGCGACAGTGTAGCTCTGGATCGGCGCGTCGGGGCGCTCGTAGGGCGCGCGGCAGGCCACGGCGCGGTCGGCGAACAGGACGGGCTTGGCCGACTTGAACGGCGAGCCCAGCGCCTTGCCGATCAGCTCGGCGCGGAATCCGCTGCAGTCGATGAAGAGGTCGGCGCTCAGGGCCCCGTGGCCTGGCGAGGCGACGTGGGCGATCGCGCCGGTCTCGTCCAGCGCCACCTCCGACACCGCGCCTTGCAGGTGGCGGACGCCCAGCTCCCGCGCGCGATCGGCCAGCACCTGGGCCAGCTTGGCCGCGTCGAAGTGATAGGCGTAGTTCAGGGGACCCGCAAAGTCGCTCTCGTGCGGACGCTTGGGCGCTCGGGCCGCGTCGGCCACCCGCGCCTGGATCGTGACAGCCTCGGCGAACGGCGCGCGGGTGCGTTCGTTCTGCAGCAGCCAGTAGGGCGCCAGGCTGGTCCCCTCGGTGGCGAAGGGGGCCTCGAAGGGGTGGAAGTAGCTGTGGCGATGTCCGTCGCGCGGCGCCTCGGCCCAGTCGACGAAACGGATGCCCTGCTTGAAGGTCGCCGATGTCGCGCGAATGAAGTGCGCCTCGTCGATGCCCAGGAAGCGCAGGGTGTTGCGGATGGTCGGGAAAGTGGCCTCGCCGACCCCGACGATGCCGATGTCGGGCGACTCCAGCAGGGTGATCTCAAGATGGCTCTGTTCGGCCACCCGCAGCGCCTTGGCCAGATAGGCGGCCGTCAGCCACCCGGCCGTCCCCCCGCCCACGATCAGAATGCTACGCCTGCGCTGCATGGCCCCAGTGATAGCAGAGTTCGGGGCGGGGGAGGGAAGTTCCCAGCGTCGCTTCAGGGGATCACGACCTCGCCGTCTTCCTTGCTGAACTGCTCGGGCTTGCGGTCCAAGAGGTCGAGCACCAGTTCGGACGGACGGCACAGCTTCACGCCCTTGGGCGTGACGACGATGGGGCGGTTCACCAGGATCGGGTGCTCGACCATGGCGTCGAGCAGGCGCTCGTCCGACACGTCGTCGGCCAGTAGGCCCAGGGTCTCGGCGGGCGTGCCCTTTTCCCGCATCAGAGCGCGCAGCGATCCGCCGGACCTGGCGGCGAGATCCCGCAGCTGCTCACGGGTCCAGCCGGCCTCCAGGTACTCGACGACCTGCGGCGCATAGCCGGCGGCCTGGACCATGGCCACGGTGTTGCGCGAGGTGCCGCAGGCCGGATTGTGGAAGATGGTGATCGGGAACGCGGTGTCGGTCATCGAGAAGGGTCCGTCTTGAGAAGCCAGCCAAACAGCGCCGCCGCGAGCAGGGCGCCGACCAGCTGGGCGAGGATGAAGGCGGGCGCGCTGGCGGGCGCGATGCCGGCGAAGGTGTCCGACAGGCTGCGCGCCACCGTGACCGCCGGATTGGCGAACGAGGTCGAGGCGGTGAACCAGTAGGCTGCGGTGATGTAAAGCCCCACGGCCATGGGCGTGCTATCGGGTCGAAAGCGGCTGACGCCCAGGATCGTGGCCAGCAGGCCAAAGGTCGCCACGACCTCGGCGAAAGCCTGGTCGCCGCCTGACCGCAGCTTGGTCGAGACTTGCAGGATCGGCTCGCCGAACATGGCGTGCGCCGTCCAGACGCCGGCGATCCCGCCCAGGACCTGCGCCAGCGGATAGGCCAGAGCCAGCGCGATCGGCAACTCGCGTCGCAGCGCCGCCACCAGGGTGACCGCTGGATTGAAGTGGGCGCCGGAGATCGGGCCGAAGACCCAGATCAGCACGACGAGGGCCGCCCCTGTCGCCAGGGTGTTGCCCAGCAGCGCGATGGCGACGTTCCCGCCCGACAGGCGCTCGCCCATGATCCCCGAGCCGACCACGACGGCGAGCAGAAAGGCCGAGCCCAGGGCTTCGGCGACGAGGCGGCGCCCCGAGTCGAATGAGCTCATTCCGTCAGGCCGCCGTATCGTTTGGCGCGTCGGTGCGACCGATCTCGTCGAGGCGGCGCTGCAGAGACAGACGATCCAGGGACGTCATGGGCAGGGCGCAGAAGAGGGTGATGCGGTTGTTGAGCTGGCGATAGGCGTCTGCGAACGCGAGGGCGATCTCGGCTTCGGACCCTGTCGCGGCGGACGGATCGGGAATGCCCCAGTGCGCGCTCATCGGCTGGCCGGGCCATATCGGGCAGACCTCACCGGCGGCGTTGTCGCAGACTGTGAACACGAAATCGAGCTCCGGCGCGTCGGGATTGTTCTCGGTCGCAAACTCTTCCCAGCTCTTGGAGCGCAGGTCGTCGGTCTTGAAATTGAGCTGTCGCAGAAGGCCGATCGCGTGCGGGTTCACGGTTCCGCTCGGCATCGAGCCTGCGGAATAGGCTTTGAACCGGCCCGCGCCGACCCGGTTCATGATCTTCTCGGCGAGGACTGACCGGGCGGAGTTGTGGGTGCAGAGGAACAGGACGTTTAGAGGCTTGGGGTCGCTCATGCGGGTTCCCTTTCCGGCAAACAGGTTCCGTCGCAGGCCTCGGCCTTGCTGACGATCGCGCCCAGCGGGGCGCAGATCCGTGGCGCGCCGGCGCAGCAGTCTTCCATCAGAAAGCCCAACAGCCCGCTCATCGCGTCATAGTCCGCTGTGTAGATGATCGAGCGGCCGTCTCGGCGCGAGGCGATCAGGCCTGCGTGGGAGAGCACGTTCAGATTGGCCGACAGGCTGTTGGGCAGCACGTTCAGCGCGCGCGCGATTTCGCCGGCGGCGACGCCGGCGGGGCCGGCCTGCACCAGGAGGCGGAAGATGGCCAGGCGCCCTTCATGGCCCAGGGCCGACAACATGTTGACAGCGGCTTTCGATTCCATATTTCCAATATGCTCGAATTATTCGACAGTTCAATGACGATGCTGGAGACGCCGTTGTCCGAGTTCCCCGCCCTGGATGCCAAGTTCCTGGCCAAGATCGACAGCGGCCGCCTGGAGGTCGACGCGCGCGCCGGGCATCCGCCGCGGATCCTGCTGCTGTACGGCTCGCTGCGGGAACGCTCGTTCAGCCGCCTGCTGGTGGAGGAGGCCGCCCGGATCTTGCAGGCGCTGGGCTGCGAGACGCGGATCTTCGACCCCCGCGATCTGCCCTTGCCCGACGCGACAGGCCCCGACCATCCCAAGGTGCAGGAGCTGCGCGCGTTGTCCCAATGGTCCGAAGGCCAGGTCTGGTGCAGCCCCGAGCGGCACGGCGCGATCACCGGGATCATGAAGGCGCAGATCGATTGGATTCCGCTGGAGATCGGCAGCGTACGGCCCACCCAGGGCAAGACCCTGGCGGTGATGCAGGTCAGCGGCGGGTCTCAGTCGTTCAACGCGGTCAACACCCTGCGCCTGCTGGGCCGCTGGATGCGGATGATCACCATTCCCAACCAGTCGTCGGTCGCGATGGCCTTCCGCGAGTTCGACGACAACGACCGCATGCTGCCGTCCAGCTATTACGATCGCGTCGTGGACGTGATGGAGGAGCTGGTGAAGTTCACCCTGCTGACGCGGGATCGCGCGGACTATCTGGTCGATCGCTACAGCGAGCGGAAGGCCCAGGGGCGGATCCCAGAGCACGTCGCCCTGGCTGCCGAGGCCATGAAGCACGAAACAGCGCCCGCATGACGGGCGCCGCGCTGACCACGCGTCCGGCCACCGTCGCCGATGCGACGGCGATGGCCGAGATCTACAACGAGGGTATCGCCGACCGGGTCGCGACTTTCGAAACCCGGCAGCGGACGCCAGAGGAGGTTCTGGGCTGGCTGGACAACAAGCATCCGGCCGTGGTCGTCGTGGATGGCGAGGGACGGGTGGTCGGCTATGCGGTGACCTTCGCCTACGCCGACCGCCTCTGCTACGCCGGCGTGGCGGAGTTCTCGGTCTATGTCCGGCGATCGCATCGTGGTCAGGGTGTCGGCGCGGTGGCCATGAAGGCCCTGATCGCCGCCGCGGAGGCCGCGGGCCTCTGGAAGCTGCTGTCGCGGGTGTTCGTCGAGAACCGGGCCAGTCTGGCGCTGTTGCGCTCGGTCGGATTCCGCGAGGTGGGCGTGCATGAGAAGCACGGCAAGCTCGACGGCGTCTGGCGCGACGTGGTCGCCGTGGAGCGGGTCATCGAAGCCAATCTTGGCTAGAAGCAGGGCCTGAGCGTCTCGGCTCAGGCCCTGCCTTCGAGATCAGCCCTTCGGCGTGATCTTGATCAGCTTGCCGTCTTCCTCGTCGGTGACGACATAGATCGCGCCGTCCGGACCGACCGCGACGTCGCGGACGCGGCCGCCGATGTCGGTGAACAGGCGCTCCTCGCCAACCACCTTGTCGTCCTTCAGCACCAGGCGCGCGACATGCTGCTCGCGCATCGAGCCGATCAGCACGCTGCCCTTCAGGGCGGGGAACAGGGCGCCGTCATAGATGGCCATGCCGGATGGGGCGATGACGGGGTCCCAGTAGTAGACCGGCTGCTCCAGACCTTCCTTCTGGGTCGCGCCGTCGCTGATCGCCTTGCCCGAGTACTCCTCGCCATAGGTGATCAGCGGCCAGCCGTAGTTCTTGCCGGGCTCGGGACGGTTCAGTTCGTCGCCGCCGCGCGCGCCATGCTCGACGGTCCACAGCCGGCCTTGGGCGTCCAGCGTAGCCGACTGGATGTTGCGGTGGCCCAGCGACCAGATGTCGGGCTTGGCGCCGGCCGTGGTCACGAACGGATTGTCGCTGGGGATCGAGCCGTCGGCGTTGATCCGTACGACCTTGCCCAGCGTGCCGTCGAGGTTCTGGGCCTGCACGCGGCCGGCCATGACCGAGCGTTCGCCGGTGGTGATGAAGAGCTTGCCGTCGGGCGCGAAGACCAGGCGGCCGCCAAAGTGCAGGGCGCTGGCCATTTTCGGCGTCTGGCGCCAGATCACTTGCACATTGTCGACCTTGGGCGCGGCGCCCAGGGTCAGCTTGCCGCGCGCTACGGCGGTGCCGTTCACGCCGTCGACCTCTTCGGCGTAGGCCCAGTAGACGAGGCCGTTCTTGGCATAGTCGGGATCCAGGGCGAGGCCCAGCAGGCCGCCCTGGCCCTGCGCGTAGATCGCCGGGAGACCCGTCACCGCAGGCGAAAGCTTGCCGTCCTTGCCAAAGACCCGCAGGCGGCCGGCGCGTTCGCTCACCAGGATTTCGCCGGTCGGCAGGAAGGCCATGCCCCACGGATGCTCCAGGCCGCTGGCCAGGGTCTGGTACTGGCCGGTGACGCCGGAGTTCAGGCCCGGGGCGCGGGTCTGGCCGGCGAAGGCGGGCTTCTGGTCGGGCGCGTTGGGCGCGCGGCTTTCGACCGGCGCGCCGGCCTGACCGGGCTGAGCAGGGGCGGGACCACAGGCGGCCAAGGCGGCGGCGAGGGCGGCGGAGGCGGTGAGCAAGGGTGTGCGCATGAGTCTTACTTAGAGCGCTTTTTACGGCGCGCCACCCTGATCCGCCCCAGTTCAAGCTTGATACGAAAAGGGCCGGGGATGGCTCCCCGGCCCGGATCGCGTTCGCGTGAAGGCGGTGACTAGATCTTCACCGGCTCCATCTTGGGCGTCAGCAGGTGGACGACCAGAAGGGCGATCAGATAGGCGCTGCCGGCCACGATGAAGATCGGCGTGTAGGTGCCGATGCTTTCCAGCACGCCGCCGATGTACTTCGAGAACACCATGCCGCCGAAGGCGCCCAGCATGCCGCCGATGCCGACGACCGAGCCGACTGCGCCGCGCGGGAAGACGTCCGAGGGCAGGGTGTAGAGATTGGCCGAGAAGCCTTGGTGAGCGGCGGTGGCGACGCCGATGATCAGCACGGCCAGCCAGACCGAGTCTGCGAAGGAGGCGAACATCACCGGCACGGCCAGCAGGGCGCAAACCAGCATGGTCAGCTTGCGGGCCTTGTTGATGCTGGCGCCGTTCTTCAGCAGGCGCGAGGACAGCCAGCCGCCGCCGACGCTACCCACGTCGGACAGCAGATAGATGGCGACGATCGGCGGGCCGAAGGTCTTGAGGTCCATGCCGTAGCGCTTGCCCAGGAAGTCGGGCAGCCAGAACAGGAACATCCACCAGATCGGGTCGATCAGGAACTTGCCCAGGGCGTAGGCCCAGGTTTCGCGCTTGGTCAGCAGTTTCGTCCAGGCGATCTTTTCGACCGGATCGGCCGGGTCCTGCTCGATGTGCGCCAGTTCGGCGGCCGACAGCGTCTTGGTCTCGCGCGGGGTGCGGTAGACCAGCAGCCAGATCGGCAGCCAGATCAGACCGGCGACGCCCGTGACGATGAACGCCATCTGCCAGCCCCAGGTCAGCACGATGGCCGGAACGACCAGCGGCGTGACGATGGCGCCGATATTGGTGCCGGCGTTGAAGATGCCGGTGGCGAAGGCGCGTTCCTTCTTGGGGAACCACTCGGTGACGGCCTTGATGCCGCCCGGGAAGCCCCCGGCCTCGCCGACGCCCAGCGCCATGCGGGCGAAGATGAAGCCTGTCAGGCCCCGTGCGCCGGCGTGGGCGATGTGCGCGACCTGCCAGATCAGGAAGGCGATGCCGAAGCCCCAGCGCGCCCCGATCTTGTCCATGATCTTACCCCAGACGAGGTAGGCCACGGCGTAGGAGAGCTGGAAGTAGAAGACGAGGTCGGCGTAGTCCTTCTCGCTCCAGCCGAACTCTTTGGACAGGTCGGTCTTCAGGAAGCCGATCGTCTGGCGATCGACATAGTTGATGACCATCGCCAGAAACAGCAGCGTGACGATGACCCAGCGATACCGTCCGATCTTCTCGGAGGGTTCGGGCGCTTTTGGAACGTCGATCAACTTAGCTTCCTTCCCCTGGTGTTTTTTATCGCGGTGGTTGGCGTCAGGCCGGAACGGCCACGCAGTCCACGGTTCCGAACGGGCCGAAACTGACGTGGGCGACGTCGCCGGCGACCACGTCGTGAATGCCCGTGGTGGCGCCGGTGGTGACGATCTGACCCTTCTTCAACGGCTTGCCGCGCGCGGCGACGGTTCCGAGCAGAAAGGCCAGAGCGGCGAGCGGTGAACCCGGGATCGTCGCGGCCGACGCCGTACCGACCGACTTGCCGTTAATGAAGGTCTCGACGGGCATATCCTCCCAGGCGATATCGCGCCAGTTGGAAATGGCCTGACCAATGATCTGACCATCGTTATTGCCGAAATCTGACGCCACGACCGTGGGGCCAAGGGCGTTGATGGTCTTGAGGGGGCTGCCGGCGATCTCGACGCCGACCAGCAGTTCGCCGACGTAGTCGGCGGCTTCCTCGACGGTCCAGTCGGTCTTGCCTTCGGGGGCGTCCTTGCCCAGGCGGATGATGAACTCGGCCTCGACGGCGCAGAAGCCGCCGTCGATGGCGCGGAAGCTGTTGGGTTCGCCGCTCGAGGCCTGCTGGACCTTGGACTTGAAGATGCAGCCGGCCAGACGCTCGGCGCCCAGGCGTTCGCGATGCTGTGGCGGCACCAGGCCAACCTTCCAACCGACCAGCTCGTCAGGCCAAAGATCGATCGCGATGTCCTGAACCGCGTAGCCGTCGGCCATGCTCGGGGGAATCACGCCGCCGGGGTAGCCGGGAACGCTGACGCCCTGCTGGCGCGCCTTGACGAACTGGGGGGCGATGGCCGCAGGGGCGAAAATCTCGCTGTCGGCCTCAGAAACGGTCACGCCGCAAGTCCTCCCTCGAATCCGGCACGTCCCCCGCTTTCGGGGTTTGCGATGTCTCTAATGGAAACCGGTGTCATTGACAATCACGCCGTTCGGCCCGGCGCAACGCAAGGTGTGCGGGAGGATCACGGGTCGGGTCGTGGGGCGTAAGGGCGGGACCGACTTGACACCCGTAATAGCGGGTATAGCGTCGCGCGTTGAATTACGGATGTAAGCGTCATGCACATCACCTCCGCCGAAGCCCATGTCATGGAAGCGCTCTGGCGCCGCTCGCCGCTGTCAGCCGATGAACTGGTGGCCGAGGTCGGCGCCGCGCAGAACTGGGGCGAGGCCACCGTCAAGACGCTGATCAATCGCCTGCTGAAGAAGAAGGCGATCAAGTCCGAGCGCTCGGACGGCAGGCATGGCTATCGTCCGCTGGTCGACCGCAGCGCTTATGTGCAGGCCGAAAGCCAGGGGCTGCTGGATCGTCTCTTCGACGGACAGCTGGCGCCGCTCATCAGCCACTTCGCCCAACACCGTCCGCTCAAGCCGGACGAAGTCGCCAAGCTCAAGAAGCTCATCGACGAGATGGGCGAGTAGGGCCCTCTAAGCCCGCACCTCGCGAGCCTCGGCGTTGCGCGCCTTCAAAGCCTTGGCGGTGACGTCAAGGCTTTGCACCGTCGACGGCGTCGGCTCATCGTCCTCGGCGTCGGGCGTCTCCGGCTCGCCGCGCAGGGCGGTGACGAAGTCGTCTCGCCAAGCGGTGACGTCCTCGCGCTGGACGTTGTCGAACAGGTCCCGCCAGCGCCTTTGACGCTCGACGAGGTCCATCGACAGGGCGCGCTCCAGCGCATCCGAAATTTCCTCGGGACTGTTGGGATTGACGATCAGGGCCGCTTTCATCTGGCGGGCCGCGCCGGCGAATCGCGACAGGATCAGCACCCCGGGGTCCTCTGGATCCTGAGCGGCGACAAACTCCTTGGCGACCAGGTTCATACCGTCCCGCAACGGCGTAACCAGCGCCGCCTTGCTGGCGCGATAGACGCCCGCCAGTTCGTCGCGACGGTAGGAGCGATTGACCCAGCGGATCGGGGTGAAATCCATCTCGGCGTAGGCCCCATTGATGCGGCCGATCAGGCCGTCGAGCCTCCCGCGAAGATCCTGATAGGCCTCGACCTCGTCGCGAGAGATCGGTGCGATCTGCAGCAGCATCACTTCGCGGCGGAGGTCGGGGTGGTCGTGCAGGAACCGTTCGAACCCGATGACCCGCTCCTCTAGACCCTTGGAGTAGTCGAGCCGGTCGACCCCCACCACCATCTTGCGAAAGACGCTGTGCGCCATCATCCGGTCGTAGACCTTGCGCGCGGCGTCGCTACGGACAAGGCGGGCGAAATCCTGGGCGTCGACGCCGATCGGGAAGGCCGCGGCGCGCGCCCGTTTGCCGAAGGCGACCAGACCGCCGCGATCGGTCTTGGCGCCTTCGACCTCGGAGAAGACATAGCCTTCGAAGGCCTGGAGCGACTCCTCGGTCTGGAAGCCGATCAGGTCGTAGTCGAACAGCGCCTCCACCAACTGGCGATGGCGCGGCAGGGTGACCACGAGCTGGTGGGCCGGCCACGGGATGTGCAGGAAGAAGCCGATCCGGTTGGTGACACCCAGCCGTCGCAGCTCTCGGGCCAGCGGGATCAGGTGATAATCGTGGATCCAGACGATGTCGTCGGGCTCGATCAGCGGCAGCAAGGTCTGGGCGAACAGGCGGTTGACGCGATCATAGCCCTGGCCGAACGAGCGGTCATAGGCGGTCAGGTCCACGCGATAGTGGAACAGCGGCCACAGCGTCTTGTTGGCGTAGCCGTTGTAGTACTCCTGATAGTCGGTCTCCTCGAGATCGACGGTCGCGACGGTGACGCCGTCGATCCGTTGCATGTTCAGCTGGCCGGTGAACTCGGGGACAGTCTTGCCGCTCCAGCCGAACCAGATGCCGGAATACTCGCGAAGCGCCGCCGCCAGGGCCATGGCGAGACCGCCGGTCGAGCTTTCGCCCTCGGCCGGATTGGGCGGGTTCACACGGTTGGAGACGACGATCAGCCGGCTCATGCGGTCACCGGCGCGGTGAGGGCCTGCAGCCAACGGCTGACGTCGCGGGTGTCGGAAAGACGGTAGCGGGCGGTGGTCGGGCGCGGCTGCCCGACCAGAACGCCGAACCCGCCCAGACGCTGGGCGGCTTCGAAGCCGTCCTCGTCGGTGAGGTCGTCGCCCACGAAGACCGGCAGCGCGCCTACGAAGGGGGTCTCGCGCAGGAACGCCGTCAGGGCCGCGCCCTTGTCGGCGCCGGGCGTGCGCAGCTCGGCCACCATGTCGCCCAGTTGCAGGATCAGCCCCGTGGCCTGCGACAGGCGCTCGGCGGCCTCGATGACCGCTTCGGCGGCGCTAGGCGCATTGCGGTAGTGGAGGGCGACGCTAAGGCCCTTGTCCTCGAACAGTAGGCCTCGGTCGCAATGGGCCAGTTCGCCCAGGATGCGGCGCGCGTCTTCCAGGCCGGCATGGGGCTCCAGAGTCGTGACGGCGCCGTCGGCGGACCGACGGACAAGGCCGTGGACGGCGCCGATGGCGGGAACGCCGCGACCCAGAATATGGTCAAGGTCGGGCAGCGAGCGCCCGCTGACGACTGCGACCCGATCTTCGAGGGTCTCACGCAGGCGCGCCAGCAGCCGCGCGCGCGCTGGGTCAGGGCCCACGTCATCGGGACGCGGCATGATCGGCGCCAGGGTGCCGTCAAGATCCAGGAACAGCGCGATGCTGCGGGGAAGATCCAGGGGCGGGGCGTGCAGGTCGACGGATTCCGTCCGCGCGCTGAATGGAGCAGCGGTCATGGCGAGAACCCCCTCATGGGTAAGCAACATGACGGGCACAACGCGAAACTGCGGCGTTCGATCCCAACCCGTGGTCAAGCGCGCGTGATCGGACAGCGCAATTCAGGGTCTAGAACAGCAGTTTCCTGACGGTGAACTGAACCACACGTCCGCGCGGATTGAGGTAGTCCGGCTGGTAGGTGAGGGGCGTCGCGCCATTGGCGTCGCGGACCTTGGTCTCAGCGTCGAACAGGTTGTTGACGGCCAGGCTGAGGCGCACCCCGCGCAGCAGCGGATGGGCCTGGACCAGCTCGCGCCGGACGCCCAGATCGGCGAACAGGCGCAGGTTCACGGTCGTCAGGCTGGAAAAGTCCAGCGCAGTGGTGGCGCCGCCGATCCCCCCGTCGACATGGGTGGCGCTCTTCCAGTTCGCGGTGAGCCGTGCGCCAAGCCCGTAGCGGGTGATCCCGGCTTGGGCCTCGACCTGATGGCGCGCCTGGCCGCCGTTGGAACCGAGGACGTCGCCGTCCAGAAGGTCGAGGACGGGAAGTCCTTCCGCGACGGTGACCTGCTCCTTGAGGTGCAGCGTGTGGAAAAGCGCCAATTGCAGCCGCGTGGCGCGCGGGTTGCCGCCGCCGCGTCCAAAGCCGCCGCCAAAACCTCGGCCGCCGCCGCTGCCGCCGAAGCGGGGGCCTTCGCCGCTGGGGGATCCCCCCTCGAGCGCTGGGCGCGGCGCCTCTTCGCCCGTCGTCGGCGCGGCGCCGGTTGCGGCTTGGGCTGGCGCGCTGGTTTCCGAAGCGGCTTCCGGCGCCGCGCTCGTGGGCCGCCCCGCGCCGTCGCCCCGCCCGCCGCGCCAGCCGCCGGGCGGCGGTGGCGGCGCCTTGCCGATCTGGCGCGAGAAATTGAAGCCCCAGCGGACCTGTTCGCTTTCGCGCTTCTGGAAATTCACGGGTCGGGTGTCGATCCGCGTCAGCACGCCGTCGGTGTCGCGCGTGAAGCGGTCAGGGAACGCGGCTTCCACCGCTGCGGTGGCGGCAGGGAAGCTGGCGACAGGGTTGTCGATCCTCGTGCGGCTGTAGTTGGCGGTCAGCGAGAGGCCCTGGATCTTCTCGGGCCTGTAGGTGGCGCCCAGGCGCAGGACGTTGCGGGTCTCGTCCTTGAGGTCGGGATTGCCGCCGCTGACCCGCGTGACGTCGACGCTGGTCCCGCGCACATAGTCGAACACCTGGCTCGCGGGCGTCACGATCAGCGGATTGCCCAGTTGGGCGATGCTGGGCGCGTTCTCTTGCCGCGTCGCCGACAGGATGATGCTGACGGGCCTGATCGGCGACCAGTTGAGCCCGCCGCCCAATGTGGTCAGGGTTCCGAAGTCGGAGACTTGTCGCGCGGCGAGGTTCAGGTTCGCCGACAGGTCGCCGATCTCGGCGCGAACGCCCTTGCGGCGGCTGGCCAGGGGCAGGTCGAAGCTGACCTGGGCGCTGGCCTCGCCCCGCGACAGGGTGCTGTCGCTCTCGACGCCCGAACGGATCGAGGTCGCCTCCAGGCGAGAGCCGGCGGCGCCGAGTTTGACGGTGGTCGACAGATCCCCGGCCCGGAGCTTGGCCAGGGCGCGGTTGGCGACGAATTGCAGGTCGGCGGTGTCGGTCGTCGACTTGGCGCGATCGGTGTTCAGCGGCAGGGCGGGCAGGGCGCCGAACGGATTCAGGCCGGCGTCCAGCGCGGTCAGCCGACCTTGCAGGGCGGCGATGTCGACGCTGCGATCGGTCTCAGTTCTGTTGACCGCCCGCTCATAGGTCCCGGTGAGCGACAGCCGCAGAGTCTCGGTGTCGCGGTTCAGGGTGACCCCGGCGTTGCCCGCGATGTTCCGGGACCTCTGGCCCAGGGCGTCCTGGTCGCCGAGATAGCGATAGAGCAGCACGTCCTGCCCGAACGGCGAGAACGGGCTCGCGGCGGGGAGAACCAGACGCGCGCGTGCGGGGCCTTGCAGCGAGTCGTTCTGCGAGGCGGTCAGGCCCAGGTTCAGCGTGGCTGAGATGTCGTCGAGGATGTAGCGGTTGGTGACGCTGTTGATGGTCAGCTGGCGGTTTTGCGGCAGCAGGGTCCGATCACCCGTGATGTCGCTGGTGTTGGCCCGGTTAGCGGTGGGCAGGAAGGCCGCCAGATCGGGCGCGCTCGCAGCGGCCGAAGCGGGAACGCCGGCCACGGTGACGGGTGTTCCGGCGAGGGCGCTCAGGTTGGTCAGGGTCGCGCCGCTGGCCGGAGTGACATTGCCGGCGAAGTCGTAGAGGCCCGTGCTGGAGCGACTGACGAGATCGCGATCGCTTTCAAGCAACTGGTCGCTGTTCTGGAGCTTCACCGACAGGTTGGTGCGGCCCTGGCGGTTCAGCTGCAGGCGGCTCCAGTTGAGCTGCTCGGTCATCTGGCCGCCCTCTGTCGATCCGCCCAGCGTGGCGTCGAGCGTGGAGGCGCGGAAGCGCTGGCGCAGCACGATGTTCACGACCTTCTGGTCGGCCGAGTAGCCGTACTTGAGGGCGACTTCCTCGGGCAGGACCTCGACGCGCTGGATGGCTTCGGTCGGGATGTCTCGGATCTCGGCGCGCCCGGAGATCCGCCGCCCGTTCAGCAGGAGGACCGGATCGCCGCCAAGCCCGCTGGTGGTTTGGGGCTGCAGTTCGGTGAGCAGGTCCTCGACCGAACTGACGCCAATCGCGCGCACGTCGGCGGTGGTGAAGGTCTGTTCGGGCGGGATGTCGCCCAACACCGCGCCGAATGGCTTGCCGCTGGCGGTGATGGTGACGGCCTCGACCTCGGTGTCTTCCAGATCGGACGACGTGACGTTCGAGGCGGGCGTCTGCGGCGTGGCGGCGGGCTGGGCCTGTTGAGCCTGCGCCGCGCCGGCGGTCACCAGGCTCAGGACGCCGGCGAGGGCAAGTTTACGGCTCACGATGAGCGCCTCCGATAGCGATACGTCCCGGGCCGGGTGTTGCGCGCCTGATATGACGCCTGGATTTCAGATCTTGCGAAAACCGCAACACGGATCAGCGGACAGACGTCCATGGACGGCTCAGCAGCACCGCGCAATTGATCAGGCCGACCAACGAGTAGGTCTGCGGATAGTTGCCCCAAAGCTCGCCGTCGGCGAAGCCGATGTCCTCGGAGAGCAGGCCGGCCGGCGTTCGCCGCGACAGCATGTCTTCGAAGAGCGCGCGGGCCTCGTCGCTTCGGCCGGCCAGGTGCAGCGCCTCGATCAGCCAGAAAGTGCAGATATTGAACGCCGTCTGGGGCGAACCGAAATCATCGGGAATGGCGTAGCGCAAGAGGTAGGCGCCGCGTCGCAGTCCGTCCTCGATGGCCTTCAGGGTCGCGACGTTGCGCGGGTCATCCGCGGTGTGGAAGCGCAGATCGACAAGCTGCAACAGCGAGGCGTCCAGTTCGTCGCCGTCGAAGGTGGCGGCGAAGCGGCCCAGCGTGTCGTTCCAGGCGCGGTCCTCGATCACCTTGCGCACATGGGCGGCGCGATCGTTCCAGAAGGCGGCGCGATCTTCCAGGCCCAGCTTCTCGGCCGCATTGCCCAGGCGATCGCAGGCGGCCCAGCACATGGCCGACGAATAGGTGTGGACATTGGCCCGCCCCCGGAACTCCCAGAGGCTGGCGTCGGGCTGGTCGTGCATTTGAAACGCTCGCTCGCCCACCGGCTCCAGCGCCTGGAAATCCTCGACGGTGGCGGGCCGCAGCAGGCGCTCGTCGAAGAACGCCTGCACGGTCGACAGGACGATCTGTCCATAGACGTCGTTCTGGATGTGCTCATAGGCCTGGTTGCCGACCCTCACCGGCCCCATGCCGCGATAGCCGGGCAGGGCGGGCGCCAGGCGTTCGGTCAGCACCTCCTCGAAGCCCACCCCGAACAGCGGCTGAATATGGCCGCCGTCGGCGCGGTCGACGATGTTGCGCAGATAGCCGAGATAGTTCTCCAGGATGTCCACCGCGCCCAGACGGTTCAACGCCTGGACCACGTAGTAGGCGTCACGCAGCCAACAGTAGCGATAGTCCCAGTTGCGGCCGCTATCGGCGTGTTCGGGAATCGAGGTGGTCAGGGCCGCGACGATCGCCCCGGTTTCCTCGTGCATGCAGAGCTTGAGGGTGATCGCCGCGCGGATGACCGCCGTCTGCCACTCCAGCGGTACGGCCAGGCCCCGCACCCAGTGCTTCCAGTACTGCTCAGTCTCCCGCAGCATCCGCTCGCAGGTCGGTCCGATGGGCGCGTTGAAGCCTTCGTCCGGCCCCAGATACATGGCGATCGGCCGCTCCAGCCGGAACGCCCGCTCCTCCAGAACGTGCGACACCGGCGCGTCGGTGGACAGTCGGAGGGTCATGTCCGAGCAAAGGTATCGGATATGGTTGGAGCCCGAAGTTCGCTCGGCGATCTTGGCGCCCCAGTCGGCAGTTGGTCGAAGGCGCAGGGTGATGCGCGCGACGCCGATGATGGGGCGGATCAGCCGCACGAAGGCGGTCGGGCGGAAGGTGCGGCCGAACTGCTGGTAGCGGGGCGCGAAGTCGATGATCTCGAACCGCGCGCCGTCCTCGTCCGCGATCTCGGTGCGCAGGATGGCCGTGTTGCGCAGATAGCCCTGGCGGACCTCCGCGCGGCGCTCGACCTGAACGTCCCAGAGTCCGTTGGCGTCAGGGCTGTCGGGATCCGTGTCGTCCAGCAGGGCGCTGAACACCGGGTCGGAGTCGATACGGGGCGCGCAGGCCCAGACGAAGCGGCCGGCGGTGTCGATCATGGCGCTGACGGCGCAGTTGCCGATCGGGAAGAGATCGAGTGTCTTTTTTGGCAAGGCTTTGTCCATCGTCGCCCCCGCGAGCTTTCGGGCGGCGCCCGGTCGGGGATGAAACCAACGGTGTGGCTTGCGGGTTCCTGTCAGCGAAAAACGTCTGTGCGCGGCTAGGGAGGGCTCGCCTTTCACGCTACCCGCGTTGACGTCGGCGGCCTTGCGCGGCCATCTGTAATCCTTAACGCGGCTTGGCCGCGCCAGTGCGGCGGACCGTTCGATAGTGATGCGATTTTCGAGAACCTGCGGCGTCGTGGCGGCGACGTTGAGCCTTCTGTCCCTCGAGGTCGCCCAGGCGCAATCGCAACGTCCGCCCGTGGTGGGCGCTCGGCCCGTCCAGAGCGGCGCGGTGGTCGCCCCGCGTCCTTCGGTGATCGCGCCGGACCTGTCGGCGGTGCAGTTCACCCCGGATCAGGTCGACGTGCTGCGGGCGGTGCTTGGCGACGCCTATTCCCATGGCTTCGCGCTGACCGCCTTCTCGCCGGATCGGGCGATCGCGCTGTACATGTCCGACGACGCCCCCTCGCGTGCGGCCGGCCAGGCGCAACTGGTCAGCCTGACGCTGGCCTATGCGCGCGCCGTGCGTACCGGACGCCTCCCCATCAGCGCGTTCAAGACCGAGTGGGGGCTGCGCCCGGCCGCCTATGACCCCACGCCGGAGTTTGTCGCAGCCGTGCAGCAGGGACGCCTGGCCGAATGGCTCGAGACCCTGCCCCCGCCTTACACGGGCTATCAGACCCTGCGGACGGGCCTCGCCACCTATCGCGAGATCGCCGCCAAGGGCGGCTGGCTGCCGATTGCGGCGGGGCCCGCTCTCAAGGAGGGCGCGACCGATGCCCGCGTTGTCGCGCTGGAGGCGCGCCTAGCGGTCGAGGACCCCACCGTTGCGGTCGACGCCGCGCCGGTTTTCGACGAGGCGCTGACCCAGGCGGTCCAGCGGGCGCAGAAGCGCTTTGGCCTCAATCCCAACGGGATTGTCGACAAGGCGACCCTGGCGGCGCTGAACATTCCCGTTGAGCGGCGGATTGACCAGATCGTCGCCAATATGGAGCGCTGGCGCTGGTTGCCGCAGACCCTTCCGGCCGAGCGCATCCAGGTGAACGTCGCGGCCGCGATCCTGTCGGTCTTCCACCACGACACCCCGACCTTGACGATGCGGGCGGTCACCGGCCGGCCCGGCGACGAGACGCCGATGCTGTCGTCGATGATCCACAGCATCGTGCTGAACCCGCCCTGGAACGTGCCGCAGTCGATCGCCTCCAAGGAGCTCTGGCCCAAGGAGCGGGCCAGCCCCGGCTATCTGGCGCGGAACGACTTCATCGTCATCCCGACGGAAGGCGGCGGCTCGCGCCTGCAGCAGAAGGCTGGCCCGTTGGCGGCGCTGGGGAAGGTGAAGTTCGACTTCAACAACCCCTATGGCGTCTATCTGCACGATACGCCCAGCCGCTCGCGGTTCGACAGCTTCAGCCGCCTGGCCAGTCATGGCTGCGTGCGACTGCAAAAGCCGATCGAGCTCGTCAACGAAGTGATGCGCGACGATCCCACCTGGACGCCCGAAAAGGTCAACGAAACCCTGGCCTCGGGCGAGACGGTGAGGGCCAAGCTGCCGCAGCAGATCGCCGTCTATCTTCTCTATTGGACGGCCTATGTGACGCCGGACGGGCAGGTGAACTTCCGCCAGGATCCCTATGGCTGGGATCGTGACCTGGTGCAGCGTATCGCCGCACTCTGACGCTGCTCAGCTTGCAATCCTGCGCGTGATGAGGTGTCCTGCCCGACATTCCGGGTCGGGTAAGGCGTACTCATGCAACGACGTAAGCTGCTCCAGTGGGGGCTGGGCGCTATCGGGGTCGGACTTCTGCCGTTGGCGGCGCGCGCCGACGACGACATCATCGGCGCGCTGCTGGAGGGAAAGCTCCCTCAAGCCGCTCCGGTTCCTCCACCGACGACCGTCGCCGCCACGGTGGCCTCGATCGACCCACCAAAGCTCGCGACCGCCGTCGAGCCGCGCTGGGTGCATCTGCATAACGTTCA
The DNA here is from genome assembly GCF_031457805.1 of Caulobacter sp. BE264. Classification (NCBI taxonomy): domain Bacteria; kingdom Pseudomonadati; phylum Pseudomonadota; class Alphaproteobacteria; order Caulobacterales; family Caulobacteraceae; genus Caulobacter; species Caulobacter sp. BE264. The sequence continues at coordinate 84,617 of NZ_JAVDXI010000006.1, read as the reverse complement.
TACCGGTGAGAAGCTGGAAGCGGTCTACTGGGAGAAAGGCGCCTATGTGCCGGACGCGGTGAGCGCGTTGGACAAGGTGCTGCGCGACTATCGCAACGACGAGGTCCATCCGATGGACCGGGGCCTTTACGACCTGCTCGACCAGATCGCCCGCAAGACCGAGAGCAAGTCGCCGTTTCAGGTGATCTCGGGCTACCGCTCGCCGGCCACCAACCGGCTGCTGTCAAAGCGGAGCGGCGAGGTGGCCAAGAAGAGCCTGCACATGGACGGCAAGGCGATGGACATCTTCCTGGAGGATGTCGAGCTCAAGCATGTCCGCGCTGCGGCCCTCGACCTTGGCGTCGGCGGCGTCGGTTACTACCCGACCAGCAACTTCGTCCATGTCGACGTCGGACCGGTCCGCAAGTGGACGGGGACCTGAGCCGCGGCTCGCCTGTTAGCCGAATTCGGTAACCAAGCTCTGGCTCGTCCGTTTAGACCATGGTAGCCGGCGGTAAAGCCCAAGTCGGCGTGGATGGCGGACCCGTAGAATGAGCGAGCGTCGTAGCAACCCGTTTGGTTTGTTTCTGCTGGGGTTCATCGTCGGCGTTCTGGCCACTTTCGGGACCATCTTGTTCCTGACGTCGAGCGGCGGTGGTTACGAAGACGGGCCGGCTGAAACGCGGACCGCCGCCGACAACGCCGCCGCCGCCGCCATGGCCGCCAGGTCGAACCCGCCCCCGCCGGCGAAAGCGGAAGTCGCGCCGCCGCCGCCGGAGACGCCCGCCAACCCTTCGGTCCGTCAGAACGGACCTGCGCCGGAGCTTGACCCGCAGGTCGCCGACGACGCGGCCGCAGCGGGCATGACCTCTCGGACACGCTAGAGGGGGCTCAGCCCTAGAAGGGTGCGACGCACCGCCTCAGCCGCGATCAAAGCCTGCTGACACATCGCTGGCGGCAAGGGAGGCGCACGGTCCTTGAGAGATCAAGGAGACCGCGTGTGGCGATCAAGGGAAGCTGTTGTTGCGGCGGCGTTCGGTTCGAACTGTTCGAGCGTCCGGCCATGGTCGGCGTCTGCCACTGTTCGCGGTGTCGCAAGTCTGGATCAAGCGCCTACGCCTATGTTCGCGCCGAGGCGTTCTCCTGGGTTTCGGGGCGCAATCTCGTCGCCCGCTACGCGCCCGAGCCCCCGCTGCGGTTCACGCGCTGCTTTTGCGCGCGATGTGGGACAGCGCTGGGCGATCCGTTCTCGGGTCGCATCCTGGCGATCGCCGCCGCTTGCCTGGACGATGATGCGGACCTGACGCCCGATTTCCACGAGCACGTGGCGGATCGGCGGACCTGGCGGTGCGTCGCCGCCCGGGAGGAACCGTGAGCCGCCAAGCGCGCACGAAAAAGGCGGCCGCGCCAGCGACCGCCTCCATCGTTCTCACCTTTGGCGAGGACTAGTTCTTTGGCGCCGGCATCGGCGTCATGGCGTTGGCCTTTTGCTTCATCTGGGCGTGGACCGCCGGGGGCAGCGGGATCATGCCGCGGCCTTGGAGGTAGCCGCCGCGACCCGTGGCGGCGTCCGACACGAACTCGGTCACGAACTCTTTCAGGCCCGGCGTCACACCGATCTGGGACTTCTTCACGTAGATGTAGAGCGAACGCGACAGCGGATACTGACCGCTGGCGATCGTCTGGGCCGTCGGCTTAACGCCGTTGACCGAAGCGCCCTTGATGCGCGAGCCGTTCTCTTCGAGGAACGAATAGCCGAACACGCCCAGTGCGTTCGGGGTCTTCTCGATGGTGCCGACGATGGCGTTGTCGTTCTCGCCCGCGTCGACCCAGCCGCCGTCCGTGCGCATCGGCGAGACGGTGGCCTTGAACTTCTTCTCGTCGGCGGCCTTCATCTTGGCCAGGGTCGGCAGCTTGGCGGCGCCGCCCTCGATGGCCAGTTCGATCCAGGCGTCACGGGTGCCCGAGGTCGGCGGCGGGCCATAGGCCAGGATGCGCGCCTTGGGCAGGCCCGGGCCGACTTCGCTCCACATCTTGTAGGGCTGCTTGACCACCTGGCCGCCGCGCAGGCTCTGGTCGGCGAGGCCGAGGTAAAGCTGCTCAAGCTTGAAGTTGAAGTCGGGACCCTTCTTGTTCGACGCCACAACGATGCCGTCGAAGCCGATCTTGATCTCGATGATGTCCTTCACGCCGGCCTTCTGACAGGCTAGGAACTCGGACTTCTTCATCGGACGCGAGGCGTTGGCGATGTCGGGGAATTTCTCGCCCGTCCCGCCGCAGAACATCTTGATGCCGCCGCCGGTGCCGAGGCTTTCGATCTTGGGCGACTTCTTGCCGGTCTTCTTGGCGAAGTTCTCGGCGACGCGCGTCGAGAACGGGAACACGGTCGAGGAGCCGGCGGCCCAGACTTGGTCGCGAGCCGCGTGGGCTTGGTCGGCGACGGCGAGCAGAGCGACGGTGGCGACCGCGCCGATAAGCTTGTTCATGTCGTCAAATCCTGTGTGGTCCGGACGCAGGGGGAGCGTGCCAGACGGGTGACGGGCTTTTGTCACGGTTCGACGACAGTTTTACGACAAAGTGTCCGTGAGCGGACGAAGCTTGACTGTAAGATCCTACGGGCGCGGCTCGGGAGGCGGCGGCGCCAGCGGGACGCCGCCATTCGGCGGCGGCGCGGGTTCGCCGGGTTCGGGAGTGAACGGCGCGAGCGGCAGGCCGTCGGGACCCAGCTCGCCCTCGAGCGGCAGCCCCAGATCCTCGAGGGGGTCCTCTTCGACGACCGGGGCGACATCGCGGCCCAGAGCCGACAGCATGAACGCCTTCCAGATCTTCGCCGGCTCGCCGCCTCCGACCACGCCGTTCATCGAGCTGTTGTCGTCATTGCCCAGCCAGACGCCGACGACGAGATCCCCGACATAACCGACGAAGATCGCGTCGTGATAATCCTGGGTTGTGCCGGTCTTGCCATAGGCCCCGGGAATGGCGGCTTCCAGGCCAGTGCCGCGATGGGTGGCCGAGCGCAGAAGGTCGCGCATGTTGGCCAACACCTTGGGGTCGTAGGCCTTGGTCCTGGGCTTCTTGAAGTCGGCCACGCCGTGCGGGACGATCGGGTATTCGCCGGCGGCCACCGACGCATAGGCGGCGGTCAGGCGGGTCAGGCTCATCGGCCCGGTGCCGAGCGCCATGGTCAGATCCGACGGAATCTCTTCCGTGACGCCAAGCTCGCGCGCCACCTTGATGACCCTGGCGGGACCCAGGTCGTGCGCCAGACGCACCGCCGCGACGTTCGACGAGCCGGCGAAAGCGGTGATCAAGGGCACCTCGCGGGCGTGATACTTGCCCTCATGGTTCTTGGGCATGTAGCCGCTGACCTGGACGGGCGTATCGAGGATCGGCGTGGTTGTGGTCATGCCCTCGCGAAGGGCGGCCAGATAGACGAACAGCTTGAACGCCGAACCCGGCTGACGCTCGGCGTCAGCGCGATTGAACTGGCTCTGCTTGTAGTCGCGCCCGCCGACCATGGCGACCACACGACCGTCCTTGCGCATGGCCACGAGGGCGCCCTGGGTGACGTTGAGCACCTCGCCGTCACGCTCGATATAGTCGTTGAGAATGCGCTCGGCCTTCTCCTGGAGTTCGGGGTCCAGCGTCGTCTTCACGACGGTTTCGCCGTAGCGAGCCCCGATCAGCGCGCGGGCCTGGGGCAGGGCCCAGTCGGCGAAGTAGGAGCCGGTCGGCAGCTTTTCCTCGGCTTCGACGGGCGACACCTCGCCCACCGCGTCAGCCTGCGCCTGCGTGATGGTCTTGGTCTCGACCATGGCCCCCAGGACCACGCGCATGCGCTCGCGGGCGCCTTCGATGTTGTTGGTAGGGGCGAGGCGCGACGGCGCCTTGACCAGGCCCGCCAGCATCGCCGCCTCGCCGATGGTCAGCTGCTCGGGCGGCTTGCCGAAATAGTGGCGGGCCGCAGCGCGCAGGCCAAAGGCGCCGTCGCCGAAATAGACCGACGATAGGTAGCGCGAGAGGATCTCGTCCTTTGAAAGGCGCGCTTCCAGATAGACCGCGATCAGCGCCTCCTGGGCCTTGCGGCGCAGGTTGCGGTCGCTGGACAGGAAGGCGTTCTTGGCCAGCTGCTGGGTGATGGTCGAACCGCCTTCAGAGACGCCGCCGGCCTGGGCGTTACGGCCCACCGCGCGGGCGATGGCCTTGGGGTCCACGCCCATGTGGCTGTAGAAGCGACGATCCTCGATGGCGATGAAGGCGCCGGGCACATAGGCCGGCAGCTTGGCCACATCGATCGGCGCCTCCTTGTAGGAGCCGCGACGCGCGATCGGCGAACCGTCCTCGGCCACCAGCACGATGGCGGAATTGTCGAGCGGCTCCAGCGCGCGGCTGAGCGGCAGCGACCAGAACAGCGAGGCGAGCAGCACGATCACCAGCAGCGCCACGGCGCCGGCGCCGACGAGCCACGCGGGGCGCTTCCAGATCGGCGGCTTGGCGGCGGGCGCGGGTTTTTCCGGCGCTGGGGCTTCGACCGCCTCAACCCCCGCCTGGGACTCTTGCTTGGCCGAAGCCTCAGGCTCGACGAGGGCGGGGGCCTCAGGCGAGACGGCCGGCTCTGGCGTGGCCACGGCTTCGGTCGCGGGGGCGGCCTCGGGCGTGGTCTCAGGCGTTGCAGCCGCTTCGGTTTCCGCCGGGACGTCTTCAGAGTCGGTCTCGGCCTCTACGGCGGGCTCGAAGAGATCGGCGTCGTCTTGGGTTGCTACCGCGGCGGGCGGCGCCTCGGCCTCGGAGGCGGCGATCGCTTCGGGCTGGGCGCGGCGGGATTTGCGCGCGCGGCGCGGTTTTGGCGGCGTGGCGTCCGGCGCGGCGGGATCCAGACCCGCAGCCTCGGTCATGACGGTCTGGGCGCGCGGCTTTCGCGGCCGCCGGGGTTTGCGCGCCGGCGCGGCGGGAACGTCGTCTGCGGGGTCGGTCGGATCAGACATGGACTTGGCGCTCGCTTCGGGCGCACGCCCTCATTCGTCGAGGGCGCTCATATCATACGGCCCCGGCAAGCCAAGCGGGCCGCGCGTGAAGAATCTTTCAGGAGCGGCCTTGAACGCGTCGAAAGTGAACATAGATCACTCGCGTGAGGCTGAGAGCCTCTGCCCTTCCCGGGGCGTTTCCTCCCTACTTATTCCAGCCCGGCCATCCGCCGGGCTTTTCTTTTGGCGGTTCTGGCGTTCGCGCTCGATCGAGAACCGCCGACCGGCGCGAACGCTGGGGGGGCTAGAAGCTCACGCGCAGCCGGCCCGTGACCGTGCGCGGCGCGCCCGGCGTGATCCAGACGTTGCTGTACGAGCTTTCGATGTAATAGGTGTCGAACAGGTTCTCGACATCCAGGTGCAGCGAGACAGCCTTCGACACCTTGTAGGCGAGGTTGGCGCGCACCGTCACATAGTCCGGAAGCTTGAAGCCGGTGTTGACGTCGTCGCCCGCGCGCTCGCCGACATAGACGACCCCGCCGCCCAGGGTCACCGATCCCGGCGCCTCGCCGGCCGAGCGCCAGTTGGCGTACAGCGCGCCTGAATGCTTGGGGATATTGCTCAAAGCGCTGCCGATCATGTTGGTTCGGGTGTCGCGGGTGATTTCGGAGTCGGTGTAGGCATAGACGGCGGTAGCCGTGATCCCCTTGGGCAGGCGCAGATTGGCCTCGGCCTCGAAGCCCTGACTGCGCGCGCTGCCCACGGGAATGAAGAAGCCGCTGTTGGCCGGGTCATTGACCAGGATGTCCTCCTTGTCGATGCGGAACAGCGACGCGGCGCCCGTCAGGCGACCGGCCAGGTCCCACTTCACGCCCGCTTCCCAGGCTTCGCCCTTCTCGGGAGCGAAGGCGCCGCCCGTGGCGTCGGCGCCCTGGTTGTAGCGGAACGAGCGTCCCCAGCTGACATAGGCCGAGAAGCTCTCGTTCGGCGCCCACGTCAGGGCCGCGCGCGGCGAGGCCTGCGAGGGCGACTGCCGGGTGACCGTATTGTTGCGCAGGTTGGTGTTGCTCTGGCGGATCCAGTCCTGTCGGACGCCGACCAGCAGGGTGAACTGGCTGTTCAGCGTCACCAGATCCTGCAGGTAGAGGCTCTCGCCGCGCAGGTCCTCCAGAACGTTCTGGTTCAGCGGCGCGACCGGCTTGGCCTGTCCGTAGACCGGATTGAAGATGTCGATCGCGTACGGCGAGGCGGCCGTCGGGCTGAAGCGATAGAAGATCCGGTGCTGCTCGTAGGTGAAGGCGTCGGCGCCGGCGCGCAGCTGGTGTTCCAGGCCGCCGAGCTTGCCATCGAAGCTGACCTCGATCCGCCCGGAGAGATCGTCCCAGGTGTAGTCGTGGATGCGCAGCTGGCGGCGAAGCTGGCTTCCGACCAGTGACCCGTTATGCGTCGACTGCCCCCGGAACGAGCCGTCGCGATACTGCACGCCGGCTTCCACCGCGACGCTCGGGCTGAAGTTGTAGGTGGTCGTCAGCTGGTGCTGGAGGGTCTTCTGCGTGATGTCGCCGTCGTTCGGTTCGCCCAGGAACCGCTCGCGCGGCAAGGCCTTCCCATTGCCGGCGACCGCCACCAGGCCTCGGTCATGCACGAAGTGCACGGTGTTGGCCTCCAGCTGATAGAGCAGGCGCAGGTCGTCTGAGGGCGTCCAGGCCAGCGACGGGGCCAGCAACAGGCGGTCGCTGCCGACGTGATCGCGCCAACCGTCGGTGTCCTGATAGACGATGATCATGCGGGCTGAGACGCCGCCGCCCACCGGGCCGCTGACGTCGCCCATGATCCGCTTGGCGTCGAAGCTGCCATAGGAGAGCTCGCCCGAGCCTTGGGCGGTTTCGGTCGGCGCCTTGGTGACGATGTTGATCGAGCCGCCGGGCTCGCCCTTACCCGACAGGGCCGAGGCAGGCCCCTTGAGCACCTGGAAGCGCTCGACGGTCGCCACGTCGCGCCGCGCATTGAAGCCGCGATTGGCGGTGAAGCGGTTCACTAGGAGGTCCGGGCCCTGGTTGATGTCACCCGAGAACCCGCGGATCGCATAGGCGTCCCACGCCCCGCCGAAGCTGTTCTGGCGCGCCATGCCGCCGGCGAAATCAAAGAGGTCGGACAGGTTGGTCACGCCGGTGTCGACGATCAGCGCCTCGTCCAGAACCCGCACGCTCTGCGGCAGCCGCATGGGGTCGATGATGACGCCGTTGATGCTGGCGCTAGCCGCTCGCGAGCCGGTGACGACGACGCTCTCGACCTCGTCGGCCTTGTCCTGCGCGACAGCCAGATCGGCGAAGGCGAACTGCGAGGCGCCCGCGCAAAGGGCGAACAGGAGGGCCTTGGTGGTCATGTTTGGGTCTCGCTGGAGAACGGCGGTCTGGGTCGGGCCGGTCGAATAGGCGAGGGGTTGATCGACGGTCAAGATAATTGTTACGATATAACATTACTTGATGGCGCAAGCGGCGCCGCAGAGGCTTGCGAGGGTGGCGTGAAGACCGTGGATGGCGACAAGGCGATCGAGATTGTGGATCTCGTGGTGCGTTACGGCGATCGAGACGTGATCGATCATCTGGCCCTGACGGTCAGGGCCGGAGAGGTCTATGGCCTGCTCGGCGGCAACGGCGCGGGGAAGTCGACAACGCTGCAGGCGATCCTCGGCTTTGTCCGTCCCAGCGCCGGACGCGTTCGCGTAGTTGGCCGCGATCCCGTGTCGGAGCCCGCCGAGGTGCGCCGCGCCATCGCCTACATCCCTGAGAACGTGGCGCTGTACGAGCACCTGACCGCGCGCGAGAACATCGACTACTTCCTGCGCCTTGCGGGCCTGCGCCCCGTCGCTGACGAGATCAACAAGGCGCTTCGCACGGTCGGTCTCGCCGAAGAGGCCTGGGAGCGCCGGGTGTCGGGCTTCTCCAAGGGCATGCGGCAGAAGACGGCCATCGCCCTGGCGGTGCTGCGCCGCGCGTCGGTGCTGCTGCTGGACGAGCCGACCTCGGGCCTTGATCCGGGCGCCACCGCCGACTTCAACGCCCTGGTCTCGCGCCTGCGCGGGGAAGGGGCGGCGATCCTGATTGTCACCCACGACCTGATCGGCGTCGCCGACATCGCCGACCGCATCGGCTTCCTCGAGCGGGGACGGATCAGCGACGAGATGGTCGCCGAGGGCCCTGAGCGTTTCGACCTTCGCGCCCTGCACAACCGCTTCTCGAGGGCGCGGGCGGCATGAGCGTGATCCTTTCGGTGACGCGCAACGAGCTGCGTCACCTTGTTCGGAGCCGGGTCGCCTTGACCGGCCTGATCCTCGTTGCGTTGCTGACCTTCGCCGCAGCGCTGACCTCGAACGCCTATCAGGCCGATCAAGCTGGTCTTCGCGAGCGTCTGCAGCACGCCGCCGACCAGGACTTCGCCGCCCAGCCCAACCGGCATCCGCACCGGGTCGTGCACTTTGGCCACTTCGCTATCCGGCCGGCCAGCGGCCTGGCGGCGATGGACCCCGGCGTCGAGGCCTATACCGGCAACATGATCTTCCTCGAAGGTCATCGGCAGAACAGCGCCAATTTCGGCGATGCGCGTCAGTCCTCGCTGCTCGTCCGGTTCGGGCAACTGTCGCCCGCGCTGGTGCTGCAGGTGATCGTGCCGCTGCTGCTGGTGTTCATCGGCGCCGGGATGATCGCGGGCGAGCGCGAGCGCGGCACGTTGCGCCAGTCGCTGCTGGCCGGGATTTCCGGCGGCGCGCTGCTGAGCGGCAAGGCCCTGGCGCTGGGCCTTGCGGCCCTGGCCATCGCGACCCCGGCCTTTGGTCTACTGCTGTGGCTCGGCGCCAGCGGCGGCGCGCGGCTTTCGGCGGTCGGTCTGACCGCGCTGGGCTATGTCGCCTATCTGGCCTTCTGGACCCTTCTGATCATCGGCGTCTCCGCCACGGCCAATCGCAGCCGCTCGGCCCTGATCGGTCTGGTCGGCGCCTGGGCGTTCATGGTGGTGCTGGTTCCGCGCGTCGCGCCTGAGGCCGCCGCCGCCCTGGCGCCGCTGCCGACGCGCGTGGAGACCGACATCGCCGTCCAGCGCGACCTGCGCGCGATGGGCGACAGCCACAATCCCAACGACCCCTATTTCGCGGCCTTCAAGCAGAAGACGCTGAAGCAGTATGGGGTCACGCGGGTCGAGGACCTGCCGGTCAACTATCGGGGCCTGCTCGCCATCGAAGGCGAGAAGCTGACGTCCAGCCTGTTCGACCGCTACGCCGACCAGGCCTTCGGCGCGATGGAGGCGCAGGGGCGGGTGATGGACGCCCTGGCCATCGTCAGCCCGACCGTGGCGATCCGCCGTGTGTCCATGACCTTGGCCGAGACGGACCTCTTCGCCTACCGCCGCTTCCTCGAACAGGCCGAAGCCTATCGCTATGACCTCGTGCAGCGCCTCAACCGCCTGCAGGCCACGGCGGTCACCGCTGCGGACGACGCCGCCAAGAGCAAGAACGCCGCCGCCGAGGCGCGCAGCCGCATCTCGGCCGACCACTGGCGCGCCATGCCCCACTTCGACCCGACGCGCCCCTCGGCCGCCGATGTCGTCAGCCGCGCCCTGCCGGCGCTGGCGGCCCTGTTGCTCTGGCTCGTCGCCGGAGCGTTGCTTGCGGTCCGCGCCGGCCGCCGCCTGAACCGGAGGGCCGCATGAACGCCCTGCTTCGAGAAGTCCGCTTCCTGCTGGGCCTTAAATCAGTCGTCGCGGCCATGGTCGCCCTGCTTGCGCTCACCGCTGTGGCCGTCGGCGCCGGCCTCGTCGAGGTCGCACGTCAGGAGGCCGTCATCGCCCGGATCGGACCGCAACAGGCGTCCGACGTCGCCGCGATCACCGACTGGGTCTCGCGCGAGAAGGATCCGGGCAGCGCGGCCTACTACACCTTCCACGCCACCTGGGATCCGCCGTCGGACCTGGCGTTCGCCGCCATCGGCGCCCGCGATGTGTCGCCCTATGTCCTGCGGGTGCGGGCCCTGGGCCTGGAGGCGCAGCTCTATGAGGGGGAGATCGGCAATCCGGAAGCCGCGCTTCCGGGGCGTTTCGACTTCGCCTTCGTGCTGGTCTATCTGGCCCCGCTGTTCGTGATCCTGCTGTTCCATGACCTGCGGTCGGGCGAGCGGGAGGCGGGACGGCTGCGGGTCCTGGAGGCCTCGGTCGGCGCGCCCTCGGCGCTGTGGGGACCGCGTCTGATCGTTCGGGCGCTGGGTCTCTTCCTGGCGCTGGCGCTCCCGTTCTTTGTGGGCGCCCTCATCGCCGGTACGGCGCCTTGGAAGGTTGGAGCGGTGCTGGCGGTGGTGCTGGCCTATCTGGCCTTCTGGATCGTCCTGTGCCTGGTGGTCGCCCGTGCTGCGCGCAGCTCGCTGGCCAACGCCATGACCCTCGCGGCGGCCTGGATGACCCTGACCCTGATCGTTCCGGCGATCGGTCATGTGGTGCTCAACAGCGCCATCCCGCTGCGCCAGGGCATGGAGCTTGGCCAGACCCAGCGCACGGCGGTCCATCGCGCCTGGGACATTCCCAAGTCTGAAACCATGGACGCGTTCTTCCGCACCCATCCGCAGTGGCGGAACACTGCGCCGCTGGGCGAGGCGTTCCATTGGAAATGGTACTTCGCGTTCCACCAGGTCGGGGACGAACGGGCCGGCGACCTGTCGCGCCAGTATCGGCAGGGCGTACTGGAGCGCGCCGCCTGGAGCGAGCGGCTTGGGCTGGTGACGCCGGGCGTGGCGACGCAACTGGCCTTGCACCGGCTGGCGGCCACCGATCCTGCGGCGCAGATCGCCTACCAGGACCGCATCCGCGCGTTCCACGGCGCGCTTCGGCGGTTCTACTATCCGTACCTGTTCGAAGACCGCCCGTTCGACCGCGCCGACTTCGCGCGCGCGCCGCAGTATCGGGCCGCGCCGGCGGTCGGAAGCTGGCCGCTGTCCCTGCTGGCCGGCGTCCTGCTGACGACCGCGCTGGTCGGCGGGGCGGGCCTTGCGCTCCGGCGGAGGGATCGGTTCTGAGAGGCGCTTACGCCGAGGCCTGACGCATTTTGCCGACGCCCGGCGCACGCGCCTCGCGCGACCGCGACTTGATCCAGGTCTGCAAAGGCGCGTCCACCAGCCGCTCGAAGAGCCAGGCCGCCGCGATCGTGGCGGGGATGGCCAGCGCCCACAACGCCCATTGGGCGGCGACCGGCAGGCCAAGCTTGGCGTCGAGCATCTGCACGAGGCCGAACCAGACGACGGCGGTCAGGGTGTTGGTCAGGAACAGCGGGAACGACAGGCGACCGGCCGCGCCCGCCCAGCGCCAGGCGCGCGGCTTGGCGGCGCCGGCCGCGTAGATCAGGAACGCCAGCAGGGCGAGGCTGAAGTAGTCGAAGTTCCCAAGGGCCTGGACGCCGATGACCATGGCCAGGCTGGCGACCGCCAGCGGCAGGGCCTGCTGCTCAGCCAGTCGCGTGATCGGCAGGCGCGCGACCAGCACGCCGATCAGGAACAGCGGCACGCCGCGGATCAGACCAAAGCGCAGCGGCAACTGATAGCTAGGCACGCCGAAGGCCAGCAGCGCAGCCTGGTCGATGATGATCCAGGCGCAGACGCCCATGGCCAGTAGTCGCAGCGGACGGGCGCTGGCGGCGACCTTGCGCCAGACCATCGGGAAGAGGGCGTAGGCCACGATCAGGGCCGACAGGGTCCAGGTCGGCATGTTCCAGCCTGAGGTTCCCGGCACGAACCAGGCCTGAACCAGGAAGATCTGCGGCAGTAGCTGGTCCCACTGGAACCACTGCGGGTTCTGCGGCGCCAGGCCAATCGCCGTGGTGGCCAGGAAGAAAGCGACGAACAGGGCCAGCATGACGAGGTGCGGCGGCCAGATCCGTTGCACGCGGCGCTTCAGGAAGGTCCAGGTGTCGACCTCGCTGTTTGCGATACGCGATCCGTAGGTCCTCGCCAGCACATAGCCGGACAGCATCAGGAAGAAGTCGGTCGCGAGATAGCCGCGCCCGAAGGCCGGCGAGAGGCTGAACAGCGACACCGGCGCCCGCTCGGCCACGTGGTAGAGCACGATGAACAGGGCCGCCAGGAAGCGCAGGGCGTCCAACGGACCGTCCCGCGACAGGACAGGCGTGGCGCTCGCTTTGGCGAAACCTGTGCCGGCATTGAACATCGGAAACTCCTTCGCTCACGACGCCGCAAGGGGTGGGCCAAGTTTCGCCTGACGGGCGAGCGCATCGGCGACTCCCCCCGCCGGGGCCGCGTTGCTAACCTGCCTGCGTCCCACGCCACCCGGATTCGCCCCGTGTCCCAGATCCCCGTCGCCGACCTCACCGAAGCCCAGGCCGTCGAGGAACTGGAGCGTCTGGCCGACCTGCTGGCGACGCATGACATCGCCTATCACCAACAGGACAACCCGACAGTCAGCGACGCCGAGTATGACGCGCTGAAGCGGCGCAACCTGGATATCGAGACCCGCTTTCCGCATCTGGTGCGCGACAATTCCCCGTCGATGCGGGTCGGCGCGGCGCGGGCCGAGCAGTTCGCGCCGGTGGAGCACGGCGTGCCGATGCTCAGCCTGGACAACGCCTTCTCGAACGACGAGGCGATCGAGTTCGACGCCCGCATCCGACGCTTCCTGCGGATCCCGCCGTCCGAGACGGTCGCCTACACCGCCGAGCCCAAGATCGACGGTCTGTCGGCTTCGCTACGCTACGAAAAGGGCGTCCTGGTTCAGGGCGCGACGCGGGGCGACGGGCGCGTGGGCGAAGACGTCACCGCCAATCTGCGCACCATCGCTGACATCCCCCACCGCCTGAAGGGCTCAGGCTGGCCCGACGTCGTTGAGGTGCGCGGCGAGGTCTATGTCGAACTCGAGGCCTTCGCCGCCTTCAACAAGGCCGCCGACGAGGCCGGTCAGCGCACCTACGCCAATCCCCGCAACTTCGCCGCCGGCTCGCTGCGCCAGATCGACCCCAAGATCAGCGCCCAGCGGCCGCTGCGGTTCTTCGGCTACGCCTGGGGCCTGGTCTCGGAGCCGTTCGCCGAGACCCAGTGGGGCGCGCTGGAGAAGCTGGCCGAGTGGGGCTTCGTCACCACAGCGCCGCCCGCCCAGCGCGTGGAGAACGCGCAGGGGCTGCTCGACGTCTACGCCCAGTTCGAGACCCTTCGCCCGACCCTGGGCTTCGACATCGACGGCGTCGTCTACAAGGTCGACGACCTCGAGCAGCAGCGTCGGCTGGGCTTCGTCTCGCGCTCGCCGCGCTGGGCAATCGCCCGCAAGTTCCCGGCGCAGCGCGCGCGGACGCTCCTGGAAGCCATCGACCTTCAGGTCGGTCGCACCGGCGCCATCACTCCTGTGGCCCGGCTGAAGCCGGTGACGGTCGGCGGCGTCTCCGTCACCAACGCCACCCTGCACAACGGCGACGAGATCGAACGGCTTGATGTGCGGATCGGCGACACGGTCGTCATCCAGCGGGCCGGGGACGTTATCCCGCAGATCGTCGAGGTTGCGCTGGACGCGCGGCCCGATCCTGCGCCGCCGCCCTACGAGTTCCCCCATGTCTGCCCGTGTCCGCTACAGACGCCGCTGGCGCGTGAGGTCACGGCGTCCGGGCAGGAATCGGTGGTGCGGCGCTGCACCGGCGAGTTCGCCTGTCCTTTCCAGCGGGTCGAGCACCTGCGCCACTTCGTGTCTCGCCGGGCGTTCGACATCGAAGGGCTAGGCGAAAAGCAGCTGCGGGCCTTCTTCGAGGAGGGCTGGATCACCGAGCCGGCCGACATCTTCAAGCTGGCCCGCGATGAGGACAAGCTGGCCGCCCTGCGCGAACGCGAGGGCTATGGCGAAACCTCGGTGGCCAATCTGGTCAAGGGGATCGAGGCGCGGCGCACGATCGGCATTGACCGGATGATATACGGCCTAGGCGCGCGCGACATCGGCGAGACCACATCGACGGTGCTGGCCCGCAACTTCGACCGCTTCGAGGACCTGCAGGCCGCCGCCGAGGCCGCCGCGCGGGCGCTGCCCGGCGAGACCTATCTCGAGCTTTCGACGGCTCCCGGCGTCGGCCCCAAGGCGCTGGACATGCTGATCGAGGCCGGGAAGGGCGGCCTCGTCGCCGATCCCTGGCCGCAGACCGAGGACCTAGAGATCAAGATCGGCCACGCCGTTCCCAAGTTGACCAAGCCGGCGCGTGCGGCTCTGGCGCAGCGCTATGGGACCTGGGACGCCTTCGCCAAGGGGCTGGCGGCCGCGGCCTCGGGCGCGCCGGGCGAGGACTATCTGCATCTGGCCGCCATCGATGGCGTCGGCCCCGTCGCGGCCCAGTCCCTGGCCCGGTTCTTCGCCGAGGATCACAACCGCCAGAAGGTCGCCAACCTCGTCGCCGAGCTCGACATCCAGCCGGTCGCCAAGCCCAAGACCGACACCGCCGTGGCGGGCAAGACCATCGTCTTTACCGGTTCGCTGGAGAAGATGACCCGCGACGAAGCCAAGGCCCAGGCGGAGGGCCTGGGGGCCAAGGTGGCGTCTTCGGTGTCGAAGAAGACCCATCTGGTGGTCGCCGGGCCCGGCGCCGGCTCCAAGCTCAAGACGGCGACGGACCTGGGCATCCAGGTGATGACCGAGGACGAGTGGCTGGCGCTGGTGGGCGCATGAAGGTCATCGCCATCGATTTCGAGACCGCCAACGAGCAGCGCGCCAGCCCGTGCTCGATCGGTCTGGCCTGGATCGAGGACGGCGAGATCGCGCGCGTCGAACACCACTATATCCGCCCGCCCGGCAACCGTTTTGCAGGGTTCAACATGGCTTTTCACGGCATCCGGCCCGAGCACGTGGCGGACGCCGACGAGTGGCCGAACGTGCTGGAGCGCCTGCGGCCGGAGCTGGAGGGCGCGCTGGTCCTGGCGCACAATGCGTCGTTCGACATCAGCGTGATCCGGCGCACCTGCGAGCACTACGACGTGCAGGCCCCAGGCTTCGACTATCTGTGTACGGTGCAAGTCGCGCGCAGCGTCTGGCCTGAGCTGCCGTCGCACAAGCTGAACGTGGTCTGCGGTCACCTGGGCGTGGATTTCGCTCACCACGACGCGGCGGCCGACGCCTATGCCTGCGGTCGCGTGGCTTTGGCGGCGACGGGCCTGAACGCGCTGTCCCATGTTCGCGAGTTGCCGCAACGCCTGGGCATGACCCCGGGGCGTCTCGACCCTGATAGCTACAGGCCTTCGCGCGCGGCGACCGGGGCGCGTCGCCGTTTTGCGTGACCTGACTGCTTTCCGAATTCTCGCCGCGATTTCGTGCGAACGCTTGTTCCGAGAGACGTGATCGCGCAACCAAGCGACCAAGACGCACGCTGATCGCGTGAACAGGGAGACTTAGATGATCCGCAAAGCCATGATCGCCGCCGCCGTGCTCGGCGCCAGCTTCGCCACCGCCGCGCCTGCCTTCGCCGCTGACGTCACGGGGCTTTGGGCCACGCCTGGCAATGGCGGTCAGGTCGAGATCGCGCGCTGCGGCAACAGCCTGTGCGGCAAGCTGGTGACGTCCGACCACATCAAGACCAATCCGGGTCTGAAGGACATCAAGAACAAGGACGAGAGCCAGCGCAGCCGCACCCTGAAGAACCTGCAGATGCTCTACGACTTCAGCGGCGGTCCCACCAAGTGGAGCGGCGGCAAGGTTTATAATCCCGAGGACGGCGGCGTTTACGCCGGCACGATCGAGCTGGTCAGCAACACCGAGCTGAAGCTCAAGGGCTGCATCGTCGCGCCGCTGTGCAAGACGCAGAAGTGGACGCGGATCCGGTAGGGGGCATCAAATCCTCCCCCGAGCGGGGGAGGCGGTCGCGAAGCGACCGGAGGGGGAAGTCGGACTTCCCTCTCCGTCGGCTTCGCCGACACCTCTCCCTTGGGGAGAGGATTTCTCCCTAAAGCGGCGCGCAGGCCGTTTCCATCCAGGCCCGCACCTCAGGCTCCACACGAGGCCCGATCTCGCGCAGCACGCGGGCGTGGTAGGCGTCGAACTGGGCGATCTCTTCGGCCGTCAGCAGCATCTTGTCGATCAGGCGACGATCGATGGGCGCCAGGGTCAGGGCTTCGAAGCGGTGCATCGGACGCTCGCCGCCCGGCACGTCTTCGGCGGGCATGACGACTTCCAGATTTTCGATGCGGATGCCGTATTCGCCGTCCTTGTAGTAACCAGGCTCGTTCGAGACGATCATGCCGGGCTGCAGGGCGATGGTGTTCGGCGCCTTCGAGATCCGCTGCGGGCCTTCGTGGACGCCGAGGTAGACGCCGACGCCGTGGCCGGTGCCGTGGTCATAGTCCAGGCCGTGCGCCCACAGCGCCATGCGCGCCAGGGCGTCGATCGCCGAACCGGTCGTGCCGGCCGGGAAGCGCAGGCGGGCGATGGCCAGGTGGCCCTTCAAGACGAGCGTGTTGCGCTGGACCATCTCGGCCGAGGGCTCACCGATGGCGACCGTGCGGGTGACGTCGGTGGTGCCGTCCAGATACTGGCCGCCGCTGTCGACCAGCAGCAGCGAGCCCATCTTGGCGCGCTCATTGCTGCGCTCGGTCGGGCGGTAATGGGGCAGGGCGCCGTGGCCGTTGGCCGCGCCGATGGTGTCGAACGACAGGTCCTTCAGCACGCCGGTGGCCTCGCGGAAGGCCTCCAGCTTGGCGACGGCTTCCTTCTCGTCGGGCGGATTGACCTGACCTTCGGTGGCCAGCCAGTGCAGGAAGCGGGTCAGCGCTGCGCCGTCGCGGCGGTGCGCCTCGCGCGTGCCCTCCAGCTCCACGGCGTTCTTGCAGGCGCGCGGCATCGTGCAGGGATCCATCGCCCGCACCACCTTGGCGCCGGCGGCGATCAGGGTGTCGAAATACCAGGCCGAGGACTGGGCGGGGTCGACCACGACGCTCTTGCCCGACAGCTCGGCCAAAGCTGCCTCAAGTTTGTCCGGGGTCTCCAGCGAGACCTGATTGCCGAGCCAGGCCGGCAGGTCGGTCGTGACCTTGGCCGGTTCCAGGAACAGGCGAGCCGTGCCGTCGGCGTTCAGGATGGCTTGCGAGAGCGGCAGCGGGGTGCGGATCACGTCGCCGCCGCGCACATTGAACAGCCAGGCGATCGAAGCCGGAGCCGTGATCACGGCGGCGTCGGCGCCCAGCGCCGCAACTGAAGCGCCGACGCGAGCGCGCTTGGCGCTGGACTCTTCGCCGGCGTGTTCGAGGGGCTGCGGAACGACGGGGGCCATCGGCTGGGCCGGACGCGCCGAACCCCAGGCCTGGTCGACGGGGTTGGCCTCGACGGGCTTCAGCACCGCGCCGGCGCGGGTGGCGGCGGCCTTCAGGCCGTCCAGAGCGGCGGGGCTGTGCAGGCGGGCGTCATAGCCGATGACGTCGCCCTTCGAGACGGTTTCCAGATAGGCGGGCACGCCGCCCTCGACGAGGTCGCGGATCTCGAACACGCCCTGATCGACCTGCTCGCGGACCTGCAGGGTATAGCGGCCGTCGACGAAGACGGCGGCGCGGTCTTTCAGGATCACGCCCGCCCCGGCCGAGCCGGTGAAGCCGCTGGCCCAGGCCAGCCGGTCATTGGCGGCGGGCAGGTACTCGTTCTGGTGCTCGTCCTCGTGCGGCACGAGGAAGCCGTCCAGCCCCTGCGCCGCCATAGCCTGGCGGATCAGCGGGACGTGCTTGGGGCCGAAAGAGGGATCGGTGGATTCGTCGAAGGTCTGGCGCATGAGGAGGATTTAGGCTCGTCCGGGCGCGCAGGGAAGATGTTCAATCCTCCCCCTAGAGGGGAGGATTGGATTTCAGATATCTACGGCCGCTGCAGGACCAGGGTCGCCCAGGCGTCGCGGTGGATGCGGGTCACCACCTTGAAGCCGCGCGACAGGTAGGCGGCCTTGACCATCCGCTCCTGGGTGCGCAGCAGGCCTGACAGGATCACCGTGCCGCCGGGGACCAGGGCGCGCTTGATGTCCTGGGCCAGGCTGATCAGCGGGCGCGCCAGGATATTGGCGAAGACCAGGTCGTAGGGCGCGTTCTCGGCGACCAGGCGGTTCGAGAGGCCCGAAGCGTGGACGAAGCGCGCGTTGGCCTTGTTGACCTGGGCGTTCTCCTTGGAGATCCGCACACTGGGCTTGTCGATGTCGGTGCCGACGGCCAGCTTGGCGCCGGTGCGGGCGGCGGCGATAGCCAGCAGGCCCGTGCCGGCCCCGACGTCGAGCACCTTGTTGAACTTGCGCGCCTTGATCAGGCGGTCATAGGCCTGCAGGCAGCCGACGGTGGTGCCGTGGTGGCCGGTGCCGAACGCCGCGCCGGCCTCGATCCGCAGGTTGACGGTGCTGGCCGGCAAGCGACCGCGATCGTGCATGCCATAGACGAAGAACCGCCCCGCGCGCACCGGCGGGAGGCCCGACAGGGCCATGGCCAGCCAGTCGGCGTCGGCCAGGGTGTCGCGCGAAACCTTCAGGTCGTACTCGCCCAGCAGCGCCATCAGACTGGCGTCTTCCTCGTCGGTCGTCGGAAAGGCGTCGATGCGCCAGACGCCGCGATCCTCGTCCTCTTCCAGGATCGAGTAGGTGGCGCCTTCCAGGCCGGGATGGTTGTCGATGGCGTCGGCGGCGGTCTCGGCCTCGAGGCGCGCGCCACGGGCGACGATCTGCTGGGGCGTATAGTCGGTCATGCCGCTCCGTTAGCGGCAAAGCCGGCGAAAAGCGAGCCTTCAGCGCGACGTCATGCCGGTGGCGGCGGCGTCGGCGAGCATCAGATTGTCCGCGGGCGCTGACGGATGATCCTCGGGAAGCGACACGTTCAGGATGTCGCCGTGTTCGGACGCCCATCGCGCGCCCTCCGCCACCAGCGGCGGCGCTGGGCGCGCCGGCGCGTAGGGCGGCAGCTCGGGCGGAGGCGGCAGGGGCGGAGGCTCGTAGGACGCGTAGACGGCGGGGGGAGGCTGCGTCGCCTTCAGAAAGTCGGTGCCCACCACATAGTCAGGCAGGGTCCCCGAAGGGTAAGAGATCGGCTCCGCCATCGCCTGGGGCGTTGATCGCGCCGGCTCCATGTCAGGCTGGTAAGGCCCATCCTGCGGACCGGTTTGCATCGCGAGGCCCGCCAGCGCGCCAACCACGGCGCAGACGGGCGCGCCATAGGCCATAGGGCGGGTGGTCGCAAAGGCCTTGAGATGGCCAAGGAGGAGATCCAAGCGTTCCATGTCGGCATAGCGCATCAGGCAGATTTTGGTTCTCCATTCCCGGCGGCCGCTGATGCGTTAGGATGACGCCATGGCCAAGACCGTCCCCAGCTTGCTGCGCGCTCGCAATGCCGACGAGCATGCGCGCGTGACCTATGCCGAGCTGTTCTTCGACCTGGTCTTCGTTTTCGCCGTGACCCAGCTTTCGCATGTCGTGCTGAAGCATCCCGACGGTCCGGGGCTCCTACACGCGGCGGTGCTGCTGCTCGCGGTCTGGTGGTCGTGGATCTACACCGCCTGGGTGACGAACTGGCTGGACCCGGAGCGTGGGCCAGTCCGCTTGATGCTGTTCGTGATGATGGCCGCCGCCATGGTGCTGGCGGCTTCGATCCCCGACGCCTTCGGCGCGAGGGGCATGGCCTTCGCCGCAGCCCACGTCTTCATCCAGGTGGGGCGCAGCGCCTTCTTCCTCTGGACGGCGTGGAAGGATGAAGGGCACCGCGCCAACTTTCTGCGGATCACCGCCTGGCTTTCCTTCGCCGGCCTGTTCTGGATCGCCGGCGCATTTGTCGAGGGCGAGGCGCGGCTCTTGGTTTGGGGGCTGGCGCTGGCGATCGAATATGTCTCGGCCGCCGTCGGCTTCTGGACGCCCGGCCTTGGTCGCACCAAGACCTCGGAGTGGAACGTCGAGGGCGGCCATATGGCCGAGCGCTGCGCCTTGTTCACCATCATCGCGCTAGGCGAGTCGATCATCATCTCGGGAACAACTGTCATTGGTCTGGAGTGGGAGGCGTCGGTGATGGCCGCCTTCAGCGGGGCGTTCCTGTGCAGCCTGGCCATGTGGTGGATCTATTTCTCGTCCACGGCCGAGGCGGCCAGCAAGGCGATCGCGGAATCGAGCGATCCGGGCGCGATCGCCCGCGTAGCCTACACCTACGCCCATCTGCCGATCATCGCCGGGATCATCGTGACCGCGGTGGGGGACGAGTGGGTGATCCACCATCCGGTCGGCCACATGGAGACCAAGGTGGCGTTGGCCCTGACGGGCGGGCCCGCGCTGTTCCTGCTGGGCGCGCTCCTGTTCAAGCGGGCGGTGTTTCGGCGCTGGTCTCTGTCGCGCCTTCTGGGTCTGGCCGGCCTGGCGGGACTGGGCGTGGCGTCGCCGTTTCTTCAGCCGCTGGCGCTATCGTGGCTGACAACCCTGGTTCTGATCGCCGTCGGCGCCTGGGAGACGCTGGGGCCGCGCCCCAGCGAGGCGCAGCCTGAGCATGACGGCGTCCGACCCGGGCTGAAGCCCGAGCGCTGATCAGGCCTTCTCGACGAAGCTGTCGATCACCTTCTTTTCGCCGGCCTTGTCGAAGGCGACCGTCAGTTTGTTGCCCTCGATGGCGGCGACCTTGCCGTAGCCGAACTTGACGTGGAACACCCGATCGCCGCGCGAAAAGGCGCTGTTGGCGGGGGCGGAAACGGCGACCAGACGGCCTTCCCCCTCGATTGGCGCAGAGCGCGCCGCCGAGCCGGCGCGCACGCCCTGGTTTCCGCGCCAGGAGCCGCCGCGTTCGCCAAAGCCCGAGGTCCGCTCCTGAGCCCGCTTCCAGCCGGGGCTCTCGTAGCTGCCGGCCTGGAACGCGCTGGCGCCAGGATTGTCCCACTGCGAGGCCGCCGTCGACTGCATGCCGGGGCCGCCGCCATAGTAGCCGGTTTCCGAGGCCGCATCGACGTGGGCGATCGGCAGTTCGTCGACGAAGCGGCTGGGCAGTTGGCTGGTCCAGCGGCCGTAAACCTGGCGATTGGCCACGAAGCTGATCCGGGCCTCTTCGCGCGCCCGGGTGATGCCGACATAGGCCAGGCGACGCTCTTCCTCGAGGCCCTTCTCGCCCTTGTCGTCCATGCTGCGCTGGCTGGGGAACACGCCTTCCTCCCAGCCGGGCAGGAAGACCACAGGGAACTCCAGGCCCTTGGCTGAGTGCAGGGTCATGATCCAAACCGCATCGCCGGTGGCCTCGCGGTCCAGGTCCATGACCAGCGAGACGTGTTCCAGGTAGCCCTCGAGCGTGTCGAAGGACCCCATCGACTGGACCAGTTCCTTCAGGTTCTCCAGACGCGTCTGGCTGGTCGGGCCCTTGTCCAAGCGCAGGGCGTCGGTATAGCCGCTTTCCTCGAGCACGGTCTCGAGCAGGCGCTGATGGTGCAGCGTTCCAACCAGGGAGCGCCAGCGGTCGAGGTCGCGGATGAAGTTGCTGAGCGCGGTGCGCGTGCGGGCCGGAAGTTCGTCGCTGGCGATGATCGCCCGGGCGGCGTCGACCGTCGAAATCCCTTCCAGCCGGGCGATCTGCAGCAGCTTCTGCACCGAGGTGTCGCCGATGCCGCGCTTGGGCGTGTTGACGATCCGCTCGAAGGCCAGGTCATCGTCGGGCGACTGGATCAAGCGCAGATAGGCGTGGGCGTCGCGGATTTCGGCGCGCTCGAAGAAGCGCGGGCCGCCGACCACCTTGTAGGGGATTTGCAGCATCACGAAGCGCTCTTCGAAGGCGCGCATCTGGAAGCTGGCCCGGACCAAGATGGCCATCTGGCTGTACTTGCGGCCTGACTTTTTGGCCCGCTCGATCTCGTCGGCGATCATCCGGCTTTCGGCCTCGCCGTCCCAGACGCCGCTGACCTTGACCTTCTCGCCGCCCTTGGCCGGGGTCCACAGGGTCTTGCCCAGGCGCCCCTTGTTGGCGGTGATCAGGCCAGACGCGGCCGCGAGGATGTGCTCGGTCGAGCGGTAGTTGCACTCCAGACGCACGACCTTGGCGCCGGGGAAGTCGCGCTCGAAGCGCAGGATATTGTCGACCTCGGCCCCGCGCCAGCCATAGATCGACTGGTCGTCGTCGCCGACGCAGCAGACGTTCTGCCGACCCTGGGCCAAGAGGCGCAGCCACAGGTACTGGGCGACGTTGGTGTCCTGATACTCGTCGACCATCACGTATTTGAAGCGCTTCTGGAACTCGTCCAGCACGTCAGGATGGCCGGTGAACAGGCTGATATTGTGCAGCAAAAGGTCGCCGAAATCGCACGCGTTCAGGATGCGCAGGCGCTCCTGATACTGCCGATAAAGACTGATCCCCTTGCCGTTGGCGAATTCGCCCGCTTCGCTGGTGGGGACCCTGTCAGGCGTCCAGCCGCGGTTCTTCCAGCCGTCGATGATCTGCGACAGGATGCGGGGCGTCCACCGCTTGGCGTCGATGTTCTCGGCCTCGATCAGCTGCTTGAGCAGGCGCTCCTGATCATCGGTGTCGATAATCGTGTAGCTCGACTTCAGCCCGATCAACTCGGCGTGGCGGCGCAGGATCTGGGCTGCGACCGAGTGAAAGGTGCCCAGCCAGCGCAGGCCCTCGGCCTCGGGGCCGATGATGTGGGTGATCCGCTCGCGCATCTCGCGCGCGGCCTTGTTGGTGAAGGTGACGGCCAGGATCTCCCACGGACGCGCGCGACCAGTGGCGAGGATGTGGGCTAGGCGGGTGGTCAGCACACGCGTCTTGCCGGTGCCGGCGCCGGCCAAGACGAGGAGCGGGCCTTCGGTGGTCTCGACCGCCTCGCGCTGCTCGGGGTTCAGACCGTCGAGGTAGCCGGGCGCAGCGCCGGCGGGCGGACGCGCTCGAGCCAGGTCGGAAATGCGCGGGGAGGGCAGGTCGCCGGGGAAATCCTCGGTGGGGTTCGGCGAGTCGGTGTCGGGAAACATGGAACATATGTAGCACAAAGCGCGCCGGGCTTAAGCCCTTCGCCGTGCGCCTGTCCGTTGCAAGCCGCCGGGCGTGTGGGAACTTCCCATACCTCGCGCCGTTGATGGGCCATCGCAGACAGGCCCGTAGGGCGAGGAGATACAGATGGCAGAAGGCGCAAATCGTGGTGGAAATAGTGGGCTGGCGTTCATCGTCGGCGCGCTCGTCGTCGTCGTGGCCGTGCTCGCTTTCTTTATGATGTCGGGCGGCTTCACGCAGGAAAAGAAGGTCGACGTCGACATCTCGGCGTCTGCGCCGAAACTGCCCGAAGCGCCCAAGCCGGCGGGGGGCTAAGCCCGGCGGCGCTTCGTCTAGTCGATGACGGGCGGGGGGCGTGGCGACAGCGCGAGTTGAGTGACGTGCTCAAGCGCGAACACCCTGCAAGCTGACGCCAGCGGCCGCTCGCTCCGTTCCCGGTCAACGCTCTGGATCAGGGCGGCGAGGCTCTGGCCGCGCGCTGCGGCGGCATCTTCCAGCACCGCCCAGAACTCCGGCTCCAGAGCCAGAGAGGTGGCGTGGCCGACAAGGTTCACCGAGCGTTTGCGAAGGCCTGGCATGGGGCGATCTCCTGAGCGCCGGACATCGCGCACTTGCGTGCGCGGCGCAAGCGGCTGGCGCCGGGCGCTTGGATCGTCGACAAAGCGGTCTCTAAGCTCGGGGAGGGCCAACGGAGACTCATGGGCGAGGCGATACAGTCGATCGTGATCCTTGGCGGCGGCTCGGCGGGCTGGATGGCCGCTGCGCTGCTCAACGCCGCCTTAGGCAAGAGATGCGCTGTCACGGTGGTCGAGTCCGCCGAGATCGGCGTGGTCGGGGTGGGCGAGGCGACCATTCCCGCGATCCGGCAGTTCAACGCCATGGTCGGTCTCAAGGACCCCGCCTTCATGCGCGCGACGCGCGCTACGCTGAAGCTGGGTATCGAGTTCGTCGACTGGGGCGGTTCGGGCGAGCGCTACCTCCACCCGTTCGGCGTTCTGGGCGGTCAGCAGACGCTGGGCGTGTTCCCGCAGCATTTTCTGCGGTTGATGGTAGCTGATCCCGACGCGAACCTGGAAGACTATTCGGTCTGCGCCCTGGCCGCGCGGCTTGGCCGGGCGGGGCCGACCGCCATGGACCCAACCACGCCGCTGTCACAGTTGATGTCGGCCTATCATTTCGACGCGGTGCTCTATTGCCGCTTTCTGCGGCGCCTGGCCGAAGGGCGCGGCGTCTCGCGGATCGAAGGCGAGGTCGTCGCGGTCGACCAACGGCCCGACGACGGCTTTGTCGAGCGCTTGCGGCTGAAGGACGGTCGCGCGGTCGAGGGCGAGCTTTTCATCGACTGCTCCGGGTTTCGGGGTGTCTTGATCGAGGGCGCGCTGGCCGCTGGTTATGACGACTGGAGCCGCTGGTTGCCGGTCGATCGCGCTATCGCCGCGCCCTGCGCCAAGGTCGGTCCCGCAGCCCCGTACACCCAGTCGATCGCCCAGGAGGCCGGTTGGCGCTGGAGGATCCCGCTGCAACACCGCACCGGCAACGGCTACGTCTATTCCAGCGCCTTCACCGACGATGATCGCGCCGAGACGGTTCTACGGGACGGTCTGGACGGCGCCCTGGAGGCCGAACCGCGCAAGTTGCGGTTCGTAACGGGCCGCCGCCGCGCCGCCTGGAAGGCCAATGTCGTCGCCTTGGGTCTGGCCAGCGGGTTCATCGAGCCGCTGGAATCGACCAGCCTGCACATGGTTCATTCTGGTCTGCAGGCCCTGCTGAAGTATTTCCCGGACCGGTCGTTCAGTCCGGTTCTGCGGAAGGGCTACAACGCCGCCATCAAGGCTGAGGGCGAGTTGATCCGCGACTTCATCATCCTGCACTACCACGCCACGCGGCGGGCCGGAGACCCCTTCTGGGACTATGTCCGGACCATGCAGATCCCCGACAGCTTGACCGAGCGGGTGGCCCTTTACGCTGAGCGCGGAATTCTCGTCAGCGGCAGTGATGAGCTGTTTTCGCCCTCGTCCTGGATGGCGGTGATGCATGGCCAGGGAATTCGGCCGCGGCGAGCCAGTCCTCTGTACAACGCCCTGAACGCGGCCGGCTTGAGCGCAGAGTATGCGGCGATCGCGCGGCGACTGCGGCGAACGGTCGAAGCGCTGCCGCTTCACGAGGCCTATCTGCAGGAGATCAGCGCCTGGGCCGAGCCTGAAGCCTAGGTCTCATTCCTCGCGCTTGGCGCCGTCCAGGTCGCGGCGAAGCTTGTCGGCGCGCGCGGCGTCGAGCGTCTTTTCCGCCTTGGTGCGGCCAAAGCGGGCGCGGTTCTCTGCGGCGCGCGCCTTGTCCTCGGCTTTTGTCTTGGCCTTCCGGGCCTGGTTCAGATTGACGATATCGGCCATCGCTCTCAGGGCTTCTTCTTGTTGGCGGGGCGGATCACGACGGTCTCTTGAAGCCGAAGCGCCTCGTCCTTCTTGAGGATCAGGGGCGCGCGGCCGGGAAACACGCAGTTCTGCATGGAGCGCTCATTGTACAGCATCCAGCGCGTCACCGCCTCTCCATTGGCCTTGCACGCGAGGCCAACCGTCCAGGCCGGGGCGTTTGAGCCGCCCGCCCAGGCGAAGCCCATCGATGGACCCGCCTTGAGCGTCGCGCCATTGGGGATGAGCGTCTTGCCGCCCGAGGCGAAGGTCAGGTGCTCCGGGTCGACGAAGCGGATCGAGAAGCCGCCAAAGCCGCGGTCGTCCTCGCTGCCGCCCAGGCCGAGCGCGTCGACGCGGGCGGTGATGGTGGTGTCGAACTCTACGCGCCGCACGCCGGCCTTCAACGGCCGCACGATCACCTGCGTGACCTCGCGGGCGACATAGGCCAGCTCCGGCCCCGAATTGACGATCCAGTCGACCTCGACCGTCAGGGTTCCGCCGCCTTCGGCGTCGCCGAGAAAGCGTTTCTCGCGAACAAAATACGAGAGGTTCTTCATGTACCAGCCGTCGGCGACGGATCTGCCGTCCACCTGCACCTTCATCCATGCCCACCAAAGTCCTCGGTGGTGCGGGTGGTCGCCAGGCTTGTCCTCGGTCAGTGCGGTTCCGTCCGGCGCGTAGAGCGGGCTGACATAGTTTGCCCGCCCCGGCTCGTTCGCGGGCTCCAGCGGTTTGGTGCGATAGACCAGCACCGTCTTGCCGGCCTCGGTCAGGGTCACCGCATCGTCGGCGAAGACCGCTTCCACCCGTTTGCCGATCGCCGGATCAGCGAGGGCGGGCCCAGACAAAGCCAGCATCGCGGCGGCGAAGAGCGTGAGGAGGCGCATGCAGATCTCCCGGGGATGGCGTGAACGTATCAAGAACAATCTTGGCGTGCGTGGCAAGGGTGAAGTTTCGCCAGTGGCGACAGCAACGTCGGTAGATCGTCATGGCCTGATCGACTTGACCCAGCCCAGGAACCCATCGTCTATCCGCCTTCACCAAAGGAAGGCTCGCGCGATGTATACGCTTTACGGTTCGCCCAGCACCGCCGGTACGGCGATCCACTGGATGTTGCTGGAGCTTGGCGTTCCTTTTGCCTTGCAGATGCTCGATTTCGACAAAGGCGAGCACAAGACGCCTGAGTATCTGGCGCTCAATCCGGATGGGGTGGTGCCCACCCTGATCGTCGACGGCCTGCCCGTGACCCAGATGGCGGCTCTTTTGACCCTTCTCGCCGAACGACACCCAGAAGCGAACTTTGCGCCGCCCGTCGGTTCACCTGAGCGGGCGGCCTATCTCAGCTGGAGCTTCTGGCTGGCCAACAGCTTTCAGCCGCACTTCAGGGCCTGGTTCTATCCGCACGAGCCCGCCGGCGGCGAGGCGTTGGTCGCAGTGCAGGCCGCCGCGCGCGCCAAGATCGAGGAGGGCCTCGCGCGTCTGGACGCGCATCTGGCCGATCGCGATGTCATCGTCGGAGACGGTTTCACGACGGTGGACCTGCTGACGACGATCCTCTGCCGCTGGACGCGCAACATGCCCAAGCCGGCCACGACGTGGCCGAACCTGAAGCGCTATCTGGATCGCGTGCGGCAGCGACCCGCGCTGATCGAGGTCCACGCCCGCGAGGGTCTGACGGACTGGATCAGGGGGTAGGTCGTGCAAATCCTCCCCCCAGCGGGAGAGGCGGCCGAAGGCCGGAGGGGGAAGAGCGGGCTATCCGGCCTCTTCCCCCTCCGTCGTCTCTTCGAGCCGACACCTCCCCCGCTAGAGCGCGTTAGGTTTAAGTGTGAGCGGTTAAACCGCTCGAACGCGCTCTAAGTGTATGAATTAGAGCCTGTTTATCTGGTTCAGATGATTCCATCTGATCCAGACAGGCTCTAGGGGGAGGATTTGAAGGCTACTTCACGCTGGCGCAGAAGCGCTGGATGCGCGAGCAGGCGTCTTCCAGCACGTCGCTGCTGGTTGCGTAGCTGATGCGGAAGAACGGCGACAGGCCGAACGCCGCGCCGTGCACGACGGCCACGCCTTCGCTCTCAAGCAGTTCGGTGGCGAAGTCCTCGTCGCTCGCGATGACCTTGCCCGACGGGGCGGTCTTGCCGATGAGGCCGGCGCACGAGGGATAGACGTAGAATGCGCCTTCCGGGGTCGGGCAGTGCAGGCCGGTGGCCTGGTTCAGCATCGACACCACAAGATCGCGGCGCTCCTGGAACAGCTTGGCGTTCGGCTTGATGAAGTCCTGCGTGCCGTTCAGCGCCTCGAGCGCGGCCCACTGCGAGATCGAGCAGGGGTTCGACGTCGTCTGGCTGATCATCTTGCCCATGGCCTTGATCAGCGGCTCGGGGCCGCCGGCGTAACCGATGCGCCAGCCGGTCATCGAATAGCCCTTCGAGACGCCGTTCATCGTCAGGGTGCGGTCATAGAGCTTGGGCTCGACCTGGGCGATGGTGGTGAACTCGAAGTCGTCGAACACCAGGTGCTCGTACATGTCGTCGGTCAGCACCCAGACCTGCGGGTGGCGCAGCAGCACGTCCGCGATCGCTTGCAGTTCGGCGCGCGTATAGGCGCCGCCCGAGGGGTTCGAGGGGCTGTTGATGATCAGCCACTTGGTCTTCGGCGTGATCGCCGCTTCCAGCGCGGCGGGCGTGATCTTGAAGCCGCTCTCGGCGGTGGTCTCGACCGAGACGGGCGTGCCGCCGGCCAGCAGGGTCATGTCGGGATACGACACCCAGTACGGCGCAGGGATGATCACCTCATCGCCTGGGTTCAGGGTGGCGACCAGGGCGTTGTAGATCACCGGCTTCCCGCCCGGGGCGACGTGGATCTGGCTTGGCTTGTACTCCAGACCGTTCTCACGCTTGAACTTGGCGCAGATCGCGGCCTTCAGCTCGGGCATGCCGTCCGGGTCGGTGTACTTGGTCTTACCCGCCTTGATGGCCTCGATGGCGGCGTTCTTGATATTGTCCGGCGTGTCGAAGTCGGGCTCGCCCGCGGAAAGGGCGATCACGTCACGACCGGCGGCTTTCAGCGCGCGCGCCTTGGCGCTGATGGCGATGGTGGCCGACGGTGCGATGCGCCGCAGGGCGGCGGACTCGAGCGACATCTTGCAGGACTCCCCTGTGTTGCCTGGTCCGAACAACAGGACCGTTTTCAGGATTGCGGCGGTGTTTACGCCCCCGTTCGCCAGGGTGCAACGCGACACGGTCGTCGTTTGAGACATTTTGGCGAAGTTCGGCGCCAAGGGTTCTTGCGCGTCAACGCTCTGGAAGATACCGCTACCATTTGTAGGATCGATCCCGGGAAACGCGGACGATCCTCGGGGGAAACGCACGGCCGCCGGACGGCCACGCAGGGGGAACACCGCCTATGAATTGGAAGCTTCTGTACATCGCGCTGGCCGCCTTGGCCCTGGCGATCGGCGCCGCCTCGCCGGGCCTGGCGCGCCAGTCGGGCGACGGCGACATCATGCAGAAGGCGATCAACAAGCCTTCCGCGACTTGGGGCGTCTATGGCGCCGGGCAGAAGAGCGCGCCGGTGAAGGACGCTACGGTTCAGGGCGGCGCAGCCACTAAGGTCGAGGTGCTGAACGTCGGCGCCAACCCCTGGGACGTCGGGGCGTCGCAGCCCCTGACCGGCAAGATCACCAAGGGCGACGTGCTGCTGGTGGCCTTCTGGGCCAGGGCCGAACCTGTGAGCGGCGGCCCGGCCAGCGCCGACATTCCGGCCGTCCGGATCCAGCAGTCCGCCGCGCCCTATGACGCCGCGCTGCAGGGCGGGATCAAGGTCGGCGGCGAGTGGAAGATGTACACGGTGCCGGGCCGCGCCCTGATCGACATTCCGGCGGGCACCGGCGCGGTGGGGCTGCACTTGGGCTCGGCCAAGCAGACGGTGTTGCTGGGCGCGCTGTTCGTGCTGAACTTCGGGCCCGACTACGACCTGCGCAAGCTGGCGGGCGGTTAGGGCCTGTCTGGTTTAGATGAAGCCATCTGAACCAGATAAACAGGCCCTAAAATCAAACATTTAGAGCCCTTCCAAACGCTTTGGATGATTCCATCCAAAGCTAAAGGGCTCTAGGCCCGAGCGCGGACGATCTCGACGAAACTCGCCAGGTGGCGCGTGATCGCTTGGCGGGTGCGCTCGTCGATCAGCACGCCGTTATCGATCTTGGTGTGGGCCTGACCCACCAGGATGTCTGACAGCGGGGCGAGATCGCAGCCTGCGCGACGCAGGTTCAGGCGAAGGGCGTCCTGCGCGCGGACGGTTCCGGTGACGCCGGGGCTGGCGCCGATGGCGCAGGCGATCTTGCCGTCTAAGGGCGCGGGCTTGCCGCGCGAGGCCCAGTCGATTGCGTTCTTCAGCGACGCGGTCAGCCCGCCATTGTATTCTGGACAGGCGATCAGCAAGGCCGGGGCCGCACGGACCGCGTCCTTCCAGGCGACGACGGATGACGGGTCGCCTTGCGCCTCGACGTCCTCGTTAAAGAAGGGCAGGTCGTGCAGTCGGAAGATCTCGATCTCCACGCCGGTGGGCGCGAGTTCGCTCGCCGCGCGCAGCAGGGCGGTGTTGTAAGAGGCGGCGCGCAAGCTGCCCGAGACGGCTAGAATCTTCATGGGCGCAGGTTACCCCGCGCGGACCCGGATGTCCCCTTGGCCCAGCAGCATCGGGGCCAGCACCGTCCAGAGACGCGAGATTTCCTCGGCCGCGGGCGATCCTGGGTCCCACTCACACACGGAACGGCCATGGGCGATCGACTGCTGGAAGGCGGCGCGGGCGCGCAGACCGACTGCGGCGAGCGGCATGCCCGTGAAGCGCAACGCCTCGGCGGCCTTCAGCACCGCAGGCGGCTCCACGCCGTTGCGGCGCGGCGGGGCCTGGCTCAGGACGATCAAGCCCTTCTTGCCCAGACGGCGCACGGCCTCGGCTGAACGAACCACTGAAGCGATGTCCAGGAAGGTGGGGCGGCACACCAGCACGCACAGGTCGGCGCAATTGATCGCCTGCAGCACATCAGCTTCCGGTGAGGCTGGGGTGTCGATGACCAGCGCGTCGAAGTCCGTGTTCTGCGCCTGAACCTGGGTCGAGAACAGCTTTCCGGCGTTGATCTCGGCAAGCGCCGGGCCGTCGCCGACGCGGGCTCTCAGAGCGTCCGATGCGGAGCGTTGCGGATCGATGTCGGCGAGCATAACGCGAAGACCGGCCAGGTGCGCCGTGATCGCCAGATTGACCGAGAGCGTCGTCTTGCCCGCGCCGCCCTTGCGGGAAATGACAGCCAGGGTTTTCACGTCCGCGACTCCTTAACAGGCCAAGGTTTGCGGGTCTTGCAGCCTGTGGATAAGTAACGTTGTCATGTGAAGGGCGCGCAACACAAATGTCGCCACGGGCGAATTAGGGCGCCCCGCGGATCGCGGTTTGGAGGCATCGGCCCGAAAAACGCCCGTTTCGTCTGCAGCTGTCCGCCCGGCGCCGCTTGACCCCCGAGGGCGCTTGGGCGAGGAGGGCCCGTGATCCGCCGCTTCATCGACTTCGTGACCAATATGGACGCCCGCGCCTGGCGCATGGTGGCGGTGTCCTTCGTGCTGTTCGGCGGGGTAGGCCTAGTCTTTCTGTTTGGCGCGCAGCTGCTGGGCGTCAACGGCGAAGCGGCGGTTGAGCACTGGTTGGTCGCAGCGAGCGGACCGTGGGCGCTGCCTGTCGCCATTGCCGTCTTTGCAGTGATGGCCTTCCTGGGCGTGCCGCAGTTCGTGCTGATCGCGGCGGCGGTCGTCGCCTTCGGGCCCTGGACGGGTTTCGCCTACAGCTGGGTCGGCACCTTGGTCTCGTCGCTGGTCGGCTTCTGGCTGGGGCGCGCGTATGGCGCCCGGATCCTGCGCGACTTTGCGGGCGAGAGCGTCAACAAGTTCATGCGGATGATCGGGAAGAACGGCTTCATGGCCAGCCTGATCGTGCGCCTGGTGCCCAGCGCGCCGTTCATCGTCGTCAATATGGCCGCCGGCGTGACGCCGATGCGGTTGCGGGACTTCGCCGCCGGCACCGCCATCGGTATCGTGCCGAAGATCGCCCTGACCGCCTTCGCCGGAAACTCGATCGTTCAGGCTATGCGGGGCGGGGGCAAGCAGCATATCGCCATGATCGCCCTGGCGATCGTGATCTGGCTGGGCATGGGCCTTCTCAGCCGCGCCTGGCTCAAGCGGCGTGAGGCGGGGGAAGCGGAAGAGGCGTGAGGCCCGCCGCCGCATAGGTCGCCTCCCGCCAGGCTCGCACGATCTCGCCGAACCAGCGGGTCCGGGTCTCGTCGTCCATGCCATCGCTGGCCTCGATCCCTGCGGCCCAAGCCTCGATCACGAACGGCATGAAGGTTCGCGCCGCGTGACGGCAGGTGGCGCGCGCGGTGTCCGACGCTTCGGCGGGCGGAGCGACGAAGGGTTCGATCAGGCGCGTCAGCAGGGCTTCCAGAGCCGCACGCCAAGTGGCGGCCTCGGGCGCGCCGCGTGCGTCGCGAAGCAGCAGCAACGCGAGTTTCGGGTTGACGCGCGACATCGTGACCAGCCTGGCGATGCTCGAGCCATAGCCGCCCCACGGGCGACCGGCCTCGGCCTCGACCCGCGCCAGCATGTCGTCGAACAGGGCGTCGATCAGCGCCTGACGCGACGGATAGAGCCGATAGATCAAGATCTTCGCTACGCCCATGCGGTCGGCCACGTCCTGCATGGTCGCCGCCTGCAGACCCTTTTCTGCGAAGACCTCGACGGCGGCTTCCAGCACCGCCAAACCGCGCGCGGCCTTGTCGACGCGCGGCTTCGGCTGGCCGGGGCGGCCTCTCGCCACGCCAGAGGCGGGGGCTTTCGCAATGGAGCTCATCGATGCTATGTAGAATGAAACTATAAAGTTTCAAATAACGGGGGCGAGATGCGCAAGGGGATGTTCGCGGCCACCGCGCTGGCGATGTTGATGGTGGCCAGCGTGGCCAAGGCCGGGGATCCGGCGTCGCCGATCACCGCCGAGCGGCAGGCGGCCTTCGCCAAGACCCTTCCAGTGAACGACCGGCAGGACTTCGATTTCGCTGACAAGGGCTTTCTCGGGACGCGCACCGATCCGGTGATCAAGCGCGCCGACGGCCAAGCGGCCTGGAATCTGGCCACCTACGAATTCCTGAAGGCCGAGCCACCGGCGACGGTGAACCCCAGCCTGTGGCGGCAGGCGCAACTGCTGTCCAAGCACGGGCTCTACCAGGTCTCGGAGCGCGTTTATCAAGTGCGCGGCTTTGATATCTCCAACATCACCTTCGTGCGCGGCGACACCGGCTGGATCGTCATCGACCCCCTGACCATGCAGGAGACGGCCCGCGCCGCGCTCGACCTGGTCAACGAGAAGCTCGGCAAGCTGCCGGTGACGGCGGTGGTCTATACCCACAGCCACAGCGACCATTTCGGCGGCGTGCGCGGCGTGGTCGACGAGGCCGACGTCAAAAGCGGCAAGGTGCCGATCGTCGCGCCCAAGGGCTTCATGGAGGAGGTCGCCGCCGAGAATATCGTCGCCGGCAACGCCATGAGCCGTCGCGCCCAGTACCAGTTCGGCGTCATGCTGCCGCCGGGCGTCGAGGGGCAGATCACCGCCGGCATCGGCCAGAACATCGCCCGCGGGTCGATCACGCTGATCCCGCCGACGCTCATCGTCGATCACACCGGCCAGGAGCTGACCCTGGATGGCGTGAAGGTCCGGTTCCAGTACACGCCCTCGACCGAGGCCCCGGCCGAGATGAACCTCTACTTCCCGGATCTGCGCATCCTGGACATGGCCGAGAACGCCAATGTCTCGATGCACAACATCCTGACCCCGCGCGGCGCTCTGGTGCGCGACAGCAAGGCCTGGGCCGACGGCCTGACCGAGGCGCTGCGCTTGTTCGGCGATGTTTCCGACATCATGATCACCAGTCACGGTTGGCCGCGTTTCGGGGGCGGGGTGGTCAAGGATTTCCTGGCCAGCCACCGCGACGCCTACAAGTATCTGCACGATCAGACCGTGCGGATGATGAATCACGGCCTGACCGGCGACGAGATCGCCGCCAAGATCCAGCTGCCGCCCAGCTTGTCCAAGGACTGGTTCAATCGCGGCTACTATGGCTCGATGAGCTTCAACAGCCGGGCCGTCTTTCAGCGCTACATGGGCTGGTACGACGCCAATCCGGCGCACTTGATCCCGTCGCCGCCGGCTGACGCGGGCAAGCGCTACGTGGTCGCGATGGGCGGGGCCGCCAAGGTCAAGACGATGGCCAAGGAGGCGGCGACCAACGGCGACTACGGCTGGGCGGCCGCCTTGCTGAACCACGCGGTCATGGCCGACGACGGCGACAAGGAGGCCAAGCGCCTGTTGGCCGGCGTCTATGATCAGCTTGGCTATCAGGCCGAGAACTCGCTCTGGCGGAACATGTATCTGACAGCGTCCGACGAACTGCGCGGCGGCGTGCGCAAGCTGCCGCCGTCCATGGCGCCGCTGGATATGATCGCCGCGCTTGAGAGCCAGATGATCTTCGACGTCCTGGCCATCCGGCTTAACGCCGACAAGGCCGGCGACGGGCGGCTGCGTATGGTGTTCGCTTTCCCTGACCGGAATGAGCGGTTCCTGGTGGAGGTCCGCAACGGGGTGCTGGTCGCCCAGCCTTCAAAGGGCGGAGAGGGCGCGGACGCCACCCTTACGGTCGACAGGCCCGTTTTCCTGGACTCTCTGTTCGGTGGAAAATCGCTGCTGCCCAAGATTCTGAAGGGCGAGGTCAAGCTGGAGGGCGATCGCGCGGCGATGAGCCGTCTGGCGGGGTGGTTTGACGCGTTCCCCAGCGACTTCCCGATCGTAACGCGCCCGAACTAAGCGGTTGCGAGGAACAAAATTGCGCCATTCGCAGCGGAATGTTCGGGTGGCGCAAATTGCTTGCTCGATTCAGGGGCTATGTGTAGAAAGTCAGGCATGACTGTCGCGCGCGACCTGCTTTCGCTTCGGCTTATCAGCCCCTGGGCGCTCTAGGGGCCGCGCATCGTCGTGGCCGGGCGCACAGGGGATGATTGAACCCGCAGCCCGCACGCAGACACACCCCTTTCGACGAGTACTCCCATGACCACCGTACCCGCTGGCGCTATCAGCAAGCGCGACAACGTCGTCGTATTTGACACCACCATGCGCGACGGCGAGCAGTCGCCCGGCGCGTCCATGTCGCTGGAAGAGAAGCTGGAGCTGGCCAAGATCCTCGAAGAAATGGGGGTCGACGTCATCGAGGCCGGCTTCCCGATTGCCTCGAACGGCGACTTCGAGGCCGTCCGCCAGATCGCCGAACTGATCACCGAGAGCACGGTGTGCGGCCTGGCCCGCGCCGCCGCCGGCGACATTGACCGCTGCGCCGAGGCCGTGCGCCGCGCCAAGCGTGGCCGCATTCACACCTTCATCTCCACCAGCCCTGTACACATGAAGTACAAGCTGCAGATGGAGCCGGACGCGGTTCTGGAGGCGATCACCCGCTCGGTCAGCCACGCCCGCAACCTGGTCGGCGATGTCGAGTGGTCGGCCGAGGACGCCACCCGCACCGAGCGTGACTTCCTGAAGCGCTGCGTCGAGGCCGCCATCAAGGCCGGCGCCACGACGATCAACCTGCCCGACACCGTCGGCTATTCGTATCCGTCGGAGTACGGCGAGCTGTTCCGTGACGTGATCACCAGTGTTCCGGGCGCCGACAAGGCGATCTTCTCGGCCCACTGCCACAACGACCTGGGTCTGGCGGTCGCCAACTCGATCGCCGCCATCGAAGGTGGCGCGCGCCAGGTCGAGGTGGCGATCAACGGCATCGGCGAACGCGCCGGCAACGCCGCCCTGGAAGAGATCGTCATGGCCCTGCGGGTGCGCGGCGACCATCTGCCCTACGGCACCAACGTCGATCCGGTGCACATCACCCGCGCTAGCCGCTACGTCTCGGCCATCACCGGCTTCCCGGTGCAGTTCAACAAGGCGATCGTCGGCAAGAACGCCTTCGCGCACGAGAGCGGCATCCACCAGGACGGCATGCTGAAGAACGCCGAGACTTACGAGATCATGAAGCCCGAGGACGTGGGGCAGGGCGCCACGAACCTGGTCATGGGCAAGCACTCGGGCCGTCACGCCTTCCGTGAAAAGCTGAAGGCCCTGGGTTACGAGCTGGGCCAGAACGCGCTGAACGACGCCTTCGGTCGCTTCAAGGAACTGGCCGACAAGAAGAAGCACGTCTTCGACGACGACATCGTCGCCCTGGTCGACGACGCCCTGGCCCGTGGCTCAGAAAAGATCCGGGTGTCGCGCCTGCGCGTCGTGGCCGGCACTGACGGCCAGTCGGCCGAACTGACCCTGGACATCGACGGCGTCCCCAGCACCGCCGAGGCGACGGGCGACGGTCCTGTCGACGCGGTGTTCAACGCCATCCACAAGATCGTGCCGCACAGCGCGGCCTTGCGCCTGTTCCAGGTGCATGCGGTGACCGAGGGCACCGACGCCCAGGCCCAGGTCTCGGTGCGTCTGGAAGAGGACGGCCGCATCGCCACCGGCGCGGCCGCCGACACCGACACGCTGACGGCATCGGCCAAGGCCTATGTCAACGCGCTGAACAATCTCTTCGCCCGCAAGGAGAAGAGCCGGCCTGAGGCGGCGATCGCCAGCGGTTTCTAGGTTTTCGTCTGGCTTTTGGCGGACAGGTTGATCCTGTCCGTCAAGCTTGCCGGCCCGCCGTGGCCGTGCGAACGCACGCGCGTTTTGAAGGCGGCTCTTCGCGCATCGCGGAGAGGAGGGGCGTTTGATCTGGATACCTATCACCATCAGCGCCGCGGCCCTGCAGGTGGCGCGTAACGCCGCCCAGCGTTCCATCATGGGCGACGCCGGACCCTGGGGCGCGACCCTGGTGCGGTTTCTGTTCGGGCTGCCCTTCGCGACCCTCTTCGCGGCGATCGCCTGGCTGGTGACGCCCGGCGCGACCGCGCACCCCACGGTTCATTTCTGGATGGCTTGCGCGGCGGGGGCGGGGCTGCAGATCGCTGCGACGGCTGCCTTGCTGACCGCCATGCAGCGCTCGACCTTCGCGCTGGGCACGGCGATGCAGCAGAGCGGCCTGCCGTTCGCGCTGGTCTGGGGCGTGCTGTTCTTTGGCGACCATGTCGGCGTGGTGACCTGGGCCGGCGGGCTGATCGCCTCAGTAGGCCTTGCGATCCTGACCTGGCCACGCGGCGAGGTCACGCTCCGCAAGGGCGCGGTCCTTGCTGGGCTGGGATCGGGCGCGATTTTCGCGCTGAGCGCCAACTGCTTTCGGCAAGCCAGCCTGGCCTTTGACCCAGCGCACCCGGCGGCCTCGGCCTTCGTCACGGTGATGGTTGTGCAAGCCATCCAGACAGTGGCGCTGACCAGCTACCTGGCCTGGCGCGACCGCGCCGCGCTCGGGGCCGTCATCGCCGCATGGCGACAGTCTCTGGGCGCGGGCTTTTGCGGGGCGGCGGCCTCTGGCCTGTGGTTCACCGCCATGGCGCTGTCGCCCGTGGGGCCGGTGAGGGCGGTCGGCGTGATCGAGATGCCCATTGCGGCCATCGCTGGACGACGTCTGTTCAAGGAGCGCCTGACGGCCTTGCAGGTCGTCGCCGGGGCCATAACGGCGGTCGGCGTCGTCATGGCGGCGCTCGGCTAGATTTCGCCACTTTCGGATGCTTGGCGGGCTCGTCTGCAAAAGCCTTCAAAAGCCCCGCGAATAGACCTTGAAATCAACGCTTTCGCAGGGCAAACGGGCGGCGTCGGCGCGTTTCTTGTCGCTCGGACGACGGCGCGGCCAGGGGGCGGCGCTCCCGTCGGGCGGCTGGGCGCGCGGACCGGATCGAAATCCGCCAAATGCGGGAATCATGTTGTCCTCGCATTGAATTGAAGTAGGAGCCTTTTCTTCTCCGCCGACGCCGTCTTGGAGACGGAATTGGTCCTTCTTCTACGATCTGCTCTTCGATCCGACCGCTCGTAACGCCCCTCCTACCCCTCAGTCAGGGCTTTCAATGTTTTCTTCCCTCTTCGGCGTGATCTCGAACGACATCGCCATCGACCTCGGAACCGCCAACACCCTCATCTACATGAAGGGCAAGGGGATCGTTCTGAACGAGCCGTCGGTGGTGGCCCTGCGCAATGTCGGCGGCCGGAAGATCGTCCACGCCGTGGGTATCGAGGCCAAGCAGATGCTGGGCCGCACGCCGGGCCATATGGAAGCCATCCGCCCGATGCGCGACGGCGTCATCGCCGACTTCGAAGTCGCCGAAGAGATGATCAAGTATTTCATCCGCAAGGTTCACAACCGCAAGGGCTTCGTGAACCCGAAGGTGATCGTGTGCGTGCCGTCGGGCGCCACCGCCGTGGAACGCCGCGCCATCAACGACAGCTGCCTGAACGCCTCGGCGCGTCGCGTCGGCCTGATCGACGAGCCGATGGCCGCCGCGATCGGCGCCGGTCTGCCGATCCACGAACCGACCGGCTCGATGGTCGTCGACATCGGCGGCGGCACCACCGAGGTGGCCGTGCTGTCGCTGTCGGGCATCGTCTATTCGCGCTCGGTCCGCGTCGGCGGCGACAAGATGGACGAGGCGATCATCAGCTATATGCGTCGCCACCATAACCTGCTGATCGGCGAGACAACCGCCGAGCGCATCAAGAAGGAAATCGGCACCGCCCGCGCACCGGCCGACGGCGAGGGGCTATCGATCGACGTCAAGGGTCGCGACCTGATGCAGGGCGTGCCGCGCGAAGTTCGCATCAGCGAAAAGCAGGCCGCTGACGCCCTGGCCGAGCCGGTCGGTCAGATCGTCGAAGCCGTGAAGGTGGCCCTGGAAGCGACCCCGCCGGAACTGGCCTCGGACATCGCCGACAAGGGCATCATGCTGACCGGCGGCGGCGCGCTGCTGCGCGGCCTTGACGCCGAGATCCGCGACCACACCGGCCTGCCGGTCACGGTCGCCGACGATCCGCTGTCGTGCGTGGCCCTGGGCTGCGGCAAGGTGCTGGAGCATCCCAAGTGGATGAAGGGCGTCCTGGAATCCACGCTGGCCTAAGCCGGCATTCCTTCTAGAAGCGCCGCGGGGGGCGTCGGGAGAAACTTAAGTGCGCTTTCGTGAAGGTCCGCTGGGCGACCTGAAGGTGCCATTGACGTGGACGGCGGCGGTGGCCCTGATCGTGGCCGCCGTCATCGCTGTCGCCTTTCTTCTGGCGGACCGTCGCGAGACGCTTCAGGAGCAGGCCTACGGCGTCACGCGGCAGACCGTCGACACTGTGGCGCGGCCTGTCAGCGGCGCGATCGCCGCGCCCGGACGCTGGACGGGCCTGGGCTTGGACTATGTCCGCAGCTACTTCTTCACGGCGCACGAGAACCGGCGCCTGAAGACCGAACTGGCCGAGATGCGTCAGTGGCGCGATCGCGCCCTGGCGCTGCAGGACCAGAACGACCGCTTCAAGAGCCTGCTGGGTCTGCGCACTGACCCGCCGATCCCGATGGCCTCGGCCCGCGTGGTCAGCGACAGCCGCGGTCCGTTCGCCAACACCCGCCTCGCCGACGCGGGGTCGGAACGCGGGATTGTGGTCGGCAATCCCGTCCTGAACGAACGCGGTCTGGTCGGTCGCGTCGTCGGCGTGTCGGGCGGCGTCAGCCGCGTTCTGCTGCTCACCGATATCGCCTCGCGCACCCCCGTGATGATCGACCGCACCAATGCGCGGGCGATCCTGACCGGCGATGGCGGCCCCAATCCCAAGCTCGAGTATTTGCGGGGCGTTGATCCCATCCAGCAGGGCGATCGGGTTGTGACCTCGGGCGACGGCGGCGTCGTGCCGCGCGGCCTTCCGGTCGGCGCGGCCGTGAAGGGTCTGGATGGCCGTTGGCGCGTCGTGCTGTTCGCCGATCAGGCCTCGATCGACTATGTGCGGATCCTGCTGTTCAAGGATTTCGCCCAACTGGCCGATGAAAAGCAGTTGCAGGCTCGCTCGCTGCCGCCGGTCACGACTGAGGATCCGCAGACCTCGATTCTGTCGGCGCCAAAGCCGATTACCCCATCGCCATCGCCGCCTGCTAAGCCCGCTTCGACGGCGCAAAAGCCCCCGGCGCCCACAGCCAGGACGCCGGCCGCCGTCACGCCGCCTCAGACGGGAGCGCCCCGATGAGCATGAGCGGCGCTAGGCCTCTCAATCCGGCGCGATGGCTCGGCGTGCCTATGCTGATGTGCATCGGCGCCACGATGGCGTTCGCCGCCCCGATCCGAATCTGGGGTCTGCAATTGCCGGAGCCGGTGTTCGCCATGGTGCCGGCCTTCGCCTGGGCGATGATCCGACCGTCGATCCTGGCGCCGTTCGCCCTGCTAGTGCTGGGCCTGTTTCTGGACATCTTCTGGGGTGGGCCGACCGGCCTTTGGGGGCTGGCGCTCCTGGTCGCCTACGCGATGGTGCTGATCCTGCGCAACGCGATGACTGGCCAGAGCCGGCCGATGATGTGGGCTTGGTTCGCTGGCGTCACCGCGATCGCCATGGTCGCCGGCTGCCTGTTCACCATGCTCGACAGCCTGGCTATGCCCAGTCTGCTGGCGGTGTTCTGGCAGTTCCTGGTGACGGCGCTGCTGTTCCCGTTCGCCCACCGCTTGGTCGATCGCTTCGAGGACGCCGACGTGCGGTTCCGGTGAGGCGATGAGCGAACCGTCCATCTTCTTCTTTGAGGTCAACGAGCGTCAGGGCGTCTTCCACCGGCGCGCGTTCCTGCTGGGCGGTCTCACGGGCGCAGGCTTGCTGGCGTTGGGCGGACGACTCGCGCAACTGCAACTGGTTGAAGCCCAGCGCTACCAGAAGCTCTCGGCCGGCAACCAGTTCAACTACCGTCTGGTGCCGCCGCCGCGGGGCCTGATCATGGACCGTAACGGCGTTTCGCTGGCGTCGAACCGGCCGAACTTCCGCCTGATGATCAACAAGGACAAGGGCCTGGACGCCGAAGGCGTGCTTGACGATCTGTCCAAGCTGGTGCCCATCGACGGCACGCGCCGGGCGCGTATTCTCAAGGAACTGGACCGCGCGCCGCGCAAGGCGCCGGTGGTGGTGATGGAGGACCTCTCCTGGGAGGAGTTCTCGCGCGTCAACATCCGGGCGCCGGAGCTGCCCAACGTCACCGCCGACATGGGCGAGGTGCGGGTCTATCCGTTCGGCGGCGCCTTCGCGCACGTAATCGGTTATGTCGCCAAGGTGTCTGATCGCGACCTCAAGGCGGCCGAGGGCGATCCCACCCAGGATCAGGACCTCCTGCACCACCCGGGCTTCCGGATCGGCAAGCAGGGCGTCGAGAAGGCGTTCGACAAGGATCTGCGCGGGCGCGCGGGCGCCACCAAGGCTGAGGTCGACTCCGTGGGACGCGTCGTGCGCCTGGATCCGGCCGGCGACATTCCGCCCGTGGCCGGCAAGGCGATCCGCCTGACCCTGGACGCCGACATCCAGAACCGCGCGCTCGAGGTGATGGGCGAGGAGAGCGGCGCCATCGTCGTGATGGATTGCCGCAACGGCGACCTGTTGTGCATGGCCTCGGCGCCCAGCTTCGACGCCAACCGGTTCGTGCGCGGTCTGTCGGGGCCCGAGTACAAGGCCCTGGCCGAGTACGAGCGCAAGCCGCTGCTCGACAAGTCGATGACCGGTCTTTTCCCGCCCGGCTCGACCTTCAAGCCGACGGTGGGTCTCGCCGCCCTGGCCGCTGGTATTGACCCCGACATTCGGATCAACTGCCCCGGCAGCTGGTACTATGGCGGCCGCGTCTGGCGCTGTTGGGAGAAGGGCGGCCATGGCCCCCAGAACATGCACGACGCGATCAAGAACTCGTGCGACATCTACTTCTACCAGACGTCCTTGAAGATCGGTCCCGACGCGATCGCCCGCGCCGCGCGCGCGGTGGGCTTTGGCCAGACCTTCGACATCGGCATTCCCGGTCAGAAGAAGGGCATCGTTCCCGACCGCGAGTGGAAGAAGCGCGCCTTCAAGCGCAATCCCGCCAACCAGATCTGGTTCCCGGGCGAAACGCCCAGCTACGCGAT
This sequence comes from Caulobacter sp. BE264, assembly GCF_031457805.1. Taxonomy (NCBI): domain Bacteria; kingdom Pseudomonadati; phylum Pseudomonadota; class Alphaproteobacteria; order Caulobacterales; family Caulobacteraceae; genus Caulobacter; species Caulobacter sp. BE264. Next base: position 43,191 of record NZ_JAVDXI010000006.1, on the reverse strand, counting down.
CGGGCAGGGCGCCTTGACGGTCAATGCGCTGCAACTGGCCGTGATGACGGCCCGTCTGGCCAACGCCAAGAAGGCGCTGGTTCCGCGCCTGATCAAGTCCATCGGCGATGAGGAGCGTCCCGCCGGTTCAGAGGTGCCGGACCTGCCGTTCTCGCCCGAGCATCTGGCCTATGTGCGCGGGGGCATGGCCGCCGTGGCCAACGACGTGCGCGGCACCGCTTATCGCAACAGTCAGCTGGGTCTGGGCGACGTGCAGATGGCCGGCAAGACCGGCACGGCGCAGGTTCGCAGCTATGACAAGGGCGTCTCGCGCGACAGCAAGGACGTGCGCTGGCGCCTGAAGGACCACAACCTGTTCGTGGCCTTCGCGCCCTACGACGATCCGCGCTACGCTGTCTCGGTCATCATCGAGCACGGCGGTCTGGGCGGCGCCACCGCCGGCGCGCCGCGCGCTCGCGAAGTGATGCGCGTGGCGCTGCTGAAGGATCCCGAGATCCGCGCCCGCATCGAGCGTCCTGCGCCCTTGCCCGAAGCGGTTCCTGAAGCCGATATCGAAGGCGCCGCGCCGGACGATCCGGTCGAGGCGCCGCCGCCCCTCCCGGGCGCGCCCCCCACGGCTCCGCAGGGAGGCCAGACATGACCCTGAGTGGCGGCCTTTCCCGGCCCGGCGAACGCGACCGGCCGACCATCAAGTTCATGGAGATCGACTGGACCTTCTGTCTGGTTCTTTGCCTAATCGCAGGCAGCGGCGCGCTGATGCTGTTTTCGATCGCCGGGGCCTCGTGGGAGCCCTGGGCGGCCAATCACCTGATCCGTTTTGGGCTCTATTTCGTCATGATGGTCATACTGGCCATGTGCGATTTGCGCTGGTGGTTCATGGCCGCCTATCCGATCTATGGCGTGGGCCTGTTGCTGCTCATCGCCGTGGAGGTGGTCGGCGATATTTCACTCGGCGCGCAACGGTGGCTCTCGATTGGCGGCTTCCGTTTCCAGCCGTCCGAGATCATGAAGATTGGCCTCGTCTTGGCCCTGGCGCGCTATTATCACGGCTTGTCGGCCGACAGCGCCCGCATGTCCTGGCGTCTGCTGATCCCCGCCACCATGATCGCCTTGCCGGTGCTGCTGGTGGCGCACCAGCCCGACCTTGGCACCGCTTCTCTGATCGCCGCGACCGGGCTGTCGATCGTGGTGCTGGCGGGCCTCTCCTGGCGGATCATCATCGCCGGGATCACGGCGGTGCTGATTGCTATCCCGCCGTTCGTGATATTCGTGCTGCACGACTATCAGCGCAATCGGGTCATGACGTTCCTGAACCCCGAAGCCGACCCGTCGGGCAAGGGCTATCAGATCGTGCAGTCCAAGATCGCGCTCGGTTCGGGCGGCCTGCTGGGCAAGGGCTTTGGCCTGGGCTCGCAGAGCCAGCTGAACTTCCTGCCCGAAAAGCAGACCGACTTCATCTTCGCCACCCTGGCCGAGGAATTCGGCTTTGTCGGCTGCTTCGCCGTGCTGTTCCTGTATGGCGCGGTGATCTTCATGGCCCTGCGCATCGCCTCGATCAGCCACAGCCACTTTGGCCGTCTGGCCGCCGGCGGCACGATCTCGACCTTCGCGGTCTACGTGCTGATCAACGGCGCGATGGTGATGGGCATGGCGCCGGTGGTGGGCGTGCCCATGCCGATGCTGTCCTACGGCGGCACCGTCATGCTGACGGTGATGATCGGCTTTGGCCTGATCCAGGCCGTCCGCGTGCATCGCTACACCGAAGTGACCAGCGGTAAGGGCTCGCTGGTCTAATGGGCGGAGGCGGCGTGGGCTGCGCCGCTTAGTCCGTCTCGTCCAGATAGGCCTTCACCCGCGCGAACAGGTCCTCGAACATCGGCGTCGTCAGGCGGCCGGTGTTCGTGTTGAGCCGCGAGCAGTGGTAGCTGTTGAAGATCCGATACGGGCCTGCCTGGAACTCAGAGCCGTGGCCAGGCACGCCGGCTGAGGCCTTCAGGCCCAGGGTCTTTAGCACGTTGCGGCGTGAGACGTCACCCAGGGTGACGATGACCTTCAGGTTCGGGAACATATCAAGCCGCGCCTTCAGGAACGGCCGGCAGGCGTTCTCTTCCGAGGTCTCGGGCTTGTTGCCGGGCGGGGCGCAGCGGACGGCGTTGGTCACCGCCGCGTCGATCAACTGCAGCGAGTCGTCGGGCCGCGCCTCGAACTGGCCGGTGGCGAAGCCGAACTTGATCAGGGTCTCGTAGAGCAGCGCGCCGGCGAAATCGCCGGTGAAGGGCCGACCCGTCCGGTTGGCGCCCTTGCGGCCAGGGGCAAGGCCTACGACCAGCAGACGAGCGTTCCTGTCGCCGAACGAGGGGGCGGGGCCGTTGAACCAGTCGGGATAGAGCTCCTGATTCTCGCGACGATAGGCGACGAGTCGCGGGCAAAGCGGGCAGTCGCGTGGCGGCTCGGCGGGGTTGGGAACGACCTCACCGACGATGTTGGACGATTGGGACATGCTCAGTACTCGTCGTCGGCGTCGCGTTCGGCCGGGGTGCGGTTGTCCATCACCTGTCGGGGCGGCGTGCGCTGCGGGCGGCCGATGATGTTTCCGAGGTCGGCGAGATCGACGAAGTTGTCGGCCTGACGGCGCAGGTCGTCGCTGGTCATCGGCGGCTGGCTCTTCATGGTCGAGACCACGGTGACCCGGCGGCCCTTGCGCTGCACGGCCTCGACCAGGGCGCGGAAGTCGCCGTCGCCCGAGAACAGCACCAGATGGTCGGCGGTCTCGGCCATCTGCAGCATGTCGACGGCGATCTCGATGTCCATGTCGCCGCGCCAGCGCTTGCGGCCTTGGCTGTCGGTGAACTCGCGCGCCGGCTTCGTCACCAGGGTGAAGCCGTTGTAGTCCAGCCAGTCGACCAGCGGCCGGATCGGCGAGTAGTCGTCGTTCTCGGCTATGGCGGTATAATAGTAGGCGCGGATGAGAATCCCGCGCTTTTTGAACTCGTCGAGCAGCTTGCGGTAGTCGATGTCGAAGCCCAGCGCCTTGGCGGCGGAGTAGAGATTGGCCCCGTCGATGAACAGGGCGATCCGGTCGGTTGGATAGAAGGTCACGGTAATTCCTTGAAAAATCAGGTCGTTCGAAATGACTTGGACGAGGCCGTGATCGTGGCGCTCGGCTGCAATCTGCCCGGAGCCTATACGAGTCGCGAGGCCTTGTTGGAAGCCGCCGTGGCGGCGCTGCCCGAGGTTGGGCTTGAGGTCCTCACACGCTCCGGATGGTGGGTCTCGGCCGCCTGGCCGGATCCCACAGGACCGGCTTACCTGAACGGCGTCGCGGTCGTGCGGACCGCGCTGTCTCCGCGCGAGGTTCTGGACGCGCTGCATCAGGTGGAGGCGCGGTTCGGTCGCGCGAGGGGAGAGGCCAATGCGCCGCGCACCCTGGACCTTGATCTCATCGCCCATGGTCGCACCGTTCTGGATGACGGCCTTGTCGTGCCCCATCCTCGGGCCCACCAGCGGCTCTTTGTTATGGGGCCGCTCTCCGAGCTCTATTCGGGCTGGATCCACCCGGTCACAGGCGAGTCAGCTTTCCGCTTGGCCGCGACCGCCACGATCGGCCAAGACGCGCGACCAATGGCTGCGCCGACCGCCTAGAGGGTGGACATTAACCCCCGAAGCGGGCATAAGCGCCCGCTCGCGAAAGCAGGATGCTCGTGCGCGGCGTTGCGCGCCGCCGCACAGAAGCCTATTTTCCGTTTGCTTACCGGCAGCCCGAGGAATTCATGGCCCGCGTCACCGTCGAAGATTGCGTCGAGAAGGTTCCGAACCGTTTCGCGCTCGTTCTGCTCTCGGCCCACCGCGCCCGCGGCATTTCGGCCGGCGCCGCCCTGATGGTCGACCGCGACAACGACAAGAACCCGGTCGTGGCCCTGCGCGAGATCGCCGACGACGTGATCGACCACGAAGGCCTGAAGGAGCACCTCATCAGCACGCTGCAGCGCGTTGACGAGCACACCGAAGCCGAGGAAGAGGCCGAAACCCTGGCCCTGCTGGCCGATCCGAGCCACATGCAGATGAGCGAGCTGGAACTGGTCCGCGCCCTGCAAAGCGACCGCGACGGCGGTCAGGAGGAGCGGTACTGAGCCCCGACGGCGCAGACCCTCTGACCCTTGAAGCGGTCGGTCAGACCGCTCCATCCGAACGCGCGCCGGATTCGCCCCCTTTGGGGACCGAGTCGGGCGCGTCGTCGTCTGTGGCTCCGGCTACGGCGACCGAAGCGCCGGCCAAGCCGCGCCCCAAGTTTCTTCGCCAGTACGAACTGATCGAGCGGGTCCACGCTTACGACCCGACCGCCGACGAGGCGCTGCTGAACCGCGCCTATGTCTATGCGATGCGGATGCATGGTTCGCAGACCCGGGCCAGCGGCGATCCCTACTACGCCCACCCGATCGAGGTGGCGGGCATCCTCACCGAGTATCGCCTCGACACCGCGACGATCGTCACGGCGCTGCTGCATGACGTGATCGAGGACACGCCGGTCACCAAGGAAGAGATCGCCAAGCTGTTCGGCGAGGAGATCGGCGAGCTGGTCGAGGGCGTCACCAAGCTGTCCAAGCTCGAGCTGCAGGCCGAGCACATGCGGCAGGCTGAAAACCTGCGCAAATTCATCCTCGCCATCTCCAAGGACGTCCGCGTCCTGCTGGTCAAGCTGGCCGACCGTCTGCACAACATGCGGACGCTGCACTTCATCAAGAACCAGGCCAAGCGCGAGCGCATCGCCCGCGAGACGCGCGACATCTACGCGCCCCTGGCCCGCAATATCGGCTGTCATCGCATCTGCATCGAGTTGGAGGAGCTGTCCTTCCAGCACACCAATCCGGTGGCGCGCGACGCGATCATTCGCCGTCTGGACGTTCTGCGTGAAGAGCAGGGCGGTGCGGTGGCCCTGGTCAGCCAGGAAATCTCGGCGCGCCTGGAGTCTTCGAACCTGCCGGCCCGGGTCTTTGGCCGCGAGAAGTCGCCCTATTCGATCTGGCGGAAGCTTCAGCGCAAGTCGATCGGCTTCTCGCAGATGTCCGACATCTACGCCTTCCGAGTGATCGTCGACAGCGAGGAAGACTGCTACCGGGCGCTCGGCGTCGTGCACCGCGCCTGGTCCAGCGTGCCCGACCGCTTCAAGGACTACATCTCGACGCCCAAGCGGAACAACTACCGCTCGCTGCACACCACAGTAGTCGGGCCGCGCGGCATGCGGATCGAGATGCAGATCCGCACCGAGAGCATGGACCGCGTCAACGAGGAGGGCGTCGCCGCCCACTTCCGTTACAAGGACGCCTCGTACGGGCTTGACCTAGAGGGCATGGAGGCCGCCGGCGGCCGTGACCCGCTGGCGAACCTGCGCCAACTGGTCCAGGTGCTGGAACACGGCGGCGACAGCGAAGAGCTGGTCGAACACGCCAAGCTCGAGATGTTCCTCGACCAGGTGTTCGTCTTTACGCCCAAGGGCAAGCTGGTCAGCCTGCCGCGCGGGGCCATGCCGCTGGACTTCGCCTATGCCGTTCACACCAGCGTCGGCGACACCTGCATCGGCGTGAAGATCAATGGCGAGCTCAAGCCGCTGCGCACGCCGTTGGTCAATGGCGATGTGGTCGAGGTGGTGCGGGGCTCCAAGCCCGTGGTGCCGCCGGACTGGCGCTCGTTGACGGTCACGGGCCGGGCCCGCTCGGCCATCCGGCGTCACATCCGCCAGACCGAGAAGGAAGAGTTTCTGCGCCTGGGGCGCGCCTCTCTCGAGCAGGTGTTTGAGCGCGCCGGCAAGAAGCTGAAGGACGTGTCGCTGCGCCCGATCCTGGAGCGGTTCGTGCTGGAGAGCGACGAGGCGCTGTTCGACGCCGTGGGCCGAGGACGGGTCTCGCCCAGCCAGGTGCTGGAAACGGCCTATCCGGGCATGAAGGACTCCGAGCGCGAGGCCGCGACGGCGCGCCGCAAGATCGAGGGCGGTCAGGAGGCGGCGCGGCTCTACGTGCGTGGCGGCGGCCTGACGCCTGGCGTCTCGCTGCACTTCGCCCACTGCTGCAGCCCGGTGCCAGGGGACCGGATCGTCGGCATCCTGCGCGAGGATGGTGAGGGTCTCGACGTCCACACCATCGACTGCCCGCGTCTGGCCGAATACGAGGATCGTGAGGAGCTCTGGCGCGACCTGAACTGGACGCCGGAAGCCGAACGCTCGACCATCTCGCTCACCCGCCTGCACGCCACGATCCAGAACGCGCCCGGCGTGCTGGGTCTGGTCTGCACGATCATCGGCGAGGCGGGCGGCAATATCGTCAACCTGCGCATGCACCACCGGCAACGCGACTTCTTCGACACCGATATCGACGTCGAGGTCCGCGACGCCAAGCACCTGACCAACATCCAGGCCGCGCTGCGCGCCTGTCCGTCGGTGGAGACCGTGGACCGGACGCGAGGCTAGGTCGCCCTCAAAGCCGCTACAGCGTCGCGCGTCGCCGCCGTCAGCGGGGCGGGCAGGGCGTCCAGCGCGAACCAGCCCCATTCGTGCAGAGCGTGGGCCTCCTGAATGGTCGGCTCGCCCTCGAAGCCGTCGGCGGCGTAGGTGATCGCCACCCAGTGATAGTCGTCGGCGACCATGTCGGTGACCGCCAGGACGCGCCCGGCGGTGATCCGGACGCCCAGTTCCTCCTGGATCTCGCGCTCGGCGCAGGTGCGGGCGGCCTCGCCCCAGTCCAGCTTTCCGCCGGGCACGCCCCAGTGGTCGGCTTCCGGGTTCTTGACCCGCCTGACCAGCAGGATCCGGCCTTGGGCGTCCAGAATGGCCGCGCCGCAGCCGACGCGAGGGCGTTGGGGATCTTGGGTCATGGCAGGCGGTAGAGCGCGAAACGGCGGCCGGACGCAAGGCGGCGTTTGAAGACTCGGGCGCTTGGGCCTATAGGCAGCGCTCATGACCAACGATGACGTCCTCGACGAATTCCGCGCCGCAGGGGCCCTGCGCGAAGGCCACTTCGTGCTGTCCAGCGGCCTGCACAGCCCGGTCTTCCTGCAGAAGAACCTGGTGTTCATGCGGCCCGAGCGCTGCGAGCGCCTCTGCAAGGCCCTGGCGGAGAAGATCATCGCCACGGTCGGCCAGGTCGACGTGGCGGTCTCGCCCGCCGTCGGCGGCATCATCCCCGGCTATGAGACCGCGCGGCACCTGAACGTGCCGTCGATCTATGTCGAACGCGAGGGCGGCGGCTTCAAGTTCCGCCGCGGCTTCCACCTCGAGCCCGGCCAGAAGGTCGTGATGGTCGAGGACATCGTCACCACCGGCCTGTCGTCGCGCGAGTGCATCCAGGCGATCAAGGACGCCGGCGGCGACGTCGTGGCGGCCGCCTGCATCGTCGACCGCTCAGGCGGCAAGGCCGATGTCGGCGTGCCGCTGATCGCCCTGGCCAGCCTGGAAGTCCCGGCCTATCCGGCCGACGCCCTCCCGCCGGAGCTGGCCGCGATCCCGATCGAGGATCCGGGTAGCCGCCGGCTGCGGTAGGCAAGAGGAACCGAAACCTCGCCCTTCGACAGGCTCAGGGTGAGGTTTCTACTTCGGCCTCGACAATCCGCCTCATCCTGAGCTTGTCAAAGGACGAGGCGGACGCATCCCCGATCAGTCTTGAGCCGGCGGCGTCAGCGTCTTGACCGGCCAAGCGATCCCCAGCTGCTCCAGGTACGTGCCGTACTTGCCGGGGTCATAGTAGTACTTCGTCATCTCGGGCCGGTACGTCGCCATGATGTTGGCGTTCATCTGGACCTGCGGCCTGTCCGTGGCCGAGAGCATCGGCACGTACTTCTGGTCCTTGGTCTGGACGTTGGTGAAATAGGCCTTCGAGTCCGCCAGCAGCTTGGGCTGGGTCAGCAGGTCCAGCGCCGTCATCGCCACCACTTTGGAGCCGGCCACCACGCCCTTGTGGGCGATCGGGGTCGCCATCGAGATCGCGTTGGCCCAGTGGTGGCCGGGCAGGTCGGGGATGTTCGAGGGATAGTTGATCGTGATGGTCGGCATGATCCACGAGATGTCGCCGATATCGTCCGACCCGCCGCTCTCAGGCTTCTCCTCAGGCGGCTTGAGGCCCTTCAGCTTGACGTCCAGCCCCTCCTGCTTGGCCGAGCCGACGTTCTTCTGAACGGCCTTGGCGAAGGCCTGTTCGTCGTCGGTCCACTTCGGCAGGCCGACCAGCTCGATGTTCTTCTGCGCCGCCTCGGCCATCGGACGGTTGAAGTGCCGCGGCGCGGCCGTGCCCACGACGGCGGAGTCGACTTTGGTGTCGGTCATGTCGGCGGCGGCCTTGGCGATCTTGTCGGCGATCGCCCAGTTCTTCTTGATCGCGTCGAAGGTCTGCTCGCGGAAATAGTACCAGACTGTCGCCTCGGACGGCACGACGTTGGGCTGGTCGCCGCCGTCGCTGATCACGTAGTGCGAGCGCTGCTCGGGCTTCAGGTGCTCGCGGCGCATGTTCCAGCCGATATTCATCAGCTCGACGGCGTCCAGCGCGCTGCGCCCCCGCCACGGCGCGCCAGCCGAGTGGGCGGACTCGCCGTGGAAGCTGTACTTGACCGAAACTAGGCCGGTGCCCGACGGCTGCCCCCACGTGGTCTGCAGGTTGGCCCCCACATGGGTGAAGATCGTCGCGTCGACGCCTTTGAACACGCCGTCGCGGACCATGTAGGCCTTGCTGGCCACAAGCTCCTCGGCCACGCCCGGCCACAGAACCAGGGTCCCGGGGATGTTCTGCTTGACCATGAGGTCCTTGACCGCGAGGGCGGCGACGAGTTTCACGGCCTGGCCGGAGTTGTGCCCCTCGCCGTGCCCCGGCGCGCCGGGAACGATCGGATCGTGCCAAGGCACGCCCGGCTTCTGCGAGGCCTTGGGGATGCAGTCGATGTCGCTGCCCAGGGCGATGGTCGGGCCGCCCTGGCCGTGCGTCCAGGTCGCCGTCCAGGCCGTCGGAATCCCCGACACGCCCCGCCGGATGGTGAAGCCGTTCTCCTCCAGCACCTTGGTGATGTAGGCCGAGGTCTCGACCTCCTGAAAGCCGAGCTCCCCGAACGAGAAGATCTTGTCGTTCATCACCTGGGCCAGCTTGGCGCGGCTCTCGACGCCGGCGACGGCCTCGGCTTTCAGGCTCTTGAGCTTGCCCGCCGAGATCTCGGCGGCGAGCGCGCCATGCGCTGCCGTGAGCGCCACGAGGCTCGCGGTGATCGCGAGACCGGTCTTCCTGAACATGGCTTGGTGTTCCCCTGCTTGCCCCAGCGCCACGATCCGACGCCGCCGCGCCTTTGTCCATCGGCGCGGGCGCCGCCTTGGCGCGAATCCTCACCTGCCAAGTGAGGCGCACGGCTCTAGGCTTTGCGCGCTTGCGGGAGTAACCCTGCCGGGGAAGGCAGGAGGACCTGAGCGCATGAGCTTGCGGCTGGGCGTCAATATCGATCACGTGGCCACGATCCGGAACGCGCGCGGCGCGTCCTATCCTGAGCCCGTGCGCGCGGCCGAGCTGGCGCTGGTCGCCGGCGCCGACGGCATCACCGCCCACCTGCGCGAGGACCGCCGCCACATCAGCGACGCCGACATCGCCGTCCTCACCGACCTCTGCCACAAGCGCGGCAAGCCGCTGAACTTCGAGATGGCGGTCACCGACGAGATGGTCGCAATCGCGATCGGCGCCCGACCGCACGCGGCGTGTCTGGTGCCCGAGCGCCGCGAAGAGGTCACCACGGAGGGCGGCCTCGACGTCATCAAGGGGCAGACCCGGATCGCCGACGCCACCGCGCGTCTGCGGACCGTCGGGGCGCGGGTGTCGCTGTTCATCGAGCCGGATCCCGACCAGATCCGCGCCTCGGCGGCGGCGGGGGCGCAAGTCGTCGAGCTCCACACCGGCGCCTACTGCGACGCGGCGCGGGCGGGCGAGGACGCGCGCGCCGCAGCGATCCTGCAACGCCTGAAGGCCGGCGCCGCGCTCGCCCATGACCTGGGTCTGGAGGTCCACGCCGGACACGGGATCGACTACGCCACCGTCAAGCCGATCGCCGCCATCCCGCAGATCGCCGAACTGAATATCGGTCACTTCCTGATCGGCGAGGCGATCTTCGTCGGCCTGCCCGAAGCGATCCACCGCATGCGGTCGCTTATGGACGCCGCGCGCGTCGAGCTCGAGGTCCTGGCGTGATCATCGGCATCGGCTCGGATCTCTGCGACATCCGGCGAATCGAGAAGTCGCTGGAGCGGTTCGGCGAGCGGTTCACGAACAAGGTCTTCACCGAGGTCGAGCGGACGCGGTCGGAGCGCAAACCCGATCGCGCCTCCAGCTACGCCAAGCGGTTCGCCGCCAAGGAGGCGTGCTCGAAGGCCCTGGGCACGGGCCTCAAGCGCGGCGTGCACCTGGCGGGCATGGGCGTGGTCAACCTGCCGTCAGGCAAGCCGACCATGGCCCTCACCGGCGGCGCGCTGGAGCGGCTGAACGCCATGGTTCCGGACGGCATGGAAGCGGTGATCCACCTGTCCCTGACGGACGACCACCCCTACGCCCAGGCCTTCGTGATTATTGAGGCCCTGCCCAAGCGCTAAGGCCGGCGGCTCGGTCGAGATTCGCCTGCTGTCCGAGGACGTTTGACGTCGCGGCCCAAACCTCGCCATGAAGCTTGGCTACGCGCCGCTCTTGCCCGTCCGGCCAAGCCCGTCTAGCAAAGCCGAGCCGGTTCGCCGGTAACCCCTGTTCGAAGAGCCCCGCGCCCGCATGACCGACGCCGCCGACGAGATCACGCCGCCCGAAGAGAAGGGCGCGATCGCCGAGTTGATCGAGATCGTCAAAACCGTCGCCTACGCCCTGGGCATCGCCCTGGTGCTGCGGGTGCTGCTGTTCCAGCCGTTCACGATCCCGTCGGCCTCGATGGAGCCGAACCTCTACCAGGGCGACTACATCATCGTGTCGAAGTTCAGCTATGGCTGGAGCAAACACTCGATCCCGTTCAGCCCGCCGATCATCAAGGGCCGGATCTTTGATCGCGCCCCCAAGCGCGGCGACATCGTGGTGTTCAAGCTGCCGCGCGACAACCGCACCGACTACATCAAGCGCCTCATCGGCATGCCGGGCGACAAGGTCCAGATCCGCGGCGGCGAGGTCTACATCAACGGCAAGGCGCTGGCCCGCAAGGCGCAGGCCCCGGCCCTGGTCGACACCGGCTACGGCTTCACCCAGCAGGTGCAGCGCTTCCAGGAGACGAGCCCCGAGGGCCGCCCATACAACATCCAGGACTTCGGCCCCGACAGCCGCGGCGACAACACCGGCGTGTATACGGTTCCGGCCGGCTGCTACTTCTTCATGGGCGACAACCGCGACAACTCTGCCGATAGCCGGTTCGACCCGGGCGTCTCGCCGTACAAGGAAAGCGCCTGCAAGTGGGACTATGAGCTGGACCAGTATATCGGCGATGAGATCGGCGTGGGCTTTGTGCCCGCCGAGAACCTGGTCGGTCGCGCCCAGATCATCTTGCTGTCATGGAACGCCGAGGCCAGCCTGTTCAAGCCCTGGACCTGGTTCCTGAACGCGCGTCCGAGCCGCTTCTTCCACGTGCTGAAGTGATCGCCGCCAATGGATAGACGGGTCGCCGCCGTCGGCGACCTGGAACGCCGGATCGGCCACAGGTTCGTAGACCGCGAACTGTTGGAACGCGCCCTGACGCACGCCAGCGTCGGGGACGGGGCCAAAAAGGTCCGCGACAACGAGGTGCTGGAGTTCATCGGCGATCGCGTGCTGGGCCTGCTGGCCGCCGAGGCCCTAGCCCAGCGCTTTCCCAAGGCCAAGGAAGGCGAGCTGGCGCCCCGCTTGAACGCTCTCGTCAGCCGCGAGACCTGCGCCCGCGTGGCCCGTAAGGCCGAGCTAGGTCCCGCCCTGCGCCTGTCGGCATCGTCCAGCAAGATCGGCGGCCGCGAGACCGACTCGATCCTGGCCGGCGCCACCGAGGCCCTGATGGCCGCCCTCTATCAGGATGGCGGGCTTGAAGCAGCGCGCAAGGTGTTCCTCGATTTGTGGGCCGACGAATTCGACCGGGCGGGCGAGGGCCGTCCGCGCGATCCCAAGACCGCGCTGCAGGAATGGGCGCAAGGCAAGGGGCGTCCGCTGCCGACTTACCGGGTGATGGACCGTACGGGTCCCGACCATGCGCCGGTGTTCACCGTAGAGGTCGCCGTCAAGGGCGTCGACCCGGCCATCGCCAAGGGCAAGTCCCGCCAAGAGGCCGAGAAGGCGGCGGCGAGGGCGCTGCTGGAGCGCGAGGGGGCGGCGTAGGAGTCTCGCTGCAATCGGGGTGCTGAAGACGGCTTTCGACCCTTGTCGGACGTCGCGCAACACCCTCTCTCCATGAGAGAGGGATTCATTGTGGCGGCTCCCCACCCCAAACAGACCCTGGCTTGGCCTGCTTTGATGAAGTCGCAGCGCTCCTACTCCTTCGTCAGGTCCTGCCGCCGGAACAGCCATACCGCGCCGGCCGTCAGCGCCGCGACCCAGGCCAGCAGCACCACTAGCGCTGCACCGGCCGAACCGCTCGCTGCGCCCAGCTGGGCGGGGTCCAGCAGGGCCGCGCGCAGCAAGTCGGCGTCGTAGACGGGAAGGGCTAGGAGTTTCCAGCTCGGGGCTTCGTTCTGCTCCATCAGCCGCAGCGACCCGGCCAGGATCGTCTGCACGAACCGGAAACCGAGGCACGCGATGACCACGCCCATGGTTGAGCGCGACAGCACGCCAACGCAGGCCGCCAGCGCCGCCAGGGTCATGGCCTCCAGCCAGGTGATGGCCAGCACGCCGATGATGTCGAACAGGTTGCGGCCGAACATCGAAACGGTCAGGCTTTTGCTGTTGATCCCCGCGCCGATCACGGCGGCCAGCGCCGAAAGCACGGCGGTCAGCAGCAAGCTCCAGAACACCGCTTCGCCGACAACGATCAGCTTCGCCAGCAACAGGTTCTGGCGCGTATTGCGCGGGGTGAGCAGCCGCCAGGTCTCCCAGCGGTAGTCGCCTGCCAGCACAGCCGCAGCGCCGATCATCAGGAAGAGGGCTGCGAAGGTCGAGGCGCCGTTCGAGAGCGCCTTCAGCATCTGGTCGATCAGGCCAATGGTCAGGCCGGGTATGGGCTTCTTGATCACGAAGCGCAGGAAAAGATCCCCGCCGATACTGAGCATGAAACCCACTAGCGGCGCGAAGCAGAAGCCCCAGAAGACGGCTGAACGGTCACGGAGCAGGCGGAAGCGTTCGGCGGCGATGGCGTCGGCGAGCATCAGGCGGCTCCTTCGGCGGTGGCGGCCGTCGGCGTCTGGCCCAAGGATTTCAGATAGACCCCCTCCAGGTCGACCTCGCGCCATCGCGCTTCGACGATATCGGCGCCGGCCTCGACCAGGGCGCGGATGACGGCGGGAGCCTCGGCGCGGGGAACGTCGGCGAGCACGGCGTCGGGGCCATCGGCCTCGCCACGATCGCCCAGGACCGCGAGCGCTGGGGCGAGGGGAGACGCCAGGGTCAGGCGCAGGCGCGCCTCGCCGGCGGTCAGCTCGGCGACGCCGCCCTCGGCGACCACCTTGCCGCGCGAGAGGATGGCGACGCGGTCGCAGACACGCTTGACCTCGTCCAACTGGTGGCTGGCCAGGATGACGGTGACGCCCTCGATCTTGGCCAGGTCGATGATCAGGGCGCGGATCTCCTGGATGCCGGCCGGGTCCATGCCGCTGGTCGGCTCGTCCAGGATGACCAGTTCAGGCTTGGTCAGGAAGGCGGCGGCCAGGCCCAGGCGCTGCTTCATGCCGACCGAGAAGCCGCTGGTGGCGCGGTCGGCGGCGTGGGTCAGGCTGACCCGCTCCAGCCAGCCGCCGATGTCGGCGTCGGCCTTGCCGCTTTCCAGGGCCAGCATCTTCAGCGTGTCGCGCGCCGTGAGATAAGGCGGGTAGCGCGGGGTCTCGATCATGGCCCCGACCTTGCGCAGGGCGGTGATGTCGCCGGGCGCTGCGCCGAACAGCCGCGCCGAGCCGCTGGTGGGACGCACCAGGCCGAGCGCGATCCGGAACAGGGTGCTCTTGCCTGCGCCGTTGGGGCCCAGGACCCCGAACACGCCGCCGGCGGGAATGGCGATGGAGAAGTCGTCAAGGGCGCGCACCGCCCCATACGTCTTGGTGAGGCCAGCGGCCTCCAGGGCGATCGACATGGAGCGGTTCCGGACGCCGACGTGAGTCGGCTCGACCAGACGACTATGGCGAGCGCGGCGCCGCGCGCCAAGTTAAGAGGGTGTCATACCTTGCAAACCGCCGATCGTCATACGCCTGCAATCTGGGCCATGGATGACCGCTGAGATTGCCGTTTCAAGTCGAGCTAGAAGATGATCATGCGCCGCCTGCTTTTCTTGGTTTTGGCCCTGGGCCTGACCGTCGCCGCCAACGCGGCGGCGGCGCGGGAGACGGCGCCGCACCTGACCATCCTGGTGTCGATCGACGGCTTCCGGGCCGACTATCTCGACCGTGGCGACACGCCGGTGATGAAGTCCCTGGCCGATAACGGCGCCCGCGCGGCGATGCGGCCGTCTTTCCCATCGGTGACCTTTCCCAACCACTATACGCTGATTACCGGCAAGCGCCCTGACCGCCATGGAATCGTGGCCAACACCATGGTCGACCCGAGCGTCTCAGCCGATAAGTTCACCATGCGCAGTCTCCAGCCCGATTGGTGGAGCCAGGCCAAGCCGTTCTGGGTCTCGGTGGAGCAGCAGGGCAAGCGCGCTGCAGCGATGTTCTGGCCGGGCTCCGAGGTCGAGATCGACGGCGTTCGGCCCTCGCGCTGGGTGAAGTTTGACGCGGAGATGCCGGGTGAGGCGCGGGTCGATCAGGTGCTGGCTTGGCTGGACAGCGCCGACGGCCCGCCGATCGCTTTCTCGACGCTCTATTTCGATATCGTAGATACCCAGGGTCACCACTATGGACCCGAGTCGCCTGAGGTTCGCACCGCCGCCGCTTCGGTCGATGCGGCGCTAGGCCGCTTGGTCGAGGGGCTGAAGGCGCGAGGGCGCTTTGAGAACACCGACATCGTCATCGTCGCCGATCACGGCATGGCGCCGCTACCGGCCGCCCATCGGGTGGTGCTGGACGAGCTTGTCGACGTCTCGAAGATCCAGCTCGTCACCACGGGCGCTGTCACCGCATTCTCGCCCAGGGCCGGAGAGCGCAAGGCGGTCGAGAAGGCTTTTCTGTCCAAGCGCTTGCCGCACATGACCTGCTGGCGGAAGAGCCGGATCCCGGCGCGCTTCCACTATGGCCGAAATCCCCGCGTTCCTGCGATTGTCTGCCTGTCGGAAACCGGGTGGTACACCACCACGCTCGCGGCGAAGCAGAAGCCGAGCGCATGGGACGGAAAGGATGGCGGGGCGCATGGCTTCGACCCCTACGACCCGACCATGCAGGCGGTTTTCGTGGCTCACGGACCGTCGTTCAAGCCGGGTGTCGCACTGCCGCTGTTCGACAATGTCGACGTCTATCCGCTGCTGGCGAAGGTGACGGGCGTTCGCCCCGAGAAGGCGGACGGCTCGCTGAGGGTCGTAGGAAAGGCGCTGCGGTAGGCTAGTCCCTTTCCTGTCGGAGCGGCTGGCGGCAGTCTCCCCCTTGGGGAGGACCGTCAGGCGTGACCAGCGAAACGACAGATCTGGGTGAGTACGACTACATCGTGGTCGGCGCGGGCTCAGCGGGATGCCTCTTGGCCAATCGCCTGTCGGCCGATCCGCGTCACAAGGTGCTGCTGCTCGAGGCGGGCGGCGACGACAACTGGATCTGGTTTCACATCCCGGTCGGCTATCTGTTCGCGATCGGAAACCCGCGCGCCGACTGGATGCTGGAGACCACGCCGCAAGCAGGCCTGGACGGTCGGGTTCTAGCCTATCCGCGTGGCAGGGTGATCGGCGGCTCCTCGGCGATCAACGCCATGATCTACATGCGCGGTCAGGCTCGGGACTATGACGGCTGGCGTCAGCGCGGCCTGGTCGGATGGGGCTGGTCGGATGTGCTGCCGTACTTTCTCAAACACGAGGATCACCTCGACCTTCGCGGTGATCATCATCGGGCCGGCGGTGAGTACCGCGTCGAGCACCCCCGCGTGCGCTGGAGGGTGCTGGACGCCATCCGGCGTGCAGGCGAGGAGGTCGGTGTCGCTCAGGTCGACGATTTCAACGCCGGCGACAACGAAGGCTCTTCGTATTTCCAGGTCAACCAGCGCGCCGGGCGTCGATGGAGCACGGCCACCGCGTTCCTGAAGCCGATCCTCTCGCGGCCGAATCTGCGTCTGGTGAAGGGCGTGGAAGTGGAGCGCCTCATTCTGGACGGCAAGCGCGTGCGAGGGCTGCGCGGACGGCGCGGCGCCGAGGCGGTGACCGCCCGCGTGTCAGGCGAACTGATCCTGGCCGCCGGCGCGATCGGGTCGCCGGTGATCCTGCAGCGCTCGGGGATCGGCCCCGGCGAGGCCCTGGCGCAGGCGGGCGTGGCGGTGGCTCATGATCTGCCGGGCGTTGGGGCTAGTCTTCAGGACCACCTGCAGATCCGGCCTGTGTTCAAGGTCAGCGGCGTGCGGACGCTGAACACCGACTACGCCAACCTGCTGCGGCGGGCGGGCATGGGCCTGGACTATCTGCTGCGTCGCTCAGGCCCGCTGACCATGGCCCCGTCGCAGCTGGGGATGTTCTGCCGTTCGGGGCCCGAGCAGGACCGCGCCAATCTGGAGTTCCATTTCCAGCCCCTAAGCCTGGATCGTTGGGGCGAGGGGCTGCACCGGTTCGGTGCGGTAACCGCCAGCGTCTGTAACCTGCGCCCGACAAGTCGTGGGAGTGTCCATCTGTCGGGGCCGGGTCTCGAGTGTCCGCCCAGGATCGACCCCAACTATCTGGCGACGGAGGAAGACTGTCGCGTCGCCGTGGAGTCTCTGAAGTGGGCGCGACGGATCATGGGGCAGAGGGCCTTGGCGGCCTATGCGCCAGAGGAGTTTCGACCAGGTTCCGCCGTCGACAGCGACACGGCGCTGCTGGCCGCCGCAAAGGCGCTGGCGACGACGATCTTTCATCCGGTCGGCACGGCGGCGATGGGGCCCGATGGCGACCGGATGGCGGTGCTGGACGCGCGGTTACGAGTGCGGGGCGTCGAGGGGCTCCGCGTGATCGACGCCTCGGTGATGCCGGCGATCACCTCGGGCAACACCAATGCGCCGACCGTGATGATCGCCGAGAAGGGCGCGGCGATGGTCGTGGAGGATCGCCGCTAGCTGCGAGGGCTTGTGCAAATAGTTTCCATATGCGTTAAATATTGCGGAAAGAGAAAAGGAATGGCGCATGTCCAATCCCGCAGGTTTGGTTTCGGCCGTCACCTATCGCGACCCCAAGGCGGCGCTGGCCTGGCTAGAGGCCGCCTTCGGCTTTGAGCTCACCTTCCTGATCGAGGGGGAGGACGCCAGCGTCGCGCATGCGGAGATGACCCATGGGGCCTCGCGGCTAATGGTCGGCGGGGAATGGAGCCCGGCCCACGCCAGTCCCGGCTCAATCGGCGGCAAGGTCACCCAGACGGTGCACATCTATGTCGAGGGCGACGTCGACGCTCATTGTCGGACGGCCGCCGCAGCCGGCGCCGAGATCGTTCAGCCGCCAGAAACCCAATTCTATGGCGCGCGGACCTATCGCTGTCGTGATCTGGAAGGCCATATCTGGACGGTGTCGGCCGATGTCGAGACGGTCTCGATGGACGAGATGGAGGCGCGTAGCGGCCTGAAGATCTCGGTCGGTAAGTCTTGATCTCGCCGGACGACTTTCGCCGACTTGCTCTGGCGCTGCCCCAGGCGATCGAAAGTTCGCACATGGGCACGGTCGACTTCCGATGCGGTAAGATCTTCGCAACCCTGGGCAATCCCGATGCGGACTGGGCCATGGTCAAGTTGACGCCTGAACAGCAGGACATGCGCGTCTCGGCCGAGCCCGAGGTCTTTGTTCCGGTCCCAGGCGGCTGGGGGAAGGGCGGCGCGACGCGGCTACGTCTGGCGGCCTGTGACGAGGCGACCGCGCGCGGGGCCTTAGGCGACGCCTGGCGCAACGTTGCGCCAAAGAAGCTGCTGGACACTCAGGCGTGAGCGACGCCCTGGACCGCACCCTGGCGGCCCTGGCTGACCCGCATCGTCGGCGCGCGGTCGATCTGCTGCGCGAGCGGCCGCGCCGGGCCGGCGAGCTAGCCGAGAGTCTGGGCCTGACCCCACCGGCCATGAGCCGTCACCTGCGCGCTCTGCGCCAGTCGGGTCTCGTCGAGGAGAGCCACCCTGAGTTTGACGCGCGAGTGCGCGTGTATCGTCTAAGGCCAGGGCCGATGGCTGAGCTGAAGGCTTGGTTGGACGCGGCCGAGGATCACTGGGTCGATCAGCTTTCGGCGCTTAAGGCGCATGTGGAGGCCAAGTCCCCGTGAGCTCGCGGATTTTGGTGTCTCTGCGGATCGCCGCCCCGCCCGAGGTTGTGTTCGACGCCTTTGTCGATGACATCGCCGTCTGGTGGCGGCCCAATGGGTTGTTCGCCTTCACACCGCGCTCGCCGGGCGTGATGGCCTTCGAGGATGGTCGGCTTGTGGAGCGCCTGTCGAGCGGCAAGGTGTTCGAGGTGGGCGTCGTCAGCGTGTGGGAGCGCGGCGTACGACTGGTGTTCGGCTGGCGGCAGGCGACGTTCGCAACGGATATGAACACCGAGGTCGAGGTCCGTTTCGAAGCGGTGGGCGCCGGAACCCGCGTCACGGTCGAGCATCGCGGTTGGGACAGCGTTCCGGCCCCGCACGTGGCCCGTCACAGCTTCCCCAACACGGTCTTTCTGGCGCGACACGGCGAGTGGTGGCGGAGCCTCCTGGCCGGGCTTGCGGCTCAGGCCGGCAGCGTCCACCTAGGGGCGGGCGACAAGGGGCGGCTATGAACACCACCATAACCGGAGGACGGCGACAGGCCGCCTTGGGCTTCATCTTCGTCACGGCGATCCTGGACGTTCTGTCCCTCGGCGTGATGATTCCGGTCCTGCCCAACTTGGTGAAGGCGTTCGGAGGTGGCGATACGGCCTCTGCGGCCGATTGGAACGTGCTGTTCGCGACGACCTGGGGCGTGATGCAGTTCTTCTGCTCACCGATCCTGGGGCTGCTGTCCGACCGCTTCGGCCGCAGACCAGTGATCCTGACCTCGATCTTTGGCTTGGGCGTCGACTTCCTGTTCATGGCCTTCGCCCCGAACCTCTGGTGGCTGTTCATTGGCCGGATCTTCAACGGCATGACGGCGGCGAGCTTCTCGACCGCCAGCGCCTATGTCGCCGACGTGACCACGCCGGAAAACCGGGCGAAGGGCTTTGGTCTGATGGGCGCGGCGTTCGGGATCGGCTTCACCTTCGGCCCTGCGCTCGGCGGGTGGCTCTGGGAGTTCGACCATCGCGCGCCGTTCCTGGTCTGCGCGGCTCTGGCTCTGACCAACTGGCTCTACGGCTTCTTCGTGCTGCCGGAGTCCCTGCCGCCCGAGCGCCGCCAACCGCGTTTTGACTGGAAGAAGGCCAACCCGGTCGGCTCATTGCAGTTGCTGCGCCATCATCCAGGCTTGATGGGCCTGGCTGGCGTCGGCTTCCTGTTCCAGCTAGCGCACAACGTCCTGCCCAGCGTCTTTGTGCTCTACATGGGCTTTCGCTATGGCTGGAGCCCGCAGACGGTCGGCCTGACCCTGATGGCCAGCGGGATCGCCAGCATCCTGATCCAGGCCTTTGTCGTCGGCCCTGCGGTCAAGCGCTTTGGCGAACGCGGCGTACTGCTGATCGGCCTCTTCGCCGGTTTTCTGGGTTTCTCGATCTACGCCTTTGCGCCCACCGGACTGCTCTATCTGGCGGGCCTGCCGATCTTCACGTTCTCAGGCCTGATCCAACCGGGCTTGCAGGGCTTGATGACCCGGCGCGTCGGACCCAACGAGCAGGGCCAGTTGCAAGGCGCGAACGCGGCGATGATGGGAATCGCTTCGATCATTGGTCCGCCGCTGTTCCTGATCCCGTTCGCCTTCGCCGTCCGGCATGACGCCACGCTGCACCTGCCGGGCCTGCCGATCCTGATCGCGGCGGCCTTGATGCTGGCGGCGACCCTCCTAGCTTATGCGAAGGCCAAGCCAGCCCCGGCGCCGGACCCCCAACCGGCCTGACGGCTTTGGTGATGGCCAAACCTCGACCTTTCGTCGCCTTAGACTCGCCCGAAAGCTGGGCTGAGTTTCGGGCGAACCGCTAGGAGTCCTTCGTGACCAACATGCGCAAGCTTCGCGCCCTGCTGCCTGTCTTCGTCCTGCTGACGGCCTGCTCGAACCCGGCTGGCCCGTCGAACGCCCAATCGATCCCGGACATGCCCCAGCCCACACGCCGGGTTCCGGCTGATGCGGCCTCGATGAAGCAGTCGTTCTCGCCGGTGGTGAAGAAGGCCGCGCCTGCCGTGGTCAATGTCGCCAGCCGCCGCGTGGTCCAGCGCCGCGTCGATCCGTTCTGGGACTTCTTCATGGGCGGCGGGCAGGGCGGCTCGCAGGTGCAGAGCTCGCTGGGCTCTGGCGCGATCGTCCGCGCCGACGGCGTGATCATCACCAATCACCACAACATCAATGGGATGAGCGACATCACCATCCAGTTGGCCGACCGGCGAGAGTTTCCGGCTGTGGTGTTGTTGGACGACCCGCGCGCGGATCTCGCCGTGCTGAAGATCGACACCAAGGGCGAGAAGCTGCCCGTCATGGCGATCGACGACCAGGAGCAGCTGGAAGTCGGCGACCTCGTCCTGGCTATGGGCAATCCGTTCGGCGTCGGCCAGACCGTGACCAACGGCATCGTCTCGGCCCTGGCGCGAACCGACGTCGGTGCGGCCGATTTCGGCAGCTACATCCAGACCGACGCGGCCATCAACCCGGGTAATTCCGGCGGTCCGCTGGTCGACATGGATGGTGATCTGGTCGGCATCAACACCTTCATCATCTCGCGCTCGGGCTCGTCGTCGGGCGTTGGCTTCGCCATTCCGGCCCGCGTGGTGCGCCAGGTGGTCAACGCCGCCCTGGGCGGCGGGCACAGCATCGTGCGCCCCTGGCTGGGCGTGAAGGGCCAGACCGTGACCGGCGACATCGCCAAGAGCCTGGGCATGGCGGCGCCGCGTGGCGTGCTGGTGGCTCAGGTCTATCCGGGCTCGTCGGCCGAACGCGCCGGCTTGAAGGAAGGCGACGTGATCCTGTCGATCGACGGCCAACCGGTGAACGATGAGGGCGGCGGCGCCTTCGCGATCGGGACGCACAAGATCGGCGATCGCGTGCCGATGCAGATTCGCCGGGGCGATCGCGAGATGACGATCACGGTCCGCGCCGACGCCGCGCCGGAAACCCCGGCGCGCGATGAGCGCACCCTCAGCGGCAACAACCCCTTCAACGGGGCGACGGTGATGAACCTGTCGCCGGCCGTAGCCCAGGACCTGGGCGTGGATCCGTTCGCCGGACGCGGGGCGCTCGTGACCAAGATCGGTCCGGGCTATGCCGGCAACTGGATGCGTCCCGGAGATTTCGTGCGCAGCGTCAATGGTCGCCAGATCAATACGGTCGCTGATCTGGCCTCGGCGATCGCCGGTCGGGCGGGCCGCTGGAGCATCACCATCGAGCGCGGCGGACAATTGGTGCAGGCGCAGTTCTAGGTTTGGGTTCGACGGCGGCGGCCTGTAGACAGGGCGAATGTCCGATCTCTTCCAGGCCGCCGGCCTGACCCCTCACGCACCATCGCCTCTGGCCGACCGACTACGGCCTCAGACCCTCGACGAGGTCGTGGGCCAGCAGCATCTGCTGGGGCCTGAAGGCCCCATCGGCCGCATGGCGGCGGCGCGTCGGCTGGCTTCGATGATCCTGTGGGGACCACCGGGTACGGGCAAGACCACAATCGCCCGTCTGCTGGCCAAGGCCGGCGGCTATGAGTTCATGCAGATTTCGGCGGTGTTCTCCGGCGTCGCCGACCTGAAGAAAGCCTTCGAGCAGGCTCGTGCGCGTCGCATGGCCGGCCAATCGACCCTGCTGTTCGTCGACGAGATCCACCGCTTCAACCGCGCCCAGCAGGATGGCTTCCTGCCATTTGTGGAGGAGGGGATCGTCACCCTGGTGGGGGCGACCACCGAAAACCCGTCGTTCGAACTTAACGGCGCTCTCCTGTCGCGCTGTCAGGTCTTCGTGCTTAAGCGGCTGACAGAGGAGTCGCTGGAGCAGCTTCTCCAGCGCGCCGAGGCCGCCGAGAACCGGCCGCTACCGATCGACGCTGAGGCGCGTTCGGCCCTGGTGGCCATGGCCGATGGCGACGGCCGCTATCTGTTGACCCTGGCCGAGACCCTGTTCTCGATCGGGACCGACAGCCCGCTGACCCCGACCCAGCTGGGCCAGTTCCTGCAGAAACGCCGCCCGGCCTACGACAAGGACCGGGAGGAGCACTACAACCTCATCTCGGCCCTGCATAAGTCGGTACGCGGCAGCGATCCGGACGCGGCGCTCTACTGGCTGGCGCGGATGCTGGAGGGGGGCGAAGACCCGCTGTTCATCGCCCGCCGCCTCGTGCGTATGGCCTCAGAGGACATCGGCGCGGCCGATCCGCTGAGCTTGCTGCTGACCACGGCCGCCAAAGACGCCTACGATTTCCTGGGGAGTCCGGAGGGGGAGCTGGCCCTGGCGCAGGCCGTCGTCCACATGGCCAGTGCGCCGAAATCCAACGCCGTCTACACGGCCTACAAGGCCGCGCGTCGGGCCGCCAAGGAGACCGGTAGTCTCATGCCGCCGGCCCACATTCTCAATGCGCCGACCAAGCTGATGAAGTCGCTGGGCTATGGCGACGGCTATGCCTACGACCATGATGTCGAGGGCGGCGTGTCGGGCCAGAACTACTTCCCGGAAGGCATGGAGCGCCGGCGCTTCTACGAGCCCAAGCCCGTCGGCGCCGAGGCCAAGGTGCGTGAGCGCTTGGAAGCCTGGGGCAAGGTCCGTATGGACGGGAAGTAGACCGCGCCTTCATCGACTTCCCCGGCGAATGCCGGGGCCCAGATCCATCCAGAGCGGTTTGGTCGTTCTCGACATGGTGCTCTGACAGATTCAGAAGCGTGAGAGGGTTCGATCTGGACCCCGGCATTCGCCGGGGAAATCGGATTTTGGACATGCTAGGGGACTGGAGATGAACAAGCCGTCGCGCCGTCCTCCCGCCCAGGCCAAACCCAAGGCCTCCGAGACCCCCATTACCCTGACGCCGGAGGAGATCGCGGCGGCTCAATCGTGGGTGCTTTACGAGGACGAGACGATCATCGTGCTGAATAAGCCGGCGGGCCTGTCCAGCCAGGGCGGCCGCATCAAGGCCCATACCTTGGATGACCTGCTGTGGGCCTTCGCGCGGCCCAACCGGCCTCGGCCCAAGCTGGTGCATCGGCTCGACCGCGACACTTCGGGCGTGATCCTGACCGCCAAGACCAAGCCTGCGGCGTCCATGCTGGGCAAGGCCCTGGAGGCCAAGCGGTTTCGCAAGAGCTATCTGGCCATCGTCGCCGGCGCGCCCGAACCCAAGGGCGGCATGATCGACAGCCCGCTGCGCCGAGAGTCGATCGGGCGTGAAGCCTATATGCGCGTCTGCGCGCCTGACCATCCTGACGCTGAGACGGCGCGCAGCCGCTATCGGACCCTGGCGCACAATGGCCTGGCGGCCTTGGTGGAGCTGTCGCCGGACACCGGCCGCATGCACCAGCTGCGTGTCCACATGGCGTCTATTGGCCGACCGCTGGCCGGTGACAGCCGTTACGGCGGTGCGCTGATGCTGGGGGGCGTCGCTGCGCCACGTTTGATGTTGCATGCCGCCAGTTTGACGTTCCCGCACCCGCTGGGCGGTGAGCGCAAGGTCCTGGCCCCGCTACCGAGCGACTTCACGGCGATGCTCAAGGCCTTGGACTTGCCCGTCCCGGAACAGCGGCGTCCCGAGCCCGTTGATCAGGCGTAAGAGGTATCCGCCATGATGTTCAATCGCCCCTTGATCGCGGCTGGATTGGCTGCGCTGCTGCTCGCCGCCTGCGCTACGGCTCCGACCATCTATCGCTCGGCCGCCAGCTCGCCGACGGCTGTCGGCTACTCGGAGTACCGGCTTGAAGCCGGGCGCTACCGCGTGACCTTCCAAGGCGGCGCGGGCGCGTCGGAAGCCCAGGTGGCCGACTATGCCCTGTTGCGCGCGGCGGAGTTGGCGCTGCGCGATGGCTACGACTGGTTCCGCATTGCTGACCGCTCCACGACCGTCCGTGGCGGCGGGGCGGGGCCGCGCCTGTCGGTCGGTGGCGGCTCGGCGAGCTTCGGGCGACATAGCAGCGTTGGCGTAGGCCTGGGAACGAGCTTCAATCTTGGCCCGGGACCGGCCTACGCCCGCTCGATCGAGGTGGTCTTCGGCAAGGGGGCCACGCCGCGTGACCGTGACGCTTATGACGCCCGCGAGATCGTCAAGGTCATCGGCTATGGTCGCGCCGAGACCTGAGGCTCGTCCGTTGCAAAGGTCCAGCGCGCGCTTGACGTAGGGGCGTCCTTTCGCCCGCCTTTTGCGCATGCAAAACTTTGACCTCCTCCCGCTGCCAAGAGCGGCCGCTGCGGCGTCTGCCTAAGGGCGGCGAAGTCGCCCCCCTGTCCTTCCTCTGGAGCTCGCGATGTCCTCGCCCCTGCACGCGCTTTTTGACCTGACGGACCGAGTGGCGATCGTGACGGGTGGGTCGCGCGGTCTTGGTCTGCAGATCGCCCGGGCGCTGTCGGAATACGGCGCGGCGGTGGCGCTGGTCGCCCGCAAGCAGGGCGAACTTGACGCCGCCGTCGACGTCCTGACGGCTGAGGGACGCACCGCCGTCGGGTTCGTTGCCGATCTTGGGCAAGCGAGCGCGGCGCAAGACCTGACCACGCGCGTGCTCGAGCGCTTCGGCCGGATCGACATCCTCGTCAACAACGCGGGCGCGGCCTGGGGAGCGCCTGCGGAGGACTATCCGCTGGATGGCTGGAACAAGGTCATGGACCTGAACGTCACCGGCCTCTTTCTTCTCACCCAGGCTGTTGCGCGGGAGGCCTTCCTGAAGCAGGGCAAGGGCGCTGTCGTCAACGTCGCCTCGATCGAAGGTCTGCAGGGCCACCACCACAGCCAGCTGGGCACGATCGCCTACAACACCGCCAAGGGGGCAGTGATCAACATGACCCGGGCGCTGGCGGCGGAATGGGGGCCGAAGAACATCCGCGTGAACGCGGTGGCGCCGGGCTACTTCCCTTCGAAGATGACCATGACCACCCTCGGCCAGCATCGCGACGACATGTTGCGCCAGACCCCTCTGGGCAAGCTTGGAGGCGATACAGACCTGATGGGGCCAGCTCTGCTGCTGGCCTCTGACGCGGGCGGGCATATCACCGGCCAGATCATTGTCGTCGATGGCGGCATGACCATCATCTGACCTCCGCCGCCAGCTTCTTGGATCGATGGCGCACAGCGGCGAGCCAGTGCTCTAGTTTCTGCGCTATGATAACGCACGCGACGCAGGCGAGCCCCTGTCGGAAAGCCGCCAAGCTGATCGATGCGCCGTCAGTCTCGTCTTCTGGTTCTCTCGTCCTCCTGGTCTGAATGTCGAACAACGTCTTGTCTCTGAACGGTAATGCTTTGGAAAATCGGGCCCTGAGATTTTCCGTCGCGCCGATGATGGATTGGGAAATTTATTGATATAAATCAATATTTTATGGGGATTTGCGTGCAAAATGCGTGCACGCATTTTCCTGCGTGTCGTCGTTGCTGATCCTTCTATTTCGTCCGTAAGCGTCCTTTTTGGCCTGAGCTGACACCCTAGCGTCCGCACGCATTCGTATGCGTTTCAAGCTTCCCTCAGAACCCACCGGCGGTGCGCAAAATCAAGTCTCCCCGGTAGGACAGAATGACTCACGGCTTCCGTTGCGGGTCCGCTTCTGGACACCGCGCTGGAGCCTAAATCCAGTGCGCCTACGACGTCCGCAACTGTTTAGGTTTCTTGGACGCTCGCGAGGCGCGGCGACGGGACTGGCCTCGACGGGGGACTGAGAAAGGTGGAGGCTATGTGGAAACCGCAACTTCCCGGGCTGATATTGCTGAGGTTCACCCCGCTTCGGCCGCCTCATTCTTCGCCGCGCCCTGAGCCGAGATGTGTTCCTCCGGTAGAGAGGACCTGCTTGCGAAGACTAATGTCTGCCGCGCTTTTTGAAAGCGCCAGCCGGGGGACTGGCATATGCAGATCCCGGTAAAACCGGGAAGTTACTTAGTCATCAGTAGAGCGTGTTCGTATTCGGCGAATTATTGAGAGCGCCTTTTTGAACCTACCTTTACTCTTTCATAGCCTGTTCGAGCAGGCAGCCTTGTCAGGCTGACAAGTGAGCTACGATCGCCCGTCTAATGCCTCTGAATGGCAAGTTTGGACCGACCTCGCCGTTGCATAGGACTGCCATAGTCACGCCATGGTCTGTGTAGGTTTCCAGACAAGCCGAAAAACCCTCAATGTATCCGTAGTGCTGAACAAGGGGGCCGAGCTTGGCGGAGGGCGACACCAGCAAGCCCAGCGCATACTGGGTCTCGCCGTACCCAGCATCTTGCGGATTGAACCGGTTCGCGCCGCTGAGCCGGCCGTCTCGCAGACGGCCCGGCGTGAGAAGTTCTTGCACCCTCGCCTTGTCGAGTAGAGCGCCGGACAAGAGCAAGTCGTGCCACCGCATGAGCTCGGCTGCAGTCCCCCGCATGGCCCCCGAGGCGCCGGCCTTCGTGATATCGATGTGGTCGGCGTTCCTAAACCTCGCCGCCCCATCGGCAGCTGCGTATCCGCTCACGCGTCCTGAAACGACAGCGCTGTTCGAGTCGAACGCAAGGCTTTCCAAGCCTAAGGGTTGAGTTACAAGCTCCGACATCGCGGTGGCCAAAGGTTTGCCCGTGACCTGCTCAATGACAGCGCCCAGAACTTTGTAGTTCGCATTACTGTAGAGCCAAGCCGTGCCAGGCGAGAAGTCGAACAGCTTTGGCTGCTTGGCGATCTCCTGAGCGAGCTCGAGGGAGGAGGTCGTGCCTTCTTGATCCACCTGGGCGGGGGCTGGCGCCTCATCGCTGAGGCCGGCGGTGTGGATCATCAATTCGCGAACGCTGAAACGCTCTGCGGAGGCGAAAGCGGGCAAGTAGGTCTGAACGGCTTCGTCGAGGTTGAGCGCGCCGTTCGCGGCAAGCTTCAGGGCGGCGACCGCCGTGAATTGCTTTGTAAGTGAGGCGATACGAAAGACGCTGCGGCTATCGACGGGCGTTCCAGTCTCTAGGTTCGCAAAGCCATAGTCTTTCACAAAAAGCGGCTTTCCGCGCCGTCCGATCGCAACGGCGATCCCTGGGCAGGCTCCTGCGTCCAAGGCAGTTCGCGCTGCGGCGTCTATGCCTGCGCTGAGCGTCGAGGGTTGTGCATAGCTAGGTGCGCTGAAGGTCGCACTTACCGTGCTGGCGGCGGCGCCGCTCAAGATGGCGCGTCTCGAAAACCCCATAACAGTCCCCCCAAAATTTGCGCGAACTTTGCATGGGGGCTTCGTCGGCGAAAGGGCATCTCGTCGCTGCCGGTGAACCGGTACAGGTGAGGCCCTTTTCAGAGTCTGCTGCTTGGCGGCGTTTAAGGCGGAGGCGACGCTCCGCGATGGCCGGCGAGCTGGTACATCGTCACGGCGTTATGCGTAGCTGAAGGGAAGCAAGCTATGGGAAGACTAGACGGAAAGACGGCGCTGATCACAGGGGCCGCCCAAGGCATTGGCGAAGCTATCGCGAGGGCCTTTGTCGCAGAGGGCGCAACCGTGCACCTAACCGACATAAACGACGTGCCTGGGGCGGCGCTGGCGTCCAACCTTGGCCCGAAGGCTCACTACCACCACCTAGATGTTTCCGAGGAGTCTGATTGGCGCGCGGTTATGGAGACGGCCCTAGCCGGTTGCGGGCTGGACATCCTCGTCAACAATGCCGGCGTCACAGGCTTCGAAAGCGGGACCGCAGCCCATGATCCGGAGCATGCAAGTTTGGAGGACTGGCGCAGAGTCCATCAGATAAACTTGGATGGGGTGTTCCTGGGTTGCAAATACGCCATCCGTGCCATGAGGGCTTCTGGAGTGGGTTCTATTATAAACATTTCGTCCCGCTCAGGACTGGTGGGAGTTCCCGCTGCGGCTGCTTATGCATCTTCAAAAGCCGCGATCCGAAACCACACTAAAACGGTCGCTCTTTACTGCGCCACTGAGGGTTTGGCGATCCGCTGCAACTCAATACACCCCGCGGCCATCCTCACGCCGATGTGGGAGCCGATGCTGGGTAGTGGTCCAGAAAGAGAGATCAGAATGGCCGCACTCGTGCGTGACACGCCGCTCAAGCGGTTTGGGAATCCGGACGAGGTTGCGGCAGTTGCCGTCATGCTGGGGTCCGACGAGGCCGCATACATGACGGGCGTCGAGCTGAACATCGATGGCGGATTGCTTGCGGGATCCGCCGCATCGCCAGAGCGTGCATAACGTTTTGTGAGATCGAATGAACTTAGCTGAAGATAGTTGCTGTAGAGTAGGGCGACGGGCTGAGCACGGCCAAGGCCCGCGGAGGTAACCAGGTCGCGGGCTTAGCAAGGACCAGCAACACGAATCACGGTTGGGCGAGCGGGGGAGCGGGATCGGCCGAGCCCGGCGAGGATGCCGTTAGGGTCTCTGCTTCGTACTTCGCCCGAGCAGAGCGGCGGATTTTTCTGCCACCGCGCTCAAGCAAGGCGGTGACGGCGCCCGATCGAAGTTGGTTCATATCCATGGCCCGTAGCGCGTCGCGCGCACCTCTCAGTGAGGCTTTTGCAAAGCTTTGCAGAGATGTGTCGCCAAAATCGAGCGTTTCTCCGACGGCCATCGCTAGGAAAAGGCCAGAATCGGCCGGGAAGGCCAGGCCCGCTGGCGTGTTTGCGCGGCGTGCTTCCCTTGCATTGAGTTGCAGCCTGAAGATGGGCCTGCCGGCCGTATCGAGAACGGCAAGCTCACGAACTTGCGTTGGATCAGGAGCGTTGTCGGGCGTGCAGAGGTCGCACGGCAAGAAGCGGATATAAGGCGCCGCGTTGGCGCCAGGATCGCGATGGATCGCCAATCCGATGGTCCTTTGGGCGATGGCGCCGATCTCAAGCTTTTCGGACCTCGCCCCTGCGTGGGGCGTGGTTGCGTGGCAGACATGCTGATTGTCGCAGGCGACGCTCCACAACCGGTGGGTGTCGAGATCGCCGATCTGGACGGCGGTAACGGCCGCGGCAAGGATGATCTCTAGCAAGCCTGTGCTCCTACGACGATGGTCGGCCGAGTATCTAGAGTCTGCAGCGGCATCGCCATCAGTGGCGGTGCACCGGGACAGCGCCATGGCAACCGCTGGCGCCTGACGCGAAGCCCAAGGATTGTGGGGGACGATCAGGCTGTGAGCGCGGCCCCGAACGGGGCCTTGTCGGGCGGCTTATGATTTTTCTGGGGCGCGGCGGCGTTGGCCCCGATCGCCGCATGTACCAGTACCTCGCGCGATCACGACACCGCCGACTTATCCTGGATAGATAGAGGGGGGCCGAAAAGGGGAGAGTGATGAAGCAGGCGGTGGCAGCCCTCACCTGTGCGATCGCCTTTGCCTTATTCACCCCGGGCCGCGCTCTGGCCTGCATTCCTCGGCTGAACCAGAGCGCGGCCGATCGCGACGCAGATCAGCTCGCGGTGCAGGCTGAAGCCTGGTCCGGGGCAAGCACCGTGTTTATCGCGGAGATCATCGCGCTTGGGCCGTCGACGACGCAGGATCTAAGACCGGACACGCCGTCAGGCGGGCTAACGCGCGACGTGGTCCTGCTCCCGCGCGCTGTCCTCAAAGGCGGGCTTGCGCGGACCTCTATAACCCTGACCCTCTCGCTGCGCCCTAGCTGCGCGCCCTCCGACATCGCGCGCGGCCAATGGGGCGATCTCTTCGTGGTCTATGCTGGACCCCAAGGGGTTTCAGCTCGCAGCGGTATGATCGCTTTGGAAAAGATTCGTCACCCCGAGACCCTCGAGGCGTCTTCTGGTTTCAGAGCAGGTTTGGGGCGCTAGCGACGTTCGCCTTGGCTTCGCGGGGCGGACCTAGCCTTTGCAAGAGGGCCTTCAGCGGCGCGGCTGCGCCCTCGACGGGCCAGGCGCAGGGCGCCAGACGGCGACGAGGCCGCCTTCTGGCGCCATTGGTGTCTGGCACGGGTTTGGTTGAACGGTTCTAGGCGGTGAGATCGAGCAAGGCGCCGCGCTGGATCTTATCTTTGTCTCCGCCCATCACCTGCTGTTTGATCATTTCCTTGATCTGTTCTTCGATCTTTTGACGCTTCTTTGGCGGCATCGCTTTGAGCTCCTCCTCGGTGATGTTGAGTTTGCTCAGGATCGCCGCGCGCATCTTCTGTGCCGGGGTGAGTTTGGCGTAGTCGAGGAACGCCTCTTTGGCTGATTTGGCGCTGGTCGCGCTCTCGCCCGTCGCGCTCCCCGCGCTGGCTGTCGTGGCGGCCTGTGTCTGGGTCAGGGTCGAGGCCCCGAAAGACGAAACGGTTCTTGTGGAGTTGAAAAATTGCATGATGTCCGCACATCTGTATGACCTTCAGTGCTTTTGATGCAATAATTGTGCCAAAAATCGGCGATTAATGTTGAAGCTATTGGCCTGAATTCTATTCCTTATAGGTTCTATATATTTCGATTTCGACCTCATGTGGCGGCATATTCTGCCTATCGGCGCAGTTTTACATGTACATAATTTGACAGTGATCGTGATTACATGGTGATGGAGGTCTTGAATGCCTAAATGAGGCGGCGCGGAGGAAGCCCGCATCTTCGGCAGAGGCGTCTACGCGCGACGTCCGTTGCGAGCCCAAACGCGCCTCAATTTGCGGAAAGGCCGCCGCCCGCCTGTTGAGAGGCTAAGGCGTCAGGCCCCGAAAGGCTGTCGCTGGCCTATACGCGCCAAGGGTCTTGTCGCGAAGCTCGTCCCAGCGGGCCTCGTGCAAGGACTGGATCCAACGTCGTTCGGTCTGATCGCACGATCAGACCGGCGGACCCGCCTAGGGCTCGCCCTGGGCTTGAATCGAAATACGTTCGATCAGCGCCCGCTAGCCCGAGCAGGGCGGTCTTTGCGCAAACTGCGCTTCGTAGTGGGCCAGGGGACCTATCCCCAGGACCGCGCGGCGATCGTCGACACCCTCGCGGTCTTCCAAGGGGGCGACAACAAAGCGCCCCTCCAAGCAGACCATCTGGCTGCCGTACCTTTGCGGGCGCCCTTCGGCCAGGGCCAGCCGGTCATACATCAAGGCGTACATCGCCCCGTGGATCTCTCCGCTTTGCGCTAGCGGCTCCAGAACCGGCGCAAACCTCCGCCAAAGCTCAGGATTGGCGTGCTGGACGATCAAAAACGCAGCGTCAGACGCCTCAGCGCCGTAACGGCTGCGATAGAACCAGCCCTCTGGAGGCACCATCGCCAGCAGAGCAGCCTGATTGGCCCGGTCAACCGCCTGCATCTCTCTCGCCAGCGTGGCGTAGGCCAAGGCGCGGGCGCCTTCTGGAAGCTCAGACAGATCCAACTGGGCCTCCATCTGCCGGCCGACCTGATCCAGCAGTCCCAGTCGGATGATCCGCTCGCGGTCATCCTTGGGCGGCGGCAGCAAGGCTTGCCGCCGCTGCTCGGCCGCGATGGCCTCAAGGATCGGGGCGATGAGAGCCTGCGCTTCAGGTGTCACAGATTGCGAAACGGGGAGGGGCGGCTTGGAGGTCGCCAAGCCGCCCAGCCCGATCAGCAAGCAAAGGCAAACAGCAAGGGCTTGCATACGTCTTCCATGGCGTCAGCGCGCAGCGCCATCTTTCGTGGCGATGACCAAGGTTATCCAAACCTGCGGTCAGATGGATGATGCGAAGGTGTACCAGTGCATCGCGCGGCGCGCCGGCGCCTTGGCCGATCGCGCTTGGGCCTTGGGACCTCGCGCTCGCCGCTCTTGAGCGTAGGCGCTCCTTCGATCGGATCTCTTGGGCTCAGGCTCGGCCACTGGATGGGGGGGCAGCGACGGGGCGCCGGCTCGTCGGAGGCGGCTACCTTGACCGCGGCGAAGGTCGCGCGCAGCGCCGCCAAATCTGACCATGATCGCCCGATCCCGTCGAGACGCGGATGTATCGGTGGTTTGTACTGATATCGAGAAAAAGACGCCGCTTGCCGCCGCTCTTGTCGCGCAGCCTGGCGACAATGGCGGGGTGGTCGCTATAGGCTTCAACACCGACCACCCTAAGGGCGTTGATCGCCCGGGGACCGATCACCAGCCGGGCTTTGCGATCGCCTGGCCTTGCGCAGAGATCGCTTGGCTCGGCCCAGACGCCATGAAACGCCACCGGTATGGACCGGCCGGCCAGGACCATCAAAGATCCCTTCGCCGCAGAATCCGAAAAGGTCGGCGCAACCTCAACCGATGTCAGTCCCGCAGACAGCAGTAGGACGAGGAAGCCAAGTTTCAGAACTGCGATCATGCCCGGATCGTAGCGAAGTTCGAGCGCCCGCAGGCGATCGCGATGAACCGGTACACCGCAGTTCCGGACGAAACCCAAGCCATTGGATAATCGACATCGAACCCGTCGATGGGCCGTCGCGCGCGGCGGCCGTCATGACCCTGCCCAGGAGCCCCATGGATCGGAGCGGCTTGATGATGCGTCTGGCGTACCTAGCGCTCCTTGGGCTCTGCGCCTGCGGTCAAGACCATGTCGCGACTGAAACGAGGGCCTCGTCGCCATCGCCCCGACAAGCCGGCGATGCGCGCCCCAACCCTGATCCGACAAGCGCGCCAGCAACCAAGCCGCTGAGCGAAAGCGATCGCTTGATGTTGGAGTCCGCCGCCAAGGCTTGCCGATCACCTGGCGCGGACGGCTACACCACGTTCTTTGAGGCTTTCGCCCGCTCAGACGCGGTGAGGAAAAAGTATGCCGCAAGAACCATCAATCTTATCCAGTTGGACCCAGTGACTGGGCGCCGGACGCAGAGGCGCATTGACGGGCGCGCTTACCGGGAATTTCCCATCCAGATCGTCGACTACGACTACAAGACCGCCCAGCCTCTTCGTCCCGGCGACGACGATGAGTACGTCAAGCTTGAAATCAACCAAAGCCAGTCAAACCAGATTTCCGTCGAATGGACCCGCGTGCGTTACGATGGTCTGTCTGACGGCGGCGATGATCGAGGCGCGGCCTTTGATCTCGACGGCAGGCCCTATGATCCCGCGCGGCGCACCGATGGCCAGCTATTGTTTGAGCCCACGGACACGTGCTGGGCGCTTGTGGCGGATATTCGCCAGAGACGCGCGTCCAAGCGCCAATGAGCGTGGGGACGGCTAAGGGCGCCGCGGCCGCCTTGCTGTACGCGCTCTTCATGAGTGCGGTGATCTTGACGCCTGCGCTGAGCCTTGCCGCGCCCGGAGACGATAGGGGCCTTAGCGCCAATATGCTTCGCGCTGAGGCGGCGGTCGGTCGCGAAGACTATGATCTGGCGGCGCTCTATTTCGAGGCCGAGTGCCAATCCGGTGGTCCGCTGGGCTGCTACAATCTGGCGATCTTCGCCCATACGGGGACCGCAGGGCCCTTAGACCCGGCCAAGGCCGCGAGGCTCAATAAGCGCGCGTGTGATCTGGGAAGCGCCGACGGCTGCGCCAATTTCGCCACCCAGTTGCTCAACGGCGATGGCGTTGCTCAGGATCTCGCCAAAGCGCGGACGCTGTTGGACCGCGCTTGCCGACGACATGCAGCCTTGGCCTGTCTTGGCCTCGCGCAGGTGCTGGCGGGCCAGTATGGCGGCGCGCCCCAAGAGCGCCAGGCCAGCGCCATGCTCCAGAAGGCCTGCCGGCTTGGTGAAGGCGGCGCATGCTACAGCCTTGGCTTTCAAAGCGCCGCCCACGCCAAGACCGCAAGCCAATGGCGCCGCGTGGCCAGTTGGTATCTGGACGCCTGCGATCGTGGGGCGATGGCCGGCTGCAATGCGCTGGGCGTGATGGCGGCGGAGGGGCGGGGCGCGCCCGCGAACGGCGAGGCCGCGCGCGATCTTTTTCAGCTCGCCTGTGAAGGCAAGCTCGCGTCGGCGTGTCGCAATCTTGCGGACCTGCTGACCCAAGGCGCCTTGCTCGATCGCGACGAGGCTGGAGCGCGGCGCGCGCTCACGCGCGCAGCCAGCCTTGAGCAGGCTAGCCAAGCTCCGCTCAAGGTCCAACGGCCATGACCGATACTTTCGAGCTTCGCCCTGGCCACCTCAATGGCGATGGAATGACAGATCCTTTTGAACATCATGAGCAGTTGGTGCGGCTACGACAGGCCGGCGTCCTGAGTCAGGCGGAGTTCGAGCGCGAAAAGGCGCATCTGCTGGACGGGGTGACAGCGTCTGCGCCTGCGCTGGCGTCGCGGCGGTCCGGTCGGCGCTTTTGGGGAGGCTTGGCGGCTTTGACGCTCGCCGCAGGGCTCGGCGCGGTCTCGGCGCTTGGGATCGTTCAGGATTGGGGGCTCCAAGGCCTCACGTCAGCCGCCCCGTCGGCGCCAAACCCGGTGGCGAACACCCCGGTCCGCGCCGATATCTCACCCGAAAGCCTGCGCCAAAGTCCGCCGGAGCGTCAGGTTCAGCTGGCCATGCACGCGGTGTTCGGCGGGCGCGAGCCGATCGTGCAAACCCGCGACGGCGCGGTCTACCACTATAGGCGTGGCCAGCTTGTCTGGACGCCAACCGGCGCGGTGCTGGTGGCGCCCGGCGCCCATGCGCAGGCCTTGCCTGCGACCACGGGGACATTGGGCGTCTTTTACCTGAAGGAAGAGCAGGGCGCCTTCCGGGTCGAGGGCCGCTGGCCGCAGGCCTTGGACGGCGCGATCATGGGCGATCCGCCAGAGTGGGAGATCTCAACAGCGTTTGGCGCGGCGCCGGTGATCGTCTCCACGGCCGGCGGGGTTTGGCAGGGCGTTCGATGTGAGACCACAACCCTCACGGAGCTGGCCGCGTCGGGACCGGTCAACTTGATCGCCTTCCGCGCCATTTACGACAACACGGGCGCGGCGCGGGATGGCGGCGAGGTCGCCTCCATCAAGGGCGCGATCAGCAACATCGTTGCTGATAAGTCCTTTGACGTTGATTTCACCGGTTCGCGCAGCTTCACCCAGCGATATGGCCGGTTTGGCCAGCGCTATCAGCGCCTAGACGCCGACCCGACGCAGACAATGCCAGACTGTTGAGGCCATCTTGCGTCGCTCAGAGGAGCGCTCGCGCGCGCTGCTCTTTGGGAGCGGGTTGACAAATTTACCCGGATATTATTTCTTCGGATAAACATCCGGGTAAAAAATGGACAACCTTCTCCGATCCCCTCGCGTCAAGAACGCCTTGCAGCGCGCCTTTGGTGCCTCTGAGGTCGACGGCGCACGCCCACTCGACGGTGGTCTCTCGGATGCGCGCGTTCTCAAAATCCGGGTCTGCGGAATACCCTATGTCCTGAAGGTGGAAGAGCCGACGCATGCCGCCGATGCCATCCCTTGGCGGGCGATGGAAATCGCCGCCGAAGCCTGCATCGCGCCGCGTCTTTACGACCTCCGCCCTCAAGATGGCGTTGCGATCATGGACTACCTGGAGGCCCGATCTGTGCGGGAGCATCCGGGGGCGCCGGGAGCATGGCTGGCCGAGCTTGGTCAGACTGTGCGCTTCCTTCACCAAGCGCCCCCTTTTCCAGGTGGCGCAGACTATATCGAACGCCTTGGCCGATTGCTTGAGACGGCCAAGGTTTGGCTCAGCGCTTCGGCGCTCGAAAACCTGGCCTTCTCGCAGGCGGCGATTGAAAGGGTCTATCGGAAGATCGACCCTGAGCTGGTGGTCAGTCACGGCGACCTTAACCCGCGAAATGTCATCTATGACGGACGGCGGTTTTGGATCATCGACTGGCAGGCCGCATGTCTTGCCGATCGATATGTTGATCTAGCCGCCCTCGCCAATTTCTACACGGACGGCGAGGACCAGGCGAAATGGCTTCTCGACGGCTATTTCGGGCGCCCTGCGAGCGTTCAGGAACACGCCCGGCTCGTTGTCGCACGCCAGCTCAGCCACCTTTTCTATGGCGCTGCGCTTCTCGTGCAGAGCCGTCCGTCCTCAACGCTCGACCAACTGGAGGGCGCGAGCCTGGCGGACCTGCAGGGGCGCATGGCCATGGGAGACCCCTTTTTCGACAGCGCGTTGGGGGTCGCCGACTATGCGCGCGCGCATCTGCTCGCGGCCTGGCGCGGTGTGCTCTCTGCGGCGTTTGCGGCGGCGTGCAGCGCGCTTGGAGCGCAAGCAGCGTGAGATCAAAATCAAGGTTGAACGCGGACGCATGCACGCAACCCGAACGCCAGATCGCTGAGGCCTGAAGACATTCGCAACCCTTGCGATCCGCCTCGCTATCAGGGCGAGCGACAACCCGGCGCATGACGCGTCATGACACGGAGCCCCCATGACCACAGCCAAGACTGTTTCCTACCTGGAACCGACCCAGGAGGCTGGGCGCGCATTGGTCCAGCGCGGCCTCACCGGTCCCATCGTTATGCTCAACCTGTTACGCCTGAAGGATGTGGCCGACTACTCGGCTCATCCCGACCTGGCCCCGGCGGGGGCGATCAGCGGCGCCGAGGCGTTCGACCGCTATATTGACCATACGCTGCCGTTCTTACGGGAGACGGGGGGCGACATTCTGTTTCTGGGTCGTGGCGGTTCCTTCTTGATCGGCCCCGCCGATGAGACGTGGGATCTGGCGATGCTCATCAGACAGTCCGATGTGGCGTCCTTCCTCGCCTTCGCCAGCCATGCGGGATATCTCGCAGGGCTTGGTCACCGCACTGCGGCGGTTGAGGACTCCCGACTTCTGCCGCTGTCCGAAACGCCGTTTGCGACGGTGAAGGCTTGAGCATCGGCGCGGCCCCCTAACTTGATCCCCGTCCTTGGGGGCAGGTCAGGGCCAACCGCGCCGTTACTGAGCATCCTCCCCCCACGCGCCTTGCCCGCAAAGCCCGACCCAGGTTCACGCCGCCGCCGCAGACGCGCCGTGGAGGCCTTCTGTGACGGAGCGCCGGCCCTAGATGGGGCCTAGAGCCAGGCGTCTGAGGTCAGGGGCTGCTCGTCGGCCCGCCCCTAAGGCTGGATCACGTCGGTGCAAGCCAGGCCCTCGTCGGCCTCGGCCAGTGTGATCGTTCGCGCGGC
Source organism: Caulobacter sp. BE264 (assembly GCF_031457805.1). Taxonomy (NCBI): domain Bacteria; kingdom Pseudomonadati; phylum Pseudomonadota; class Alphaproteobacteria; order Caulobacterales; family Caulobacteraceae; genus Caulobacter; species Caulobacter sp. BE264. The sequence goes on along the minus strand of NZ_JAVDXI010000006.1, from coordinate 5,865 downwards.
GATGCGCACGGGCTTGCCGTTGAGATAGCCTCGGCCTGTGAGCAGGTTGAGGTCACAGAGGAGGCGGGTCTGGCTTTGCGTATCGTGGATGACGTCGGAAAGGCCTGCGAGTACGAAGCCGCCTTCGCGCCAGGCCAGGGTGCGTTGACGCTGGAACCGATAGCGTCCTGTGGATGTGTTGCGCTCGACAATCGCCAAGGCGCCGCCGACCACTCGCAACGACGGTTCTCGCCCGCGCCCGCCCGCCTTTGGCCAATAGCCCCAGACGCTTTGGGCGAGCGTTTGGGCCGGCGCGAGAAAAGACCCATCTGGTGTTTGCCGGATATAGACCCTCAACTCGGCCATAACCGAGGTGGTCGGGGACGAGGGCGCAATCAACAAGGCCAAGTCAGGGTGACCATCCTGGTTCCAGTCGCCGATGGCCGCGTCGATAACCCGGTCAAGGCCATCGCCCGGCGCACCTTCAGGCTCGGCGGCCCGACTGTGCAGGGGCCACAGCCAAGGACCAGCGCAAAGCAATAGCGCCAAGCGCCGCAGCGCGCGGCGGCGGCTCACAGATCAGCGCCGCCCCAGAGCGCCGCGGCCGCGCCGCGCGAGGGGACGTTGAAGAGCCTGAGAAGCTGCGAGATATGGTTGCGCACTGTAAAGTGCGACAGGCCCAGGGTTCGGCCAATCTCCTTGTTGGACATGCGGCTGCCCAGCAGCCTTAGGATTTCGAGCTGGCGGACCGACAGGCTCGCGCGGGTGTCGGTCGCGGTCTCTACGGGGCGCCACGCGCCGCTGGGGCCGGCGCACAGCAAGCTGCCCTGCGGCAGAGCGGTCTTCAGCGTCTCGACGGCGTCCAGGGCCTTGTCGGCGCGCACGGCGAAGAGGATCATCGACGTCTCCGACTCAAGCGACAGGGTCTGGCCCCTTCCGGTGGACATGGCGGCCGGCTCACCAGGCGCGGCGTTGATCAGCTGCAAAGCGGGCATAAACACTCTTTCCAAGAGTCTTGGTCGTCCTAGGCCCTGACTCTGCTGAGCCCCAGCGGCCCCTTCAATCCAGGCTCATGCGGAGGGCTTGGTCAGCCGGGGTCGACGTCACTTTTATCGACGAATGGCTGTTTCGGACCGACGAGCGTGAGGGCGATCGCGGCCGGGCGCATCGCTTCACCGCAGCGCGCCCTCATCGACTCGCTTCACATTGGCGAGCCCAAAGGCGCGTCAGCCAAGCTGCCATGCCTTGGAGGGGAAGGGCTTGGCGTACCGGTGCGGCGCGTCGTCTTGACGGTGAAGGGGCGGCCAGAGACCCCATGGCGCCATGACACTTTACGATCTGCGCCCCAACGCGCCTCGCCGGCGCGCGCGCGCCGCGCACGACGTCCTCAAAGGCCTGGCCGCCGCAGGCCTTTGCGTTCTTGCAGCCGAGCCTGGCCAGGTTGCGCTGGCCCAGCCGGCCATCCAACCAAAACTGAGCCTGGCCCCCAAGAAGGGCCACGAGATCACCTTCAGCTTACGCGGATTGACCTCGGATATTGGACCGCCCCGAGCGAGCCTCCATTACCGCGTGGACAATCGCGACTGTACGCCGATGGACTATCAGCGCGCTTTGGGCGGGGTGCGCCTGACCCAGCGATATCGACTGACCGCGTCTGTCCAGACCGCTGGCGAGGGGCGCTTTGTTGTTCGGGCCTGGGATGACGCTCTGGTCGACGAAGACTATTTCGGGCTCGGCCGCTGCCGTTGGGCGCTTGAGAGCGTGACCTTCAGCTTCGCTTCGGCGCAAGGCGCGCGGTTCGTAGCGGCGATCGCAGCCACCGATCTGAGGGCCGAGCAGGCGCTGAACCTGCGCTACCTGATCAGCGACCTTGCGGCCCCCGCAGGTTCGGATCCAGCGATCTTCGGCGAGGCGCCCGGCTTCTACCCCGATCACAAGCCGCAGTTTACGCTCACCATCGCCGCCAAGGTTCTGGGCGGGCTTGAGTGATCGGCCGGTTAGCACCCCGAGCGGTCCTGATCTTCGTGGCGCTTTGGCCCTGCCTCCTGGGCTGTTCGGCGGCCTCGCAGCCTAAGCTTGAGCAGGAGGTTCGCGCCCGCATCAGGCTTGGCGCGCCCTTGGCCCAAGCCCTCGCGGCCTTGCAGGCGACGGGGTTTGGCTGCGCACCGCCCACGCCTGGACAAGATGGAACACTCACCATGTCCTGTCGGCGCACCCGCGCGCACCGCGGGCTGGCCAGCTGCGTGCAAAGCCTTAGTCTGACCGCCACGAGCGGCGATCGGGCTCTGATTGCTGTCGATGTCGCGCCGCCGGCCTGCGCGGGTCTTTAGTGGGCGTGCGAAAGGCCCTAGGGACGGCCGCGCCGTGAACGCGCAAAAAGGGCGAGTCCCAGGGCCGCTGCGGCCAAATAGGCCAGGGCCAAGAGGATGGCGTGTTCTCGGCTTCGGCAAGACAGCACCGTGGCCGTCGCATCACCATTGAGTTCGTCCGATTGCGGGAGGTTCCAGGGGCTGACCGTTCCTGGCAGGCAATCTGAGACGGAAAAGCGCCGATCAGTCAGCCGGATCGGCTCGACCACGGACCGTGGGTCACCAGGATTGCTGGGAGTCCAGCCCCTCAGATCGTGGCGCAGGAAAATCAACGCGCTGATAAGGATCATGCCCACGGCGACAAGTCCGTTCGCGCTCTTCATGGGGGGGCTCGCCTAGCGCGGATCAACAGCCGTCCTTGTCGGCGTAGGGGCCTGTGCGAGCAATTTCTAAAGTGTACCAGTTCTACGCTGACGGATGACAAACCAGGCCGCAGGTCATTCTTACCAACCTTGCGAACCAGGGGCGATGGATATGGACGACGGAGCGCCGAGCCGAAGAGCCCTGGTGGGGGAAGCGGTCAGGTTGGGGATGACCTACCTGTGTCTGACGGCGTTGATCTATGGCGCGGCGACTCAGTTCTTTGAGGCCGGACCCGGCCAAGCCGACCCCAAGGGCTTTGCGGGCTACTCCATGCTGGTCGATTTGATCGCCGGCGTCACGTCTTACTTCGTCATGTCGGTCGCGGTCTGGAAGTTCCGCAGAAGCAAGATGATATACAATGTCATCGTTTGCTTTATCATTGCGACCTGCGTCGCGTTTGCTGATTTTTTTGTTATGCGAGAGGTCTATCGGGTCTTCTTCGCGTCTGCGAATTTGAACTATTCTATTCGCGCCAATGTCGAAGACCTGTTTATGTGTTGGGTCGCGTTCTTCGGCTGGTCGTGCGTGTTTCTGACACTACTGTTTAGTCTGGATGTTCGTGATCGTGAGCGACGGCTGGCGGCGGTGCGCGAAGAGGCGCTTTCGGCCCAAATGCGCGCCCTGCGCTATCAGATCAATCCGCACTTTCTGTTCAATACGCTCAACTCGATCGCCGGGCTGATTGAGGAAGGCTCGGCCACGCGCGCAGAGCAAATGGTGCTGTCGCTGTCGACCTTCCTGCGCACGACGTTGACGCTTGATCCCTTCCATGACGTGCGCTTGTCCGAAGAGCTGACGCTTCAGGAAGAGTATCTTGAGATCGAGCACCAGCGCTTTTCGGATCGCATGAGCTTCCATATCGATATGCCTGACGACGTGCGCCACGCCCTGGTGCCCAGCTTGATCCTCCAGCCCTTGATCGAAAACGCCATCAAACACGGCGTTGGCGCCATGGCCGGCCAGGTGAGCATCTGGCTTTCGGCCCGACGCGAGGCTGACCGCCTGCAGGTCGTGGTCGAAAACAACATGCCCGTCGAGATGGTCGGACCAAAGCCCCTTGGTATGGGTGTTGGGCTCAAGAACGTCGCGGGTCGGCTTCGCGCGCGGTTTCAAAACGACTGGCAGTTCACGGCGGGGCCCGCAGCGCCAGGTGTCTATCGCGCGGCGCTGGACCTGCCCTGGAGGACCGAATGACGCCCCTATCGGTCCTCGTCGTCGATGACGAGCCCTTGGCGCGTCGCCGACTGATCCGACTGCTCAACAAGCTCGACTGGGTCGGTGAGATCCGCGAAGCGGGCGACATAATCCAGGCCAAGGCCCGCGTCGACGAGCGCATGCCCGACATTCTCCTGCTTGATATCCAGATGCCCGGCGGCGCGGGGTTTGAGCTGCTCGATCGTCTAGGGGGCGCTGCGCCGGCTATCGTCTTCGTGACGGCGTTTGATCATCATGCGCTGCGGGCGTTTGACGCCAACGCCATTGATTACGTCACCAAGCCGATCGAGCCTGGGCGCTTTGCCCTGGCGATGACTCGCGCGCGCAGCGCCGCCCACGCCCAGGGTCAGGCCGATCGTATCGTCGAGCTGCAGGAAACCCTGTCATCTCTCAAGCGCGACCTGGACGCCAATTCCGATCCGGTGCGGGATTTCTGGGTGAAGTCCGGCGGCCACTACGTGCGCATTCCGCCTGAAACCATCCTCTATTTTCAGGCCGACCGCGACTATGTCCGCATTCATGTCCCGGCCAGCGACTATCTCTACCAAGAGAGTCTGGCGTCCCTCGAGCGTCGGCTTAGTCCAGGAGACTTCTGGCGCGTGCACCGCAGCGCGATCGTTCGCCGCGGAGCCATCGCTCGCATCAAACCCGCACCCTTCTCATCACTGGTCCTGGTGTTGACCGACGGCGCCGAAATCAGGGTGGGAAAAACCTACAGCGCCGCCGTCAGAGCCGCGCTGATGCGCTAGGCCCAGCGGTCCGCCGCAAAGGCGCGCGGGCGGTAAAGCGACCCCGCAGGACGCTCCTTCTGGGCCATCTGCGCGCCGCCCTTCAAAAAGGAGAAAGTGAATGCAGCGCGCTCAGCTGAACTTGGATGTCATTGCGGAGGCGGCGAGCTCACGCCGCCTGAGGCTTCGCCCGCGACGCCCGTCTGACGCCTACGCCCTGTTCTCGACCATGGCCGATCCAGACATGATGCGGTGGTGGTCCCGCGCCCCCTTTGAACATGTCGAGGACCTGCGCGCCTACTTTGCGCAGGACGATCAGTCAGATTGGCGGTCATGGGCGATTACGCGCACGGGTGAAGAGCAGGCCATCGGCTTTGTTTCGACCGGCCAGAAGCGCGAGGGCGTATCGGAGATCGGTTACCTGGTTGCGCGCGAGGCGCAAGGGCAGGGCTATGCGTACGAGGCTGTCGCAATGCTCGTTGAGCAACTCTTCGCGCTAGGACAGCGGCGCGTCTTTGCCGACACCGACCCGGACAACAAGCCCTCGATCATGCTGCTGCGGGCGCTTGGCTTTACGCTTGAGGGCCGCCTTCGGGGGGAATGGCGCACGCATATCGGCGTCCGGGATTCCCTGATCTACGGCGTCCTCGCGAGCGAATGGCGCGCGACACAGAATTTATATAACTAGAGTTTCAAGATGTCGGGAAATTTTGGATTCAAAAATAGTAGTATTTCTACACATTGCTATTTTCCTCAAATTTCCTGAACTTATAGGAGTGATTTTGAGAACTGGTACATACTAGAACTGTATATTTGGCGAAATCGACGGCTAGAACGGTGTGATTGGCGTCCCAGTTATTGCGGTGACGCGATCCCTGGGAGTCTGATCTATGCCCTCGTCTTTCACCAAGCGTCCTGACGTGCGGGCCGCCGTCACCGTTGTCGCCAAGACGGGCGGCGTTCTGGTGCTGTCGGCCCTCATCGTAGCCTGTCAAACCGCAATGCCGTCCTCGCCCGATCCGGATGCGCGCGGGCCAGGCCTGGCCGCGGCCGCGGAAGCAAAAGCCGGCAGCGCTTCTGATCCTGAGCGCCGCCACGAGGCCGCGATCACGGCGCCTGTCCCCCGTCAGCACCACTGGCACAGATTTGAGGTTGTGAGTTGAGGAGGATCTGGGCTTCGTCGCAGTGACGAAGGAACGAAGATGAAGCCC